>CAMLJN010000004.1 GCA_946480445.1 uncultured Buttiauxella sp.
AGGTCGTGGCTGAGCTGCTGGCGGCAAAACGTAATGATGGGGTTCCGGGCTTGCATATGGCTCTACAGAATGGTCATGCTGATGCTGTCGAGGTTTACTGTCAGCGTGTTCAGGAGGCTGGGCTCCCGAAAGAGGTCGTGGCTGAGCTGCTGGCGGCAAAACGTAATGATGGGATGCCTGGCTTGCATTTGGCTCTGCAGGATGGTCATGCTGATGCTGTCCGGGTTTACTGTCAGCGTGTTCAGGAGGCTGGGCTCCCGAAAGAGGTCGTGGCTGAGCTGCTGGCGGCAAAACGTAATGATGGGATGCCTGGCTTGCATAGGGTTCTGCAGGATGGTCATGCTCATGCTATCCGGGTTTACTGCCAGAGTATCCGGGAAGCCGGACTCCCGGCAGAGGCAATGGCCGGGCTGGTAGCAAATTGCAGAGGGGCTCTGTTTCAGGCTTTCTGGAACGGCCATGCACGTGCCATCCGGGCTTATGATGAGTTTCTCAAGGCAGGCGGGCTGCAGCTAAATGCATGGACTCAGTTGCTGTTGCAAAAGAGTGCGGACGGTTTACCCGGTCTGCGCATAGCTCTGCAGAAGGGTGATGTAAATGCCTTCCGGGTTTATGCGGAGCTTCTCAAGACCGGCGGGTTCCCGGCAGAGACAGTGGCTGGGAATATGGCGCTAAAGAATAATGACGGTATTCCTTTACTGTCTCAGGCTCTCCAGGACGGTGATGCCAGGCTCATCCGGGCTTATGGTGAGTTTCTCAAGGCAGCCGGGCTCCCGGCAGAGACGATGGCTAAGCTGCTGGCGGCAAAAAATGGTGATGATATCCCCGGCCTGCAGATGGCTCTAGATAATGGCCATAAAGACGCTATCCAGGCTTTTGCTTTACTTCTCAATGAAAGCGGACTCTCGTCAGAGCAACTGGCTGAAGTGCTGGCGGCAAAAAATTTTATGGGTGACCCCTTACTGTCTCAGGCTCTCCAGGACGGTAATGCAGAGGCTATCCGGGGTTTTGCTGTGCTTCTCAAGGAAATCAGACTTCCGCCAGAGAAGCTGGCCGGGGTGTTAACGGCAAAGCCTGATTATACAGGTCCTGTTATTTCGGGTTTGTACTTTGCATTGAAAAACGGTCATGCAGGTGCCATTGAGGCTTTTGGGGAACTTATCAAAATTGCAAAGACTGCAGGGCTAAAGGCTGCTGAAGAGACTGAACTGCTGAAAGCAAATGCACAATTCACGAGTGGTAACAGTAACGGCTTGGGGGAGGCTATCGCGGAACGTCATGCAGATGCCATTCGGGCTTATGGTCGGCTTCTCGGGGCTGCCCAGTTCCGGCAAGATGACATGGTTTCACTGCTGATAGATGCCGCTACAGGTCAGGCTAAAGCTTTCAAATGCTGGGATGACAAGACTTTCCAGGCTTTTATGGAGATTCTCACGGCTACCGGGTTCCCGAAAAAGAAAGTGGCTAAGCTGCTGGCGAAAATAAGTCCTGATGTTCCTCACCTGAAAACGGCTCTTAAAAATGCTTTTAAAGAGGAAGCCAATGCGATTGGTTTTCGGTAGATTTTGGGCACGGTCTAAAGCTGCTTCAGCTGGCACAGGGCACGGTTCTGCAGGGTGATATGGATAAACGAGGCAGGCATAGCGTAATGTGATCTACTGACACCTCGACGAGTTGAGAAAGATTACCGCTATGCCTGCCCGTAGGTGATACAGACCAGCACTTTTTCCGCAATGCTTTAGAAGTTGGAAGCGGTGGAAATAATCAGGCCTGATGTCCCGCTGGCGGGCGTAGATTTTTGACGCCGGATGCTCCGTAAGGAGTGTCATTATTCCCCCGCTCATGCATGAGCGGGGGAATGTTTTTTAGTCTGCGCGGCCCATAGAACGCTTCTCGGCGATATGAATGCGGATTTTCTCCCCGCTCACCATATATTCCGGCACCTGAATCACCAGGCCGGTAGAGAGGGTGGCAGGCTTGGTACGGGAGCTTGCTGACGCACCTTTGATGCCCGGTGCCGTCTCAACGATTTCCAGATCGACAGTCTGCGGCAGTTCCAGCGCCAGCAGCTGGCCATCCCAGGTCAGCACCTGCATATCCGGCATACCGCCTTCAGGCATAAACTGCAGTTCTTCTTCAATCTGATCTTTGGTGAAGATATACGGGGTGTAATCTTCTTTATCCATAAACACGTATTCGTTGCCGTCGATATAAGAGAAGTCAACGAAACGGCGAGTCAGGGTAATGGTATCGACAATATCGTCGCCCTTGAAACGCTCTTCCACTTTCTGCCCGGTGCGGACATCAGAAAAGCGCATCTTGTAAAGGGTAGCCGCGCCGCGCGCGCTGGGAGCCTGAATATCTATATCTTTCACAATCAGCAGTTTGCCGTTGTAGTTCAGTACCATGCCTTTTTTGATTTCGTTAGCTCTTGCCATCAATGAGTCCTGTAAAAATTGAGGAGCGAAAATATTGCGACAAATTACTCGCGAGGTGCATTCCAGGCAAGCGGATTTCATCGCCCGGGCAACAAGCTTTGCGACAAAGTATAAATGAGCATAGTAAAGCCCGGGCGGGACTGATACAGTTCGTTCACTTGCCAGCCCACCGGAGAATTGCTGATGGACTGTCGTCCTGACTGCGGAGCCTGCTGTACCGCCCCTTCTGTATCAAGCCCAATACCCGGGATGCCCAATGGTAAGCCTGCTAACACGCCTTGCGTGCAGCTTGATGAGCGGAACCTCTGCAAGCTCTTCCTTTCTCCGCTGCGTCCTGCGGTTTGCGCCGGGTTACAGCCCTCTCGGGAAATGTGTGGCACCGCGCGTGGGGAGGCGATGGCGTACCTTATTTATCTCGAGGCTGCTACCGCCCCTTAAACGTCTTTTATTCGCGTCATGCACCAGGCGGTAATTGCAATCATCCCCAGCGCGATAAAGAATACCCTGTGGTAATTCCAGAACTCAGCCACCACGCCCGCCAGCGAACCGGCGATAATCCAACCCACACGCGTCGTATTGCTATACAGCGTGGTTGCGGCTCCCGCCTGACCCGGCATCAAATCCTGAAAATAGAGCATTCCGATACCTGCCAGAATGCCGATAAAAATGGCGTTGAGCAGCTGCAAAGCCAGCAGCAGCATCTCGTTGTGCAGCGTCAACATGCCGATATAAAACAGCAGCCCCGCCGCGACCGCAATGCGCATCAGGAAACGTTTACCAAAACGTTTAGCGTAGTAGCCCGCAATCAGCATAGTAGGAATTTCCAGCCCGGCTGCGGTGCCCATCATCACGCCCGCCAGCTTCTCCGGCAGATGCAGTTCATGAATGATATAGAGCGGCATATTGATGATGTACAGGCTGTTGCAACCCCACATCATGGTACAGGCGACAAACAGCAGCAGCGCGTCACGGCGGTTGTGACGAGGCGCCTCAAGCTTGCTGGTTGCGCTAACCGGCTCTTTGCGCATGGAAGGCAGAAAGAGCCAGACCATCAGGCCACAAAGCACAAAAGCAAAGGCTGCGCTAAGGTACATGGCGGTAAAGCCAAAACCCAGGGCCAGCGCGTAGGCGATGGGCGGGCCGATAACCCAGGCCAGTGACACCTGGGCGCGCAGAATGGAGCTGAACATGGCGGCTTCACGTCCGGTGCGGTCCGCGTGTTCACGGGCCAGGGCGAACATCTGCGGGTTGGCCGTTGAGCCAAAGCTACTCAGAAATACCCCCACAAACAGCAAAACAAAGTAGTTACGGTTCCAGGCGAACAGCACGCAGGCCAGCGCGCCGAGCAGGCAGCAGACAAAAATCAGCGCTTTACGGTCGCCTTTGCGGTCAGAACGTCCGGCCAGAAACTGGCTGACCAGAATGCCAATTACGGCGCTGCCGGTAAAGAAGAAGCCCACCATCGCCGGACGAACGTGGACCTCCTCGGTTAAAAACAGGCTAAGCGTCGGCGTTTGTAAGGCGCCAGCAATGCCGGTTAAAAACGCTACAATCAAGAAGGCGGTGGACGTCAGATCGAGAGGTTTTCGGGCCGCGGCAGCAGGAGGATTTTGCATGGGGTCAGGGTCAGTTAATAGGCAACGTGCGGAGTTTACGCGGATTACCCTTAAATAAACAGTTGGTCAAATCAAAGGGGACACGAAAAGTCAAAACGCTGTTCTGATTTTATCCGCGCAGGCTGAAGCTTGCTGACGCGAAGTTTATTTGCCGACAATATTCAGCATTTCTGCACCGGCTCACGGCAAAATGTGCGTAACCTCAAAATTCTGGCAACGGAATGACAACAATCCTTGCCTGGTTTGCGGGAAAATCACACACTCATTGAAACGTTTCAGCGTCGTCTGCTTGTTAACACGGAGTAAGGTGGCGCTTTTTTTCTCAAACAAGCTGAATCGTTTCAATTCAGCAGGAGAGGGAACCATGTTTCAGTTATCTGTACAGGATATCCACCCGGGGCAAAGCGCCGGGAATAAAGAAGAGGCCATCCGTCAGGTTGCCGTTGCGCTTACCCAGGCAGGCAACGTCAGCGAAGGATATGTGGCAGGGATGCTGGCCCGCGAGCAGCAAACGGCAACTTATCTCGGTAACGGCATCGCGATTCCGCACGGTACGACCGATACCCGCGATCTGGTGCTGAAAACCGGCGTTCAGGTTTACCAGTTCCCGCAGGGCGTTGAGTGGGCTGAAGGCCAGAAAGCCTATGTAGCTATCGGCATAGCGGCCAGCTCTGACGAGCACCTTGGTCTGCTGCGTCAGCTGACGCATGTACTGAGCGATGATGCCGTTGCCCAACAGCTGAAAACCGCCACTACCGCAGAAGAACTGCGTGCCCTGCTGATGGGGGAGAAGCAGAGTTCAGCTTTGCTGTTTGATAACTCGCTGCTGGCGCTGGACGTCGGCGCGACTGATCTGATGACGCTGCAGGCGTTAAATGCGGGCCGCCTTAAACAGGCCGGTGCGGCAGAGGCCTCCTTTGTCAGCCAGGTCGTTTCCGCTAAGCCGCTGTACCTGGGCCAGGGCATCTGGCTGAACGACAGTACCGAAGGCAACCTCGCCAGCGCGGTGGCTATCAGCCGTCCTGCTGCCGTTTTTGAGTCAGAAGGTGAACCTGTTGCTCTGCTGATAACGGTTGCCGTGACCGATGAACAGCCTTTACAGGTGCTTAATCGTCTGAGCGATATGCTGATTAATAACAAAGCCGAAGTGTTGCTGAAGGCTGACGCGCCAGCTTTGCTGACGCTGCTGACCAGCGATGAGCAGCCAGCTGAAAATCTGCTGACGCAAGAGTTCACCATCCGTAATGAACATGGCCTGCACGCCCGTCCGGGTACCGTGCTGGTGAACACCATCAAACAATTTACCAGTGAGATAACCGTGACCAACCTCGATGGCTCCGGCAAACCCGCTAACGGGCGTAGCCTGATGAAAGTGGTTGCGCTGGGCGTGAAAAAAGGACACCGCCTGCGCTTTACCGCCCAGGGGGATGATGCACAACAGGCGCTTGACGCTATTGGCGAAGCCATTGCCGCAGGGCTAGGCGAGGGGGCAGCATGAGCAGGCGCGTTGCAACTATTACGCTCAATCCAGCCTATGACCTGGTGGGATATACCCCGGAAATCGAACGCGGTGAAGTGAACCTTGTGCGGACCACCGGCCTGCATGCCGCGGGTAAAGGTATCAACGTGGCAAAGGTGCTCAAAGACCTGGGCATCGACGTCACCGTTGGCGGCTTCCTGGGCAAAGACAACCAGGATGGTTTCCAGCAGCTGTTCAGCGAGCTGGGCATTGCTAACCGTTTCCAGGTTGTGCAGGGCCGTACCCGCATCAACGTCAAGCTGACTGAGAAAGACGGGGAGGTGACGGATCTGAACTTCTCCGGGTTTGAAGTGACCCCGGCGGACTGGGAACGCTTTGTGGCCGACTCCTTAAGCTGGCTTGGACAGTTCGATATGGTCTGCGTTAGCGGCAGCCTGCCTGCGGGCGTCACGTCGGAAGCCTTTACCGACTGGATGACGCGTCTGCGCAGCCAGTGTCCGTGCATTATTTTCGACAGCAGCCGTGAAGCGCTGGTGGCCGGTCTGAAAGCTGCGCCGTGGCTGGTTAAACCTAACCGCCGCGAGCTGGAAATCTGGGCCGGTCGCAAGCTGCCGGAAATGAAAGATGTGATTGAAGCCGCCCATGCGCTGCGCGAGCAGGGTATCGCGCACGTCGTGATTTCCCTTGGTGCGGAAGGCGCGCTGTGGGTGAACGCCTCCGGGGAGTGGATCGCCAAACCGCCAGCCTGTGAAGTGGTCAGCACCGTTGGTGCGGGCGATTCCATGGTAGGCGGTCTGATTTATGGTTTGCTGATGCGCGAGTCCAGCGAACATACCTTGCGTCTTGCAACGGCCGTAGCGGCGCTGGCGGTAAGCCAGAGCAACGTGGGTATCACCGATCGTACGCAGCTGGCCGCCATGATGGCCCGTGTCGATCTGAAACCGTTTAACTGATTCAGGAGAGGAATAATGAAAACGCTGCTGATTATCGACCCTACGCTCGGTCAGGCGCGGGCTTACCTCGCGAAGACCCTGCTCGGCTCTGCGGCTCAAAAAGCGCATCTGGCTCTTATCGACAACCCGAACGAGGCTGAACTGGCTATCGTTGTAGGCACTGCTATTCCGGCGGATAGCGCGCTGAACGGCAAACATGTTTTTCTCGGCGATATTGACCGTGCGGTCCTTCATCCGGAACTGTTTCTGAGTGAAGCAAAGGCGAAAGCTAAACCGTACACTGCACCCGTTGCGGCTGCGGTACCGGCTGGCGCCGCCAAAGGGCCAAAACGTGTGGTTGCTGTTACCGCTTGCCCAACGGGCGTGGCGCACACCTTTATGGCGGCCGAAGCCATCGAAACCGAAGCAAAAAAACGCGGCTGGTGGGTAAAGGTTGAAACACGTGGTTCCGTAGGCGCTGGTAATGCCATCACGCCTGAAGAAGTCGCCGAAGCGGATCTGGTTATCGTCGCGGCAGACATCGAAGTCGATCTGGCGAAGTTTGCCGGTAAGCCGATGTATCGCACCTCAACGGGGCTTGCGCTGAAGAAAACGGCGCAGGAACTGGATAAAGCTGTTGCTGAAGCGAAACCTTACGAAGCGGCAGGGCAGAGCACAGCGACCGTGAAAGAAGGTAAAAAAGAAAGCGCCGGGGCCTATCGTCACCTGTTAACCGGCGTTTCTTACATGCTGCCGATGGTTGTGGCGGGCGGTCTGTGTATCGCGCTTTCCTTCGCGTTTGGTATTGAGGCATTTAAAGAGCCGGGCACGCTTGCGGCCGCGCTGATGCAAATCGGCGGTGGCTCAGCCTTTGCGCTGATGGTACCGGTGCTGGCGGGATATATTGCTTTCTCTATCGCTGACCGCCCGGGCCTGACGCCGGGTCTTATCGGCGGTATGCTGGCCGTGAGCACCGGCTCCGGGTTTATCGGCGGGATCATCGCGGGCTTCCTCGCCGGGTATGTGGCGAAGGCCATCAGCACTAAGCTGAAGCTGCCGCAGAGTATGGAAGCGCTGAAGCCGATTCTGATCATTCCGTTGATCTCAAGCCTGGTCGTGGGGCTGGCGATGATCTACCTGATCGGTAAACCTGTTGCGGGCATTCTGGAAGGGCTGACCCACTGGCTGCAAACCCTGGGGACGGCGAACGCGGTTCTGCTGGGCGCAATCCTCGGCGGCATGATGTGTACCGATATGGGTGGCCCGGTGAACAAAGCGGCTTATGCTTTCGGCGTCGGCCTGCTGAGTACGCAAACCTACGCACCGATGGCGGCGATTATGGCGGCAGGTATGGTGCCACCGCTGGCGCTTGGCCTGGCAACCCTGTTGGCGCGTCGTAAATTCGACAAAGCGCAGCAGGAAGGTGGTAAAGCGGCGCTGGTGCTCGGCCTGTGCTTTATCACCGAAGGGGCGATTCCGTTCGCCGCCCGAGACCCGATGCGCGTTCTGCCTTGCTGTATCGTCGGTGGTGCGGTAACGGGCGCCATCTCCATGGCGGTGGGCGCAAAACTGATGGCCCCGCACGGTGGGCTGTTCGTTCTGCTGATCCCTGGCGCTATCACGCCGGTGTTGGGTTACCTGATTGCGATTGTGGCAGGAACGCTGATCGCCGGGCTGTCCTACGCCTTTCTGAAGCGTCCGGAAGCGGAGCTGGCAGCTAAAACTGCCTGATTGCTGATTTTTTCCGGCAACGCCTACGCCTCCGGTGCAAATCGGGGGCGTTTTACTTTCCAGCCCTGGAAAGCTCCCCTTACATCCCCGTCTTTGCTGAATGTTGCGTTATGAACCATTCGGTTCAAAACTTGAAGTCTGATTTACTCGCTATCGAGGATTTATGCAGCGTTCAATTGCCACCGTCAGTCTGGCCGGTTCGTTACCGGACAAGCTTCATGCCATTGCCGAAGCGGGCTTTAAAAATATCGAAATATTTGAACCAGATTTACAGGACTGCGGCGAAAGCATCAGCAAGATCGCCAGGCTTATCCGCAGCCTCGGCCTGCGCGTTGTGCTTTATCAGCCCTTCCGAAACTTTGAGGGGATGCCTGATGAGCGCGTAATGGAAAATCTCGAGCAGGTCCGTCATACGTTCGACACAATGAACCAGCTCGGCTGTGAACAGCTTCTGCTGTGCAGCAATGTGGATGAGCACAGCCTGGCAATACAAGAAAAACAGGTTGAAGACCTGGGCAGAATAGCGGAGCTGGCGCAGCGTCATGAGGTGAAGATTGGTTTTGAGGCGCTGGCGTGGGGCAGGCATATCAATCGCTATCAGCAGGCGTGGGAGCGGGTGAAAGCGGTCGACAGTCCGGTGCTGGGTCTGGTGCTCGACAGCTTCCATATTCTGGCGCTGGGTGACAGCCTAAATCTGGATGACATCCCGCTTGAGAAAATATTTTTCGTCCAGCTGGCCGACGCACCGCTAAAGCAGCTGGAGGTGCAGCAATGGAGCAGACATTACCGCTGTTTCCCGGGCGAAGGGCAGCTACCGGTGGCGGACTTTGCCCGCACGCTGATGGAAAAAGGTTATCGGGGGCCGTGGTCGCTGGAAATCTTTAACGATAATGACCAGCAGGCCCCGGCGGATGAAACGGCGCGGGCAGGATTTCGCGCTTTGCAGCGGCTGGAAGAGCTGCTCAGGGAAAATGCCTGACAAGCTGTCTGGCGGCGGGCGAGCTGCTAACCCGCCCCGGGATATTACGCAATGGCTTCTTCGTGCTGCTGGGCTTTCAGCCAGGCAATCTCTTGCGCCCAGATATCCGGGTTGGTGGTTTCGAGGATAAGTGGGATGCCATCGAAGCGGCTATCGCGCATGATCCAGGCAAAAGGTGTGTGGCCGATATTCCCCTCTCCCAGGCTGTTATGACGATCTACGCGGCTGCCAAATTCACTTTTCGCATCGTTAAGATGCATCCCGCGCAGGTACTGGAAACCAACGATGCGTTCGAACTCATTAAAAGTGTGCTCGCAGTCGGCTTCCGTGCGCAGGTCGTAACCCGCAGCAAAAGCGTGACAGGTATCAATGCATACGCCAACGCGGGATTTGTCTTCCACGCCGTCGATGATCGCCGCCAGATGTTCGAAACGGAAACCAAGATTGCTGCCCTGGCCCGCGGTGTTTTCAATCACGGCGGTGACGCCCTGGGTTTGTTCCAGCGCAATATTGATGGAGCGGGCAATTTTCGCCAGGCACTCTTCTTCGGGGATTTGCTTGAGATGGCTGCCGGGATGGAAGTTCAGCAGCGTCAGCCCAAGCTGTTCGCAGCGTTGCATCTCGTCGATAAAGGCTTCGCGGGATTTTTCCAGCGCTTCTTCAACCGGGTGACCCAGGTTAATCAGGTAGCTATCGTGGGGCAGGATCTGTCCTGGCCCGTAGCCGTATTTTTCGCAGGCGCGTTTAAAGTTACCGATGACTTCGTCGGTGAGCGGAGCCGCTCGCCATTGACGCTGGTTTTTCGTGAACAGGGCAAAAGCGGTGGCTTCCAGTTCGTGGGCGCGAATGGCGGCATTTTCCAGCCCGCCCGAGGCGCTAACGTGCGCTCCAATAAACTTCATCTTTCCATCTCCTGTCAAAACCCGCTACCGGGAAACCGACAATGATAGCGGGTCGGACAGAATATTTCCGTGCTTAATTATGCGATCAGGTGGTGAACGCCCAGGTTAATCGCCGCGCCACCCACAATCAGCCAGATAAACAGTACCAGCGCCATCAGCATCGGACGCATACCTGCTTTTTTTAGCGCGCTGATGTGCGTGGTTAAGCCCAGGGCGGCCATCGCCATCGCCAGCAGGAAGGTGTCCAGGGTGACTAAGGCGTTGACCAGCCAGCCCGGCAGCAGGTGGAAGGAGTTAAACATTGCCACCACCACGAACAGCACTGCAAACCATGGGATGGTGATTTTGCTGGCCTGAGCCGCACCCTGCGGCGCAAGCTGCTTGACTCTCGCGGCCAGGAAAATCAGGAACGGTGCCAGCATCATCACGCGCAGCATTTTGGCAATGACGGCGGCGTTCTCCGTTTCCGGGCTGATGGCGTGGCCCGCGGCCACAACCTGGGCCACTTCATGCATGGTCGAGCCGGTGTAAATTCCGAATGCTTCCGGCGTGAACCAGTGGGCAACATACGGGTAGATCATGGGATAAATGAAGATAGCCAGCGTCCCGAAGATCACCACGGTGGCGACGGCGACGGTGACTTTGCTGGCTTCGGCTTTTACGACGGGCTCGGTTGCCAGAATCGCTGCTGCCCCGCAGATACTGCTGCCTGCACCAATCAGCCAGCTGGTGTGTTGGTCCAGACCAAAAACCTTTTGTCCCAGCCAGCAGGCAAGGGCAAAAGTGCTGGTTAAGGTAAGAACATCTATAACCAGGCCGCTTGCACCCACGTCAGCAATTTGCGTAAACGTCAGGCGGAAGCCATAAAGAATAATACCCAGGCGCAGCAGATGCTGCTTGGCAAACAGCACGCCGCCGTCGCAGTGCTGCCAGATTTTCGGGTACAGAGTATTACCGATGACCATTCCGCACAGGATTGCGAGCGTCAGCGCGCCGAGGCCTAACCCGGCCACGGCAGGAATATTACCCATCCACAATGCCAGCGCGGTGATGGCGCCGGAAAGCGCCAGCCCCGGCACAAAATGCCACAGGGTGTGGCGGTGAGCGGCGGCAGTAAGTTCAGTCATAACCTTCTCCTTTGTGATGGCTAAAGGGTAAGGCCGACTGGTTTAAAAATAAAATTGATTATATATTTATAATCAATCTGAATAAGTGATAAGGCGAATCCTCGTGCACATTACCCTACGGCAGCTGGAAGTGTTTGCCGAAGTGCTAAAAAGCGGCTCCACGACCCAGGCATCGCAGATGCTGGCGCTTTCCCAGTCGGCGGTCAGCGCGGCGCTGTCGGATCTGGAAGGGCAGCTGGGCGTACAGCTGTTTGACCGCGTAGGCAAACGGCTGGTCATCAACGAGCATGGCCGTCTGCTTTATCCGCGCGTCGTCGGGCTGCTGGAGCAGGCAGGCGAAATAGAGCAGCTGTTCCGGGAAGATAAAGGCGCTATCCGCGTCTATGCCAGTAGCACCATCGGCAACTATATTCTGCCGGAGATGATTGCCCGTTACCGCCGTGATTTTCCGTCGCTGCCGCTGGAGATGAGCGTGGGCAACAGTCAGGACGTGATTAACGCCGTGGCGGATTTCCGCGTGGATATTGGTCTTATCGAAGGCCCCAGCCATATGACGGAGCTGGTCACCGAGCCGTGGCTTGAAGACGAGCTGGTGGTGTTTGCCGCGCCTTCAGCGCCGCTGCTTTCGCGACCCGTCACGCTTGAGTCGCTGGCCGCCCAGCAGTGGATACTGCGCGAGAAAGGCTCAGGTACGCGCGAAATCGTTGACTATCTTCTGCTCTCCCACCTGCCGCAGTTTCATCTGGGAATGGAGCTGGGAAATTCCGAAGCCATCAAGCACGCGGTGCGGCACGGGTTGGGGATCAGCTGCCTGTCGCGCCGGGTCATTGAGGAGCAGCTCGAAAATGGTTCGCTGGTTGAAGTTGCCGTGCCGCTGCCGCGGCTGGTGCGCACGCTCTACCGCATTCATCACCGCCAGAAGCATATTTCCAAGGCTTTGCAACGCTTTTTGCGCTATTGCGAGGAGTAGAGGGCGTTGCTTCTGCTCCTCCCTGGAAGAGAGGATAAAGGATCATTAGCGCTTTACTTATAATTCGCCGCCGATCATGAAGGTGTCTTATAACCCGGCATTTCTGCTATATCCACGGGGCGGTTTTGTTACAATCTCGCCTCGATTTTTGCATGGACCGAAATTTTCTATGGTTTCTCAAGATAAAACCACACAAGCGCCTGGCTTACGTCGTGAGCTGAAAGCGCGCCACCTGACGATGATCGCCATCGGCGGTTCCATCGGTACGGGGCTGTTTGTCGCCTCGGGGGCGACCATTTCTCAGGCGGGCCCGGGCGGCGCGCTGTTGTCCTATATGCTGATAGGCCTGATGGTCTATTTCCTGATGACCAGCCTGGGCGAACTTGCCGCCTATATGCCTGTTTCCGGCTCCTTTGCGACCTACGGTCAGCAATATGTCGAAGAGGGCTTTGGCTTCGCGCTGGGCTGGAACTACTGGTACAACTGGGCGGTCACCATCGCCGTTGACCTTGTGGCTTCCCAGCTGGTGATGAACTACTGGTTCCCGGATACGCCCGGCTGGATCTGGAGCGCGCTGTTCCTCGGTATAATGTTCCTGCTGAACTACATCTCCGTAAAAGGTTTTGGCGAAGCGGAATACTGGTTCTCGCTAATTAAAGTGACCACCGTCATTATCTTTATCATCGTCGGTGTGATGATGATCTTCGGCATCTTCAAAGGCGCGCAGCCTGCGGGCTGGAGCAACTGGGCGGTAGGTGATGCACCCTTTGCCGGGGGCTTCTCGGCTATGATCGGCGTGGCAATGATCGTCGGCTTCTCTTTCCAGGGCACCGAGCTTATTGGCGTGGCGGCGGGGGAATCTGAAGATCCGGGTAAAAACATTCCGCGCGCGGTGCGTCAGGTATTCTGGCGTATTCTGCTGTTCTATGTGCTGGCCATTCTGGTGATCAGCCTGATTATTCCTTATACCGATCCAAGCCTGCTGCGCAACGATGTGAAAGATATTGGCGTCAGCCCGTTCACGCTGGTCTTTGAACACGCGGGTCTGCTTTCTGCTGCGGCGGTAATGAACGCGGTTATCCTGACGGCGGTGCTGTCGGCGGGGAACTCCGGTATGTACGCATCAACACGTATGCTGTACACCCTTGCACGTGATGGCAAGGCACCACGTATTTTCGCTAAGCTGTCTAAAGGCGGCGTACCGCGTAACGCTCTGTACGCCACGACCGTGGTGGCGGCGCTGTGCTTCCTGACCTCCATGTTCGGCAACCAGACCGTCTACCTGTGGCTGCTTAACACCTCGGGGATGACCGGCTTTATCGCGTGGCTGGGCATCGCTATCAGCCACTATCGTTTCCGCCGCGGCTATGTGAAGCAGGGTTACGACATCAAAGATTTGCCGTATGTGTCGGGCTTCTTCCCGCTGGGGCCGATCTTTGCCTTTGTGCTGTGTCTCATTATCACTCTGGGGCAGAACTACGAAGCGTTCCTCGCCGATAACATCGACTGGGCTGGCGTCACGGCAACCTACATCGGTCTGCCGCTGTTCCTCGCGATCTGGTTCGGGTACAAGATCGTTAAGGGAAGCCGCTTTGTGAAGTACAGCGAGATGACCTTCCCGAACAGTTTTAAAAAGTAAGCTGATTCAGGCAGAGGGCGCGAATATCGCGCCCTTTTTTTTATCCAGGTTTCCCGAAAATGAAGAGCCGTCTGCGTTTGATTTGCTGGCTACGCAGAGTTTGTCGCCTGAATGCGTGCCGCCGCGAGCTTATGCTATGACTGCGCTGAGGTTAGCCGGAAGAGATGATTATCCGGGCCAGAAAGCGTGCTGTGCACAAAGGGAAAATTGAAGGGAGTTGCCTGGAGAATAAAAAAGAGTCTGAGGAGGTGCCCTGCTTATTATTCGGGCCTGATTGACTGCGGTCAGTTGATGCGGTTTTGAATATCCGGAAGCAGGTTACCGATCCCGGATATTCTTTTCACCGTATGCTTAGCGATCAGAAGTTATAGGTTAATCCCACGGTGTAGCGACGTCCGTCCAGAATGGTGTCGTAGGTATCGTAATCAATCGTTTTATCGAAGACGTTATAGACCCCGGCCGTTACCGTCATATCTTTATTCGCGTTATAGCGCAGGCCGACATCAACCAGCGTATAAGAAGGCGTGCTCTTCGCCATTGAGGTTCTGCTCAGATATTCGGAGGTTTTACCGCGCAGGTTTACACGGCTCCATAGCCCCACGTCTGAGGTGGCCTGCCAGTCCAGAGTGGAGTTGAACATATGCTTCGGCATCTTGTTCAGCGGCTTGCCGGAGAACCGCCCGCTCTTTTGTTCTGACTGCGTAAAGGTGTAGTTGCTGGTCAGATTCAGATCCTGGGTTATCTTCCAGCCAAAGGTGGATTCCACGCCACGCATATTGGCTTTATCCACGTTTACCCTGTCGCTGACGAAATCGTATTTCGTATTGCCGATCTTACACGCCGGGTCTGAACTGCTGTTACAGCGGCGAACTTCAGTAATCTTATCTTTGAAATCAGTATTAAACAGCGTTATCCCGGCGTTAAGATTGGCGTTGTTATCCCACAGCAGCGCAATTTCCTCGCTCAGGCTTTTTTCAGGCTTGAGATCCGCATTACCGACAATGATGCCGTTCAGGCGGCTTCCTCCGGTGATTTGCCCCCAGTTGGCCGAAGACTGGCGTAAATCCGGTGAGCGGTAACCTGCGGATACCCCACCCTTAATCGTCCAGTTTTCCGCGAGATGCCAGACGCCGTAACCGCGTGGTGTCCAGTGCGTGCCGTAGTTTTCGTCTTTATCCATGCGCAGGCCGCCGGTCAGCGTGAAGCTGTCCGTCATCGCCCATTCGTCTTCGCTAAACAGCGCCCAGCTCCAGCGAGTTAATTTACTCAGGCCCTGTGCCGCTTCAAGCTGGTTGCCGCCGTCTTTGAGTTTTTCATACTTGTATTGCCCGCCAAGGGTTAACGTATGGTCGCCCAGGAAGAACTGGTTTTGGTTATTCAGGATGGTGTTGTAAGACGCCATATCGCGCCCGCCATTGTTGGTCTTTTCCTGCTGGAGATAGCTGGTGGTATTAAAATCTTCATAGTAGCCGTGGTGGGTCAGGGCATAGGTGGTGTGTTCGTAGTGGCTCTTGCTTTTGTCTCTGCCTGCGTCTCGTGATTCGCCCGGTGTGCTGTTGCGGTCCTGTAATTCCCTTGAAATATCGAGGTCAAAGTCGTTTTTCTCATCGGGAGTCAGGTTGAATGCTACTGAGCCATTGCGCATTTTTTGTTCGTTGTAGCCATACAGAATTTTATCTTCTGCCCGACGCGAAAGTAATCCCGTCACTTTGGCGCCCAGTAAACCCTCAATCAAAGGACCGGAGGCATAGACATCAGTCTGGAATAAGTCGCCGGAATCTTTATTTTCCTGGAATGTGGCATCGCCATGTAGCGAGCCTGACCAGCCGCGGGTATTGGAGGTTTTTTTGGTAATGACGTTAATGACGCCGCCCATTGCATCAGAGCCATACAGGGAGGACATCGGGCCGCGAATCACCTCAATACGTTCGATTGACTCCAGAGGGGGCATCCATCCCTGTTCAATGCCGGAATTATCGCTGTTAGGGCGGGTGCCACGCGTACTGATGCGTTTACCGTCAATTAAAAACAGCGTGTACTGGGAAGACATGCCGCGGATGCTGATATCGCTGCTGCTGGCGCCGCCGGTTACCACCACCCCGGGAATATCTTTGAGTGCATCGGTCACGTCCCGATAGGCCTTATCTTCGATCTGCTGTTTGCTGATGACAGAAATCGACGCGGGCGCATTCTGTATTTTCTGCTCGAAACCTGTTGCCGTAACGACCATCGTATCTTGTGAATCCGCCAGGACAACGGAGGGGGTTGAAGCTGCACAAATCATTGCAGCGATGAGTTTGACGCGAGGTGTAGCCATAATTTCCACTCCATGTGTTAAGAAAAGGCTCCATCAGAAACGACCCGGCACAGCCAGTTATATCGGCAGTAATAGTGCGTATATATTTGTCAGCTAAAGTCTTTAAGGCGATGGAGAACCGGGGGGAATTGTACAAAAAAATATTATTTTGTAAACACGAATGATAGTAATTATCATTTTCTTTGTTAGGCGGAGAAAGGAAATAATATTGAAAGCGGTAACACGAAGTAATAAAGGCGGGGAGCCCCGCCTGAAGTTATTTAAACCAGATGCTGCGCGTGGAAGCGCAGATGGTCTTCGACAAAGGTCGCAATAAAGTAATAGCTATGGTCGTAGCCCGGCTGCACGCGAAGGGTTAACGGCCAGTTTTTTTGCCGTGCTACTTCTGCCAGCTGGGCAGGCTGGAGCTGATCGGCAAGAAACTGATCCGCGTCGCCCTGATCGATAAGCATCGGCAGCGCGTCGGCTTCATCGGCGACCTGCATCAGGCAACAGCTGTCCCAATTTTGCCATTCGGCCTCATCGCTTCCCAGATAGGCAGCAAAGGCCTTTTGCCCCCAGGGTACGCGAGCGGGATTAACAATGGGGGCGAAGGCGGAAACCGAGCAGAAACGGCGCGGATTTTTTAGCGCGATGCTAAGCGCGCCGTGACCGCCCATGGAATGCCCGAAAATGGAGGCTTTATCGCTTACGCTAAAATTATCGGCGATTAAAGCTGGCAGCTCGTCGCAGATGTAGTCGTACATACGGAAATTTTCTGCCCATGGCTGCCGGGTGGCGTTGAGATAGAAGCCTGCGCCCTGGCCCAGATCGTAGCTTTCATTGTTGGGCACGTCTTCGCCGCGTGGGCTGGTGTCGGGCATGACCAGGACAATACCGAGCTCTGCCGCAACGCGCTGCGCGCCCGCCTTGGTGGTGAAGTTTTCGTCGTTGCAGGTTAATCCTGAAAGCCAGTACAGCACGGGTGGCGGCGTGGTACGCGGGGGAGGGAGAAAAATACTGAAGGTCATCGGGCACTTAAGTACCGCTGATTCATGGCGCCAGCGCTGCTGCCAGCCTGCAAAACATCGGTGTTCTTCGAGGAGTTCCATCGGGGCGCTTCCTTAATGATATTCAGGATCGTTGAACAATTTTCACTTCACCCCAGTCTAGTCATGCGGCATCATGCTGACAACGAAATTGTAACAATTGGGGTGAATGTGGCGGCACGCATCGCGTTAACGGGATTTCTGGTGTTGGTGGTCGCCATGGGCATCGGCCGCTTTGCATTTACGCCCCAGGTCCCGTTGATGATAAGCGAAGGGCAGCTGACGTTAACCAGCGCCGGGTTGGTGGCGGCTATTAATTACCTGGGCTACCTGGTCGGCGCGTGGGACGCTATGCGCGCGCATCGCCGCGTTGAACTGCGTCTGATGGCTGGCGTGTGGGGCGCAGTGCTGCTGACTTTGCTTTCCGCCGTTGTTGATACCGCGCTCTGGCACGCGGTGATTCGCTTTTTGCTGGGCTGGGCAAGCGGCTGGGCGATGGTGCTGGTGGCCGCCTGGAGCAACGAGCAGCTCGCCCACCTGGGTAAACCGGGCTTAAGCGCGGCGGTATTTGCCGGGCCGGGCGCGGGGATCTTTATCAGCGGCCTGCTTGCGGTAGGGATTCACAGCCTCGGGCTGGATGCCAGCATGGCCTGGCGGGTGTACGGCCTGCTGGCTTTACTCTTCGTCTTGCTGATTGTGCGTAATTTACCGCGTAAAGGGGAGCTGCACCGGCCCGAAACGGCGCCGGACCCGCTGGTGCTTAACGCCCCGCTTAAGCGTCTGGTCTGGAGCTACAGCCTGGCGGGCTTTGGCTATATTCTGCCTGCCACTTTCCTGTCGCAAATGGCCCATGCTCGTTTCCCGGACAGCGCTTTTGCGCAGTTTGTCTGGCCGATATTTGGCGGCGCGGCGGTGATCGGCATCGGGCTAGGCATCGCCTCCCGGCACCTGCTGCACAGTAATCAGCGCCTGGCACTGGTGCTGTGGCTCCAGGCGCTGGGCGTGTTTGCCTCGGGCTTACTGCCGGGCATATCGGGGTTGGTGCTGGGTGCGTTGCTGGTCGGCGGTGGTTTCCTGTGCGCCGTGCAGCTTTCGCTGCAATACGGGCGTGAAATGGCTCCTCAGCACACGCGTTATCTGGCGGGGCTGCTGACCACCGGCTATGCCGTCGGGCAGCTTGTGGGGCCTGCGCTGTCGTCCTTGTCCACCTTGCTGACCCATCAACTGGAGCCTGCACTGTATGTCGCCGGGGCCGCACTGATCGTCGGCGGCGGCCTGGTCTGGAAAAGGTATTGACGATTTCAATAATTATCCTACGCACCACTGGATTATGCGGGCGCGCTCCCGCACAATGAACGCACACTTTGCCCCACGTAGGGCAAAGGCAAGTTACACCTGCCGGAGAAAAAAGCATGTCTACACTCAGTAAAGAAGCCGCTTTGGTTCACGAGGCTTTGGTTGCACGTGGCCTGGAAACACCGCTGCGCCCACAGCTACGCGAACTGGATAATGAAACCCGCAAAAGCCAGATTGCCGGTCATATGACGGAAATCATGGAGCTGCTTAATCTTGATCTGAGCGATGACAGCCTGATGGAAACGCCGCATCGTATCGCCAGGATGTATGTTGATGAGATTTTCTCCGGTCTGGATTACGCTAACTTCCCGAAGATCACCGTCATTGAAAATAAAATGAAGGTCGATGAAATGGTGACGGTGCGTGACATCACCCTGACCAGCACCTGTGAGCACCATTTTGTGACCATCGACGGTAAAGCCACGGTTGCCTATATCCCAAAAGAAACCGTGATTGGCCTGTCGAAGATTAACCGTATCGTGCAGTTTTTTGCCCAGCGTCCCCAGGTGCAGGAGCGGCTGACCCAGCAGATCCTGATTGCGCTGCAAACCCTGCTGGGCACCAATAACGTCGCGGTTTCCATTGATGCGGTTCACTATTGCGTGAAAGCCCGCGGCGTGCAGGATGCGACCAGCGCAACCACCACCACCTCGCTCGGCGGCCTGTTTAAATCAAGTCAGAATACACGCCAGGAATTCCTGCGCGCCGTTCGCCATAACTGATCCTTAAGCGCGAAGACCACGTGGAGAGAAATGTCACGCTCGATTTCATTCGTGGCGTCGCCATACTTGGCATCCTGCTGCTAAATAGCGTGGCCTTTGGTTTGCCGAAGGCGGCGTATATCAATCCCGCCTGGGCGGGGTTCCCCGGGGTGAGAGACGCCTGGACGTGGGCGGTGCTGGATCTGTTTGCGCAGGTTAAATTCCTCACGCTTTTTGCCCTGCTGTTCGGTGCGGGCCTGCAAATGTTGTTGCATCGCGGCAAACGCTGGATCCAGTCGCGCCTGACGCTGCTGGTCCTGCTCGGCTTTATACACGCTTTGCTACTGTGGGATGGCGATATTCTGCTGGCCTACGGCCTGGTCGGGCTGGTGTGCTGGCGTATGATCCGGGATGCGCCGCAAACGCGGCAGCTGTTTAATACCGGCGTGCTGCTCTACCTTACTGGTGTCGGTGTCCTGCTGCTGCTTGGGTTTATCTCCGGCGACGCGCCTAATCGCAACTGGGTCCCGGATGTCGCTAACCTTCAGTACGAGCAATGGTGGAAGCTTAACGGCGGCAGCGAAGCCATCGGCAACCGTGCGGATCTGCTCAGTTCAAATCTGCTGGCGTTAGGGGCGCAATACGGCTGGCAGCTGGCAGGCATGATGCTGCTCGGCGCGGCGCTGATGCGCAGCGGCTGGCTGAAAGGGCAATACAGCCTGCACCATTATCGCCGCAGCGGCGTGTGGTTGATCGCGGTGGGAATGCTGATCAACCTGCCGGGCATTTATGCGCAATGGCACCTTAGCTGGGATCCTCGCTGGTGTGCCTTTTTGCTACAGGCTCCGCGGGAGCTGAGTGCGCCTTTCCAGGCTATTGGCTATGCGGCGCTGGCTTTTGGCTACTGGCCATGGCTGTCGAAGCGGCGTCTGGTGAACGCTGTTACCTGTGTGGGACGCATGGCGCTGACTAACTATCTGCTGCAAACGCTGATCTGCACCACGCTTTTCTACCGCTTTAATCTGTTTATGAAATTCGACCGCCTGCAGCTGCTGGCTATTGTGCCTGCGGTGTGGGCCGTTAACATTCTTTTCTCCGTGCTCTGGCTACGCTACTTCCGTCAGGGGCCGCTGGAGTGGCTGTGGCGTCAATTGACCGCACGCGCTGCGGGGGTATCGCCCGGGCAGTCAACAAGATAATGATATTCATCACAAAGGTTAACGAATTGTATGTAACCGTTTTCATGACTGTGATCTTCTTCTCATAAAGTCTCCCCCGACTCGCCGCAGAATGGCCACCTTGCCAAAAACAGGGTGCAGCTATGAAACCGACTCTTCCAACGCCTGGTAATAACTATGCTCACCATTCGTGACGTTGCCCGCATCGCTGGCGTCTCCGTCGCGACGGTTTCCCGCGTGCTGAATAACAGCGCGCTGGTTAGCGCTGAAACCCGCGAAAGTGTGATGCGCGCCGTCTCGCAGACGGGTTATCGCCCCAATGCCAACGCTCAGGCGTTGGCCACCCAGGTCAGCGACACTATCGGTGTGGTGGTGATGGACGTATCAGATCCCTTCTTTGGCGCGCTGGTAAAAGCGGTGGACCTTGTCGCCCAGCAGCACAATAAATATGTGCTTGTTGGCAACAGCTACCACCAGGAAGAGAAAGAACGCCACGCTATCGAGGTGTTGATTCGCCAGCGCTGCAATGCGCTTATTGTGCATGCCAAGGCACTCAGCGATGCCGAGCTTGCGGAATTTCTTGAAGCCGTGCCGGGCATGGTGCTGATTAACCGCATCGTCCCCGGCTATGCCCACCGCTGCGTGGCGCTGGATAACGTCAGCGGGGCGGTGATGGCGACGCGTATGCTGCTCAATCAGGGGCATCAGCGCATCGGCTATCTGGCTTCCAGCCACAGCATTGAAGACAACGACCAGCGCCGCGAAGGGTGGCTGCGGGCTTTAACGGAGCAGGGGATTACCCCGCCTGAAAGCTGGGTCGGGGTGGGATCGCCGGATATGCAGGGGGGGGAGGCTGCCATGGTTGAGCTGTTGGGGCGCAACCTGCAGCTTAGTGCGGTGTTTTCTTACAACGACAGCATGGCCACTGGTGCGCTTACCGCTTTGAAAGATAACGGTCTTGCGGTGCCGCACCGCGTCTCAATTATCGGTTTCGATGATATTCCTATTGCCCGTTACACGGACCCTCAGCTGACCACGGTGCGCTATCCCATTGTTTCCATGGCTCGTCTGGCGACGGAGCTTGCGTTACAGGGCGCAGCAGGCTCGCTGGACAGGGACGCAACGCACTGTTTTATGCCGACTTTAGTTCGCCGTCATTCGGTGGCGCCAAAGCAAACTGTGGGGCCGATCACTCTCTGATCATGACTTTGATGTAACCGGTTTCAATCTGTGAGTAAATTCACAGTTAATTAACATTACGCTGTCTATGATGTCAGCGTTTTATCAGCTGAAACACGATGTAACAGTGATTATTCGGTTTCATCAGCGGTATTCAGCCAAAAACCATCAATAAAACGCAGTTCAGGATCGTTACAGAACACGGAAGAGACATTATTTTAGGATAATTTTCGGCATTCAGTAACGTTTTTGTAACATTGCTGCCGTGCCAATAATTTCACGAACTACCCTGCAAAAAAACCGGAGATACCATGAATAAGAAGGTTTTGACCCTGTCCGCTGTGATGTCCTGCATGCTGTTTGGCGCGGCAGCTCACGCCGCAGATACTCGTATCGGCGTGACCATTTATAAATACGATGACAACTTTATGTCCGTCGTACGTAAAGCCATTGAGAAAGACGCAAAAGCTGCGCCAGACGTGCAGCTGCTGATGAACGACTCCCAGAACGACCAGTCCAAACAGAACGATCAGATTGACGTGCTGTTGGCAAAAGGGGTGAAGGCGCTGGCGATTAACCTGGTTGACCCGGCGGCGGCAGGGACGGTCATTGAGAAAGCCCGTGGCCAGAACATTCCCATCGTCTTCTTCAATAAAGAACCTTCCCGCAAAGCGCTGGACAGCTATGACAAGGCTTACTATGTCGGCACCGACTCTAAAGAATCCGGCATTATTCAGGGCGACCTGATCGCAAAACACTGGGCGGCTAACCCGGCCTGGGATCTGAACAAAGACGGTCAGGTGCAGTTCGTGTTGCTCAAAGGCGAACCGGGCCACCCGGATGCGGAAGCTCGTACGACCTATGTTATCAAAGAGCTGAACACCAAAGGGCTGAAAACCCAGCAGCTGCAGTTAGATACCGCCATGTGGGATACCGCTCAGGCAAAAGATAAGATGGATGCCTGGCTGTCCGGCCCGAACGCGAACAAAATCGAAGTGGTCATTGCCAACAACGATGCGATGGCCATGGGGGCGGTTGAAGCGCTGAAAGCGCATAACAAATCCTCGATTCTGGTGTTCGGTGTGGATGCCCTGCCAGAGGCGCTGGCGCTGGTTAAATCTGGCGCGATGGCCGGTACGGTGCTGAATGACGCCAACAACCAGGCCAAAGCCACCTTCGATCTGGCGAAAAATCTGGCCGATGGCAAAGCGGCGGCTGAGGGGACCAACTGGAAAATCGAAAACAAAATCGTCCGTGTGCCTTACGTCGGCGTTGATAAAGACAACCTGGCGGAGTTCGTCGGTAAATAAGACAAACAGACTGCTACGGGCGTGCGCAGGCGCGCCCGATTCAGATCTGATGCTCAGCAACACTATCGCAGCCAGGTATAACTATGGTCAGCAATCAGACAGCAGCGCCTGAATACTTGTTGGAAATGACCAACATCAATAAGTCATTCCCCGGCGTGAAGGCTCTCGATAATGTCAATTTAAACGTTCGCCCACACTCCATTCACGCATTAATGGGGGAGAACGGCGCGGGTAAATCAACGTTACTGAAATGCCTTTTTGGGATCTACAGTAAAGATTCCGGCAGCATTCTTTTCCAGGGAAAAGAAGTTAATTTTTCCAGCACCAAAGAGGCGCTGGAAAACGGTATTTCTATGGTGCACCAGGAGCTGAACCTGGTTTTGCAACGTACCGTGATGGACAATATGTGGTTGGGCCGTTATCCGACCAAAGGTGTATTTGTCGATCAGGATAAAATGTACCGCGATACGAAAGCGATTTTTGATGAGCTGGATATTGATATCGATCCGCGCGCCCGCGTGGGTACGCTTTCCGTATCACAAATGCAGATGATCGAAATTGCTAAGGCTTTTTCTTATAATGCCAAAATCGTCATAATGGATGAGCCTACCTCTTCCTTGACGGAAAAAGAAGTTAACCACCTTTTTAAAATTATTCGTAAATTAAAAGAGCGTGGCTGCGGCATTGTCTATATCTCCCATAAAATGGAAGAGATCTTCCAGCTGTGCGACGAAATAACTATTTTGCGTGACGGGCAGTGGATTGCCACCCAGCCGCTTGAAGGGCTGGATATGGATAAAATCATCGCGATGATGGTTGGCCGCTCCCTGAACCAGCGCTTCCCGGATAAATCCAACGTACCGGGTGAAGTTATCATGGAAGTTCGTAATCTGACGTCCCTGCGTCAGCCGTCGATCCGCGACGTTTCCTTCGATTTGCATAAAGGGGAGATCCTTGGCATTGCAGGTCTGGTGGGCGCTAAGCGTACTGACATCGTTGAAACATTATTTGGTATCCGTGAGAAATCCTCCGGCACCATTACGCTGCACGGCAAAAAAATTAATAACCACACCGCGAACGAAGCGATCAACCACGGCTTTGCATTAGTCACCGAAGAGCGGCGTTCAACGGGGATTTATGCCTATCTGGATATCGGCTTTAACTCGCTTATCTCTAATATCCAAAAATATAAAAACAAAGTTGGACTGCTCGATAACAGCCGGATGAAGAGCGATACCCAATGGGTTATCGACTCCATGCGCGTTAAAACACCCGGGCACCGTACGGCAATTGGTTCGCTGTCCGGGGGGAATCAACAGAAGGTTATTATTGGGCGCTGGCTGTTAACACAGCCGGAGATTTTAATGCTGGATGAACCCACGCGTGGTATCGACGTGGGCGCTAAATTCGAAATTTATCAGCTGATTGCCGAGCTTGCCAAAAAAGGGAAAGGGATCATTATTATTTCGTCCGAAATGCCGGAGTTGTTAGGGATTACAGATCGTATTCTGGTCATGAGCAATGGTCTTGTGGCGGGAATTGTAGACACTAAAACAACCACGCAGAACGAAATATTACGTCTTGCGTCTGTGCACCTTTGATAATTTAGGGGCTGTTAAAATGAGTGCGTTAAATAAGAAAAGTTTTCTAACTTATCTGAAAGAAGGCGGCATTTATGTCGTTTTGCTGGTGCTGCTGGCGATTATTATTTTCCAGGATCCGACTTTTTTAAGTCTGATGAATTTAAGTAATATCCTGACGCAGTCTTCCGTGCGTATTATCATTGCACTGGGGGTGGCCGGGCTGATTGTTACCCAGGGCACCGACCTTTCTGCCGGTCGTCAGGTGGGGCTGGCGGCCGTGGTGGCAGCCACGCTTTTGCAGTCCATGGAAAACGTCAATAAAGTCTTCCCCGATATGCAAACCATGCCTATCCCATTGGTTATCCTGATTGTCTGCGCTATTGGTGCTCTTATTGGCCTGGTGAACGGCATCATCATTGCCTACCTGAACGTGACGCCGTTTATCACCACGCTGGGTACGATGATTATTGTTTACGGCATCAACTCCCTGTATTACGACTTCGTGGGCGCTTCGCCAATTGCGGGCTTCGATAGCGGATTCTCGACCTTTACCCAGGGCTTTATCAAAATGGGTGATTTCAAGCTCTCGTACATCACTTTCTATGCCTTGATTGCGATTGGCTTTGTCTGGATCCTGTGGAACAAAACCCGCTTCGGTAAAAATATCTTCGCTATCGGCGGCAACCCGGAAGCGGCGAAAGTGTCCGGCGTGAATGTCGCCCTGAACCTGATCATGATTTATGCCCTGTCAGGCGTCTTCTATGCGTTTGGTGGGATGCTGGAAGCGGGGCGTATCGGCTCGGCCACCAACAACCTTGGCTTTATGTACGAGCTGGATGCGATTGCGGCCTGCGTGGTGGGCGGCGTGTCGTTCAGCGGCGGGGTGGGAACGGTTGTTGGTGTGGTGACCGGTGTGATCATCTTTACCGTGATCAACTATGGCCTGACCTATATCGGCGTGAACCCTTACTGGCAGTATATTATCAAGGGCGGCATTATCATTTTCGCCGTTGCCCTGGACTCCCTGAAGTACGCTCGTAAGAAATAATCTTTGCCCTCACCCTGGTCACTTTTCGCCCTCGCCCCTTTGGGGTGAGGCTTGGGGTGGGGGGCAATTCCTCGCTATTTCTTCTCTTTCTTCTGTAATTCCAGCAGCTGTTCTGGCGTCACGGCCGGATAAGCCTGGGTATCTTCCGGCACCTCATGCAAAGCAGGAATCGGCACCAGCGGCCCGAGGAAACGAGGTTCACGTTTGAAAATATAGACATCCGCCAGCGCACCCAGGCGAGCGCCAAATTCACGCATCCGCACGGTTAACATATTTTTCGGAGAAGGCACCGCATAGCACTGGGCCTGTATGCCCATATGCAGAGCGATAAACATCGCGCGCTCGCAGTGAAAGCGTTGCGTAATGATGATGAAGTCGTTGGTATCAAAGACCTTGCGCGTTCTGACGATGGAGTCCAGGGTACGAAAACCGGCGTAATCCAGCACGATGTCGGCAGGATCGACGCCGCCGGCAATCAGATCCTTGCGCATGGTCATGGGTTCGTTATAGCTGGCCTGCGCGTTATCGCCGCTCAACAGCAGGTAGTTAACTTTCCCGCTGTTATAAGCGTTGAGCGCCCCCTGAATGCGGTAAAGGTAATACTGATTGATAACGCCGGTGCGGTAATACTTGGCCGTGCCTAAGACGACGCCAACCTGGCGGTAGGGCAGATCCTGCAACTCGTCATACACGTAGGGAGCAGTTTTCCAGCTCATCCAGCGGTCAAGGGCAAGCGCCGTCAACGCAACCAAGCCGATGATGACTAACAGGCTGTAAAACATGCGCTTCAACATGGACTTGCGGACTCGACGGCTGGATGAAATTTTATTCAAGGCTACTTTACCTGGCGGCGAAGAGCAAGATTCCTGGGATCGGTTGGCCTAAATTTCAACGATGCGGGTGAGGGGACACCCGCAGGTTAATGGGAAAGGCTTAGGCCAGCAGCACGCGCTCGATATTGTGGCAGCCCAGCGCTTTCAGAGTGGCAACGGTAGCATCCCACTGTGTGAGCGCTGCGTCATTGAGCTCCGCAAGCGCTGCGCGCTGGATATCCGCATACTCATAGCCCGACAGACTCAACAGATTCAGCGCGGCCTGCAAAGGCGGCAGAGACGGATTGAAGGCCGCGTTTTCAGCGTAGCTGCCTGAAATGATTTTGCCCTCGCGCAGTTCAAGCGCGACCCCCGCAGGCGCCTTACTGTAAGGCGCATGGCTGCGGTTGGCCGCCGCGATTGCCGCCTGAGTCAGCTCGTCGCCCTGGAGGGTAAACCCATGGTCTCTTTCATCAAGCAGCAGGGTTTCGATATTTAAGTCGCGCGGGCCAAAGGAATCCGGCAGATAGTCGCCAAGGGTTGCAGGCAGGCGGCCGGGCAGGTTGATTTTGAGCTTCACGCCGCTGTTCAGTTCGTTCATAAACTGGCGACAGTGGCCACAAGGGGTGTAGTTAACCGTGACGGAAAGCAGGCCTTTTTCTCCGCGCATCCAGGCGTGAGTGATAGCGCTTTGTTCGGCATGGACAGTCTGCTGCATGGTGGAGCCTGCAAATTCCATGTTGGCGCCAAAATAGAGGTTACCGCTGACGCCGCGGGCAAGTGCGCCGACATTAAAGTTGGATAAACTCGCGCGGGCGCAGGCCGCCGCAAGCGGCAGCAGGGCGAAGGCCAGGGCATCGTCATCCAGGCCCGTCTGGTTTTTCAGCGTTTCCACTTCCTGCGCGCTGAACATGGCCGGGAAGTGGTCATCCGCCAGCAGGGGGGGCAGGGCGGCCTGCAAAGAAGCCGGGAGCTGTGCGAGAGCAGCATGAAAACGTGAACGCATGGGTCTTAGCCTCATAATAGGTATTGGAACCGTAGTGTACGGGTCTACTGAGGCTTTATATGTGATCAGTATCTAATTGCAAATGCAACAGATGAAATAAAAAACGAAAATGCGCGATCCCTCGCAAGTTTTAACGCAGTAATGCCAGCAAAATCGGGAAAAGGAACGGGGCGATAAGCGAAGTGATAATCCCGCAAATCACCAGTGCCAGCGAGCTGAAGGCACCTTCCTGAAAATCCAGCTCGGCACAGCGGGCGGTCCCCAGGGCGTGAGAAGCCGTGCCCATTGCCAGGCCGCGCGAGGCTTTGGTTGTAATGCGCATCAGGTTCAGAATCGAATGGCCGAAAACCGCGCCAAGAATCCCGACAAATATCACACACACCGCGCTGATAGCGGGAATACCGCCGATGCTGCCCCCTACCGCCATGGCAATAGGCGTAGTGACGGACTTAGGCATCACGGAGGCTGCAATTTCAGGCGTTGCGCCCATATAAAGAGCAATCGCCGTGCCGCTGATCATCGCCACCAGGCTGCCAATAAAGCAGATGGTGATAATGGATTTCCAGCGCGCCCGAATCTGGTGGAGCTGCTCATAAAGCGGGAAGGCAAGGGCGACGACGGCCGGTTGCAGCAGATCGTTAAGGACTTCGCTGCCTTTAAAATAGTGCTCATAAGGCGTGCCGGTGAAAATGAGCAGCGGAATAATCACGATCATAGAAAGCAGCAGAGGGTTGAGCAGCGGGCTTTTAAACCGGGCACCAAGCCTGCGGGCGCCAAAAAAGGCCAGCAGCGATAAAGGTAATGACCACCACATATATTGCATCATTTTTCGCCAGCCTCACTCTCGCCGATAACTTTACGCTCGCCGTGAACCAGATGTGAACTCCAGCTCACGATAACCAGCACCACCAGCGTACTGATAAAACAGGACACCACCACCGGGCCAAACTGTGCTTTCAGCACTTCGTAATACTGCATCACGCCGACGCCAATCGGTACAAACAGCAGCGCCATATAGCGGATTAGCAGGTGACAACTCGGTTTCACCCATTTAGCGGGCAGGATTTGCAGCGACAGCAGTACAAACAAAATTAGCATCCCGATAATGCTGCCTGGAATGGTGATGGGCAGCAGGGAGGCGATGGCGAGCCCGGCGTACAAGCACAGGTAAATTAAGATAAAAGATCGCAAATACTGCCAGATAACGGAGAACGAGTTGCGCATGGAGATGACCCTTTAGTAAACGCATTCATCATACAATTAAACCTGGAATTGTGCTACCGATCACAACATGAATTATGAGCATACCAAATATTCCCGAAAGGAAGGTTTCCGTTTTCCCTGCCGGCGGGAAGCAATAAAAAAGGCGACCGATAAAGGTCGCCTTAATTTGCCGTAGGTCTGGGCAGCACAGAGTGCCGTCCGCCGCAGCTATGCGTTTTAGTTCAGACGTACCGGCATACCGGAACGGCTCTGGATCGCCTGATCCACAACGTTAGTATCTACGTCCGGCTGTGAGGTAATCGCCGTCACGTTGCTTTTCAGCGTGATAGGGACGATTTCATCGGAGTTAAACTGCGCTTCTGTGGTTGAGAGCGGGTTGTGAACTTCGAGGTAACGCGTGCCGTCTGGTTCAACGGTCGCCTTAACCGGCTCATCAATAAACTGCACGCGGGTGCCAACCGGCACGTTTTCGAACAGGAACTTGATGTCTTCGTTACGCAGGCGCACGCAGCCATGGCTTACACGCAGGCCGACACCAAAGTTGGCATTGGTGCCGTGAATAGCATACAGACGACCAATATAGAGCGCATACAGGCCCATAGGGTTATCCGGACCGGCGGGCACAACGGCCGGCAGCGGTGTGCCCGCTGCGGCATATTCCGCATGCATTTTGGCCGTAGGCGTCCAGGTTGGACCTGCTTTCTTACGTTCTACCTTGGTTGTCCAGTTGATCGGGGTGTCTTTGCCCAGCTGGCCGATACCGATAGGCAGCACGATTACCGTGTTGGTGCCTTTCGGGTAGTAGTACAGACGCATTTCTGCGCTGTTAATCACAATCCCTTCATGAACGGTATCCGGCAGGATAAGCTGCTGAGGAATGTTCAGGATGGTGCCGGGTTTTGGCAGATAAGGATCCACGCCAGGGTTAGCTTCCAGCATATTGGAAAGCCCCATCTGGTAGCGCGCAGCATATTCTTCCAGCGGCGCTGTACTGCCTTCCGGAATGGTGATGACCTGGTTTTGACCAATCAGACGGCTGCCGTCGGTTGGCAGAGGATAGGTCACGGCGGAAGCTGTTTTGCTAAAAGACACAACAGCCACAAATGCCAGTAGAATCGAGCGTAATTTAATATTCATGTTGTGCGAGTATTTACGGCCACGCAGGCTAGTTAGTTGAAGGTGATGGGGGATTCAGGCGCGCATTATATGTGCATTCAATCAGTCTGGGAAATCAGATGTGGATTAAATGACACTTTATTTTGCCCAGGTTAAATTATAGACAGCGCACAAGCAGCGCGATCCCTAATGCTACTTATGGCATACTGTGCCCGATATCACAAATTACATCACTTCTTTTATCAGGACATCTCTGTGCTAGTTTCCAGTAACGTCACTATGCAGTTCGGCAGTAAGCCGCTGTTTGAAAATATCTCCGTCAAATTTGGCGGCGGCAATCGCTACGGCCTGATTGGCGCTAACGGTAGCGGTAAGTCCACCTTTATGAAGATCCTGGGCGGCGATTTAGAGCCGACTCTGGGCAACGTTTCTCTCGATCCTAACGAGCGCATCGGTAAGCTGCGCCAGGATCAGTTCGCCTTTGAAAAGTTCACCGTGCTCGATACGGTCATCATGGGCCACGCAGAACTCTGGGAAGTCAAAGAAGAGCGCGACCGCATTTATGCTCTGCCAGAGATGAGCGAAGAGGACGGCTACAAAGTGGCCGACCTGGAAGTCACCTATGGTGAGATGGACGGGTACACCGCTGAAGCGCGTGCGGGCGAACTCCTGCTCGGCGTAGGGATCCCTGTGGAGCAGCATTACGGCCCGATGAGCGAAGTCGCTCCCGGCTGGAAACTGCGTGTTCTGCTGGCGCAGGCGCTGTTCTCCAACCCGGACATCCTGCTGCTCGATGAACCGACGAACAACCTGGACATCGACACCATTCGCTGGCTGGAAACCGTGCTCAACGAGCGCAACAGCACCATGATCATCATTTCGCACGACCGTCACTTCCTGAACATGGTCTGCACCCATATGGCGGATCTGGACTACGGCGAGCTGCGCGTCTACCCGGGCAACTATGATGAGTATATGACGGCGGCAACCCAGGCCCGCGAGCGTCTGCTGGCCGACAACGCCAAGAAAAAAGCGCAGATTGCCGACCTGCAATCCTTCGTTAGCCGCTTTAGCGCCAACGCTTCTAAATCGCGCCAGGCAACGTCCCGCGCCCGTCAGATTGATAAAATCAAGCTTGATGAAGTGAAGGCGTCCAGCCGTCAGAACCCGTTCATTCGCTTCGAGCAGGATAAGAAACTGTTCCGTAACGCGCTGGAAGTCGAAGCGCTGAGCAAAGGCTTTGATGAAGGTCCGTTGTTTAAAGGCGTCAACCTGCTGGTTGAAGTGGGCGAGAAAGTGGCGGTACTGGGGACCAACGGCGTGGGTAAATCAACCCTGCTGAAAACCCTGGTAGGCGAGCTGACGCCGGATGCCGGGACGGTGAAATGGTCCGAGAACGTGCAGCTGGGCTACTACGCGCAGGATCACGAATACGAATTTGAAAATAACCTGACCGTGTTCGACTGGATGAGCCAGTGGATGCAGGAAGGCGACGACGAGCAGGCGGTGCGCAGCATCCTTGGCCGTCTGCTGTTCAGCCAGGACGACATTAAAAAGCCTGCAAAAGTGCTCTCCGGCGGTGAAAAAGGGCGCATGCTGTTTGGTAAGTTAATGATGGAGCGTCCAAACGTGCTGGTCATGGATGAACCGACCAACCACCTTGATATGGAATCCATCGAATCGCTGAACATGGCGCTGGAAATGTATCCGGGCACGCTGATCTTCGTTTCTCACGACCGTGAATTTGTCAGCTCGCTGGCAACTCGCGTGATTGAGATTACGCCGGAGCGCGTCATCGACTTTACCGGCGGGTATGAAGATTACCTGCGCAGTAAAGGGATTGACGGTTAAGCTTCAACGCCGCGCGCCTTCACCCCAGACCCTCTCTCCCGGAGAGGGCATGAAAGGCTTTCGCCCTCTCCTTTAAGGGAGAGGGCCGGGGTGAGGCGCTATCAGCTACAACCTCCAGTAATCCTGAACTTCCCCTTCAACCACCAGACGGCGCATCTCGCCCGCAGGCAGCGTCAGCTTCAGCTCCTTCCACGCCGGTTGATAATCACCTTTGCGGTTAAATGTGATATGGATTTCCTGCGCGCTACAGCGTATTTCCCAGTCCAGCCACAGAGCATTGCCCTGTTGGTAGCCCCAGGATTCGCCGTCATCTTCGAACAGGCTTCCGCGGGAAGTGCCGCTCCCTTTCAGAGGATAAATCTTCAGCTCGCGCCCATTATCCGCTGCGGCATCCACATGCGTGATGCGCGCCGAATGTGGCAGGGCCGCTCCGGCACGCACGAGCAGCGGCAGGCGTTCCAGCGGCGCGTCCACGACGATAGTCTGCCCGGCGCTGTACCACTGGCCGCTGTAATAGTCGTACCAGCCTTCGCCGTTTGCCGGGAGCCAGACCTCGCGCGAACGCTGCCCTGGCTCCACCACGCTGGCGACCAGTAAATCGCGCCCCAGCATAAAGTCGTCACATTCTTCGAAGGTTTGCGCATCGTGCTCATGGTCGAGGAAAGTAGATCGCAACATGGGTTCGTCATCGGCGTGAGCCTGCCACAGCAGCGTGTAGAAATAGGGCAGCAGGCGATAGCGCGTTTCGATGGCGCTGCGGATGGCCGGGGTGGCGCTGGCATACATCCACGGCTCGTTCACCGTCTGGTCATCGTTCCAGGAGTGGATGGTAAAACGCGGATGCATCACGCCGTTTTGTACCCAGCGCACAAACAGTTCGGCGTCTGGTTTATCTCCGGAGAATCCGCCTACGTCGTGGCCAACGTTATACAGGCCGGACAGGCTCATCCCTACGCCCATGTGGGTGTTGTAGCGCAGCGTTGTCCAGTTAGTGCGATTATCGCCGCTCCAGGTTTGCACATAGCGCTGCATACCGGCGCAGCCCGAGCGGGAGATCAGATACGGCCGTTTTTCAGGGGCAAATTTTTGCTGCGCTTCAAGCGAGGCACGCATCATCAGCAGCGGCATTACCGGACGGATATTTTTGATGGCAATTTGTTCGCCAAATCCGTGGCAGCGGGCTTCGCCGTCCCACACTTCATATTCGTTGTTATCATTCCAGGTTGAGTCGATCCCCATTTCCAGCAGCTGGCTGGTGACGCCGTTCTGCCACCACGTCACCGTTTCCGGATTGGTGAAATCGAGGTGTGAACCTTCGTCGTCCCAGAAGCTTGAACGCTCAGGTGCGTCGTATTCGGAATCCTTAATAAACAGCCCGCGTTCCGCTACCTCGCCGTAGCGAGGATGATCCTGTAACAGGCACGGCTTGATGTTCGCCGCCAGCTTGATCCCGGCATCGTGGAACGCCTGGCTCATCACCTTCGGCTGTGGGACTTTGTCGTGGTTCCAGTTAAAGACGTAGCGCTTATTGTTAATAGAGGTATAGCCCGACGAAAGCTGGAATGAGTCGCACGGAATGGCGTGCTCCTGACACAGCCGGATAAAGTTCAACAGCTGCTGCTGGGCGTCCGGTGCGTCGGTGTAATGCATGGTGGACCCGCTGTAGCCAAGGCTCCATTTCGGACCGAACAGGGTTTTACCCGTCAGGCGCACGAAAGTTTTCGTCACATCCAGCACCCGTGGGCCAAGGAACAGGTAATAATCGACATCGCCAGATTCTGCCTGCCAGCGGCGGTAGGGCTGGTGATAGTTGTCGATCTCGTTGCCCAGATCCAGCCAGCAGCTGCTGAGGTTATCGTAAAACAGGCCGAAGCTGACGTCCGGACGATGCGTGATGGTAAAAGGAATATGTTTGTAGAGCGGATCTGTGGATTCGGCGTTATAGCCCATCGCATCCAGGTTACGCATTTCATAGCGTTTGCCGGTGCGGGCGAGCGGGCCGGCTTTTTCACCCAGGCCATAATAACGTTCTTCTTTATAGCGACGCTGGTAGTGCGCCACGCCGTCGCCATGGGCATTTAGCTGGTAGGCACTGGTCGGGCGGTCGCTTGCCAGCGCCTGCCATTCGCCGCTTTCATTTTTGTATTCCCATTCCAGCCACAGCGGCCGGTGCACGGTTACGCGCAGTTTATCGGTGCTAATGCGCAGCCTGTCTGCAAGTTCTTCGAGTGCGAAACCTGGCAGAGTAAAACCTTCCACACTTTCCCGGGGGCGTCCTTCCCAGGGGACGTCGCTGGCCGGTGCTATGCTCCAGGTACGGTTGAGGGCCAGCTTACTCTCGCGTTTGATAAGCACGCGAAACATGCCGTGTTCCAGGACATAAAGGCACAGGCGATGCCTGTCGTCCACGTTCAGTTCAACGTGGTGAGCAGCAACGTTTAACAGCGTCCAGTTTTTCAACGTTTTCATCGTTCACTATCCATTTCAGGCGCGCTTAGCGCGGCGTTCAGCAATAAAAGAAACCAGGAATACGGCGCCGACCAGGTCAAAGAAACCCATAGCGATAAACAGCGGGTTGTAGCCAATTTTGTCGGCGGTAACGCCAATCAGCAGGGAAAAGAGGAAGCTTGCGATCCACGCCGCCGATCCGCGCATACCGTTGACCGTGGCCATCTGTCCTTTATCAAAGGAGTCCACCACCAGCGCGCTTAACATGCAGGAGATGATCTGGTGGCCGAAGCCGCCCACGGAGATCAGGGCGATGGTGATATACGGGTCTTTGGTGATGGCGACCAGCGCCAGGGAGATCATCAGGAAAGCGCCGGTCACGGAGCTTGCGACGATAGAGTTGGTGCGAGTGCAGCCAAACCAGCGGGTATAGAGTTTTGTCAGATAGCCGCTCGCCACGCTGCCGAGATCGGCGGCAAGGAACGGCAGCCAGGCGAACATCGCAATCTGTTTGAGATCCATACCGCGCTCGCTGGCCAGATACAGCGGAACCCAGAAGCTCAGCACGGCCCAGGCCGGTTCGGCCATAAATGCAGGGATGGCGATACCGTAAAAGCGTTTATTCTTGCCAACGGTTTTTAGTGCGGTCAGGAACGGCAGTTTTACGGCTGGCGGCTCGTTATCCTGCTTAATAAAGGCCAGTTCTTCTTTGCTCAGATTCGGGTGCTGCTCGGGGTTGTGGTAGAACAGCCACCACAGCACGACCCAAATCATCGCCAGCACGCCGGTGAACATAAAGGCACCCTGCCAGCCGAAGGAGGCGTGGGCGAAGTAGATAATCGGCGGGGCCAGCATGGCGCCAATTGAAAAGCCGACGCCCGCCCAGCCTGCGGCAATGGGTCGCTCCTTTTTCGGGAACCATTCACCGATAGTTTTGGCGTTGGCGGGCGTGGCTGCCGCTTCCGCGCTGCCCATCACGAAACGCAGAATAGCGAGCTGTAACCAGCTCCCGGCCCCCGCGTGCAGCATACAAACCACGGCCCAGACGCTGGCGCAAACCAGGAAGCCGAGCTTCAGACCAATCACGTCGATAAGCCAGCCGCAAATGGGTTGGAAGAGGGTATAGGCCAGCTGAAATGCACCGACAATCCATGAGTATTGTTCGGTTGTAATGCCGAGGCTGGTTTTTAATTCCGGGGCGAGGATCCCCAGCGAGTTGCGGGTAATATAGTTAACGGTGACGCCAAGTAAAAACAGCACCAGCACCCACCAGCGCAGATTGCGTATGCTGCGCCTTGTTTTTACCGCCGTTACATCCTGATGTAGGCCATGACTCATGTCGTTCTCCAGGTAGCAGGGTTTTTCTCTAATTGGTATAACAGCCTGTTGGCCGCGTACTCTTTATTAATCTGTTGATTTGTATTTATATTTGTTCGAACACCCCGCAGCCTGCGGGAAAAGTTGTTCGACAAATTGAGCCTAAATCAGATATAAACAAGCCAACAGCGGATTTGATGCAAAAACTTTCACAGGCAGGCGATGTCTCAGCTTTGATGGGTAAAATTACCAGTGAACAAGCCAGAGCAGGCGCAGTGAAAAATTTTTCATTTGCAAAATGGGCGCAGATCACAGAATGAGCAAAAAGCTAAAAATCGCAGAAATTGCGGCGCGAACCGGGCTTTCCATCAGCACCGTTTCCCGCGTGCTGGCGGGCAAGGCCAACACCAGCGAAGCGGCAAAGCAAAAGGTCCTGGATTGTGCTCAGCAAAACGGTGTGCTTGAAGGGATGGCGGCGGGAAGGCTGCTGCTCAATAGCCTGGTGGTTTTCGCCCCGCAAAGAGCGTTTGAAGAGAGACTGGATGTCTTTTATTACCGCGTGATTCAGGGGATCGGTAAAGCGCTGGCGCCCCATGAGGTTCGGCTGCGCTACTGTGCGCTTGAAGAGCACGACAGCGACGTAAACTTGTTTCTCGGCAAAATGAACGAAGCGCAAACGGAGGCGGCGATCCTGCTCGGTATCGACGATCCGCATATACACGATCTGGCTGCGGATCTCGCGAAGCCCTGCGTGCTGATCAACTGCCGCGACCGTAAAATGCGCCTGCCGGGGGTGGCCCCCGACCACCGACAAATTGGGGAGTACGCGGCAAGCTACCTGTTTGAACTGGGTCATAAATCCGTGGTGAATTTACTTTGTCTGCGTCGCTATACCATGGAGCTGCGCCTGGCGGGCATTCGCGATGCCTGGGATGCGCAAAACCTGACGTTTAATGACGAGGAACATCTGATCGCCGCACAGAGCTTTAGCGCCAAAGAAAGCGAGCAGCTTGTTGAGGCTTTTCTGGCCCGGATGCCACGTAACAGTCTGCCGACGGCGCTGTTGGTCGGAGGCGATTATATGGCGGCCGGGGCGGTCAGCGCATTACAAAAGGCGGGGCTGCGGGTGCCGCAGGATATGTCGGTGATGAGCATCGACGGCTTTAACCTCGCGGCCATTCATGATGTGCCGCTCACCTCGCTGCATGTTCCGCGCGATGAACTCGGCGAAGAGGCGGTGCATCTTCTCCAGCAACGCTTAATTCGCCCGACGGCACCCACGGGTAATTTGCTGCTGAACGGCTCGCTTGCCGTACGCGATTCTGTCCGGCGTATTCGGCCTAATAAAATTCGTGCGCTGGTGAATAACAGCGGGCTTTATGACGAGGAATAAAAGCGTGGATGATTTAATTTATAAATAAATGCTAAACGGATACGTGGCTCAGGGTTGCGTCTTATTATTATCTCCCTACTATATGCCACGGAAGACTTGCAGTATCTCGTTAGGCGAGGCTCCTGTACAAACAGAGGTTACTGATCTGACGACGTCGAGAGACGCCCAAGATTAGGACAGGCTATATCGAGTCAAGGTATAACCCCAGGTAACTTCCTCATATTCTGAGGATACGTTGTACAGTGCTAAAACCGAGACATGGAGATAGCTTTAGCATTCTCAATATCTTGCTTCGCCCCAGCTGAGTTCTGTTTATTTTTTAAAACAGCAATCGGGGAATCATCATGACCTTTTCAACTAATACGGCTGCGCCATCGCGTACTACGCCTCAGGTGTTCTTGTCGGGAAAAAAACCGGCGGAACAAAATTATCACATTCTTGCTTATATGAGTCAGGACTTTATTGCGCTCTCGCCGGCCGTCACGGCTGAACATGCGCGAGAACAATTATTTACCGGCATTAAAAATGAGCACATCCCGCCGCAGGCATTTGTCGTGGATGAGGAAGGCTATCTGCTGGGTTTAGTGTCCGTAAAGGCTTTATTACAGGCGGATAAAGACAAACTGGTGAGTGAGTTGCTGCGAACGGCTTATTTTTCTTTAAGCCCGGACCAGCCGAGGCATGAAGCCAGTATTCTCATCAAAAAAGCAGCCTCAAACTACATTCCCGTCCTGAGCTATGGCAAGGTGAAAGGGGTGATGGGGCCGCAGGAAATCGCTCAGCTGATGGAGGATGAGACGACGCTGGACAGCCAGCTACAGGGCGCGTCCTCGCCGCTTGACACCCCGTATCTGCAAAGCAGCGTCTTTACGCTGTGGCGGAAAAGATCGGTCTGTCTGCTGCTGCTGTTTGTCGCCGAGGCTTATACCAGTACGGTCATCAAATCGTTTGAGGAACAGCTGGAAGCGGCCATTGCGCTGGCATTCTTTATTCCTTTATTGATTGGCACCGGCGGTAATACCGGCACACAAATAACCTCGACGTTAGTCCGGGCCATGGCGCTGGGGGAGGTCGGGCTTAAAGATCTTGGCGCAATATTACGCAAAGAAATATCCGCTTCGGTATTAATAGCTTTAACCATTGGTACCGCTGGTTTTCTGCGGGCGTGGATGTTAGGGGTTGGCACGGAAGTGATGATGGTGGTGAGTTTAACGCTGATTGCGATTACCGTGTGGAGCGCAATTGTCTCATCCATTATTCCGATGGTGTTGCGTAGGGTAAATATAGATCCGGCGGTGGTCTCGGCTCCGTTTATTACTACGCTGATCGACGGCACCGGCCTGCTTATTTATTTTGAAATTGCCAAAGTGATGCTGACCGATTTAGCGGTATAAGCTGCGACGGGGAGTTTATTCTCCCCGTTAGTTAGTTTTTACTGGGCGATGGCGAATTAAGAGTAGCAAACGGCCATTAATATCTTTATTATCGCACGCGAATTTTTAATGAAGAGGATTACTGCATTGGACACTTGTCCCGAACGATTACAGCAGGTTCATGCGGTAAGATAGCCCGGTTTTATCGGCCCTGTCTTAACCGCTCGTTAAGACGGTGGATTCCCTCCTGTGTTTCCTTCTGTCCTTCCCATGATGTTGCTTAACGGCTGCATCAGCGCCTTCTGTAATCCATTTTATTCACCCTTAGAAGTACCGACCGGAAAACGATCCCGGCGGAATGAGGTATATCATGGACTGGAAAATTTTCTTGCTGCGCGTGACGGCCGCGCTGGTGCTGGGCGCGTTAATTGGCAGCGAACGTCAGCTACGTCAGCGTCTGACCGGCTTGCGAACCAATGCGCTGGTCAGCACCGGGGCCTGCCTGTTCGTGTTGATGACGCAGGCCGTGCCGGGCATTGCCGCTGACGCGCCCCGCGTTGCGGCCTATGTGGTTTCCGGCATCGGGTTTCTTGGTGGCGGTGTCATCATGCGCGATGGGCTTAACGTTCGCGGACTCAATACCGCGGCAACCCTGTGGTGTACGGCTGCCATCGGCGTGCTTTGCAGTATGGGACTGTTGCTTGAGGCGACGCTGGGTAGCCTGGTGGTGCTTTGCGCCAACATTCTGCTGCGCGATCTCGCGCTGGGTATTAACCGGCAGTCGCTGGTGCCCGCGGCGGAGGCCATTCAGCATTATAAAGTGCAAATTATCTGTCTTGCCCAGGATGAGGTACAGGTGCGCAGTCTGATGCTGCATAGCCTGGGCAATAGCGGTCTGCGCCTGCAGTCTTTGCACAGCGAAGATCTTGTGCCGCCGTCAAAAATGGAGGTCAATGCTGAGGTGACCGGCAGCCCGCAGCTGACCGATCAGCTTGAAACCCTGGTTAGCCGCATCAGCCTTGAAAAAGGCGTCAGCTCGGTCAGGTGGCAGCTTTGCGATATGGAGCGTGACTAAAAGGTGAAGCTTTCTTGCGGTATGCGCCTGGTTCAGGCGCATACTTCACACTGAGGATTACGCGGCAGCTTCATCTCCCGAAACTGGCAGGTCATGGCGTCGTACATCACGATTTTACCCGCCGCCGGTGCGCCGTAGTGCGCCAGCAGCTTCAGGGCTTCCATCGCCTGCAATGACCCGATGACCCCCACCAGCGGAGCCATTACGCCAGCTTCGACGCAGGTCAGGGCGCTGTCACCAAACAGGCGGCTCAGGCAGCGGTAGCACGGCTCGCCTTCCTGCCAGGTAAATACGCTGAGTTGCCCTTCCATGCGGATAGCCGCACCGCTAACCAGCGGTATTTTTGCCTTAAAGCAGCACAGGTTGAGCTGATTGCGGATGGCGACGTTGTCCGTGCAGTCCAGCACCAGATCGTGGCTTGCCACCCGTTGCGCCAGCTGCGTTTCTTCCAACAGTGCGTTGAGGGGCGTCAGCGAGAGATGAGGATTGATAGCGGCCAGCGCCGCGCGTGCGGAGTCCACCTTCGGCAGCCCGATGGTGGCATCGCTGTGCAGCGTCTGGCGTTGCAGGTTGGAGAGCGCCACCGTATCGAAATCCAGCAGCGTCAGATGTCCCACGCCCGCCGCGGCCAGATACTGGCTGGCGGCGCAGCCCAGGCCACCCAGGCCGACAACCAGCACCCGCGCAGCCTTAAGCTTTTCCTGACCGTCGAAATCGAACCCGCGCAGAATAATCTGACGGTTATAGCGCAGCATTTCTGCGTCGCTGAGTTCTGCGGCCATCATCAGCCTCCAAACAGCGCGTTAAATGGCTCAATTTCCACCTCTTCCCCGGCCTCAACGTTGCCGCGATCGCGCTCCAGCACGATAAAGCAGTTGGCCTGGCTGAAAGAACTGAAAATATGGGATCCCTGATGTCCGGTGCTGAGCACTTCCAGCTGGCCGTTTTCCCCGGTGCGCATAATACCGCGCTGGAAATCCAGACGACCCGGTGATTTTTTCAGCCTGCCGACCGTTGTTGCGCGCAGGCGGGGAGGCAGAGCGTTACCCTGCTGGCCGCTTATTTTTGCCAGCAACGGTTGCACCAGTTGGTAGAAGGTCAGCGCCGCGGAAACCGGGTTGCCCGGCAGGCCGCAGAACCAGCTATTTTGCAGACGACCGAAGGCAAAGGGTTTGCCCGGCTTAATGGCAAGCTTCCAGAAGCCCACTTCGCCCAGCTCTTCCAGCAGCTGTTTGGTGTAATCGGCTTCGCCAACGGAGACGCCGCCACTGCTGATAACCACGTCAGCCTGGCTGTCTGCTCTCATGAAGGCCGCGCGCAGGGCTGCGGGATCGTCCTTAATAATGCCTGCGTCAATGACCTCACAGCCCAGCTGATCCAGCATAAGGTGCACCGCAAGGCGGTTGGTGTCGTAGATTTGCCCTTCGGCAAGCGGTTGCCCCGGGAGCTGAAGCTCATCACCGGTTGAAAACACGGCGACGCGAACCTTACGCAACACCGCTACTTCGGCAATGCCCAGCGAGGCAATCAGCGGCAGCTCGGCCGCGCTAAGCTTTTTCCCGGCGGGCAGCACGCTCGCTCCGCTGCGGATATCTTCGCCGCGTAAACGAATATTCTGGCCCATTTTTACCGTGGCATTAAAACGCACGCCGCTTTCGGTGACTTCCGTCTCTTCCTGCATCACCACCGCCTGTGCGCCTGCTGGCACAGGTGCGCCGGTCATAATTCTGATGCAGGTGCCGGCAGGCCATTCTCCACTGAACGGTTGCCCGGCAAAGGCTTTCCCCGCCACCGGCAGCGCACCGCCCGCCGCAATATCTGCCATACGCACCGCGTAGCCGTCCATTGCCGAATTATCAAAACCCGGCACATCAATCGGAGAAGTGACAGGGGAGGCGGTAATGCGCCCGGCGGCCTGTAACAAAGGGATAGTCTGCGATTCGGTGACAGGGACAATGCGGGAAAGCATCTGTTCGAGCGCGGTTTCAAGGGGGATCAGCCCGGCGTTAAATTCCATGAAAACTCCTGCGGCGGGGGCAAAGTAAGGGACATATTATGGCAGATAATGCTGCCTGACTGAATGTTCCATTGGGGGTAAGGCAGGAAGTCAATTTTCTTTACAACACAAATAGGTCTTTCTATATTCAAAAATCGTATCAATAAGCACCAACGATTCTGATATTTATAGTCTTTTCAAGCGCCCGCATTTTGCTACGGGCGACATTGGTGGGGAAGCGTCAGCGCCATCCACCCTAAGATTGTTTGTAGGTCGGGTAAACGCAGGGCCACCCGACGTCATGACGCTAACTACACTTACAACGATCAATGACAGGGCTATGTCGTTATGAACAAAGCGGTAATCGCGATTCACGGTGGCGCTGGCGCAATCACTCGCGCCCGGTTAAGCGTAGAGAAAGAGCGGCAGTTTATTCAGGCCTTATCGCAGGTTGTTGAGGCCGGGCAGGCGTTGCTCGAATCGGGCGCAAGCGCGCTGGATGCGGTGACAGAAGCCGTACGCATGCTTGAAGAGTGCCCGTTGTTTAACGCCGGGATAGGCTCCGTCTTTACCCATGCAGGTACCCATGAGCTTGACGCCTGCGTGATGGATGGTAACACCCTTGCTGCTGGGGCGGTTGCAGGTGTGAGTCATATACGAAACCCCATTCTGGCCGCGCGTCAGGTTCTTGAGCACAGCCCGCACGTCCTGCTTATTGGCGAGGGGGCGGAGCGCTTTGCGCAGGCACAGGGGCTGGCACCTGTCTCCCCGGAAATATTTTCCACACCTGAACGCCTGGAGCAGCTAAAACATGCGCAGGCACTTAATCAAACCGTACTCGATCACCACGGCGGCGAGCCGCTGGACCCCGAGAATAAATTCGGTACCGTCGGGGCCGTAGCGCTGGATCAATTCGGCAATCTTGCTGCCGCAACCTCAACCGGCGGAATGACCAATAAAATGCCCGGACGGGTAGGGGATTCGCCGCTGGTGGGCGCAGGGTGCTATGCCAACAATGCGAACGTCGCCGTATCCTGTACCGGCACGGGGGAAGTCTTTATACGTACGCTTGCCGCCTACGACATAGCGGCGCTTATGGAATACGGTGGTCTGAGCCTGCATCAGGCGACGGAGCGGGTGGTGAAGGAGAAACTGCCCGTGCTTGGCGGCAGCGGCGGCGTTATCGCCATTGACAACGAAGGCAACGTCGCCCTGCCATTTAACAGCGAAGGGATGTATCGCGGCTACGGCTATGTCGGGGATGCACCCAATGTGGGTATTTACCCTGACCAGGAGCTTTGATGCCGCACAGTCATGAACTGCCGGAGGATAGGGTGCTGGCCGTCCGCTCTCTGTCTATCCGCTTTAAACAGGAAAAAACGTACGACGAAGCCGTACGCCATCTTTCTTTCGACCTCAAACGCGGCGAGACGCTGGCGATTGTTGGCGAGTCGGGTTCCGGTAAATCTGTCACCGCACTGGCACTCATGCGTCTGCTGGAGCAGTCCGGTGCGCAGGTTGAAAGCGACAATATTTTGCTGCGTCGTCGCAACAAGCAGGTGATAAGGCCGTATGAACTTAGCACCTCGCAAATGCGTAACGTGCGCGGGGCGGATATCGCCATGATTTTCCAGGAGCCGATGACCTCGCTCAACCCCGTGTTCCCGGTGGGGGAGCAAATCGCCGAGTCCATCCGTCTGCATCAGGGGCTGGACGGCAAGGCCGCCGTGCGTGAAGCGCAGCGAATGCTGGAGCGGGTGAGGATCCCCGAGGCCAAAGCCATTCTTGACCGTTATCCCCATCAGCTTTCCGGCGGGATGCGCCAGAGGGTAATGATTGCGATGGCGCTCTCCTGTCGTCCAGCGGTGCTGATTGCGGACGAGCCAACCACGGCGCTGGATGTCACCATTCAGGCACAGATCCTCCAGCTTATCCGCGTATTACAGGATGAAATGGAGATGGGCGTTATCTTTATCACCCACGATATGGGCGTGGTGGCGGATATTGCCGATCGGGTGCTGGTCATGTATCGCGGTGAAGCGGTGGAAACCGGCAGCGTAGAACACATCTTTCGCTCGCCCACCCACGCTTACACGAAAGCGCTGCTGGCGGCGGTACCGAGGCTTGGATCGATGAGCGGCTCCGATCTGCCGCGTAAATTCCCGCTGTTGGATCCTGAAAGACCAGGCCAGCAGGAGCCGGAAACGGAACAGGATACCGTCCCGAAAGGTTCAGCGCCGGTTTTACAGGTGCGGGATTTAGTGACCCGCTTTGACCTGCGCGGTGGCCTTTTCAATCGCGTTACCCGCAAGGTTCATGCGGTAGAAAAGGTGAGTTTCGACCTGTGGCCTGGGGAGACGCTTGGCCTGGTGGGGGAGTCCGGCAGCGGCAAGTCCACGACCGGGCGTTCGCTGCTGCGGCTGGTGGCAACTCAGGGCGGCAGCATCCATTTCAACGGCCAGCGTATTGATAACCTGCCTGCCGCCCGGATGCAGCATGTGCGTAAAGACATCCAGTTTATCTTTCAGGACCCCTATGCTTCCCTCGATCCACGCCTGACGGTGGGTTATTCGATTATGGAGCCGCTGCTGGTCCATAAGATGATGTCAAAAAGCGAGGCGCAGCAGCGCGTCGCCTGGCTACTGGCACGCGTTGGCCTGCTGCCCGAACACGCCTGGCGCTATCCGCACGAGTTTTCCGGCGGCCAGCGGCAGCGTATTTGTATTGCCCGTGCGCTGGCGCTTAACCCGAAAGTCATCATCGCCGATGAATCCGTTTCGGCGCTGGACGTCTCTATTCGGGCGCAAATCATTAATCTGCTGCTCGATTTACAGCGCGAGTTTGGCCTCGCCTTTTTGTTTATTTCTCACGATATGGCGGTGGTGGAGCGAATCAGCCATCGCGTGGCGGTGATGTATCTGGGCCAGATTGTTGAAATTGGCCCGCGACGTGCGGTGTTCGAAAACCCGCAGCATCCCTACACCCGCAAGCTGATGGCCGCCGTACCGGTTGCCGATCCGGCGCACCGGCGCCCGAGGCCCGTTTTGCTTTCAGATGAAATTCCCGGCGTCACGCACAGGCCGGGGGAAGAACCGCACGTTGCGCCACTGGTGGCCGTCGGCCCCGGGCATTTTGTTGCCCGCCATGCGGTGGGTAGCTATGACAACCAAATTTAGGCTGGGATAATCAGGAGAATAACAATATGAAAGTAAATCGCACCTTGAAATGGCTGGTTGCGGCGGGGCTAACCTCCTCCGTGCTTGCCGCCCCGGCCTTTGCGGCCAAAGATGTTGTCGTGGCCGTGGCTTCCAATTTCACCACGCTCGATCCCTATGATGCTAACGACACCCTTTCTCAGGCGGTGGCGAAGTCGTTTTACCAGGGGCTTTTTGGCCTGGATAAAGACATGAAGCTGCAAAATGTGCTGGCGGAAAGCTACACCGTGTCTGACGACGGGCTGGTGTATACCCTGGAGCTGCGCTCGGGAGTAAAATTCCAGGACGGCACGGACTTCAATGCTCAGGCGGTAAAGGTTAACCTCGACCGCGCCAGTAATCCGGAAAACCACCTCAAGCGCTATAACCTCTACAGGGCCATTGCCAAAACGGAAGTGGTGGACGCAGGCACCGTAAAAATCACCCTGAAACAACCTTTCTCCGCGTTTATCAATATCCTGGCCCATCCGGCCACGGCGATGATTTCGCCCGCCGCGCTGCAAAAATACGGCAAAGATATTGGTTTCCACCCGGTCGGCACCGGCCCGTATCAGCTTGATACCTGGAACCAGACGGATTTTGTGAAGGTGAAGAAATTCGCCGGTTACTGGCAGCAGGGGCTGCCGAAACTGGATACCATTACCTGGCGGCCGGTGGTGGATAACAACACTCGTGCGGCGATGCTGCAAACCGGCGAAGCGCAGTTTGCCTTCCCTATTCCTTATGAGCAGGCGGGTCGCCTGAAGAGCAACGACAAGCTTGAGCTGGTGGCTTCCCCATCCATTATGCAGCGCTATATCAGCATGAACGTGACGCAAAAGCCTTTCGATAACCCGAAAGTGCGTGAAGCGATTAACTATGCCATCAACCGTCAGGCGCTGGTCAAGGTCGCTTTCTCGGGGTACGCCACGCCCGCTGAGGGCGTTGTACCGCCGTCGATAGATTTTGCGCAAAAGTTTAAGCCCTGGCCCTACGACCCGGCAAAAGCACGCGAGCTGTTAAAAGAGGCCGGTTTACCGAACGGTTTTGAAACCACGCTGTGGTCTTCGCATAACCACAGCACGGCGCAAAAAGTGCTGCAGTTCACCCAGCAGCAGCTGGCACAGGTGGGGATTAAAGTGAAGGTGACGGCGATGGACGCCGGGCAGCGCGCAGCCGAAGTGGAGGGCAAAGGCCAGGCAGAAAGCGGCGTGAAGATGTTCTACACCGGCTGGTCGGCCTCCACCGGCGAGGCTGACTGGGCGCTCTCCCCGCTGTTTGCCTCGCGGAACTGGCCACCAACGCTGTTTAACACCGCTTTCTACAGCAACCCCCAGGTGGATAAAGACCTGGATGATGCCCTGAAAACGACAAACCGGGATGAAAAAGCGAAGCTTTACAAAGACGCGCAGGACGTCATCTGGAATGCGTCTGCGTGGGTGCCTCTGGTGGTGGAAAAACTGGTCTCAGCGCACAGCAAAAATCTGACCGGGTTCTATGTGATGCCGGATACCGGCTTTAGCTTTGACGATGCGGATTTGAAATAAGGTGATGTTAATCCTGACCCCGGCCCTCTCGCCTTTCAGGGAGAGGGGAAAACAGATACCGATCCCGCGACCACTTTCCGGCGCAGAGTGTGTGGGGGGCCGACATGTTTAGCTATTTCCTTAAACGTTTGCTGGGCCTTATCCCTACGCTGTTTATCGTCGCGGTGCTGGTTTTCGGGTTTGTGCATATGCTGCCAGGCGACCCGGCGCGTTTGATTGCCGGCCCGGAAGCGGATGCCCAGGTGATTGATATGGTGCGCCAGCAGCTCGGGCTGGATTTACCCTTGTGGCAGCAGTTCTGGCATTTCATCAGCAACGTGGTTAAGGGCGATTTTGGCATCTCGATGGTTTCGCGCCGCCCGGTTGCCGAGGAGATCGCCAGCCGCTTTATGCCGACGCTATGGCTGACCGTCACCAGCATGGGGTGGGCGGTTATTTTTGGCTTATTTACCGGTATCGTCTCCGCCGTGTGGCGCAATCGCTGGCCGGACAGGCTCAGCATGACGCTTGCCGTCTCCGGCATTTCTTTTCCGGCGTTCGCGCTGGGTATGCTGCTGATGCAGGTCTTCTCCGTTGAGCTGGGCTGGCTGCCTACCGTCGGCGCGGACAGCTGGCAGCACTACATTCTGCCTTCGATCACGCTAGGCGCGGCGGTGGCGGCGGTGATGGCTCGCTTTACCCGCGCTTCTTTTGTCGACGTATTGCAGGAGGATTATATGCGCACCGCTCGCGCTAAAGGCGTGAGTGAAACGCTGATCGTACTCAAGCACGGGCTGCGCAACGCCATGATCCCGGTTGTGACCATGATGGGCCTGCAGTTTGGTTTTTTGCTGGGCGGCTCGATTGTGGTGGAGAAAGTCTTCAACTGGCCGGGGCTTGGGCGGCTGCTGGTGGACTCGGTGGAAATGCGTGATTACCCGGTGATTCAGGCTGAAGTGCTGCTTTTCTCGCTGGAGTTTATCGTTATCAATCTGGTGGTGGATTTGCTTTACGCGGCCATTAACCCTGCAATCAGGTACAAGTATGGATGCGACTTTTTAACTGGCGACGCCATGCTGTACTGAACGCGATGCCGATAGTGCGTCCCGACGCGGTGCGTACGCCCTGGCATGAGTTTCTGCGGCGGCTGCGCGGGCAGCCTGTTGCTATGGTTGCGGGCATCTTTGTGCTGGCGCTGGCAGGCGTCGCGCTTATTGCTCCCTGGATCGCTCCGTTCGACGCGGAAAATTACTTTGATTACGACAGGCTCAACGATGGACCTTCGCTGCTGCACTGGTTTGGCGTGGACTCTCTCGGGCGGGATATTTTCAGCCGGGTGCTGGTGGGGGCGCAAATTTCGCTGGCGGCGGGCGTGTTCTCCGTGCTTATCGGCGCGCTTATCGGCACCTTCTTCGGCCTGCTGGCCGGGTATTACGAGGGCTGGTGGGATCGCGCGATCATGCGCATCTCTGACGTGCTGTTCGCTTTCCCCGGCATACTGCTGGCCATTGCTGTGGTTGCCGTGATGGGTAGCGGTATGGCAAACGTGATTATCGCGGTCGCCATTTTCAGTATTCCGGCTTTTGCCCGCCTGGTGCGCGGCAATACGCTGGTATTAAAGAACCAGACGTATATTGAATCGGCGCGCAGCATCGGCGCTTCTGACACCACGATCATCTTCCGCCATATTTTGCCCGGTACGGTGTCCTCAATTGTGGTCTATTTCACGATGCGTATCGGCACGTCGATTATCTCGGCGGCAAGCCTCTCGTTTCTCGGGCTGGGTGCGCAGCCGCCAACGCCTGAGTGGGGGGCGATGCTTAACGAAGCGCGTGCGGATATGGTGATGGCTCCCCATGTCGCGATATTTCCAAGCCTCGCCATTTTCCTGACGGTGCTGGCATTTAATCTGCTGGGCGATGGCCTGCGGGACGCGCTGGATCCGAAGATTAAGGGCTAGGGCTGTACAGAGGTGACGGGTGTTAGCTGTTACGAGGAGAGATTGGGAGATAAAGGTATCCCAGCCCCCTCTCTGCGGAGAGGGGGCTGAAGGGAGCGGGAATTAAACCAGCGTTCCCCACAGGTCATATTCGTCCGCGTTTTCAACTTTCACGCGCACCACATCACCGGGTTTCACTTTGGTTTCGCCGTTCAGGTAAACCGCGCCGTCGATTTCAGGGGCGTCCGCCATGCTGCGGCCGATAGCGCCTTCTTCGTCCACTTCATCCACGATCACCAGAATTTCGCGGCCAACTTTTTCCTGCAGACGTTCGGCAGAAATCTGCTGTTGCAGCTGCATAAAGCGGTTCCAGCGCTCTTCTTTGATCTCTTCCGGCACCTGGTCGGCCAGCTCGTTCGCCGTAGCGCCTTCTACCGGGCTGTATTTAAAGCAGCCGACGCGATCCAGACGCGCTTCTTTAAGGAAATCGAGCAGCATCTGGAAATCTTCTTCAGTTTCACCCGGGAAGCCGACGATAAAGGTGGAGCGCAGGGTCAGGTCCGGGCAGATCTCACGCCACTGTTTGATGCGCTGGAGCTGGCGATCGACGCTGCCCGGGCGTTTCATCAGCTTGAGAATACGCGGGCTGGCGTGCTGCAACGGGATGTCCAGGTACGGCAGGATCTTGCCTTGCGCCATCAGCGGGATCACATCGTCAACGTGTGGATACGGGTAAACATAGTGCAGACGGGTCCAGACGCCGAGCTTGGACAGCTGTTCACACAGGCTGACCATGCTGGTTTTCACCGGCTCACCGTTGTAAAAACCGGTACGGTGTTTTACGTCCACGCCGTAGGCGGAGGTATCCTGTGAGATCACCAGCAGTTCTTTCACCCCGGCATCCACCAGGCGTTTGGCTTCCGCGAGCACGTCGCCTACCGGACGGCTGTCCAGATCCCCACGCATGGAGGGAATAATGCAGAAGGTGCAGCGGTGATTACACCCTTCGGAAATTTTCAGGTAGGCATAATGACGCGGCGTTAACTTCACGCCCTGTTCCGGCACCAGGCTCAGGAACGGATTGTGCTTAGGTTTTGGCACATAGTGGTGAACGTGTTCAAGCACCTGCTCATAGCTGTGCGGCCCGGTGATTTCCAGCACCTTAGGATGCACTTCGCGGATCTGATCGACCTTGGCCCCCAGACAGCCGGTAACAATCACTTTGCCGTTTTCGTTCAGCGCTTCGCCGATCGCTTCAAGCGATTCTTGTACCGCGCTGTCGATAAAACCGCAGGTGTTTACGATAACCATATCGGCATCGTCATAGCTGGGTACGACGTCATACCCTTCGGTGCGCAGCTCGGTAAGAATGCGTTCTGAATCGACAAGATTTTTTGGGCAGCCGAGAGAGACAAAGCCAATACGGGGTTGATGCATGGGTGTACGCTCACAAAGTAAACAGAAAATAAAAACCGGGCGATTCTACACGGGTTTTAAGTATCCCTCTAGCAGATGTTTTCGTTCTTTTTTCGGCGTTTTGCGCCCTTCGCCGCCGTCCATCGCAGCCGCGCGGGAAAGACCGCGCTCAACTGTGCCTGCGCCCCATGGGCTGACCCCTCCTATTCGTTTGATTCTGCGTTATGTAAAGGTTGTTGAGGCGGATCAAAAACGGCGGCAATAAAACATCGGGTGTTCATAATATAACCATAATCAATGTGTGGTTAACGAAATTCTTTGGAAGGAGGAAAAACAGATGGCCAGAACAACGCTCAGGCGCGACCTTCTCAAAAAGATGATCGTCGCGAAAATAGATATCTCCGCCTGGCTTTCGTTGCTGCGGGCGAAAGGTTACATGTCAGTCGCAGAGAGCGAGCATCTGCGCTCAAATCTCTTTGAGCTATGTAACGAGTACCGTGAAAAATCAGCCGAACTAAAGGCGGCCCGGCCGCCGCAGGAAATAGTTTCACTCGAACGGGCAGTCGCCGCGCTTTCTTCTGCCGGGATCTGCCTGATGAGCGGTCGCCATGACTGCCCGCACTACATCGCCGTCGACGCCGATAAGCTGGAAAGCTGCCTCGATCAGCTTTCGCACAGCCTCAACGCGCTGCTTGTCAGCCAGCAGGCCGTCGACGTTTAGCTCCGGACGGCTACCTTTACGTCCTGACCGACGAGATTGGCGGACAGTTGCTCAAGCTGAGCCCGTCGACGGAAGTTAACTTAGCGGGATCATCACGATTTTCTGGAAGGCCGGGCGCTGGGTCAACTGCTGATACCAGCGCTGGAGATGCAGATGGGCTCCCCATTTCACGTCCAGGTTCAGCAGCGCATAGAGCGTTGGCCCCAGCGCAATATCCGCCGTGCTAAAGTCATCTCCGCCAAACCAGGTCTGTTTCGCCAGCTCATTATCGAGAATAGAGAACAGCGCGTCACAACGGGTAATGCTGTCTTCAATCAATTGGCGATCGCGCAGTGCAGGCTCGGTGCGTACCAGGTTGATAAACACGCCGCGATAGGGGGCCGCTAGCGTTGTTGCCATCCAGTCCATCCACTTCTCGCCCCTGGCTCGCGTGGCGGGATCTTCCTGCCACAGCGCATCCTTGCCGTACTGAGCCGCAAGGTAACGCACGATGGTGTTGGACTCCCAGAGCGTCAGATGGGTCGCATCGTCATGCATACAGGGCACCAGCGCGTTAGGGTTCATTGCCAGATATTCGGCATCGTGCGTTTTACCAAACTTGCCGCCCGCCGGGATGGAGCGGTAAGCCACTCTCAGCTCTTCCAGACACCAAAGCACTTTCTTCACATTGGTCGAATTATCTCTGCCCCAAACGGTTATCATATTTGCTCCGAGTTGATGAGTAGGTTTGCCTGCTGAGTAAGAAAACACCATAGCACTTCCACAAACCATAAAAATATAAGCGCGAGCTCGGCAAGTGCGCAAAATATCGAATAAACTTAACAAACTTTACCAACATCATGTTTCTTTAAACGGATTCGCACGCTAGCTTACTTACAACTTGAAATGCTGAGTGACGGCGTGCGTCGTGACTTTTTTTGAATGGACACTCGGGTGGTTTTATGAAGAGTTTGCAGATCCCAGCCTCGCTACGAGCCCTGTTTGCAGGGACGACCCTTATGTTACTGGCGGCGCCAGCGGTTGCCGCCGAACAGGCCACGGTGGCAGCCCCGCAGCTGGACGCCAGAGCCTGGATTTTAATGGACTATGCCAGTGGGAAGGTGCTGGCGGAAGGCAATGCGGATGAGAAGCTCGATCCTGCCAGTCTGACCAAGCTAATGACCAGCTACGTCGTGGGCCAGGCGCTGAAAGCGGGCAAAATTCACCTGACCGATATGGTGACCATCGGCAAAGATGCCTGGGCCACCGGTAATCCGGAGCTGCGCGGTTCCTCGCTGATGTTCCTGAAGCCTGGCGATCTCGTCTCGGTTGAAGATCTGAATAAAGGGGTGATTATCCAGTCGGGCAACGACGCCAGTATTGCGATTGCCGACTATGTGGCAGGCAGCCAGGATTCCTTCGTCGGCCTGATGAACAACTATGCGCAAAAGCTGGGTCTTACCAGCACCACCTTTAAAACGGTACACGGCCTGGATGCGCCGGGACAGTTCAGCACCGCGCGTGACATGGCGCTGCTGGGCAAGGCTTTAATCCACGATGTGCCGGATGAGTACGCCATTCATAAAGAAAAAGAGTTCACCTTCAATAAAATTAAGCAGCCTAACCGCAACCGCCTGTTGTGGAGCTCAAACCTGAACGTCGACGGAATGAAAACCGGGACGACGGCAGGCGCGGGATACAATCTTGTCGCTTCGGCAACCCAGGGCGATATGCGCCTGATTTCTGTTGTGCTGGGCACCAAAACCGACCGTATCCGCTTTAACGAAAGTGAAAAACTGCTGACCTGGGGCTTCCGGTTCTATGAAACGGTGACGCCAATTAAACCAGACGCGACCTTTGTGACGCAGCGAGTATGGTTCGGGGACAGCAGCGAGGTGAAGCTGGGGGCGGGTGAAGGCGGCTCGGTAACCATTCCTCGTGGGCAACTGAAAAACCTGAAGGCCAGCTTTACGCTGACCCAGCCGCAGCTGACCGCACCGCTGAAAAAAGGCCAGGTTGTCGGCAAAATTGATTTCCTGCTCAACGGTAAATCCATCGAACAGCGTCCGCTGATGGTCATGGAAGCCGTGGAAGAGGGGGGCTTCTTTAGCCGGATGTGGGACTTCGTCCTGATGAAGTTCCACACCTGGTTTGGCAGCTGGTTCTCCTGATTACCAGATCAGTTTGATCTCTTCCGCCGCGGCGTATTCCACAAACTCCGCGGCGGGTTTTTCATTGGTAATGATATTGTGGAACGACGACAGCGGCCCCATGCAGGCCGGACGGACCTTACCAAATTTACTGCTATCCGCCACCAGCACGCAAAGCTGCGACATCGACAGCGCCCAGTGCTTCACCGGCAGCTCATCAAGATTAAAACAGGTTGCGCCGTGACGCGGATGCAGACCTGCCGCCGATAAAAAGGCGATATCCGGGCAGAGGTTGCTCAAGCACTCCTGAAAATTAATCGGCTTAAATATCGCATTGCTGGCGTGAAATTCCCCGCCGCTTAAAATTACGCGGCAGTTGGGTTTGTCCTGCAGGGCGAGAAAAGTATTCAGGGAATAGCAAACGCCGGTAAACGTCAGGTCATCATCCAGCGCTTCAATGATGGAAGGCGTGGTGGTGCCGCAGTCAAAAAACACCGTCTGATGAGGACGAATCATGGCGGCAGCAATACGCGCGGCATGGCGCTTTTCTTCGATTTGCCGCGTTTTCTGGTCGCTCAGCAAATAGTGGCTGGCCGCCGAGCTGCGCGGTTCCAGGACAATATACCCTCCCAGCAGCACTACCGGTCCGGGTTCGCTGTTCAGGTCGCGGCGAATGGTCATTTCCGATACGCCCAGCAGCGTAGCTGCGTCCTTCAGATGAATTTTATCGCTGCGTTTTAACGCCTGGATCAGGCGATTGATGCGTTCGTCGCGCCGGGTTTCCATAATGCCCTCTGAACAGTAAAAACCCGGCGTCGCCGGGTTTTGAAAGCGTTGGGCGGATAAGGCCGTGCCATCCGCCGCGGGTGTTGGCAAGTCAGTGTTACGCTCGCCGTCGGGCATTTTACCCGTGCATCACCGCTTAGTCACGCACCCAGCCTTTACGAATCAGCAGTGCAAAGCAGAAACGGTGAATCTGGTGCAGACGTTTATAAATCTGCTCCCCCCAAATATTCCAGATGATTTGCGCCAGCAGGCACGAACAGAAGCCGACCAGCAGCCCGCCCAGCATATCCAGTGGCCAGTGCACGCCGAGATAAACCCGCGACCAGGCGATGGCGCAGGCGATGGCGAACAGCACCACGCCCGACCACAGGCGGTGCCAGAAAAGAAACGCCAGCGCAAAGGTAAAAATCACCGTACCGTGGTCGCTCGGGAAGGAGTCATCCGGGGCGTGGTGCAGGAAGTTATAGCCGATCCCCTCCACAAACGGACGGTCGTGCGGGAAGATATGGCCGATAATCCAGGACAGGGAGACGCTGACAATCAGCGCGATGGCGGTTTTAATCACCACTTCTCGCTGGGCGGTAATCTGTCTGCGCTGGCCCCACAGCCAGAGGATGACGATAAGCAACGGGACAATATTGATCAGATCTTTGGCAAGAAAAATCGCCAGCTGGATGACCGATTCCGACGAGGCCGGGGTAGCGTTAATCAGCAAAAAGAGCGTCTGATTGAGTTGTTCCATCATAAAGATTGAGGTTCCTTAACCATAAAGGTGGAAGCAAGGCCGTACACCACGACCTGCGTTAACCAAACCCACCAACCTGCCCACAGGTTGTGGCTGAAAAAGTGTGCGCCGCGCATGACCTGGCCGTAGCCCATGATAAGCCCGAGGGCGGCACCGCCTGCGAGGCAACACCAGGCGAGCGTCGGGCGCTCGCGGTAAAACAAGAAAAACAGCGCCATCGCCGCAAAGCCGCTGGACGCATGGCCGCCGGGGAAGCAGCGCCCCGGTCCGCTGTCGGGCGGCACCTGGCCGAACAGCGGGTAAGAGAGCGCTTTACCGCCATATTCCACCAGGTCCCACGGACAGGAGTGGTGGCTGGTGGCTTTTAAAATACCGACCGCCAGCGCACCCAGCCCAAATAATACCGCGACCGTTATTAGCCTTGGCTGGCGACGAATCACGCCGTAAATCAAGGCGATAACGCCCCCGGCGATGACAATGTCTTTCAGCAGCCGGTGATTAATCAGATCCAGCAGAGGGTTCTTCTGCAGGGGAAAGCTGTGGCTTGCCGCGTCGTACCAGTAGCCGGTGATCAGACGATCCAGGCCTTCATCGCGCGACAGCCAGCTAAAAAGCACGCCGAGCACAACAAGGCCTGAAAGCTGGTAAAGGTAAAAGCTTACCGGCAGACGGTAAACCAGCTTTGTCTTATTTACCCGATCTTTACCCGCTAAGCGGGAGGCGTCCTGAGCGGCCATAGCGACTTTCTTAAAAATGAAAATCGCAGCATACGCAGCTGATATTAAGAAAACCTTAAACGAAACTGAGGTTGTGCTTTATCTGTCCGATTTCGCCAGAATTCACTATCTCCAGGGCGGGCAATTTATTAAACTGCCCGTGTTTTTTCGTTTCTTCTTGTCACTATCCTCTTGAGTAACTAATGCAAAATAATAAGCGACTGGGTCGCCAGGCACTGCTTTTCCCGCTGTGTCTGGTCCTGTACGAATTTTCAACCTACATCGGCAACGACATGATCCAGCCGGGCATGCTGGCGGTTGTCGCGCAGTACAACGCGGGCATCGAATGGGTGCCGACGTCGATGACGGCCTATCTGGCCGGGGGCATGTTCCTGCAATGGCTGTTAGGGCCGCTTTCGGATCGTATTGGCCGCCGTCCGGTAATGCTGACCGGCGTGGTGTGGTTTATCGTTACCTGCCTTGCCACGCTGCTGGCGCAGAATATTGAACAGTTCACCCTCCTGCGCTTCCTGCAGGGCATCAGCCTGTGCTTTATCGGTGCGGTAGGCTACGCGGCGATTCAGGAATCCTTTGAGGAGGCGGTATGCATTAAAATTACCGCGCTGATGGCAAACGTTGCGCTGATTGCGCCGTTGCTCGGCCCATTAGTCGGGGCGGCCTGGGTACATTACGCTCCCTGGGAAACCATGTTTATTCTGTTTGCCGTGCTGGCGGCGTTTTCTTTCTTTGGTCTGTTTAAGGCTATGCCGGAGACGGCGACGCGGCTTGGTGAAAAGCTGTCGTTAAAAGATCTGGGCCATGATTACAAGCTGGTGCTCAAAAACGTGCGGTTTGTGGCAGGATCGCTTGCGATAGGCTTTGTCAGCCTGCCGCTGCTGGCGTGGATTGCGCAGTCTCCGGTCATTATCATCAGCGGGGAAAAGCTGAGCACCTATCAGTACGGTTTATTGCAGGTGCCGATTTTCGGCGCGTTGATAGCTGGTAACGTCGTGCTGGCTCGCTTAACCTCACGGCGCAGTATCCGCTCGCTGATTATTCTTGGCGGCTGGTGGATTGTGCCGGGGCTGTTGGTTGCCGCTGTGGCAACGGTTGCGTCTTCCCACGCCTACCTGTGGATGACGGCGGGGCTCAGCCTGTACGCCTTCGGGATAGGTCTTGCCAACGCAGGTCTGGTGCGGCTGACCCTGTTTGCCAGCGAAATGAGCAAAGGGACAGTCTCGGCCGCGATGGGGATGTTACAGATGCTGATCTTCACCGTCGGTATTGAGGTCAGCAAACATGCCTATCTGCACGGCGGCAGCGGCCTGTTCAGCCTGTTTAACCTGCTGGGTGGCGCGCTGTGGCTGGGGCTGATGTTTGTATTTTTAAGAGATAAACGCGTGGGTAATACGACAGACGTGTAGCTTTGAAATCCGCTCTCTGTCTGCGGGAGAGGGCGATATCAGGCAAGGCAAAAAAAACCCGGCACGCCGGGTTTTTTTACTGAATCAGCCAATCACTTCACCGCCATGCCAGGCTGGGCGCCGCTATCCGGGCTTAACAGGAAGATGTCTTTTCCGCCAGGCCCTGCTGCCATCACCATCCCTTCCGAGATGCCGAAGCGCATTTTACGTGGCGCCAGGTTTGCCACCATCACCGTCAGACGGCCTTCCAGCTTCTGCGGCTCCGGGTAAGCGGAGCGGATGCCGGAGAAGACATTGCGTTTCTCGCCGCCCAGATCCAGCGTCAGGCGCAGCAGTTTGTCTGAACCTTCAACAAACTCTGCCTTCTCGATAAGCGCGATACGCAAATCGACTTTGGCAAAATCATCAAAGGCGATGGTGTCTGCGATCGGGTCGTCTGCCAGCGGGCCGCTAACCGGTGCAGCCGCGGCCTTCACTTCCTCTTTCGAGGCTTCAACCAGCGCTTCAACCTGCTTCATCTCAATACGGTTATACAGCGCTTTAAAGTTGTTGACCTTGTGGCTGAGCAGCGGCTGCGCAATAGCGTCCCACGTCAGCTCGGTATTCAGGAAAGCTTCTGCACGTTCGGCAAGCGTTGGCAGCACCGGCTTAAGCCAGGTCATCAGCACGCGGAACATGTTGATACCCATGGTGCAGATGGATTGCAGGTCGGCATCGCGGCCTTCCTGTTTTGCCACCACCCACGGAGCCTGTTCGTCAACGTAGCGGTTTGCCACGTCGGCCAGCGCCATGATTTCACGCACCGCACGGCCAAATTCGCGGCTTTCCCAGGCTTCGCCAATGCTGGCTGCGGCATCGGTAAAGGTTTTGTACAGCGTCGGGTCGGCAATTTCAGCGGCCAGCTGGCCGTCGAAACGCTTCGCGATAAAGCCCGCGTTACGGGAAGCCAGGTTAACCACTTTGTTGACGATGTCGCTGTTTACGCGCTGCACGAAGTCTTCCAGGTTCAGGTCGATATCGTCGATGCGCGAGGACAGCTTCGCGGTGTAGTAATAACGCAGGCTGTCGGCGTCGAAATGGTTCAGCCAGGTGCTGGCCTTAATAAAGGTGCCGCGAGATTTGGACATCTTCGCGCCGTTCACCGTTACGTAGCCATGCACAAAGAGGTTGGTAGGCTTACGGAAACCGCTGCCTTCTAACATTGCCGGCCAGAACAGACTGTGGAAGTAAACGATATCTTTGCCGATGAAGTGGTACAGCTCGGCGGTGGAGTCTTTCTTCCAGTATTCGTCGAAGCTTTCCGTGTCGCCGCGTTTGTCGCACAGGTTTTTGAACGAACCCATGTAGCCGATTGGCGCGTCCAGCCAGACGTAGAAGTATTTGCCCGGCGCGTCCGGGATTTCGAAACCGAAGTACGGCGCATCGCGGGAGATGTCCCACTGTTGCAGGCCGGACTCGAACCATTCCTGCATTTTGTTTGCCACCTGCTCCTGCAATGCGCCGGAGCGGGTCCAGGCCTGCAGCATTTCGCTAAACGACGGCAGATCGAAGAAGAAGTGCTCGGAGTCACGCATCTCTGGCGTCGCGCCGGAGACGACGGATTTCGGATCGATAAGCTCGGTCGGGCTGTAGGTCGCGCCGCAGACTTCGCAGTTATCGCCGTACTGATCCGGAGATTTACATTTCGGGCAGGTGCCTTTCACGAAACGATCCGGCAGGAACATGCCTTTTTCCGGATCAAACAGCTGGGAAATGGTGCGGTTTTTAATAAAGCCGTTCTCTTTCAGACGACCATAAATCACCGACGCCAGCTCGCGGTTTTCATCGCTGTGCGTGGAGTGGTAGTTATCGTAGCTGATGTTAAAGCCGGCAAAATCGGCCTGATGCTCCTGGCTCATCTCGCCAATCATCTGCTCAGGCGTAATGCCTAACTGCTGTGCTTTCAGCATGATAGGGGTGCCGTGGGCGTCGTCTGCGCAGATAAAGTTGACCGTGTTGCCGCGCATTCGTTGGTAACGGACCCAGACGTCAGCCTGAATGTGCTCCAGCATGTGACCGAGGTGGATTGAGCCGTTAGCGTACGGGAGTGCGCACGTTACCAATAATTTTTTCGCGACATGAGCCATAGTAGGAATTGCATCTTCTATAGATAAAAGGGCTTTGATGTTAACCGAAAGCCCGCCCCGCGGTAAACCACACAAGGTGCACAAGGAAATTTTATCGCGCCATGCGCCATCTGGTATGCTTAACAAACTGCAATGTACGATAAAAAACATAAGGAGTCGGGATGAGTTCTCAATCCCAGGCAAGTAAGTCCCCCGAGCAGCTGCGCGCCATGGTCGCCGGGACGCTGGCCAATTTTCAGCACCCCACCCTGAAGCACAATCTCACCACGTTAAAAGCGCTGCACCATGTCGCCATGCTTGACGATACGTTGCACGTTGAGCTGCTGATGCCGTTCGTCTGGCGCAGCGGTTTTGAAGCGCTCCAGGAGCAGTGCAGCTCAGATTTGCTGCGTATTACCGGGGCGAAAGCCGTGGACTGGAAACTCAGCCAGAATGTCGCCACGTTAAAACGCGTGAAAAACCATCCTGGCATCAACGGCGTAAAAAACATTATCGCCGTGAGCTCCGGTAAAGGGGGGGTAGGCAAGTCCAGCACCGCGGTGAACCTGGCGCTGGCGCTGGCGGCGGAAGGGGCGAAGGTCGGCATTCTGGATGCGGATATTTACGGCCCCTCTATCCCCACCATGCTGGGCGCTGAGCATGAACGTCCCACCTCGCCGGACGGCACGCATATGACGCCGATCTCCGCGCATGGCCTTGCGACCAACTCAATCGGCTATCTGGTCACCGACGAAAACGCCATGGTCTGGCGCGGCCCGATGGCGAGCAAGGCGCTGATGCAGATGCTACAGGAAACGATGTGGCCTGAACTGGATTATCTGGTGCTGGATATGCCGCCGGGCACCGGTGATATTCAGCTTACGCTTGCGCAAAATATTCCGGTTACGGGGGCAGTGGTGGTGACAACGCCGCAGGACATCGCGCTTATCGACGCCCGCAAAGGCATCGTGATGTTCGAAAAAGTGGACGTGCCGGTGTTGGGTATTGTTGAGAACATGAGCATGCATATTTGCAGCAGCTGCGGCCATCATGAGCCTATCTTCGGCACGGGCGGGGCGCAGAAACTGGCGGATCAGTATCATATTGCGCTGTTGGGTCAGATGCCGCTGCATATCTCCCTGCGTGAAGACCTGGATGCCGGTAAACCGACCGTGGTTAGCCGTCCGGACAGCGAGTTTACCGCCATCTATCGCCAGCTGGCAGGGCGAGTGGCGGCGCAGCTTTACTGGCAGGGGGAAGTCATTCCTGCGGATATTGCTTTCAGAGCCGTTTAGTTTTAATCCCTCACCCCGGCCCTCTCTGTAAAGGGCCGGGGTGAGGGGAATTATCGGTTTAAAACAAAGTGCATCAAAAAATATTCCCCGTCTGGCCCTTCACCGCTGGCTTCAATCTTCCAGCCGTGGCGCCGATAAAACTCAACCGCGTGAAGGTTTTTTTTAAGGCATTTCAGCGCACCGGTGCTGGTAAATTCTGACTGCACCTTTTCCAGGAGTGCGCTCCCGGCGCCATGACTCTGGTATTCGGGCGCAACAAACAGGTTGTGCAAAAAGTTATCGTTGACCCACACTGAGGCAAAGCCAAGGCGGTGCCCGTCTTGCTCCGCGACCCAGATTTTTTCATCTTTGGTTGCTGCGTCAAAATCCTCCAGCAGCCAGGTGCTGCCGTCCAGCCACGGCCAGGCTTCCCGTCGGGCCTGCAAATAAAGCGTGCGTAAAAAAGGGCGATCGTTTTCGCTCCAGTATCTTATTAACACAGATTTTTCCCTTAATGTTTCTGAAAAATACGCGATCTGTAGCACCAATATAGAAATTATTGAAAACCTTCAAAGAAAGTTATCCCACACCGTTGTATGGTACGCCGTTTTTTATCCTCCTGTGGCGAGTGCCCTGCCTATGTATGAGTTTAACCTGGTGTTGCTTCTGCTCCAGCAGATGTGTGTTTATCTGGTGATAGCCTGGCTGATGAGCAAAACGCGGCTGTTTATTCCGCTGATGCAGGTGACGGTGCGTCTGCCTCATAAGCTGCTGTGCTACGTGACCTTCTCCATCTTTTGCATTATGGGCACTTATTTTGGGCTGCATATAGATGATTCTATCGCCAATACGCGCGCTATCGGTGCGGTGATGGGCGGCCTGCTGGGCGGGCCGGTTGTCGGCGGGCTGGTCGGATTGACGGGCGGCCTGCACCGCTATTCGATGGGCGGGATGACGGCGCTAAGCTGCATGTTTTCTACCATTGTTGAAGGCTTAATGGGCGGGTTGCTGCACCGTTTGCTGGTCCGTCGGGGACGCAGCGATCTGCTGTTTAACCCGCTCACCGCAGGCGGCATTACGCTGCTTGCCGAAATTGTGCAGATGGGCATTATTTTGCTGATTGCCCGGCCGTTTGCCGATGCGTTACATCTGGTGAAAAGTATTGCCGCGCCGATGGTGGTAACCAACACCGTGGGCGCCGCGCTGTTTATGCGCATCCTGCTCGATAAGCGGGCGATGCTGGAGAAGTATACCTCCGCGTTCTCCGCCACCGCGCTGAAAGTGGCGGCCTCCACGGAAGGGATTTTGCGCCAGGGCTTTAATCAGGAAAACAGCACTAAGGTCGCGCAGGTGCTGCATCAGGAACTGGACATCGGGGCGGTCGCCATCACCGACTGTGAAAAGCTGCTGGCGTTTACCGGCATCGGTGCGGATCACCACCTGCCCGGGCGACCTATTTCCTCGCAGTATACCTGGCAGGCCATCGAACGCGGGGAGGTCGTTTACGCCGACGGCAACGAAGTGCCGTATCGCTGCTCTTTACACCCCCACTGCAAATTAGGTTCGACCCTGGTTATTCCGCTGCGCGGCGAGAACGGGCGCGTGATCGGAACCACAAAGTTGTATGAGGCTAAAAACCGCTTATTCAGCTCGATCAACCGCACGCTCGGCGAAGGTATCGCGCAGCTGCTGTCGGCGCAGATCCTCGCCGGGCAATACGAGCGGCAAAACCACATGCTGACCCAGTCAGAGATCAAACTGCTGCACGCTCAGGTAAACCCGCATTTTTTATTTAATGCGCTTAACACGCTGATGGCGGTGATCCGTCGCGATAACGAGCAGGCCTGTCAGCTGGTGCAGTATCTCTCCACGTTCTTTCGCAAAAACCTGAAACGGCCGTCGGAGATTGTGACGCTCGCCGATGAGATTGAGCATGTTAATGCCTATCTGCAAATCGAACAGGCGCGCTTCCAGTCGCGTTTGCAGGTGCATTTGCATGTGCCGGTTGAGCTGTCGCAAATCCGTCTGCCGGCCTTCACGCTGCAACCGATAGTTGAGAATGCTATTAAGCACGGGACTTCGCAGCTTATGGACGTGGGTGAAATCACTCTGACCGCACGCCGGGAAGGCGAACATTTACAGCTTGAGATAGAAGACAATGCCGGACTGTACCAGCGGAAATCCAGCCAGCCAGGCCTTGGAATGAGCCTTGTTGATAAACGCCTGCGCGCCCGTTACGGCGACGACTGCGGCATCACGGTGAATGTCGAAGCCGACCGCTTTACCCGCATTATCTTACGTTTACCTCTGGAGGAAACCCCATGTTAAAAGTGCTGATTGTCGATGACGAACCCCTGGCGCGTGAAAATCTGCGCCTGATGCTCGAAGGCGAGAGCGACCTTGAGATTGTAGGGGAGTGCGCAAACGCGGTAGAGGCAATAGGCGCGGTACATCGCCTGCGCCCGGACGTGCTGTTCCTGGATATTCAGATGCCGCGGATCAGCGGGCTGGAGATGACGGGGATGCTCGATCCTGAACATCGTCCGTATATTGTTTTTCTCACCGCTTATGACGAATACGCCGTTCAGGCTTTTGAAGAGCACGCGTTTGACTACCTGTTAAAACCGATCGAGGCCAGCCGGCTTGAGAAAACGCTCCAGCGGCTACGTCACGAGCGCAACAGCCAGGACATGACGCTGCTCGCCCCTCAGCCTGAGGCGCTGAAGTTTATTCCCTGCACCGGACACAGCCGTATCTACCTGCTGCAAATGGATGAGGTGATGTTTGCCAGCAGTCGCCTGAGCGGCGTGTATGTCACTAACGCCGAAGGGGCAGAAGGCTTTACGGAGCTGACCTTACGCACCCTGGAAAACCGTACCCCGCTGGTGCGCTGCCATCGACAGTATCTGGTCAATATGGCGCATCTCAAAGAGATCCGTTTTGAGGACAGCGGTCAGGCAGAGCTGACTCTGCGCGGCGGGCAGAGTGTTCCGGTCAGTCGTCGCTATTTGAAATCGCTCAAAGAGGCGCTTGGGCTAAAAGCGGTGTAATTTTTATTTCAATACTCGGGTATCCCTATATACTGCCCGCTTTTCGAAAGCTTCAAGAGGCCGATCGCCATGATGAATAACGACGTATTACGTAGCGTGCGCTACATGCTGAACCTGGGCAACGATGACATGGTGAAAATTTTCGCCCTGACGGATACCGCGGTGACCGCCGAGCAAATCGTCACCTGGACCAAAAAAGAGGACGAAGAGAATTTCAAGGCCTGCCCGGATATTCTGATGGCCAACTTCTTAAATGGCCTGATTTACTTTAAGCGCGGCAAGGACGAAAGCCGTCCAGCACCGAAAATCGAACGCAAGATGACCAATAACATCATCCTCAAAAAGCTGCGTATTGCCTTCGATCTGAAAAGCGACGACGTGCTGGAGATACTGACCTCGCAGGAGTTCCGTATCTCCATGCCGGAAATTACCGCCATGATGCGAGCGCCCGAACATAAAAACTTCCGCGAATGTGGCGACCAGTTCCTGCGCTACTTCCTGCGCGGTCTGACCGCCCGGGTTTATAAGAAGTAGCGTCGCTGCGGCGGCAGTTAGCCTGGTTTGATCATAAGAAAAGGGCGGGCTGGCATCGGCCACCCACCCTGCAAGAGCTTACTGAATTTCTTTAACATCGGCGCGGGTAGTTTATAAAGGCCGATTCGCTGCGACAACGACTTCAGGTTGTGTACGGCGACCCAGCATCCCCATCGCCCCGGCAAGAATAGCTTCGACGATAAGCATGAAGAAGCCAAACCAGCTGGCTTTTGCGGTAGCCGCTGCGGCTTTATCCGCTGCCTCACGAGCCTTTTGTTCGGCCTCTTTCTTAAGCTCCTCATATTTAGCGCGAGCGGCCTGATAATTCTTCTCAGCCTGATTCACTATCTGCTCTGCTTCGGCATCCGTTTTGCCGGTGCGGGCGATAATAATATTTTTTAGCGCCTCACGGTCTGCAGCCTGGAAGGTCCCTTCGTTGCGCTGGGCGAGATTTTTAATAAAGCTGGTCATATCTCCACCCTGGCTTAGCTGGTTCTGAGCCTGATTTCCGGCATTTTCTGCCTGGTTTTGCAGGGCTTCTGGCTGCAACTCGGGTTTGCCCGTTTGACGCAGCGTGGTTTCCAGCTCATTTTGCAGGCTATCAAGGTTAATATTGTTTTCCTGCAGCTTATCCTGCGCCATGCGTCCCACGGAAGGGGCTACCGCAGAAATACTGCTGCCCACGGTCTGTAAGCCAGCACCCATGATATTGGCTGCGCCACTCATGGCGGTATTGGCAACGGAAATCAAAAGCCATGTGCAAATGAGAGTATTGATGCCAAACATCAATACGCCGTGCAAAGCGCCTTCACGGTGGGCCAAACGTCCGCTGATAAACCCACCCGCGGCAACGGAAATGAGCATATTAAGGCCGGTCCAGATTGCGGCGCCGGTTGCGATACCCTCCAGAGGATGTTGTTCTTTAAGCGGATCGATGGTGGTCGCGCCGATGGCGGTGCCCAAAATGGCGAGCAGCAAATAAACTACCATCGAGACAACAACACCTGCAAAAATAGCACTCCAGGAAATACGTTTTAACGGGGAGTAATTTAGTCGCGCATAGGCTGGATCGTAATCTCTACTTTCCGGATTTTGATGATCTATCATAATAGATCTCCCTTGGTTGTGAATTTTCAGTATGAGAATAGAAAGGTGATTGTTTAAAAAATCTCAGACTATATATTCTTCTCCATAGTAGATATCGTCGAATAATGCAAAAATCGCCGGTTAGAAAATTACAGTTATAAACGATAAGCTCACCGTGGAGGCTGAGAAGATTAACTGCAATACCTGATGTGGATGCGGGTTACTAAAGCCAGCGCATCCATACAGCAGAGTCTCCCTCGTTTAAGCAACGTTCAATAAGCGGTTTTTGTTTATTTTCCGCTGGCACCGGGTTTCTGCTCATCTTTTGCATACTGTTATTCGGTGATTGTGTTTACTCTTTCGACTCGTGATAAATAAGGTTACTCATAATTATAACCCCCTTAAGATTGCGCAGGATTTTGCTGCTTAAGAAGTATAGGTATGCATAAGGATATGCGCCAGCGAAGCGGTGGCTTTAAGATGGGGTTAACGGTTGGTTATTTAGAAAGGTTATTGTAATCAACAGTCAGGCAATTAAATTTCGCCATCATAAAAACCAGTAAAATATATTCTTATTAAAAATTTAGTTTTGTTCGTCAGGCTACGTCCGCCGTCAAAGCCTTCCTTGTCCGGACAAAAGGACGGTCATCAGCCTGAAACCGCTCATCTCCACTTTTCGACCGCTTAACGCCTGATTCAACCGCTCGCCTGAACACCTGCTAATTGTGCGTCTTAATCCTGTCAGTATAGCCCTGAACATTTTTATCTCTGGAGTGGGTTATGCAACACGCACTGACATTCGTTATCGCGACCCTGTGTATTCTGGCCATCTGCTACCGTCTTTACGGCGTCTTCTTCGTACGTAAGGTGCTTAATGCCGATGATTCAGAAGTCACCCCGTCGCATCTCTTAGAGGACGGCAAAGATTACGTCCCGACTAAAAAATGGGTTAACTTCGGCAGCCACTTTGCGGCCATTGCGGCGGCAGGCCCGCTGGTTGGCCCGGTGCTCGCCGCGCAGTATGGCTATCTACCCAGCTTCTTATGGCTGCTGATTGGCTGCGTGGTGGGCGGCGCGGTCCACGACACCGTGGTGCTGTTTGCCTCCATGAAGCACCGCGGCAAGTCATTGTCTGAAGTCGCCAAAGCCGAGCTTGGCCCGGTGGCGGGTTGGTGCACTGGCCTTGCCATGCTGTTTATCATCACGATTACCATGGCCGGTTTGTCGATGGTGGTGGTGCACGCGCTCGAGCGTAACCCGTGGGGCACATTCGCGGTATTTATGACCATCCCGGTTGCCATCGGCGTGGGCCTGTGGGAACGCGTCACCGGCAGTATGCGCGGCGCAACCTGGGTGGGCATCGCGGTCATTTTTGCCTGCGTCGTTGCCGGACCTTATATACAGGACTCCGCCTTTGGAGAATGGTTAAGTCTGCGTGCTTCCACCGTCAGTCTGGTGCTGCCGTTTTATGCTTTCTTCGCTACGGCCTTACCCGTCTGGATGTTGCTCACCCCGCGTGGCTATCTCTCAAGCTTTATGAAAATCGGCGTCTTTGGCGCGCTGGTTATCGGCGTGGTCTTTATTAACCCTGAAATCCAGTTCCCGGCGGTGACGCAGTTTATCCACGGTAATGGCCCCGTGCTGGCAGGTCCGGTGTGGCCGTTTATCTCTATTACCATCGCCTGCGGGGCCATTTCTGGCTTCCATGCCTTTATCGGCTCCGGCACCACGCCGAAGCAGATTGATAAATGGAATGACATCCTGCCCGTCGCCTTTGGCGCCATGCTGGCAGAGTGCGTGGTTGGCGTGATGGCGTTAATCGCTGCCACCGCGCTGCATCCGGCTGACTATTTTGCCATTAACTCCTCGCCGGAAGTCTTCGCGGGGCTGGGCATGAACGTGGTGAATTTACCGCAGCTTAGTGAGTCCATCGGCCTGGATTTGTACGGACGTACCGGCGGGGCGGTAACGCTTGCGGTTGGCATGGCGGACATCTTTACGCGTATTCCATGGTTTAGCCATCTGGCGTCTTACTTCTTCCAGTTTGTGGTGATGTTTGAGGCCGTATTTATCCTGACCGCGGTGGATTCCGGCACTCGCGTAGCGCGCTACCTGTTACAGGATTTCCTGGGCGATCTGTGGGCGCCGCTAAAACGTACCAACTGGATGCCGGGAGCTATCGGTTGCAGTATCGTGGCCTGTGCGCTGTGGGGCTACCTGTTGAACTCCGGCGACATTAACTCGGTCTGGGCGCTGTTCGGCGTATCTAACCAGCTTATGGCCTCCATCGGCCTGATGATCGGTGCCACCATCATTCTGCGCATGTCCGAGAAACGCTGGTATGTGTTGACCTGTCTGGTGCCGCTGGCCTATCTGTATGTCACGGTAAACTACGCCGCGTACTGGATGGTGAAAAACGTCTATTTCAACAGCGCGGCAAAAGGCTTCAACATCTTCAACGGCACGATTTCGATTGTGATGGTTGTGCTGGGGCTGGTGATTATGGTGGCGTCAATTCAGCGCTGGATTGTGCTGTGGCGCGCTCGCGGCAACGCCGAGCCTATTGAACTGCTGTCCTGAGTAGTGAAGTGATGCAGGGATAAAGCCGGTCCTCCGTGACCGGTTTTTTTATTGGCAGGCTTTGGTTTCTGCGGCGGTCAAATCCGCACGGGAACAGTCCAGGTCGCGTCCCGACGGGCCTTTAACCTGCTGTTCATCCTCCGGCAGGATGAGGCCGTTGGCGCGGTTCTTGCCCGTCCAGCTTACCGAGGCGTTACCGTCCGGCGTGACGGCGATAGACAGCACCACGCCCTGACCGCGTGCTTCATAGAAGTTGTCATTGAGTTTCTTAAGCTTCATCTCTTTACCGTTCAGGTAGACCGGGCCACCCCGATCGATATGCACATCACCGGGCTGCCCTTTGCCGTTAAACATCGGTAAAGCTGCGCTGGCGGAAAAGGCGATAAAGCCTATGGCCAGCACTATTGTTTGCAGTTTGTTCATCATTAACTCTCTTATTGACGTTTTTTCTCATTAGTTCCGCAGGGGAAATATGAGAAATGGAATGTTTTGGCTTGAGATAATGCGGCTGGCAGCCCCCGTCAACCCTGATATAAATCAAATCTGTGAAGGTGTTCAGGCGTAATTATTCTTAATAATTATGGCAGATGGGAACAAACTTTCGGGTGATTTTTGCCGATCTTTCGTTCGAAATGCCGCAGGCCCGGGCAGACCTGCGGCTGGATTTTACTCTTCGGCCACCGCTTTTGGCGGCTGTTCCAGAATCATGGTCTGGGTCTGGCTGAGACTGATGCCCGCTTCGCGCAGCATTTTGAGGATCTCATACAGCAGATCGCTGCGCGTGGAGCTAACCATACGCGGGCTGTTAACGTAGCCCGTGACGCTCAGCACGATGCCGTTGGGACCCAGTTCTTTAAAGCTCACCGATGGCGCGGGGGCTTCAAGGATAGACTCATGCAGGTTATAGGCCTCAAGCAGCAAATTGCGTACCTGCTCCGGGTCGATGTCCAGAGGGAAGGTCAGGGCGATGGTTGCCACGCCCTGGGCATTCCCCATCGTCGCGTTACGTACGTTTTGTGAGATAAGCTGCGAGTTAGGAACGATAACCGTGGATTTATCGCTAAGCTGGATCTCGGTTGCACGAACGTTGATGCGGCGAATATCGCCCTCCACGCCGCTGATACTGACCAGATCGCCCACCTTTACCGGGCGTTCGGTCAGCAGGATCAGACCGGAGATAAAGTTCTTCACAATCTCCTGTAAGCCAAAACCGATGCCGACCGACAGGGCGCTGACAATCCACGCCAGTTTATTCCATTCAATACCCCGCATCGACAGGGTCAGCATGATAATCAGGACGTAACCGACGTTGGTGAAAAGCGTCACCAGCGAAGCCCGCAGGCCACGGTCCATCATGGTTTTGGGCAGGAAGTCGTTATCGAGCCAGCGACGCGTGGAGCGCAGCACATACCAGCCCACCACCAGGCACACCACGGCGTTGACCGCGTGCGCCGGGATGATATTCATGCCCTCCAGGCCTTTTCCGCCCCACATATCTGCAATTTTGCCGAGTAACTCCAGCGGCGTGGTGGTACCGAAAGTGCCGTTAAGCAGCGCAACGGCCGCCATCAGTAGCAGGGTGGTTTTCCCGACCGCAGAAAATAACGTGGCGGCAAGCGACAAATGGCGGTCGTTAACGCTCAACGTGCTTTTGAGAATTTTTCCGCTGTGTGTGGCAGGCGAGAACACGCTTTCACACAGGTCGACAACAAAGTGGATCAGCAGATACAGACAGGCGATAACCAGGCCAATCCACAGCAGTTCAAAGGTGACAAACCGCGCCAGCGGAATATAGCCAATCAGCAGCGCCACCAGAATAACGATGGCGGTAAGGCTGATCACCAGATGAATAAGGCCTGCGAGAGTGGAGCGGGCTTCCGTTTGTTCACCCTCGGCACGCATTTTGCGACGCATACGGTTAACGCGTACCGGCGCGATGAGGCAGTTGATGGCAACCAGCAAAGCCGACAGCCCGTTGCCAAACAGGGTGGCGGCAATGCTGGTGCCTACCAGCGCGTTCAACTGCTCAATAATGCCAAACAGGAAGATGGAGGAGGCCAGCAGGATGGGGAATGAAGCGAGCGTTTTGGCCAACGGATCGGCAATTCCCGGCAGGCGCCAGGAAGGATGGCGATTACACAGCAAGGCGATCCCCAGGCCGGCAATCAGCGCTGAGAAGTAGGTTAAGCCGACCAGCTGTCCGGTGAATTCCAGCACCGGCGGCGCGGTGTCCGGCAGGCGCGTAAAGATATAGCACAGCAGCTGCATGCTGATACCCAGCGTCACCGTGGTGCTCAGGGTGGTGAAGCAGGCGAGGAAGCTGCGGCGAAAGCGTCCCTGCGGCAGCCAGCGCGGCAGAACCCAGTTTATCGGTTTATCCAGCGCACGGCGGCCAAACAGGCCGATAACCAACGCCAGCAGGAGGTAAACGACGGTACCGAAGCGCCACTCATCATCCCAGGCCTGCTGCCAGGCGTGACTGACATCGGCGCCAAAATCGTCAAAACGGCTGGCATCTTTGTCGCTGGGGTTCAGAAGCGGCGTCCAGAACTTCTCGCTTAAAATGCTGCCGGTATTGAGGGCGATCTGCGTTTTTAGCGCGTCACGACGCAGGCCGTTGATTTGCGCGGCAAGGTTTTGTGCACCCAGGGCAATGGCTTTGGTCTGCTGAATCTGCGTAGTCAGCAGGGTTTTGCTGTTATTTAGCTGCTTACGCTGGCTGACGACCTGCGGCGTCTCTTTGAGCGTGTCCGGCGCGGGGGCCGGGCCAAGCACGTCCAGCTGCGCCTGAACCTGCGCCAGCTGTGGCGTGAGAGCCACCGTGAGTTTATCGGCGTCGCTGACCAGCTGCTGCGCATCGTCATTCAGGGCGGTGAACTCTTTGTCGAGCCTGGCACTCGACGCCCGTTGTTTGAGAGCGTCGAGGCGCTTTTGCAGCGCCGGGAGCACGGCGCTGGCATTAATTTTTACCGGCTGTTCTGCGCCCGTCTGAGCGGCGGTTTCATCCGCCAGGGAAAGCGTTGGGGCAATCATTAAACAGGACAACAATGCCAGCAGCAGCGGCATCCGTAACATTTTTTGCATAGCTGAAAGTATCCGGTAATTCGAAAAGTGGCGACCTGAAAACAACCGGCTAAGAATACCTGTTATTTGCCGGAAACACAGTGCTCTTTGTCTGACAAGATGCGGAGGTGGATTGGATTAACATAAGCAACAGGGGGAACGATCGACCTGATTTTGCAGCGATCGTTAATGATGCGATGCTTTAGCTCGGGCCCCCATACAAAGTATCGCGCTGCCTTTTGAGAATATTTCGTTTTTACCCAGTGCGTTTTAGCTGTGTGTGCTTACAGCCTGAGATTTTCCACGCTACATTCGGTAAATTTTGCGCCTGGTGCTCACTGTTATCAGGCCTGATAGAACGGAGCGTTCTGAAATATCAGCAACATAATAACCCCACTTAGCTTTGCCTACAGGCTTGAGGGCATTCCACTCTGGCCGCTTCTGGCCACATAAAAAACGCAAAAAACTGGCCTTATTCATTAGTTTCTTCTGGCAGAGGAATGGTCATTTTTTGAAAGATCTTACACCAGATGGCCCCTTACAATGCCCAATAATGTTCGATATCCAACAGTCCGATGGCTAAAAATTATGTTGCAAAGGAGGTTGTAGTAATGAGTATTTCCCTAAAAAAATTATTTCCCCTGGATATAAGAGCTGATGTCTTTAAAAGTACAGAAGCGGCGGTGAAGCGTGCGGAGAAGAATTCTTCCTCAAACAACCTAAAGATTGCTAAAGAAATGTTGTCTTTGAAGCAAGCCTCTCCTGCTATCAAGCTAAATAAACAGGTTGCATTTGAGGGAGGGAAAGCAACCAGAACTGTTAAATACCAGACGTTATTTAATAGACTTATAATTGCGACCCCGAAAGAAAATACGCTACCGGTGCTGCATTCAGGTGTTCGCCCTACTGAAGATCTGCGCCAACAGATTGAGGTAAGTTTTGGCTCTGATCAAGTTAAAGTGCTTTCCGAAAAACCTTCATTCAGTGAAACCAAAAATATTACCACGCCAGCTATCTGGCCCAGCAGATCAAGACCGGGTTGCTATGGTGTATTCTTTCCAAAACATGGAGATAATTCTTCTTACAAGATAATATATGAGAGTGTCAGTAATGCCAGGGAAGCAATCACAAACTATTCCGGAATGAAAGGTATAATAGAGGATGCAACGAAAAAATTAGAAGAGAAATTAAATGCAGTATCGGACAGGTTGGAATGTAATTCATCTTATAATAATGTTTGTAAGGCTGAAGGTGCTGCTGGCAAGCAATTTGGCCGGTTTAATAATATACACTCGAATGATACTACCCGAGTCCATCCGGAGCTTCATGCTAACCTTATCAAAGTTTCAAATGAGAAAATTGCTATTGTCAGCCAGTCACCTTATCAGCATCAGATTTTAGCTCAATTGAAAATGCTGGTTGCTCAAAAATCACCAGTAGCTGCAGTTTTAACCTCATCAGCTGAAATGCAGAATCCCAAAAACAATCATACGAGCTATTTTAGCAATGAGCAACGTACTGTTTATGGCGATATGGCCACTGAGTGCAAACTCAAAAAGAGCATTAATTTAGATGAAGAAACAGGTTGCAATATATATGAAATGAAGATTTTTGAACATGATAAACATGTCCACAGTGTGAATGTTTATCATGTTCTTAATTGGCCGGACCATGGTGTTATTAGTAAAAATGCAATCAGAAATCTTACAGAACAGCTGAATCAGTATACAGATGGTCTCCCGGTCATAAATTGTAATGCAGGGGTAGGCCGGAGTGGCGTGATTAATGCTGTAAAGGCAATGTTTAAATTACCTAAAAATATTACTCTCGAGACTACTCTATCAGATTCTAGAATTTCCCGTAATGGTCACATGATCCAGACCCGTGAGCAATTGCGCATTGTTACTGAGATTGCTCTGGCGCAAGGTCGACCGCTATTCAATAAATGATTTCATCCGAACGGTTAACCAAAAAGGCTCAGTAACGCTAGCAAGTCTCTGATCCTTTGATTAATAAGATGTGACGGCGACCGCCAGACAAGGTAGCAAGCAGACTTGTGCCAACAAGCCACTTCCCGTAATCTGGCGAAAGATGATGTAATTTCTTCTACATGACTCGGGGTGCCCTTCTTTGTGAAGGCTGAGAAATACCCGTACCACCTGATCTGGATAATGCCAGCGTAGGGAAGTCAGATGCCTGTCAGGACATCCCTTCTTCACGGTCTGGCAGGAGCATAAAATGCAACCTGACCTGCTACCCGGCGACCGCGCCGCCGCTGTTTTACAAACTTTACGCCTTGCTTCCCCGTTAGTTCACTGCATGACCAACGATGTGGTGCAATCTTTTACCGCCAACGTATTGCTTGCTTTGGGTGCAGCACCGGCCATGGTGACTGAAGCGGAAGAAGCCGCCCAGTTTAGCCCGCAGGCCAGCGCCCTGCTGATCAATATCGGTACGCTTACCGCAGAGCGCGGGCGTGCGATGCTGGCGGCAGTCCAGGCCGCCAATAAATCGTCCACTCCCTGGGTTCTGGATCCCGTAGCTGTCGGCGCTCTGTCTTTTCGCACTCAGTTTGCTCACCAGCTGCTTTCTTTTCATCCTGCCGCTATTCGTGGCAACGCTTCTGAGATCCTTGCCCTTGCGGGAGAGCGTTCGGGAGGCCGTGGAGTGGACAGCACCGACGATGCGCGTAGTGCGCTACCTGCCGCGCAGAACCTTGCCCGTCGCACCGGCGCTATTGTGGTCGTCACGGGCGAACAGGACTATGTGAGCGATGGCGATAAGACTCTGGCCGTGGCTGGCGGGGGAACCCTTATGACTCGCGTGGTCGGTACCGGCTGTGTATTGTCTGCTGTCGTTGCAGCTTGTTGCGCCTTGTCCGGTTCGCGGCTGGAGAATGTTGCCGCTGCCTGTCAGATGGTAAAACATGCTGGCGGCATTGCGATTCAGGGCAGTCGAGGCCCGGGGAGTTTTATTCCCGCCTTCCTCGATGCGTTGTATGGACTGAACGGGGAGGCGCTGGCATGAAAGGATTAAAACGCCTCAATGCGCTGACTATTGCAGGCACCGACCCAAGCGGGGGGGCGGGGATTCAGGCGGATCTGAAAACGTTCTCCGCATTGGGCGCTTATGGCACAACTGTGATCACCGCGCTGGTCGCCCAGAATACCCGTGGCGTGCAGTCCGTTTATCGCATCGAGTCTGACTTTGTTGCCGCCCAGTTGGACTCCGTGCTCAGCGATGTCCGTATTGATGCCATTAAGATTGGTATGCTGGCTGAAACCGATATTGTCGAAGCCGTCGCCGGGCGCCTGGCGTTTTATCAGGCGCAAAACGTGGTGCTGGATACGGTGATGCTGGCGAAAAGCGGCGATCCGCTGCTTGCTCCTTCGGCGGTGGAAAGCCTGCGTCGGTGTCTGTTGCCGCAGGTGGCGCTTATTACGCCCAATCTGCCGGAGGCGGCAGCGCTGCTGGATACACTCCAGGCTAAAAACGAGCGTGAAATGAAAGAGCAGGGTGACGCTTTGTTGGGGATGGGCTGTAAGGCGGTACTGATGAAAGGCGGGCATCTGGAGGATGCTGAAAGTCCGGACTGGTTGTTTACCCGTGATGGCGCACGGCGTTTTAGCACGCCACGGGTGCAAACCCGGCACACGCATGGCACGGGCTGTACGCTTTCTGCCGCGCTTGCAGCGCTCCGTCCACGCTTTGATGACTGGCCACAAACCATAGCGGCGGCAAAAAACTGGTTGTTGAAGGCGCTTGAGCAGGCCGACTCATTAGAGGTGGGGCAGGGTATTGGCCCTGTGCACCATTTTCATCAATGGTGGTGAGGGAATAACCAGCCCGTTGCGGTTCGCTTTGTAAGCGATGGTCGTATTTCTTCACCAAAGAGCGGCTGCTGAGATACCGGGCCGTAAATTAACAGAAGAACATGGGGCAGCAGTATTTAAGCTCCATGGGCTCTGTTCCGGCCCGGATTCGCCTCTGGCTCGTCTGCAACCGTGCATAGGTCAATATTGAAACATCCTCCTGAATTTCAGCGGTTCTCATGGTCACGCAGCTGGAAGCTGTTTTATGAGTCGCAGGTGGTTATCTGTTACTGAGAATAAAAAAGACTGCTGTTTTTAGGATTGTGGATTGCTCTGTGTTCTGGTTTTTTTCTGATGCCGCCAGGAATGGATTTTCTCCGCATTCCAGCACTCTTCAGCTGATGAAATGTCAATCAAAATGCTACATTTAATTATGGTAACGAGTTACTATACAAAGAGTGGTTCTATAAACGGAGGTGATTGGCATGGATAAAGTGAAAATTCATAATATTTTATTTTCGCTTGGCTTTACTAAAAAGGAAAATGCATTTATAACGCATTGGGTTGAAAAGGAGGGGGTGTCTTATCTTGTTATATTAAGGCAGCTAAGGAGGGCGTTTTTTGGAGGCGTTTTTTTGAGGTTTTTGATTTTTGCCTTCTGCGTTATGAGTTATATTAATGATAGAGGTGATTCTTTCTATGGGATTGCTTTTGTTAGTGTCTTTTCATTTTGTGTGCTTGAGTTTTTCGCCCCTTTTAAAGTTGGGGCGAAAATTGTCATAAATTATAATAAAATTAAAAATCAGTTGGAATGATAATTCTCTGCAACTGATTTGAGCACAACTCCATCACCAACCCCTTCAATAAGTAATGCGTTTGTGCTCATGTTTTTATAATTTCTTAAGAAATCAGACGGCAAGTGTCTGAATAATCGCCATGCGTCAGGTTTCATTATTTGCCTTGCAAGGCCGTATCCTGACAAGCCAAGATCCATGCCGCTGTATGCCAGGAGTCCGGCTTTTTCACTGAATCCTATAAACTCAGCAGCGCTTATGTAACCTTTTTTCACTGTACCCATCGTGTCAGAACGCCCTGTCGCGATATTGGTTGTTCCCTCATAAAGCCCATTAACCCCGTGCAAAATCAGTAGCGAACCAGCAGTAAGCCCTATTATATTTCCATGAGTCATAGAAGCTATGGTTATGCCCACACCAGCTATCATCTGAAATCCGCTCAGAACAACGCCAACACCATTAATCACATAGCCCCACGTGTCCAGTTTATTCACCAGTTGCGCGGCAACAACAACTTTAGCTCTGCCCATTCTTAGTGCGATATTTTGTTGTTCGATAAATTTTTTTTCTTCCCTGAGGTTCGATAAACACTCTTTACATTCTCGCTCATTCTTTGCAGTTGTTATCTGCTTTATTTGTGTATCAATAAATTTATCTATTTCGTTATTGAAGTTAAGACGGGGGAATAAGGTTTTAAGATGTTGTGAAGACATTTGCCTGGCATAACTCCGGAGACTGTTTGCCTCTCGCTGAGCAAGCACAAGGTAATAGCTGTTAAGTCGTTTTTTATCCAGATAGTTATCCATAACGCGGATCCTGTAGAACAGTTTGTGTAGAGAGGAACAGAATCTTGACGGTATAGCACAATGGAACAGGAGACGGCACAGGCAAAAGTTTTGACTTTACATAACCCTGGCGTGTAGGTTTCTGAGCATGGCATATCTCGCCTGCAGATAAATAACCTGATTTAACCTGCCCGTGAGCGGGGTTTTATTGTCTGAAATTCACGGCGCACCGGATTCCGTTCCTCGCTACGCTGAATGACAACGAAACGCTAAATTACCCAACCCGTTACGGCCAGACTCTGTACGCTTTCTGCCGCGCTAGCAGCGCACAAACCATGGCGGCGGCAAAAAACTGGCTGTCGAAGCCGCTTGAGCAGGCCGACTTATTGGAGGTGGGGCAGGGGCGTGGCCCTGTGCACCATTTTCATCAATGGTGGTGAGGGAATAACCAGCCCGTGATGGCTCGCTTTGTAAGCGGTGACCGTTTTTCGTTACAAAAGAACTGTATTGGAAATGCGCAATAAGGTGGCAAAGACGGCGACTCGGGGCCAGTATTGTGTTTGCTCCAGGCGCAAGCGGTGCCGGGGCAAGGAAATTTTCATTCTCAGCGGGCAGGCTGCCCGCTGACCAGACGGGAGCAGAGTATGACCGATATTGCGCAGTTGCTTGGCAAAGACGCCGACGGCCTATTACAGCATCGTTGTATGACAATTCCGGCAGACCAGCTTTACCTGCCCGGCGCGGATTATGTGGATCGCGTGATGGTGGACAACAATCGCCCGCCAGCGGTTCTGCGAAATATGCAGACGCTGTATAACACCGGGCGCCTGGCGGGCACGGGCTACCTTTCTATTTTGCCCGTTGACCAGGGCGTGGAGCACTCCGCGGGCGCGTCTTTTGCGGCAAATCCTCTCTATTTCGATCCAAAAAACATTGTGGAACTGGCGATTGAAGCTGGCTGTAACTGTGTCGCTTCTACCTATGGCGTGCTGGCATCGGTATCCCGCCGTTATGCACACCGCATCCCCTTCCTTGTTAAGCTCAATCATAACGAGACGTTGAGTTATCCAACTACCTACGATCAGACGCTGTACGCAAGCGTTGAGCAGGCTTTCAATATAGGAGCCGTGGCCGTGGGGGCGACAATTTACTTTGGTTCGCCGGAATCACGTCGCCAGATCGAGGAGATCTCCAGTGCCTTTGAACGGGCGCATGAGCTGGGCCTGGTGACCGTGCTGTGGGCCTATTTACGCAACCCGGACTTCAAAAGGGACGGCGTGGACTATCACGTCAGCGCGGACTTAACCGGGCAGGCAAACCATCTGGCTGCCACCATCGGCGCCGATATTGTGAAGCAGAAAATGGCCGAGAATAACGGCGGCTATAAAGCGGTAAACTTCGGTTATACCGACGACCGGGTATACAGCAAACTGACCAGCGATAACCCCATCGACCTTGTGCGTTATCAGCTTGCCAACTGCTATATGGGTCGCGCGGGGCTTATTAACTCCGGTGGTGCTGCGGGCGGGGAAACCGACCTTGCCGATGCGGTGCGCACGGCGGTTATCAATAAGCGAGCGGGCGGTATGGGATTAATTCTTGGGCGCAAGGCCTTTAAAAAATCCATGTCCGAAGGCGTGAAGCTAATCAATGCCGTGCAGGATGTGTATCTGGATACGAAGGTGACCGTCGCCTGATGTTTCGCCCTTCCTGCTAACGGAGGGGCGAATTTCCGCCCGTGAGCTAGCCCAGCAGCGGGCAGTTAGGGGGCAGACGGCAGCTCAGCGCATTGGGATGAAGCTCGATGCGGAACTCTTTGCCTTTCAGCGGTTCGCCGTCGAGGTTGAACGTAATTTCATGGGGCGCGCTGATAGCAAACCAGGATGACTGGCCGTCGATAACGTTAGGACTCTCTTCCGGCCGGGTTAGCGTGGTTAATAACGCAGGCAGCAGCTCTTCGCCGGTAAAAATACGCAGGTCCAGCAGACCATCGTTGATCAGTGCCTGGGGGCAAAGCTGTTGCCCGCCGCCTGCCTGACGACCGTTACCGATACCAATCACCAGCGCGTCACCTTCCCAGGAAAAGTTTTCCCCGCGAATTTCGCAGCGATCCGGTTTTAAAGTGTCGATGCGTAGCAGGCCGTGAATAAAGTACGACACACCGCCGAGTGCGGATTTTAGTTTTTCCGGTGTTTCAGTGGTAATACGAGTGCCGAAGCCGCCGGTAGCCATGTTGATAAAGAAGGCGCTTTTATTGACTTCGACCAGATCGATATCAAAAGCACGGCCGACCATCGCCAGCTGTAAAGCCTTATCCAGCTCGGCCGGAATACCAATGCTGGTAGCAAAATCGTTCGCTGTGCCCAGAGGCAAGATCCCCAGCGCAGGACGCCTGTCCGGACTACGCTGGGCCAGCGCCGTCGCCACTTCATTGATGGTGCCGTCACCGCCGCCTGCAACCACGGTATCCACACCCAGTTCGATTGCCTCGTCCACATAGCGGACGGCATCACCCTGTTCCCAGGTGACGCGGATATGCAGCGTGTAACCTTCTTCACGCATCACCCTTACCGCGCTGCGCAATTCTGGATTGTTGGCACCCTTGCCATTGAGGATCACAAGCGTGATCGGAAACTTCTCCATGGTTTACCTCAGGAAGTACAAGTGTGAAGAAAGTGTATCTTATGTCGGGAAAGGGTGGGTAAGAACAGGCTTAATTAGCGCAAAAAAGAAGGCCTGCGTAAGGGCCTTTTACAGGCTTTCAGCGGTGCAATACGGGTTTGAGTGACACTCAGGACCCCTGAAAACCATTAATAGTTACTCAGCTGTGGACACTGTGTGGACGTTTTCCGCCTCAGTTCCTCCGCGCAATGGGTTAAGCATTACCGCATCCTGTAGGTATTCGGGCGCAAAGTGTGCGTAGGTCATTGTCTGCTCAATTCGCGAGTGTCGGAGTATCCTCTGTAGCGTGTTAATACTCCCTCCGTTAATCATAAAATGAGTGGCAAAACTGTGTCGGAGTGCGTGTGTCGCTTGACCTGGTGATAAATCAGGTTTTACGTCCTTTGGCACTCGCCTGAATGAGTCATAAGAGGCATCAGGAAACAATAAACTACGCTTGCAGCTAAGAATCATCTTGCTAACTTCTGTGGATACCGGAACGGTGCGCGGCCTGTTTGTTTTGGTTTTAACAGAAGTGACCCGGTTGCTGATGAGTGGTCGGGAAATTCAACTCAGACGGAATGGGCTTTATGAAATGCTTTAATTCAAACGGATAATTACGGCAGGCTGTGTGATATCAGCCATCCGAAATTTGAGGTGTCAAGCCCGGTCAATATTCCGAAATTTCCAGATAAAATATCACTGGCACACACTCTGTAAGCGTAACGCCGCCGGTGCTGAAACTTGCTTTAAGGGCAGGCGGCGTTAAATAACGAGCGATACGAACCAGGCGTTAGTCTGGTGAGTCATTATTGACCCTGCTTCTGATGGGTAATAACCTCGCGATTAGCTGCTGAGTGATAAAGGGAGTTTATATGCAAACCGAGGAAGGGCTTACCGTTACGTTATCTCCGGTACAGATGGCCGCTATATTGCGAGGTAAAACTGTCAGCGAAGGGGAAACAATGAGTAACCGTCTATGGGGCGGTCTGGGCGTTGTTAGCGGCGTTGTTGAAATGTTCGGTGCAGGCGTTTTGTGCGTGGTTCCTGAACCCACAATGCTATCAAAAGCGGGATGTGTTGTTGTTGGCTCTCATAGTTTCGATACCATAACAGCATCATTTAAGCAGGTGATTACTGGTAAACAGGCCGTTACAGCAACCGCGCAACTGGCTGAGTTTGCAGCTACCGGACTTGGTGCAAGTCCTGATGTTGCGTATAAAGTTGGTGTTACTGTTGATCTCGCTGTTCCGTTTGCATTTGCAAGCGCAGCAGGTGCCGCTAGAGTTGGCTCAGTGTATTCTGGCCGTATTCGTCTGCTGGAGCATGAAGGCGGTAAGCTGGGGCATACAATTGTGCGGCATATTGGTCAAACTCCAGAGCAAATGATTACTCGCGTCTCAACTGCGAGACTTTCTCGGGTTAGTAGCTTTAATAGTATAAAACAGGCTGAGTTATTGATATCAGAAGTTCTTTCAGTAAATCGCGGTCAATTAACCGGCGCATTAAAACATATGCTTCCCGAAGCTAAATTACCTCTAGAATACCGCTTCCCTTATTCTGTTGGAACGTATATTAATAGAGGCTCTACGGAAGTCAAAAAAGCCTATACTGTTCGGGTGATAATTAAAGCCAGACGCTATGGTGATAAAACCTACTTCATTTTGACAGCATACCCGGCACCATAAGGTACTTATGAATACTGATTCCAGCAAACCATGCGAACTTGATACATTAGTTATTGTTTACTTCGGGCAAGATTGCGATCTCATTGATGAAGATTGTGATTTCAATAAGTTGCTTGATGATTATTTGAATACTTCTACAGAATTTAATTTACGAATGCTTCTTGCTAATATTATCGAGATAGAAAATCAATCTGATGGTTATGAAGTGCTTATTGCTCGCTATAGTGGTGAGTTTGCTCCTGACCTTTGGGATATGACGGCACAGGAGTGGCTTGATGACGTTAAAGCCCGGCTGATAAACTACATGACTGCCAACGGTTACTCGACTGAGCTGTCTCATTTTTAGTATCCGACTTACCAGAACAACGCTGCATCAGAACGATGGAGCTGTCGCGAAACCGGCACTCATAACGCCGCTTTTTTATACCATTTTTCCGCGATATTTCCGTTTTATGCCGTGCATGCATCAGGTGCATGCGTTTGTTTTCAGGTTTTGCCAGCTAGCGCTCGCGCGGCTCCTGATGCACCTGCATCAAAAGCGATCCGTTAAGCGGACAGGCGTGGCGGGGATGGCATTGCACGCTGGCGTGGTATTTATTTAATTTAATTAGCGTCTGAGCACGTTCCAGGGGGCGCCGTTGCGCTTGGGTGTGGTTGTGGTGAGCGGGCGCGTGGCGCGTCTGAGGGCGAAAGGCGAGGGTGAAAAAAGCCGGGGGGAATTCTGTCGGGTTTAGTTCGCATGGCTTGAAGCGGATCACCTCCTCGCGTATCAAGTCGTTAACCTCCTCGATGCGCTCCTGTAACGGTGTTAGCTCGTTACGTACAAAAACCTGAGCCGCCTTAACTACATCACTTAATCCGCCGGTATTATTAGGAATGACGCCCATCATCTGGGGCGGCCAGCAAAAAATTCAGTGGATGTAAGCGAGAAGCCCCCCAGTCGAGGTTTTTTTATCTGGGGAAGTTTCCTGCAATGTCATCATCACCTGCATCGTAGTTTCGGAGTATTCTGAGAAGCTCAGTTGATTTGGCCAGCAACCTTTCAGTCTCCCAGCCATCTTAATAATCTGATAATGCACCAGATTATAGGCCAGTAGCACGCCACACACTTCATGCTCCACCAGCTCCGGCTTTCCCCCACAACGCGTTAGTGATTAAATAATGAATTAGGGTCATGGCCTTATTCTCTACAATGAGATTTATATGTATTTTTTAAATTTCACTGCTTGGATGATAAAATGTTGCAATCTGTTTCACAAATTCCCGATGCTTCAAGTACTCTGGATTTGTTACATAAAAATAAAACTGCAGAGATTTATGAGTTTTCATGTTTTCAAAAATTCATAGATTTTTTTCGGAGGGTTTTTACTGGGCAAAGTAAGGATTATCTTGAAGGTATCTATACTGGAAAAAGTACAATTGATGCACATAGAGAAATACATGAGTTACTTTTCTCAAAACATGTTTCATCATCTGATGACCTCATTGGGGAAAATTTTAAACCCATTTTAGGCGTGGTTAAAATGCTGGATATCACAAAAGAAAACCAAAGAGACCTTTTTAAAGTTTCAGTAACTCCACGAAGTGATGAATGTTTTGAGATGAAAGTATGCTTTCACAATAAAATTCTCATTGAGAAGGTTGTTTCCAGCAATGAACTTTCTTTTCTTGAAAAAACATTTTTTAATAAAAATAACGGGGCGGTAACCTACCCAGTTGGGGCGGGGGGCAACTCAACTTTTGAAAATCTCTTTCTGAGTGCATATAAAGATTATGTGCAGCAAACTTTGGAAAAAACGATGCAAGAAATCATTGTTAATGTGAATGATATTATAATGCATTCGTCGACTCGAGATATCGAGAGGAAATATGAGAAAGATAAACCGAGACCTGTGCCTGACTCAGCAGGTATAGCTCACGGTAAATTTATTGAGATGGCCAGAGGCACCACAGATGACTTTGGTGTCACTGGCATCAATATTCAGTATGTATTGAAATATAACACTGGTAACTGCGGGGAGATGGCTATGCTTTCTGCTGTGTTGTTAAATTGTATTCTTGAAAAAACAACATCCTCCTTTAGTTTGAATGCTTGCAATAGTATAGATGTGTCTGTTTTGTCCACTCCGCGTTCTGGGGAGGATGGATATTCAGAAGGGTGCGATCATTTTGTTGCCAATTTGAAATTTAACTCGTTCGGGAAGGGTTTTGAATATGTAGTGGACTCGTGGGGTGGGTGTTTTTTTAAAAGTAAATGTTGTGAGGATATAAAAAACAACTATAGTAAAGGTTCTTATTTTACTAATGAGAACATACAGCTGAGGACTCATGACATTTTAACAGATCTTGTTAATGATGAAGATTATATTGCCATGATAAAAAAAGATATATATAAGATACACAAAGTAAACCTTGACGATGCCAGCTTTACAGACCCCTTTAAACAGGAAAGAAACAGAAGGGAGATGGCGTTGGCAAATCGGTTCAGTCATAGTCCCTCCATGTGAGTGCTATTGTTGTCACCCAGGAACTGAAAGACTCGACGAAGGGAACGCTAACCCGTAAGTTATGCGTATTTACAGCGGCTAATCCGGCAAGACAGACTCGTTGCCTGTCTGGTCGTAGCTTATACCCACATCAGTCGCTATATGGGTGATACAACTAAAGAGCGTTACCATCAGTGCCAGAACGTGAATTGTAGTGCGACTTTTATCACGTTGGAGACAGTAAAGCATTACATCGTGTAGCCAGGGGAAAGAACGCCGGTTCTACCGCACCCGATGCCGGGCGGCCAGCAAAAAATTCAGTGGATGTAAGCGAGAAGCCCCTCAGTCTGGACTGACCCCATAAAAAACTGCACCTTACTCAGTTGGGTGTCCAACTTATGGGGTGCAGTCCAGTGGAGGGGCTTTTTTTGTGTCGATGTGGTCAATGTGTGGACGTGACCTGAAATAAATCCTTTTATTTCAATTGGCTAATCGCAAAAAAGAAGGCCTGCGCAAGGGAGATTGCACAGGCCAAGGAGGTGGTTCCTGGTACAGCTAGCATTTATGGGTTATGTTTTTCAGCCTGCGAATCATAACGTGCTCAGGCTGACCGGTGTGTGATCGGTTTCTAAGAATCATCCCAGGATAAAAAAATAACCCAAATTAACTAGTTACCGTGCGGATTGCGGGTAGTCTGACCGGCTAAATTGCGCATCAGCAGCGCATAATCCAGCGACACATCCTGCGGTACAGGCAACCATACGGTATGGCCATCGCCCGGCGCGACCTCAATCGGCTGAGCCTTGGTGTTTTCCAGCACTTCAAGCGTGAAGGTGACGTTGCCCTGCGGAGTCATCAGCTCCAGGCTGTCGCCCAGCAGGAACTTGTTTTTCACCGCCACGGCCGCCAGATCGCCGCGGCGTTCGCCGGTAAACTCCCCGACAAACTGTTGACGTTCGGAGATGGAATGGCCGTACTCGTAGTTTTGATGGCTGTCATGCGTATGGCGACGCAGGAAGCCTTCGGTGTAACCACGGTGCGCCAGGCCTTCAAGCGTTTGCAGAAGCGTTGGATCAAAGGGCTTGCCTGCGGCGGCATCGTCAATTGCGCGGCGATAAACCTGAGCGGTGCGGGCACAGTAGTAATAGGATTTGGTGCGGCCTTCAATTTTTAAGGAGTGGACGCCCATTCTGGTCAGGCGTTCAACGTGCTCGATGGCGCGCAGATCTTTCGAGTTCATGATGTAGGTGCCGTGTTCATCTTCGAACGCCGTCATGTATTCACCCGGGCGCTTGGCCTCTTCCATCATAAAGACTTTGTCGGTTGGTGCCCCTACGCCCAGCGTCGGCTCAATGTTTTGAACGGGAATCGGTTCGTGGACGTGAACGATATTGCCGATCTCATCTTCTTTGCCTTCTTCCACTTTGTATTCCCAGCGGCAGGCGTTGGTGCAGGTCCCCTGGTTTGGATCGCGCTTGTTGATATAGCCCGACAGCAGGCAGCGGCCGGAATAGGCCATGCACAGCGCACCGTGGACGAAAATTTCCAGCTCCATGTCCGGCACCTGTTCGCGGATCTCTGCAATTTCTTCAAGAGAGAGTTCGCGTGAGAGGATGACACGGGTCAGCCCCATTTGCTTCCAGAACTTCACGGTTGCCCAGTTTACGGCGTTGGCCTGCACCGACAGATGGATGTCCATCTCCGGGAAGGCTTCACGTACCAGCATGATCAAACCAGGATCGGACATAATCAGCGCATCTGGCCCCATTTCGACCACCGGCTTCAGATCGCGGATAAAGGTTTTCAGCTTGGCGTTATGCGGGGCGATATTCACCACGACATAGAATTTTTTACCCAGCTGATGGGCTTCGTTGATGCCGAGCTGGAGATTTTCGTGGTTGAATTCGTTATTACGCACGCGCAGGCTGTAACGCGGCTGGCCCGCATAAACGGCATCCGCGCCGTAGGCAAAAGCGTAACGCATATTTTTCAGCGTTCCCGCCGGGGATAAAAGTTCTGGTTTAAACATGATTTTCTCGTTCTGATTTCAGGTCAGAACCGCCTCACCTGATGAAGCGGCTGGTGCAAAGCTGCGGGATTACCCCAATTTTAGGGCGGGAATTGTAGCGCTGCGCAGCCGGGGAGTAAACCTCCCTGGCGCGGAGCGGTGTGGCGGGCTGCAAACTTCATCATACAAAAGGGGCCAGGCCGATGATGACCTTTGCAGCAGGGCAGCGGCTAAAGGAGCAAATTCAGGATCACCCCGGTGAAGGTCATATCCCGGGTAAACTCCCTGAGCGAGGAGAGGTTTGCTCTGAAATGCGCGAGCATAAGCTCGGTTGCCTGTTCTTCGTTCGCGGCCTGGGTTTCAAAGGGCATTTTTCGTAACCCGCTGGCCTGTAAGGCCTTTATGTCGGCTGCGGATAAACACTGAGTCGGATAAATATTAACGGCAATGTCACTCAGGTAAAAAACATAAGATTTCATCGCTTTTTCCTTTCCTTGTTCGTTTGCTTTCCGCCTGGCTACAGCATGCGGCAGGCATCGGCTTCCCAGCGGTAGCCCACGCCGTAAACCGCGCGAATAAACGACTGCTCTTCGTCGAGCGATTCCAGCTTGCGGCGCAGGTTTTTAATATGGCTGTCGATGGTTCGGTCCGTGACCACCCGGTAATCGTCATAGAGATGGTTTAGCAGCATTTCGCGGGAAAAGACTTTGCCCGGTTCGTGCGAAAGCGTTTTGAGCAGGCGAAATTCCGCGGGCGTTAAATCCAGTAGCTTGTCGCGCCAGCTTGCCTGAAAGCGGCCTTCATCAATAATCAGTGGGCTTTCTTCGCCTGCGGGCAGCGGCTCCTGTTGACGTTTGCAGCGGCGCAGAATGGTTTTGACGCGGGCGACCACTTCACGCGGGCTGTAGGGCTTACAAATGTAGTCGTCAGCGCCAATTTCCAGCCCCAGCAGACGGTCGATCTCTTCTATTTTGGCGGTGACCATCACAATGGGCACCTCGGAGAAGCGACGGATTTCGCGGCACAGCGTTAATCCATCCGTGCCGGGGAGCATGAGGTCCAGCAGGATTAAATCCGGCGGCGTCTGGCGCACGTAGGACAGCACCTGGTCGCCGCGGGTAATCAGAGTCGGGGCATAGCTCGCCGCTCTTAAATAGTCGATAAGCAGCTGGCCAAGCTTTGGCTCGTCTTCAACAATCAAAATGCGCGGCGCATTTTCATCAAGCGGAAAATCTGTCATACGTTTCTCGTTGCCTCTGGATCCAGCGGTAACTCTACCGTAATGCTAACGCCGCCGAAAGGCGAATGGCCTGCCTTCAGGCTGCCACCGTGCGCTGCGACAATGTTCTGACAAATAGAAAGCCCAAGCCCGGAGCCGCCGCTTGCCCGGTTTCGCGAGCCTTCCGTGCGGTAGAAACGGTCGAAGAGCATGGCGAGCTGTTCGTCATTTACGCCAGGCGCGCTGTCGGCAAAGGTTATCACAAAGCGCTGCTGGGTGACTTCGCCCGAGATCAACAGTTGCCCCCCCGCATCGGTATAACGCAGGCTGTTTTCCAGCAGGTTGTTGAAGAGCTGCATTAGCCGATCGCTGTCGCCAAAAATGGTCACGTGGTCGGGCAGGGCGAGGCGGATGCTCAGCGCTCTGGAATCAAAGCGCTGGCGGAATGCGCCTGCAACCACTTCGAGCAGGGTAATAATATCGAGAGATTTTTTCTGGTAGGCCAGCGCACCTTCGTCGGACATCGACAGCTGATGTAAGTCGTCGACCAGCTTGGTCAGCGTGGCGACCTCCATCTGTAAAGAGGCCACGGACTCCGGCGTAAATTTGCGCACGCCGTCCTGAATCGCCTCCAGCTCGCCGCGCAGAATCGCCAGCGGAGTACGTAATTCATGAGAAATATCCGCCATATAGGCGCGGCGCATATTGTGGTTTTTCTCAAGCGTGCTGGCGAGCTGGTTAAAATCCTGCGCGAGTTTGCCGAGTTCATCCTGGCTTGTGGAGTCAACGCGGGTGGTGAAGTCACCCGCCGCCAGTTTATGCGTGCCTTCAACCAGGCGTTTGACCGGGGCGAGCAGACCCCTGGCCAGCAGGAAGGTGGCGGCTGCGGCAAGCAGCGTTGAAAGAGCGACGATAATCCAGCTCGTTCGCCGTTGCTGGCGGTCAAAATTAATGTCCGTATTGCGCGTTAGCCGTTCGACAGGGGAGGCAATGACCCAGCCTGCATCGCGTCCGTTTACGTTGATGGCTCGCCGCGTGCCGTCAGGCGGCACCGGGCCGCGCGGGCCAACCAGCACTTTGTAATCCTGATCCACGACCCAGAACTGGGTGCGCCAGCCGTGCGGCGGCATGTTCGGGTTGCGCCCGTCCTCGTCGCGTTCAAATGAGCGCAGGATCTGGAACATAAAGCGGTCATTGTGCCGCAGAAACTGCCAGTTGCCGTGCAGGGCATACTGCTCGCCCAGCGCATCGCTAAGCATCTCCAGCCGCTGTTCGTTGCCGTGCTTAATGTAGTCAATAAATCCGCGCTCGAAACTCAGCCGCACGCCCCAGTGCATGATCGCCAGCACCAGCAGGCAGGTGGAAAAGATGGCGAGAAACAGCTTGCCGGTAATGCCTGGCCGCCAGAGTTTCATGGTTGGCTCCTTTTACGCCGCGTGAGAATGACGTTTTTGGTGGTGTCCTTAGGTACGCGGGCAAAGACCAGCGCGGGAATGGCGATAATGACCGCCATGCTCAGATAGGTATAGAGAAAAACGCTGTGCACTAACGGGCTGTCTGGCGCAAGCTGATTCTGACCGTACATGCCCAGCAGCAGCCCCGCCACCGTGACGCCGATACTCATGGAAAGCTGCATCACCATCGACAACATACTGTTCCCGCCGCTTGCCAGCTCGTCAGGTAAGTCTTTGAGCGTCAGCGTATTCATCGACGAGAAGCGCATCGAGTTGACCATCCCCTGGATAAACAGCACCACGGGGAGCAGGAGATACCAGCCGAGAAGAGCGGTAGCCATAAATATCAGGCTAATCAGCGCAAGGCCAAGCGTGGCAGCGACCAGCACGCGACGGTAGCCAAAGCGATTGACGACCTGCACAACAATGCGCTTCATGCCCATACTGCCAAGCACCATGGGGATCATCATCAGCCCCGCATGAAAGGGCGAAAAACCGAGGCCGATTTGCAGAAATACCGGCGTCATAAACGGCAGCATACCGCTGCCGATGCGTGCGCAGAAGCTGCCGAAAAGGCCAAGCGAGAAAGTGCGGGTGTTGAACAGATTCAGATTGAACAGCGCATTTTCGTTGCCGCGTGCGTGCCAGAGATACAGCAGGATAGCCAGTATGCCGCCGCCGATAAGCCCGCTGAGCGCAAGCGTTGAGATACCCAGTCCCTTTTGGCCGTCAAGGGCGATGGTCAGCGCGGCCATACCAAACGCCAGCAGCACAAAACCTGCCATGTCGAAGCGGCGCGTTTGCAGGGTGTAGTTAGGCATCAGCCAGAGGGTGGCTAGCGCCCCGATGATGCCCACGGGCAGGTTAATCAGAAAGATCCAGTGCCAGGAGGCATATTCAACCAACATCCCGCCAAGCGCAGGGCCAAGCAGCGGGCCAACCTGGCCGGGCAGGGTCACGAAAGTCATCGCCGCCATATACTGTTCGCGCGGCACAATTTTCATCACCGTCAGTCTGCCGACCGGCACCATCATTGCGCCGCCGATCCCTTGCAGCACGCGTGCCATTACCAGTTCATCAAGCGTTGAAGCTCGGGCGCAAAACAGCGAGCCGAGGGTGAACAGGACGATGGCGGTGAAAAAAACATTACGTACGCCGACCCTGTCCGCAAGCCAGCCGCTGGCGGGCAGCATCACCGCTACCGTCAGCACGTAAGATACAATCACCGAATGCATATGCAGCGGACTTTCGCCGAGGCTTGCCGCCATCGAGGGCAGAGCGGTATTGACGATTGTGGTGTCGAGCGATTGCATAAAAAAGCCAAAAGCGACAATCCACAGTTGCCAGCGTACGGCGGCAGGCAGGTCGGTCATTTAATTCAGCACCTCATCTTGACGAGTTTTACGGCTAAATCGCAAACGCAGGCGGTCGAAGAACAGATAGACAACCGGGGTGGTATAGAGCGTCAGCAGCTGGCTGACAACCAGGCCGCCGACGATGGTTATCCCCAGTGGCTGGCGCAGTTCGGCGCCGTCGCCGCTGGTCAGCACCAGCGGGAGCGCGCCGAACAGGGCTGCCAGCGTCGTCATCATAATAGGGCGGAAGCGCAGCAGACAGGCCTGGAAGATGGCTTCTTCTGGCGTCAGGTTGCCGTTGCGCTGTGCATCAATGGCAAAGTCGACCATCATAATCGCGTTCTTCTTCACGATGCCGATTAGCAGCATGATACCGATCAACGCAATCAGGCTGAAAGGGGCGCCGAAAAGTTTCAGCGCCAGCAGCGCGCCAACCCCGGCGGACGGCAGGGTTGAGAGGATCGTCAGAGGATGAACGTAGCTTTCATAGAGCATGCCCAGCACGATATAGACGGTGGCGATAGCCGCGACAATCAGCATCACCTGCGCTGTCATTGTGTCCTGGAAAACCTGCGCCGTGCCCGCATAGCTGCCGCGTACGGAGGAAGGGACGCCCAGGGATGTCATGGTGCGGTCGATAGCCTGGCTGGCCTCGCTTAGCGATACGCCCGTTGGCAGGTTAAAGGCGATCGTTGACGCCGCCGACAGGCCCTGGTGGTTCACCGACAGCGGGGCGTTCGCCGGCTGCCATTTTGCAAAGTAAGACAGCGGGATGGGCTTGCCTTCGCTGTTGGTGACGAACATTTGCTCCAGCGAGCTGATGTCCTGGGTGTAGCGCGGATCGACTTCCATCACCACTTTGTACTGGTTCAGCGGCTGGTAAATAGTCGAAATCTGTCGCTGCCCGAAGGCGTTATTAAGCAGGTTGTTGGCGTCCGATACGCTGATCCCCAGCCGCGACATGGTTTCCCGGTCGTAGATCAGGTTCATTTCTGCGCCGTTGTCCTGCTGATCGGAGTTCACGTCGGTCAGCTGCGGCAGTCTGGCAAAGGCCTGGCGGATTTTTGGCTCCCAGGTGCGTAAATCAGCCAGACTGTCGGACAGCAGAGTGTACTGATAGCTGGCGTTGGCCGAGCGGCCGCCGACGCGAATATCCTGCACCGCCATCAGAAACAGGCTGGCGCCCGGCTCTTTGGCCAGCGCCTTACGCAGGCGGTCGATAACCTGCTGGGCGGTTTCTTTGCGCTCGCTTAGCGGTTTTAGCGAGATAAACATCATGCCGCTGTTCACGCGCGAGCCGCCGGTAAAGCCGGTCACGTTATCCACCGCCGGGTCTTCGCGAATGATCTTCATAAAGTCCTGCAGCTTACCGCGCATGGCCTGGAAAGAAATGCTCTGGTCAGCCTGAATATTTCCCATCAGGCGGCCGGTATCCTGCTCCGGGAAGAAGGTTTTTGGGATGGCGATATACAGCCAGATACTCAGCGCGAGGGTGGCCATCAGCACAAGCCCTGCCAGCCTTGCGTGGTTAAGCACCCACTTCAGTGAGCGGCCATAGCCTTGCTGCATTGCCACCAGCACGCGGCCAAACCCGCGATTGCGATTGGGGTTATGCTGCGGTTTGTTTTTTAACAGCCAGCCGCACATCATGGGCGTTAAGGTTAGCGACACGACCAGGGAAATACCTATGGCCACCGACAGCGTTACGGCAAATTCTTTGAATAAACGGCCCGGCAGCCCGCCCATTAACAGCAGCGGCAGGAAGACGGCGACCAGGGAAAGACTCATGGAAAGCACCGTGAAGCCCACTTCGCGTACGCCCTGGAGCGCCGCCTGAAGCGGTTTGACGCCGGCCTCAAGATGGCGGGAAATATTCTCCAGCACCACAATTGCATCATCCACCACAAAGCCGGTGGCGATGGTAAGCGCCATCAGCGACAGGTTGTTCAGGCTAAAACCGCACAGGTACATCGCGATAAAGGTGCCGATAAGCGATACGGGCACCGCAACGGCCGGGATAAGCGTGGCACGTCCTGAGCGCAGGAACAGGAACACCACGAGGATCACCAGCGCCACGGAAATCACCAGCGACTGCTCAACCTCAGCCAGAGAGGCGCGAATGGTTGGCGAGCGGTCCTGGGCAATTTGCAGGTCGATGGCGGCCGGAATGTTTTCCCGCAGCTGCGGAATTTTTGCGCGAATGCGGTCCACCGTTTCGATGATATTCGCTTCCTGCGACTTACGGATCATCAATAATATCGCAGGCTTAGCGTTGGTCATCCCCGCGTTGCGGACATTCTCAACGGAATCAACAACGGTTGCGACATCGCTCAGATGCACCGCACCGCCGTTGTTGTAATGGACAATCAGCGGCTGATATTCCGCGGCGGTTTTTAGCTCATCGTTGGTTTGCAGCTGCCAGCGGTGCGAGTCGTCTTCCACCGCCCCCTGCGGGCGACGCACGTTGGCGTTGTTAATGGCCGTTCTGACGGCATCCAGCGAGACACCCTGGTTGAACAGCGCCTGAGGATTTAAATTCACGCGTACGGCAGGGAGCGAACTTCCGCCGACATCCACATCGCCAACCCCGTCGATTTGCGAGAGGGTCTGCGCAAGCTGCGTGGAAGCAAAATCGTAAAGCTGGCCCTGCGAAAGCGTAGCGGAAGTGAGCGTCAGGATAAGGATTGGCGCGTCCGACGGATTGGCTTTGCGGTAGGTCGGGCGGCTCGGCATTCCGCTGGGCAACAGACTCTGCGCGGCGTTAATCGCGGCCTGTACGTCGCGCGCGGCCCCGTTGATATCGCGGTCAAAGTTAAATTCGAGAATAATACGCGTGCTGCCCAACGAACTGGATGACGTCATTTCGGTGACGCCTGCGATTCGCCCCAGCGCCCGCTCAAGCGGGGTGGCCACCGACGAGGCCATGGTCTCCGGCGACGCCCCCGGCAAAGAGGCGCTGACCATGATCACCGGGAAATCCACCTGCGGCAGCGGGGCGACCGGCAGCAGGCGGAAACCCAGTACGCCGCAAAGCGTAATGGCCACGGTCAGCAGAATCGTCGCTACCGGCCGGTAGATAAAGAGCGCGAAGAATTTCACTGAGCTTCTTCCTCACGTTTACCAAACCGCTGCCGGGTGTAAAGCGACAGACGGTCGAACAGCAGATAGATAACCGGCGTGGTAAACAGCGTTAACACCTGGCTCACCAGCAGCCCGCCGACCATGCCAATCCCCAATGGACGGCGCAACTCCGCGCCGACGCCGGTAGAAAGCATCAGCGGCAGGGCGCCGAGCAGGGCGGCCAGCGTGGTCATCAGAATAGGGCGGAAACGCAGCAGACAGGCCTGATAGATAGCCTCATGCGGGGCCATGCCCTGCTCGCGCTCTGCGGCAAGGGCGAAGTCGATCATCATGATGGCGTTCTTTTTCACAATCCCGATCAGCAGGATGATGCCGATTATCGCGATGATATCCAGTTCTGCCCCGGCCAGCATTAAGGCCAGCAGCGCGCCCACCCCTGCGGTCGGCAACGTGGACAGAATCGTGATCGGGTGAATGAAGCTTTCATAAAGCACGCCCAGTACGATGTACATCGCCACCACGGCGGCCACAATCAGCCAGATTGTGTTACCCAGCGCCGCCTGGAAGGCGAGGGTGCTGCCCTGGAACTGCGTGGTGATGTCAGCTGGAAGGGATAGCGCTTTTTCGGCGGCGGTAATCGCCTGCACCGCTTCGCCTAAGGAGTAATCATCCGCCACGTTAAAGGAGATCGTCGTCGACGGGAACTGGTCCAGATGGTTTATCGACAGCGGCGCAAAGCGCTGTTCGATTTTTGCGATGGCGCTGAGGGGCACGGTACCGCCGTCGGTGCTGCGAAGACGAATATTATCCAGCGCGCTCAGGCCCGGTGTGGCGCTGGTGTCGTGCTCAAGCACTACGCGGTACTGATTTGCCTGGGTGTAAATCGTTGAAATCAGGCGCTGGCCGAACGCGTTATACAGCGCGTTATCAACGTCCGACATCGAAATGCCCAGACGGCTGGCGGTGGCCCGATCCACGTTGACGTAGGCCACAAGCCCCTGATCCTGCCAGTCGCTGCTTACCTCCTTCAGCTGCGGCTCGGCCTGAAGCTTAGCCAGCAGCTGCGGAACCCAGGTGCTCAGTTCATCAAGCGAAGTGGCCTGGAGGGTAAACTGGTACTGAGTGCGGCTGACCGTCGTATCTATCGTCAGATCCTGAACGGGCTGCAGATAAAGCGCCACGCCGGGTACGCGGGCAACGCTGTTTTGCAGGCGTGCGATAACGGCGTTGATGCGATCGTCGCGATCGGCAAGCGGTTTTAGGTTGATCTGCAAACGGGCGCTGTTCAGAGAAGGGTTAGTGCCGTCAACGCCGATAAACGAAGTCAGGCTTTCCACCGCCGGATCTTTCATTATGACGTCTGCAACCTGCTGCTGACGCTGGGACATGCTGGCAAAGGATACGGACTGCGGTGCCTGAAGCGTCCCCTGGATAATGCCGTTGTCCTGAATCGGGAAGAAGCCTTTTGGGATGACTGTCCACAGTACAACCGTCAGCGCCAGAGTGCCAAAAGCAACCCCGAGCGTAAGCCACGGGTGGCGCAGGACTTTGCTCAGCATTCGCCCGTAAGCTGCAATGACCCGCTCAAAAAAGCGTTCGCTGGCACGGGAGAAACGGTTCTGCTTGCGCAGGGAGTCATGGCTGAGCATTCGTGCGCACATCATCGGGGTGAGCGTCAGCGAAACGATGGCGGAGATCAGGATCGCCACCGCAAGCGTGACGGCAAACTCGCGGAACAGGCGGCCTACAATATCGCCCATAAACAGCAGCGGGATCAGAACCGCAATCAGCGAGAAAGTCAGTGAGATAATGGTGAAACCAATTTCACCCGCGCCTTTGAGCGCCGCCGCCAGCGGTTTTTCGCCCTTTTCGATGTAGCGCGAGATATTTTCAATCACCACTATCGCATCGTCGACCACAAAACCGGTAGCGATGGTCAAGGCCATTAGCGTGAGGTTGTTGACGGAAAAACCGAGGAACACCATCGCTGCAAAGGTGCCAATCAGGGATAAAGGCACCGCAACGGCGGGAATAAGGGTGGCGGGCACGTTGCGCAGGAAGACGTAGATGATCATCACTACCAGCGCGATGGCGAGCATCAATTCATGCTGCGTGTCTGACACCGAGGCGCGAATATTGGTTGTCCTGTCACTGAGCAGCTTGACTTCCACCGACTTCGGCAGGCTCTGAGTCAACCCCGGCAGCATCTGACGAATGCTGTCGGCGGTGTCGATGATATTGGCGCCGGGCTGGCGCTGCACGTTCATCACAATCGCCTGTTGTTTGTTGGCCCACGCACCAAGCCAGCTGTTTTCTGCTCCCTGTTCCACGGTGGCTACATCGCCAAGACGAATTGGCGCGCCGTTCTGGTAAGCAATGATCAGGTTGCGATACTCTTCGGCCGACTGCATCTGGTCATTAGCAGACAGCGTCACCGCCCGCTCGGGGCCATCAAGGCTGCCTTTCGCAGAGTTAACGTTGGCGCTGGTAATAGCGGTGCGAACCGTCTCGCTGGTTAAGCCAAGAGCGGCAATGGCCGGTGCGTTTAACTTCACGCGCACCGCCGGACGCTGGCCGCCGGAAAGCGTGACCAGGCCTACTCCTGAAACCTGGGAAATTTTCTGTGCCACGCGCGTTTCCACCATGTCTTCAACCTGGGTCATCGGTATCGCGGTGGAAGTGACGGCAAGCGTCATGATCGGCGGATCGGCCGGGTTAACCTTGCTGTAAACTGGCGGATTCGGCAGGTCGGAGGGCAGCAGATTAGTGGCGGCATTGATTGCGGCCTGGACCTCCTGCTCTGCCACATCCAGCGGCAGCGTAAGCTGGAACTGGAGGGTGACCACCGAGGCTCCGCCGGCACTCCGGGAGGACATCTGCTTGAGCCCTGACATCTGTCCAAACTGACGTTCAAGTGGGGCGGTGATGGCGGAGGTCACCACATCCGGGCTGGCCCCCGGATACAGCGTGACAACCTGAATCGTTGGGTAATCCACTTCCGGCAGCGCGGACACGGGCAGAAAGCGGTAGCCGATAATCCCCGCCAGCAGGATAGCCAGCATAAGTAGCGTGGTGGCAACCGGACGTAAAATAAACAGGCGGGACGGGCCGCCTGTTGCGCTGGGCGGTAAGACCTGCATCAGGATTTTGCTCCGTTAGGTTGCCGCGCAGGTCTCTCGTCAGCGTTAATCACCGGCGTGCTGGCGCGGGCGGTTTGCGCTTCAACAACGTCCACTTTTGCCCCTTCGGTCAGATGATCAATCCCGTCGGTGACTACGCGATCGCCTGCTGAAAGCCCGGCGTTAATCACCACTTTCTGGCTATCCTGAATCCCGGTGGTGACCAGATGTTTGCTGACTTTGTTATCGGCATTCAGCACCCAGACAAAGTTGCCTTCGTTGCCCATTTGCAGGGCGGCGGTGGGGATAACCACGGCATTTTGCTGCGTGTCGACCAGCATACGGGCATTGACGAACTGGTTCGGGAACAGGGCGTCATCTTCATTATTAAAACGCGCTTTGAGTTTGATGGTGCCGGTAGTGGCATCGATCTGGTTATCCAGGCTTAGCAGACTGCCGGTGCTGAGCTTCTGTTTGTTGGTGCGATCCCAGGCTTCAACGCTTAGCGTATGCCCGGCTTTTTGCGCTTTCACCACGGTGGCTATTTCGCTTTCCGGCAGGGTGAAGATTAAATCAATCGGATGAGTTTGGGTGAGCACCACAATCCCCGTGGTGTCGCCGCTGGAGATCTGGTTGCCAACGTCAACCTGCTTTAAGCCGACACGTCCGTCAATGGGGGCGGTAATGCGGCTCCAGTCGAGCTGAAGCTGGGCGCTGGCCACGGAGGCCTCATCTGCTTTTACCGTGCCCGCGGATTCACTGACCAGCGCCTGCTGGGCATCCAGCTCCTGGCGGGAAACCAGGTTGGTTTTTACCAGCTGCTGGTAGCGGGCGAGATCGCGTCGGGCGTTGGCAAGCGTGGCCCGATCTTTGGCAAGCTGTCCCTGGGCCTGAGCCAGCGCAACGTTGAACTGGCTAGGGTCGATTTCAGCCAGCAAATCCCCGGCTTTAACCTGCTGGCCTTCCTGGAAATGAATCGCCAGCAGCTGTCCGTCCACGCGGCTGCGGACGGTTACGGTGTTTGCCGCGGTGATAGTGCCAAGGCCGGTAAGATAACGAGGTACGGATTCGCTGGTCGCCGTGGCGGCCTGTACCGGAGCCAAAGCCCCACCGCGCATACCGCGACGCCCGCCAGAGGCTTGCTGTTGGCCGGGTTTCTGTGCCTCAGGCCCGCCGCTGGCCCCGCTGCGCCAGAAGTAAACGGCCGCGACAGCGACGATAATCATCCCCGCAATGAGCAACCAGCGGGTGGTGTGCGTACCTTTCATAGATAGACGTCTTCTCTTCCTGAAACGATTAGGCTTAATGATACTAGTGTAGTGACAGTCGAGCCCTGAAAAATGAAGGAAATAAGGAATACTGTATGGATAAATCTGATTGGGCTGCTTTCTCCGAGACGCCTCACAGGCTTATGTCGCGTCTGTGGTCAGGCAAAAATCCAGCAGTAAACCGTGGTTTCAACAGAGAACATAAACTGTTGTAGTTTATGAGGTATGACTATAGGCATGGACGATTGTCTATACCGATGATTTCTACCTTTGCTATCACGAACAGTCTGTCGAACTCTGAAAGCGGTTAGTGGCTGGGGGCCTTATTTAGGGCGGCTATTGCTTGATACAGTAATGTGCTTTGCGGCGTGATAAAGCAGGGCGTAAGCGTTTGTATAGCGACCTTATCAAAATGGCAGAGGCGCAGTTTACCCGCTATCTGGATGAGCTGGAGAGACAAAAATAAAGACATTACAAGAAGTCAGAAAGGCCGCAAGTCTCCTTGCGGCCTTATACCTAACCCCGAAACACCACTTCCGCCCAGCGAGCAAGGCCCGCGGTAACGGAACCAAAATCATCGCCACCGGCGATCTCGATACCGGGCAGCTGTTGCGCAAGAGCCTGTTTTAGCAGCGGGGAACGGGCGCTACCGCCGGTAAGGTAGATCACGTCGGGTTGCCCTGCGCTTGTCTCCAGCGCCAGCGTAACCTGCTCCAGAATACGCTGAAGCGGCTGGCTTATCGCACTTTCCAGCTCCGCCTGGGTTATCTCGCACCCCAGTTCTTTGGCGATAAACGGCAGCAGGGTAGCAACCTGCGCGCTATCGGAAAGCGCAATTTTACTTTCTTCCGCCGCGCGTACCAGGCGATAGCTCAGGCGCTGGCGCCAGACTTTTTGCAGATAGGCCACTTTGTCTGATTCGCGCGCGTCACGCACCAGCTCATTGAGCATCCTGCCGTTGGCGCTGCTGTAAAACTCGTTTTGCGCGGGAACATCGTTGATGGCTACGGCGTTCCACCAGGGCAGAACAGGCAGCGCAATCCCTTTTTCAGTTTGCCCGCCCATCCCCAGCAGCGGGGAAAGCTGCTTAAAGGCCAGCATAATATCCAGATCGTTCCCGCCAACCCGGCAGCCGCTGTGGCCGAGCAGGCTGTTCTCCCTGTCACGGCGCGTATGCCACTGCGGGCCCATCAGCAAGACGGAACAGTCTGTCGTGCCGCCGCCAATGTCGACGACCAGCACCTTTTTCTCTTCGCGGAGCGTGGCTTCAAAATCCAGCCCGGCGGCAACCGGTTCGAACTGGAACACCACATCCTGGAAGCCCGCGCGGCGGGCCGCTCGTTCCAGAATACCCTGCGCCTGCTGGTTGGCCTCGTCGCCCCCTAATCCCTGGAAGTTAATCGGGCGACCAATAACGGCCTGGTTAAGGGGGGCCGCGACCTGACTTTGCGCCTGATTGCGGATATGCAGCATCATGGCGCAGACCAGATCTTCAAATAGCGCAACCTGCTGAGGTTTCAGGCCGCTGGCACCGAGAAACGACTTCGGCGACTTCACGAAGTACACTTCCTCCGGGTCTTCCATATACTGCCGCAGCGAACTTAAGCCAAACTGCACGCTGCCCGGGAGCACGTCGATGTCTTCTTCGCGGTTAAAAGAGACCGCACGGCGCAGCAAAGCCTGGGTTTCATCGCCGCTTGCCGGTACCTGGTGGTGACGGTAGAGCCACTCGCTTACCGCTTCGCGGGTGGGCGCGCACAGCATTGAGGGAAGCAGGGAAGAGCCATTTTCCATTTCCAGTAGCACTGGTACGCCCTCGCGCATTACCGCGACTGAACAGTTTGCCGTACCATAATCAAAGCCTATAAATTGCATAACGTCCCCATGCCGGTGAGAAGGGGGGCGACTTTAGCGGAATGCGCTGTCGCGGGCAACTGAATATCATAGCAAGGCAGACGTCGGCGTTTACGCTTATGCTAACCCCACTAAAAAGAAAGAGAATCGGCTATGTTCGCACTTGATTATCACCCTCCCTATGACTGGCAGTGGATGTTCGGTTTTCTGGCGGCGCGTGCGGTAAGCGGCATCGAAACTGTGACGCCCGGGCGCTACTGCCGCAGTTTTGCGCTGGGCTTGCATCAGGGACTCATTACGCTTGAGCCTGATGAAGAGCGGCATGTGCTCAATGTAAGGTTATCTGACGGGTTACTGCCCGTGGCGGATGAAGTGCTCAGGCGTGTGCGTCAGCTGCTGGATCTCGACTGCCAGCCGCAGCCCATTCTGGAGCGCCTCGGTTCGCTGGCAAAAGCGCACCCGGGCCTGCGCTTACCGGGCTGTATGGACCCTTTTGAGCAGGCAATCCGCGCCATTCTGGGGCAGCTGGTCAGCGTGGCGATGGCGGCAAAGCTTGCGGGAAAGCTCACGCAGCACTTTGGTCAGGCCGTTGAAGGTTTCCCCGACTGGCAGCTTTTTCCCCGCGCCGGGGTGCTGGCTTCGATCGCACCCGAGCAGCTAAAAGCACTGGGAATGCCGCTTAAACGCGGGGAGGCGATCGTACATCTGGCGCAGCAGGTTGAGGCAGGAACATTTCCCCTGTTGATGCCCGAGGAGGGAGAACTGGGTGTGAAGCGGCTGATCGCGTTTCCGGGTATTGGCCGCTGGACGGCGAGCTATTTTGCACTGCGCGGCTGGCAGGCAAGGGACGTATTTTTGCCGGACGATTATTTAATTAAACAACGCTTCGCCGGTATGACCCCGGCGCAGATCGGACGCTATGCCCAGCGCTGGCAGCCCTGGCGATCCTATGCGCTGTTGCACATCTGGAACAGTGAGGGCTGGAAGCCTGAAACCGGCACGCCAGATCAGTTAATGGCAAAGTAGCTGGTGTTCAGCAGCATGGACAGCGGCTGCGGTGCGCTGATGGTTTCCCCGTAGATTAAATCGACCCCCGCGCCGGAAAGGGTGTCCATCACCAGAGGTAAATCAGCCGGACCCGCGATGGTCTGGAGCTGCAGACGCTGGGCATGACCGTGAATAATGGTCACCATCATCTCGTCCATCAGGTTGCAATGCACGTTGCGGATAAGTTCGCTGTCAATAATGATATAGCTGAAAAGCTGGCGGCTGATTTTATCGAAAAGCTCCAGATCGCGGCCGACGTGGGTGAGCACCAGCTGGCAGCCGCGATCCCGTAAACGTTGCAGACTGACTGACAGATTTTCATCTTCGCTCAGCAGACATTCGCTGTGAATCTGCAGGTGCAGCAGACGTGCCGGTAGCGGGCTGCCATCCAGCAGGGCGAGCAGCTCATCGATCAAAGCGGTATTCGTAAGGGCTGCGCCAGAGAGGGGCAGAGCAACGCCAAAGCCTTTCAGAGCGATGTGGCCTGCAAACTCGCGGAAAAATTCGTTGAACACGCGGCGATCCAGCGCCTGCTGAAGCTCACTTTCCATCCCCGCGCTGCGGAACGTCTCGCCGTCTGTCATTTCACCTGCGCTATTCCACAGCTTCAGCGTCAGCAAATAGAAGCTGGTAGATTCCGGCACGCGCGGCGGCGCGATGGCCACGGCGATTAACAGCAGTGGATTTTCGTTTACCATGCGCCATTGTTCATCAGGGGGCAGCGCATAACGGTCTTTTTGCATGTAGTGCTGCTGCGCTTCAAAAACCGTTACGCGGCCACGGCCGCTGTTTTTAGAGGCGTAGCAGGCGATATCGGCCTGGGAGAGCACTTCCGATGCCACTCGGTTGTCGGCGTCGATCTGGGTGATCCCTGCGCTGGCGCCAATGCGGTGCAGACGCCCTTCCCAGACGAAGTGGTAGTCGTTGATGTTATTGATAATACGTTCGGAAATATGGCGGGCGCTGTCCGCTGTACAATCCGGCAGCAGCAGGCCGAACTCATCCCCGCCGAGCCTTGCGAGAAAATCGCCGGTGCGCAGCATACTGAGCATCAATGAAGACAGCTCGCGCAATAGCGCATCTCCGGCCGCGTGTCCGGCCGTATCGTTCACCGCCTTGAACCTGTCCAGGTCGATAAACACCAGCACATGACGCTGGCGATTTTCCCCGGCGCTTTGCAGCAGACGTTTAAGGTGATTTTCGAAGCTGACGCGGTTGGCCAGATGCGTCAGGCTGTCGTGGGAGGCGCTGTAGCTCAGCTGCTTGAGCATTTTACGGGATTCGGTGACGTCCTGAATCACCAGCACCGAGCCGATACTTTGCCCGTCCAGGGTGGTGAGCGGGGTGATACTGTAATGAATATCGTGGTTGCCGCCGTTGCGGCTGTGCAGAACAACATCCTGCTCAATGGCCATGCGGGAGAAATCGCCGCTATGAATATTTTCCATTACCGGCCCCGTATCCCCAAAGGTGATACGTAAAACCGCCAGGATATGCTGGCCAAGCGCATCCTCCTGCGGCCAGCCGCTGAGTTTCTCCGCCACCGGATTCATAAAGGTGACATTCATGTCGCTATCGGTGCAAATCACCGCTTCACCGATTGAGTCCAGCGTGATGTGCAGACGTTCTTTTTCCTGATACAGGGCTTCATTAAGCTGTTTGACCTCGGTCATATCCATATTGATGCCGAGCAGACGCTCAACGTCACCATTCTTGTTGAGCACACGGTTAGCAAGCGAGCGGATATGGCGAATGCCATCTTTAACTTTAATGCGATACTATATCTTGAACGGCAGGCGCTCCCGGAGCGAGTCGCGCACGATCTTTTCGGCGTGGGGTAAATCTTCGCTGACAATACTTTCGGCCCACAGTTTGTAGGTCGGCTTCACATGCGACGGGACTTCATAAAGCTCAAACATTCGCTTGTCCCAGCTGATGATATCGCTGGTCAGATCCCACTCCCAGATACCAATGCCGCCCGCTTCGTTGGCGAGCGTGATCCGTTCCATCAGCCGCTTGTTGATCCATTCGGTGTGCTTGAGATCGTTAATATCTTCAATCTGGGCGATCAGATAGAGCGGTGAACTATCGGTGTCCCGCACCATGGAAACAGCAAGCAGGGCCCAGACTACGTCGCCCCGGCTTGTGTAGTAGCGCTTTTCCATCGAGTAACTGTTGATGTCGCCAGCAATCAGCTTTTCCAGCTCTTGCAGGTCGGCGTGGAGATCTTCTGAGTAGGTTATCTGCTGGAAGGTCAGCGCACGGAGCTGCTCTGCCGTATAGCCCAGGAAGTTGCACAGGGATTTGTTTACCTGAATCCACTGGCCTTCGATAGACACCAGCGCCATGCCGATGGCGGAATATTCCATCGCATTACGAAAACGGGCTTCACTTTCAATAATGTGTTTGCGCTCTTCGCGGAAAGAATACATCACCATCGTCATCACGCTGGCGGGCAGTAGAATCATCAGGAAAGGCAGCCACGGGGCATTATCAATCACCTTAAGATGGGGCACCACCATCGGCATGTCTTCGGCCGCCATCAATAATGAGACGGCCATCAACGTGGCGAGGAAAATGATAAAGGCTTCCAGGCGCGGCAGGCGTATAGCGCTCCACATCAGGAAGACGATGATAAAAGTGAACGGCCAGGGCATGTAACGTAGCACAAAACAGCTCAGTGCCAGGGTGACGATAAGGGTCAGCGTCGTCTCTATAAGCAGCTTCGAATCGCGATAGCGCAGCAAATGAGGCGCTTTGATGAGCAACCCTGCCGGTAATAAAGCCAGGGCGCCAATGGATTCTGAAAGCACCCAGACGAAGAAGGTCTTGACGGCGTTGCCGCCATCCTGGCCCGCAAGCCACAGAGCAATGCCTCCCCCAAGGAGGGGGGGGAGTACGGCACTGCACAGGGCAAGGCGAATCCAGCTATTGAGGTTCTGTAACGGGTTTTGCGCCGATAAAAAACGCCGTAGCAGCAGGGCAGACAGCAGCGCTTCAAAGATGTTGATCGCAATCAGGCCGGGATTAATTTCATTCGCGGTAAGCCGCAGGGCCGTGGCACCCATGATGCCCAGCGAACAGACCAGCGTGATGAGCGGCCACAGCCGCGGCGGATGGCGAAAAAAGGCCACCGTCATCACGGAGGTTGGCAGCCAAAGCGGGGCCAGAATTGTACCGGCGAGGCTTAATTCGAGCGAGTAAAGGGTAAAAAGAAAGCTCACTAACCCCAAGCCCAGCAGCAACGGCAGGGGAGAAGCGGCGTTCAACTCAGGTGCATTGTTTTTGATCATTCCCGCAGAATCCGTTAAGGCAGTGCCGCCAGGTGCATGCCCGGATGCAAAAATAGAAAAGTTTTGTTTTATGCTAGTACAAACAATTTACAATTCCTATGGCGCCCGCTCATAATTTAACATCAACACGTTAGTTAACCTCTCACCGCTCGCGACGCATTTCCCTTTATGCCACCCCGAGGCCATCATGCAGACGGCGCACGCTGAGTACGATATGCCTTAAGCTGGCATCCGCAGGGTGACTGAACAGCGCTCCGCCTTGCCGGGCGTTTGCCTGGTGTTCGCGCAAAAGTTTCGGCAGACAAGCTTTATTCTGGTATCACCGGGCGGTTATCCCTATAATTGCCGCGTTTGACGCAGCTTGCGTCTCCCTTCCTTAACATTTAAGTCAACCAGGTCGTTAACAACATGACTGACAAGTCTCATCAGTGCGTCATCATTGGGATAGCCGGCGCATCGGCTTCAGGGAAAAGCCTTATTGCCAGTACTCTGTATCGCGAGTTACGCGATCAGGTCGGTGACGAACACATTGGTGTTATTCCAGAAGACAGTTACTACAAAGATCAAAGCCATCTGTCGATGGAAGAGCGCGTAAAAACCAACTACGACCATCCCAGCGCGATGGACCACAATCTGCTGTTCCAGCATTTACAGATGCTGAAATCCGGTCAGGCCATTGAGCTGCCGGTCTACAGCTACGTAGAACATACCCGCACTGCCAACACCGTTCACCTGGTACCGAAAAAGGTCATTATTCTGGAAGGGATTTTGTTACTGACGGATGCCCGCCTGCGTGAAGAGATGAACTTCTCTATTTTTGTCGACACGCCGTTAGATATTTGCCTGATGCGCCGTATGAAGCGTGATGTGAATGAACGTGGTCGTTCTATGGACTCGGTGATGGCTCAGTACCAGAAAACCGTACGTCCAATGTTCCTGCAGTTTATTGAGCCGTCCAAACAGTACGCCGATATCATTGTGCCGCGCGGCGGTAAAAACCGGATTGCCATCGACATTCTCAAAGCTAAAATTAGCCAATTCTTTGAATAATCTCGCGGCCTGATGGTCCGTTGCGGGCGCGATGCAACGAATGGATGTTCGGGACGCGCTCGCAAAGTACAATGAATTCCCTGTAATTATCTGCCGTTCCGTGGCTATCTGTCGCCCGCTGTGGCAGTGTAAACCTAACTGTGCCTGATAAGGAGAATCTGCGATGCGTTTGTGTGACCGCGATATAGAAGCCTGGCTTGATGACGGGCGTTTAACTATCACTCCACGTCCACCGGTAGAGCGCATTAACGGTGCAACTGTTGATGTGCGTCTGGGGAATAAATTCCGTACTTTCAGCGGCCATACCGCCCCCTTTATTGACCTTAGCGGCCCGAAGGATGAAGTCACCGAAGCCTTAGAACGCGTCATGAGTGACGAAATCGTGCTGGCCGAAGGCGAAGCCTTCTTCCTGCATCCTGGCGAACTGGCGCTGGCGGTCACGCTTGAGTCGGTTACTCTCCCTTCCGACCTGGTCGGCTGGCTCGACGGCCGCTCATCTCTTGCTCGTTTAGGGCTGATGGTCCATGTTACCGCGCACCGAATCGATCCGGGCTGGCACGGATGCATCGTGCTGGAGTTCTATAATTCCGGGAAATTACCTTTAGCACTGCGTCCTGGCATGATGATAGGCGCCCTGAGCTTTGAGCCACTTTCCGGTCCGGCAGCACGTCCTTATAACCGCCGTCAGGACGCGAAGTATCGCGACCAGCAGGGCGCCGTTGCCAGTCGTATTGATAAAGACTGAGTTAACGCCCGTAACGAGGATGCTATGAGACGATTGTTAACCACCCTGATGATTTTGCTGGTGGTGATTGTGGCCGGCCTTTCAGCGTTGGTCCTGTTGGTGAATCCCAACGATTTTCGCGCTTATATGGTGCGCCAGGTTGAACAGCGTAGCGGATACCAGCTCTCGTTAGAGGGGCCGTTGCGCTGGCATGTCTGGCCGCAGCTCAGTATTTTATCCGGGCGCATGTCCCTTACGGCGCCGGGAGCCTCGCAACCGCTGGTGAGTTCAGAGAATATGCGCCTCGATGTGGCGCTTTTGCCGCTGCTTTCTCATCAGCTGCAGGTTCGCCAGGTGATGCTTAAAGGTGCCGTGATTCAGCTCACTCCGCGCAGCGAAGAGCGTAAACCGAAGGATGCACCTGTCGGCCCCCGGGGCACTATGCCGCCGGTGCCGGAAAGGGAAGCGGGCTGGTCTTTTGACATCGCTAAACTTAAGGTTGCCGATAGCCTGCTGGTTTTCCAGCACGCTGACGATGAGCAGATCACGGTGCGCAATATCAATCTGCAAATGGAGCAGAATGATAAAAAGCAGGCGCACGTAGAATTCAGCAGCCGCATTAATCGCGACCAGCGCGACCTGAATCTGTCTGTGGTGGCCGATCTGGACGCCAGCAACTTCCCACAGAACCTCAGCGCCACGGTTTCCCAGTTCAGCTACCAGCTAAAAGGTGCCGATTTACCAAAAGAGGGCATCTCAGGCGGCGGAGCGGCTCAGGTAAGCTGGATCCAGCCGGACAAAAAACTGGCCCTGAGTCAGCTACAGCTGACCGCCAATGACAGCGATTTGCAGGGCGCGGTGAGCGTTGTTCTGGATGAGAAGCCACAATGGGTGGCGGATCTCAAGGCGAACCAGCTGAATCTCGACGGCCTGGTCGCCACCGCGGTGACAAATAATGCCGTCACACAGCTCGGCCAGCAGCTCAATACGTTACCACGTCCTGTTATCGCCACGGGCATGAATGAGGCGAACTATAGCAGCCTGCGTCATTTCTCCGCGCAGGTAAAACTCGCTGCGAATAGCGTACGCTGGCGCGGGCTTGAGTTCACCCAGGTTCACTCAGCGATCGGCAACGATGCTGGTTTGCTCAGTATTAACGAGCTGGCAGGGCAGTTTGGCAAAGGCAGCATGTCACTGCCGGGTGAGCTGGATGCACGCGGTGACGAACCGAGGCTGGCGTTCCATCCGCAGATCGGCAATATTGAGATTGGCCCCATTCTGACCGCCTTTGATTATCCGATCGCGCTTTCCGGCGAGCTGTCGATGCAGGGGGAGTTCAGCGGCGATAAGCTGAATGCCGAGGCCTTCCGGCGCTCCTGGCAGGGGAAAGCGGCCATTACCATGACCGATTCCCGCCTGACAGGGATGAACTTCCAGCAGTTGATACAGCAGGCGGTTGAGCGCAGCAACGGCGACGTTAAAGCCCAACAGAATTACGACAACGTCACTATGCTCGACCACTTCAGCACGGACGTGACCCTGAATAATGGCCTGCTGACGCTCAATAATATGGACGGCAACTCTGCGATGCTGGCCCTTAAAGGGGTGGGCACGATGGATCTGGTCAAAGAAGTCTGCGATACCCGTTTCGACGTGAAGGTGACCGGGGGCTGGGAAGGCGACAGCAAGCTTATTGAGATGCTGAAAACCACGGCTGTCCCGCTGCGGGTGTATGGCCCCTGGGATAAACTCAACTACAGCCTGCAGGTCGACCAGGTGCTGCGTAAACAGCTACAGGATGAAGCCAAACGCCGTCTGCAACAGTGGGCGGACCGCAATAAAGACAGCAGTAAAGCTAAGGATTTACAGCAGCTGCTTAATAAACTCTGAAATATCGCCCTCCCGTTCGGGAGGGCATTGCTTTTAAAACTCGCCAGGCTTCTTTTTTTCTCCGCCACACGCAGTTTATCGCCCGGCAACCACCTGCGTTTTTTCTGAATTATATTCTTAGGTTTTGCGCGTTAATTTTCTCTTTCACCAGAGGGAAGCTATGCCGCTGCGAACCCTGCCAGGCCAGAATACAGCGCGCTATCAGTCATTAGCGGCCGCCTGATTCCCCAGGTCGTTTATAGGCCAGGAATAAGGAATAGTCTGTTGTGCGGCATGATATTATTCTTAAAAGTATAGCTATTCCCCCCGGGCACCTTGCCTGCGTTAGGGTTAGCTGTAACAATCAATATCAACATCTGGCACTAGAAGTATTTCAATAATTGACTTGCACGGCTTTTTAGCACGCTATTACTCGTAATTTGTCTGCAGATAAATATATACAGATTTATCTGAGGAATGCTGCCTGTTTATTATTTTATTTCGTTACATCAGTAGGTTGGTAACTGCAAGCCAAGGGCGGTAGCGTGCCTCAAGGCCGATGTTTACGCCTCAATTATTCTGTCAATAGAATGTCGGGAAATAAGCAAAATTTAGGATTGATACCATTTATTTTATAGCGCGTTAAAGGGCAAATTACTTTGGCGTGCATCGGATAATTGGTTGCTTATTTTATTCGCGCAGGATAATTACTCTGCCATAGTGATAAATACTCAATGATAAAATACAAACTTAAATTGATGCCTTTATTGGTATCGGTAACCCTGATGAGCGGTTGCACAATCCTTCCCGGTAGCAATATGTCTACGATGGGAAAAGACGTTATCAAGCAACAGGATGCAGATTTCGATCTGGATCGTATGGTTAACGTTTACCCGTTAACGCCTCGCCTCATTGAACAGCTACGCGTGCGGCCTGCCGTGGCCCAGCCAAATATGTCTTTGGATGATGAAATTTCAGCCTATCAGTATCGCGTAGGACCGGGGGATGTGCTTAATGTCACCGTATGGGATCATCCTGAGTTAACGACCCCTGCAGGCCAGTATCGCAGCTCGAGCGATGCCGGTAACTGGGTGCAGCCTGACGGCACCATGTTCTATCCCTATGTCGGGAAAATAAAAGTCACCGGCAAAACGCTGGCCGAGATCCGCAGTGATATTACCGGCCGCCTTGCGCAGTACATTGCTGACCCGCAGGTGGACGTTAATATCGCCGCCTTCCGCTCCCAGAAAGCCTATATCTCCGGCCAGGTTAACAAGTCCGGCCAGCAGCCCATCACTAACGTTCCGCTGACTATCCTCGATGCGATCAATGCCGCAGGTGGCCTGACGGATGCCGCTGACTGGCGCAACGTGGTTCTGACCCATAACGGTAAGGAAAAACGGATCTCCTTACAGGCGCTGATGCAGAACGGCGATCTCAGCCAGAACCATCTGCTGTATCCGGGGGATATTCTGTTTGTGCCGCGTAACGATGACCTGAAAGTCTTCGTGATGGGCGAAGTGAAGAAGCAAACCACGCTCAAGATGGACTTCAGCGGCATGACGCTGACCGAAGCGCTGGGCCAGGCCGAAGGTCTGGATATGACCTCCTCAAACGCCAGCGGCATCTTCGTGATCCGTCCGCTGAAAGGCAAGCAGGGTGGCAAGATTGCCAGCATCTACCAGCTTGATATGTCGGATGCGACCTCCCTGGTCATGGGCACCGAGTTCCAGCTGCAGCCTTACGATGTCGTTTACGTCACCACGGCGCCGGTAACTCGCTGGAATCGTCTGATCAACCAGTTGCTGCCAACCATCAGCGGCGTTCGTTATATGACGGATACCGCCAAAGACGTCCATACATGGTAACGCCCTATGTTTAACAAGATTCTTGTGGTGTGTGTGGGGAACATTTGTCGTTCCCCTACGGGCGAGCGCCTGCTTAAGGCCTATCGACCGGAACTGACCGTAAATTCTGCCGGACTGGGGGCGCTGGTGGGCAAGGGAGCCGATGGCACCGCTGTGAGCGTGGCTCAGCAGCATAACCTGTCGCTGGAGGGGCACTGCGCGCGGCAGATTTCGGGGCGCATGTGTCGCGATTACGACCTGATCCTCGTGATGGAAAAGCGCCATATTTCCGCCATCTGTGAAATGGCTCCGGAGATGCGTGGCAAGGTGATGCTGTTTGGTCACTGGGATACGGAGCGGGAAATCCCCGATCCGTATCGCAAAAGTCGCGATGCTTACGAAGCGGTCTACGACCTTCTCAACCATTCCGCCCAGCAGTGGGCTAACGCACTCAACGCTGACCAGGGATAACAATGACTGACAAAGTACACCGTTCGAGCGCCTCGACTGAGGGCAACGACGAAATTGATATTGGCCGCCTCTTTGGCACCGTGCTGGAGGCCCGCTGGTGGGTGCTGGGGATTACGGCATTATTCGCCCTGCTGGCCGTCATTTACGTGATTTTTGCCACCCCGATTTACAAAGCCGATGCGCTGGTGCAAATCGAACAGAACGCGGGTAATTCGCTGGTCAATGACATCAGCTCCGCGCTATCCAATAAGCCACCGGCTTCCGCCGCTGAAATGCAGCTTATTCAGTCTCGTCTGGTGCTGGGCAAAACCGTCGAAGATCTCAATCTCGATATTGCCGTGGTGAAAAATACCTTCTGGCCGATCGGCGCCGGGTGGGATCGCCTTCATGGTCGGCAGAACGATACCGTTAAGGTGACCGACTTCCGGCTGCCCGCGGGTATGGGCAAGGACACCTTTACCGTTGAAGTGTTAAGCCCGACAAGCTATCAGCTCAGCAGTGACAACGGCTTTAGCGCGAAAGGGCAGGTGGGCCAGAGGCTGAGCAAAGATGGCGTGACGATCAAAGTCGATGCTATTCATGCCAGAGAGGGGGACAGCTTTACGGTCACTAAATACTCCACGCTGGGCATGATCAATCAGCTGCTGGGCAACCTTACCGTTGCGGAAAATGGCAAAAACACCGGCGTCCTCAGCCTCTCCTTCACCGGCGAAGACAAAGAGCAGATCCGTCGCATTCTGGAAAGCATTACCCGCAACTATCTGGAACAGAACGTGCAGCGCAAGTCGGAAGAAGCATCGAAAAGCCTGCGCTTCCTGGCGCAGCAGCTGCCGGATGTGCGCGGCCGTCTGGATGCGGCAGAAAATAAGCTCAACGCCTACCGCCAGCAGCAGGACTCGGTGGACCTTTCTCTGGAAGCCAAATCCGTCCTCGATACCATGGTGAATATTGATGCGCAGCTCAACGAACTGACCTTCAAAGAAGCCGAAATCTCCAAGCTCTATACCAAAGCGCACCCGGCCTATCGCACGCTGCTTGAAAAGCGTAAAACGCTGGAAGATGAGAAAACTCGTCTGAATGGCCGCGTCACGGCGATGCCCAAAACGCAGCAGGAAATTGTACGCTTAACGCGTGACGTGGAGTCGGGCCAGCAGGTTTATATGCAACTGCTAAACAAACAGCAGGAGCTAAAAATTACCGAGGCCAGCACCGTGGGCGATGTGCGCATTGTCGATGATGCGATAACTCAGCCAGGCATGGTGAAACCTCAGCGTGCATTAATTGTGCTCGGCGCTATTATCCTTGGTCTGATGCTCTCCGTTGTCGGCGTGCTGCTGCGTTCCCTGCTTAACCGCGGTATCGAAAGCCCGGCCGTACTGGAGGAAGCAGGGCTTAGCGTTTACGCCAGCATTCCGCTGTCCGAATGGCAGAAATCGCGTGATAACGCCACGGTGCGTAATGTCAAAGGGGCGAGACGCAATAAGCAAAGCCAGCTGCTGGCGGTGGGGAATCCTACGGATATGGCGATTGAGGCCATCCGTAGCCTGCGTACCAGTCTGCACTTTGCCATGATGCAGGCCGCCAACAACGTGCTGATGCTCACCGGGGTCAGCCCTTCCATCGGTAAAACTTTTGTCTGCGCAAACCTTGCGGCCGTCATTAGCCAGACGAATAAACGCGTCCTGCTTATCGACTGCGATATGCGCAAAGGCTACACCCATGAATTGCTGGGCACCACCAACGTTAACGGGCTTTCGGACGTGCTGTCCGGCGTCGGTGAACTCACCCGCTGTGCGCAAAAAACCTCGGTTCCGAACTTCGATCTCGTGCCTCGCGGGCAGGTGCCGCCGAACCCTTCTGAACTGTTAATGAGCGATCGTTTTGGTGAACTGGTGAAATGGGCCAGCCAGCACTACGACCTGGTCCTGATTGATACCCCGCCAATCCTTGCCGTCACCGATGCTGCGGTAGTTGGACGCCATGCTGGCACCACGCTGATGGTGGCACGCTACGCGGTCAATACGCTTAAGGAAGTGGAAACCAGCCTGAGCCGCTTTGAACAGAACGGCATTCAGGTGCGCGGCGTGATTCTGAACTCCATCTTCCGTCGTGCTGTGGGATACCAGGACTACGGGTATTACGAGTACGAATATAAATCCGACGCTAAATAAGCCTGCGCTAAAAGGTGGAGGGCCTGCGCGCTCCACCGCAAAAGCAGCACTTTACTCATCAACAAGACTTTTTTGGGGAGTGTCATGAATAACACTACTTCGCGTCCGCTTATTTCTATTTATATGCCGACCTGGAACCGTCAGCAGCTGGCTATTCGCGCCATTAATTCCGTGCTGCGCCAGGATTATGATAACTGGGAAATGATCATCGTCGACGACTGTTCATCCTCGTATGAGCAGCTGCAGCGTTTCGTTGAGGATCTCAATGATTCGCGCGTTAGCTACACCCGCAACGATTTTAACTCAGGCGCCTGCGCCGTGCGCAATCAGGCCATCCGTCAGGCGAGCGGCGAGTTTATTACCGGCATCGACGATGACGATGAGTGGACACCTGACCGCCTGTCCGCGTTCCTGAAGCACAAACACCAGCTGGTGACGCACGCTTTCCTGTATGCGAATGACTATGTGTGCAAAGGGCAGGTTTACTCCCAGCCTGCCAGCCTGCCGCTTTACCCTAAGGCGCCATTCTCTCTGCGGTTGTTCTTTAAGCGCAACATTATAGGGAATCAGATTTTTACTTATGCAGAGCGTTTTAAGCAGTGTCTGTTCGACGTTGAGCTTCCTGCGGCCCAGGACTACGACGTGTTTCTTCGCATGGTTGTGGCGAACGGCGAGCCCTGGAAAGTGGAGGAGGCTACTCAGGTTCTGCATGTGAATCATGGCGGCTTCAGAATTGCTAACTCGGCGAAAAAATTTGCCGGTTACTTTAATTTCTACCGCAAGCATAAAGATAAATTCGACACTGCCAGCCGAAAATACCAACTCTTTACGCTGTACAGGATCCGCAATAAGCGTATGTCCCTGCGCACCTTTATGGCGCTGTTGACGTTGCGCAATACCAAGCGTATGGCTCACAGCTTACTGGAGAAATGATCGTGCTTGAAGATTTACGTGCCAACTCCTGGAACCCACGGCCCTGCTTTATGGTGCTGGCCTACCGCCTCGCTCATTTTTGCTCGGTGTGGCGCAAAAAAAGCATCATTAATAATTTATGGGCGGCACCGATACTGATTGTTTATCGCTTAGTGACGGAATGTCTGATGGGCTATGAAATTCAGGCAGCGGCCACCATTGGCCGACGTTTTACCATTCACCACGGTTACGGGGTCGTTATCAGCAAGTTTGCCGTCATTGGGGATGATTTTGCGATTCGTCACGGCGTAACCATCGGCGGCCGTGGCGGCATGGGCGGCCGCGATAAAAGCCAGGCGCGTCCGGTCATCGGTAACGGCGTGGAAGTCGGCGCTAACGTAATGATTATCGGGCCGATCACGATTGGCGATAACGCCGTCATCGCTGCGGGGAGCCTTGTGCTGGACAGCGTTCCGGACAATGCGGTGGTGATGGGTGAAAAAGCGCGAGTCAAAGTAATCAAATGAATATTATGCAATTTAACGTGCGCCTTGCGGAAGGGGGCGCGGCAGGTGTGGCGCTCGATTTGCACCAGCGTGCCTGTGGCGCGGGTTACTCCTCACGCTTTATCTATGGCTACGGGAAGGGCGGCAGGAAGAGCGCCAGCCACGACAACTTCCCTAACGTGCAAAAGCACACGCCACGCCTGACTTCGATCGCCAACCTTATCCTGTTCCGCTTCTTCAATCGCGATCCTTTCGGCAATCTGAACAATCTTTACCGTCAGGTTACCCGTGCGAAAGGGCCGGTGGTGCTGCATTTTCATGTTATGCATAGCTACTGGCTGAACCTTGAGGAAATGGTCTCGTTTTGCGAGCGAGTCAAGGCCCAAAAAGAAGACGTGACGTTCGTCTGGACGCTGCACGATCACTGGAGCATCACCGGGCGTTGCGCGTTTCTGGATGGCTGTGAAGGCTGGAAAACCGGCTGTGTAAAATGTCCTTCGCTGACCAATTATCCGCCGGTTAAGGTCGATCGTGCGCATCTGCTGGTCGATAGCAAACGCCAGCTTTTACGCCAGATGCTTGCGCTTGGCTGCCAGTTTATATCACCCAGCCAGCACGTCGCCGACGCCTTCAATCAGATCTACGGGGCAGGGCGCTGCAAGATTATCAATAACGGCATTGATGTGGCTACCGAGGCGATTCTGGCCGAGCTGCCTTTGATCCAGGCCTGCCACGACAGACCCAAGGTGGCGATCGTGGCCCACGATCTGCGCTACGACGGTAAAACTAACCAAAAGCTGGTGCAGGCGTTGATGGCGCTGAACACGGACATCGAGCTGCACACCTTCGGCAAGTTCTCGCCGTTTAACGGTCCTAATGTCGTTAATCACGGCTATATGAGCGACAAAAAGGCGCTGATGAGTGAGCTTAACGACATGGATTCGCTGGTCTTTAGCTCAAAAGTGGACAACTACCCGCTGATCCTTTGCGAGGCGTTATCCATCGGCGTACCGGTGATAGCCACGCAAAGCGAGGCCGCGGATGAAGTGCTGCGTAAAGTTGGCGGCAAAACATTCCCTGAAGCGCAGGTGCCGATGCTTGTGAAGTTACCGAAAGCGGAGCTGGCACAGCGGGTATTTGGCCGCGATCTGCAGGCTTTTAAAACGCTGAGCCGCGCGTCATACAGTGGACAAAAGATGCTGGAGGAATATGTCTCGTTCTATCAGAGTCTGTAGTTATCTGCTGTTGCCCTTTATCTATCTGGTGGTCAACGTGAAGCTGGCCTCGCTGGGCGAAAGCTTTCCCGTCACGGTAGTGACCTTTTTACCCGTTATCCTCTTTTTGTACATAGAGCGCATCAGCGTCAAAAAGCTGCTGATTGCGTTGGGCATCGGCGCCGGGTTAACCGCCTTTAACTACATCTATGGTCAGTCGCTGGATGCCAGCAAATATGTCACCTCAACGCTCCTGTTCATTTTTATCGTGGTGATTGTGGCCATGACGTGGAGCTGCCGCTTTAAAAGGATTTCAGACCATAATCACCGAAAAATTTTACGGTTATTTTATGGTGTCGTCGGGATTATTGTCACGCTGGCCGCTGCGGAAATGGCTCAGATTATTCTGAGCGGCGGCAGTAGCCTGATTGAAAAAATTTCGAAATTTCTGATTTACAGTAATAGCTATGTTCTGAACTTTATTAGCTTCGGTGGGCGGCGCACCACGGCACTATATTTTGAACCGGCGTTTTTCGCTCTGGCATTAATCTCAATTTGGCTCAGCATCAAACAGTTTGGTATCAAAACACCAAAGGCTGATGGTATGATTCTTCTAGGGATTATCCTGTCGGGGTCATTCTCTGGGGTGATGACTTTTATTCTGTTTTATCTTCTTGAATGGGCGTTTCAGTATCTTAATAAAAATGCCATCAGGAAGAAGTTGCCTCTGGCGATTATTTCTTTATCCGTGTTTGTGGTGGGGGTAATTTTTGCTTTCCCTTATATTGCAACGCGCCTTGGGGATTTGGGTACGGAAGGATCGTCATCCTATTATCGTATAATAGGCCCGCTGGCTATGGTGGGATATTCTCTGACGCATATTGATGGCGTGGTGCGCTTTGGTTCTTTATATGAATATGTCGCATCATTCGGAATCTTTAACGGCGCGGACGTGGGTAAAACAGTAGACAATGGTCTGTATCTGCTAATTATATATTTTTCCTGGTTCGCGGTGTTGCTGACGATTTGGTATATGTGGAAAGTCCTTAAAATGATGGGCACGGCGTTTGGGAATAATGAAAATTTCCGCGTGCAATTATGGCTTTTTGTTCCTGTATCGCTCTTTTTCACCGGTTCAATTTTTAGCCCGGAATATGCTTTCCTGATTGTCTGTCCGTTTATTTTACGTAAGGCACTCGGGATGACGACTACCTGATGAGGCACTCAACCATGTTACTCAGTGTTATCACCGTGGCCTGGAAAAATTTAGCCGGGATAGAAGAAACCTGGCGTTCGCTGGCCCATCTAGCGCAGGCATCTGACATCAGCTACGAATGGATTGTGGTTGATGGCGGCTCGCAGGACGGTACGGCAGAGTTTCTGGCTAACCTGAACGGCCAGCATAACTTACGTTTTGTTAGCGAAAAAGATAACGGTATCTATGATGCGATGAACAAAGGGATTGCGATGGCTCAGGGCCGCTACGCGCTGTTTCTTAACTCCGGGGATATTTTCCATCGCGATAGCGCGAATTTTGTTCGCCAGCTGGCGAAGCTGCCGGCAAATGATAAAAAGATGGTCATTGGCGATGCGCTGCTGGACTTTGGCGACGGGACAAAAATCGCGCGTAGGGCGAAACCGGGCTGTTATATCTATCACAGCCTGCCGGCCAGCCACCAGGCGATGTTTTTCCCGCTTGAAGGTTTGCGTCAATTTCCTTATGACCTGCAATACAAAGTCTCCTCTGATTATGCACTGGCGGCCCGGATGTATAAAAATGGCTATGCATTCAGGCGCATTAAGGGAATGGTATCTGAATTTTCGATGGGCGGTGTTTCAACATCCAATAATATCGAGTTGTGCCGTGATGCTAAAAATGTGCAGCGTAAAATATTAGGCGTGCCAGGTTTTATTGCCGAGCTGTCATTCAAACTGCGAATGCGCACCACCGGCAAAGCAAAGGCGCTTTATAACAAAGCGTAATATCCGTAAGGAAATATGATGCAAGACTTAAGCGGCTTTACTATGCCGAGGGGTTTTCGCGGCGCAAATGGAATAAAAGTGCAATTATGGTGGGCTGTGCAGGCAACATTATTTGCCTGGTCACCGCAAATTTTATACCGCTGGCGAGCATTTTTATTACGCCTGTTCGGGGCAAAAGTGGGAAAAGGGGTGGTGATTCGCCCGTCGGTAAAAATTACTTATCCATGGAAATTAACACTCGGTGATTATGCCTGGGTAGGGGACGATGCCGTTTTATATACCCTCGGTGACATTACCATCGGAGCCAATTCCGTGGTATCGCAAAAGTGCTATTTGTGCACCGGAAGCCATGACTATATGAGCAGGCATTTTGATATTACCGCGACCCCGATTGTGATCGGTGAGAAATGCTGGCTGGCAACGGATGTCTTTGTTTCACCCGGCGTCACGATTGGTGATGGCACCGTCGTGGGCGCCCGCAGCAGCGTTTTTAAATCATTACCGGCGAATGTCGTTTGCCGGGGTAATCCAGCAAGGGTGATTCGGGATCGTAGATAGCGTTTTTCACTCTCACCCTCTCCGTTGCGCGAAGAGGGGACAGAAAGACTAAGGTTTTCGCCCTCTCCCCACAGTGGCAAGAGCGAGCCTGGAAATATTAACAGAGGAAAATCCATTATGACTAAAGTAGCTCTCATCACGGGTGTCACCGGACAGGACGGCTCTTATCTGGCAGAACTGCTGCTGGAAAAAGGATACGAAGTACACGGCATTAAGCGCCGCGCTTCATCTTTCAACACCGAACGTGTGGACCACATTTATCAGGATCCGCACACCAGCAACCCGAAATTCCATCTGCACTACGGTGATTTGACGGACAGCTCCAACCTGACCCGTATCCTTTCCGAAGTGCAGCCGGACGAAGTTTACAACCTGGGCGCGATGAGCCACGTGGCGGTTTCTTTCGAATCGCCTGAATACACAGCTGATGTGGATGCCATGGGCACGCTGCGCCTGCTGGAAGCCATTCGCTTCCTGGGACTTGAGAAGAAAACCCGTTTCTATCAGGCCTCCACCTCCGAGCTGTACGGCCTGGTGCAGGAAATCCCGCAGAAAGAAACCACGCCTTTCTACCCGCGCTCCCCGTACGCCGTAGCCAAACTTTACGCTTACTGGATAACCGTAAACTATCGCGAATCCTACGGTATGTACGCCTGTAACGGCATTCTGTTCAACCACGAATCCCCGCGCCGGGGCGAAACCTTCGTGACCCGCAAAATCACCCGTGCGATTGCCAACATCGCTCAGGGTCTGGAGCAGTGCCTGTATCTGGGCAATATGGATTCCCTGCGTGACTGGGGCCATGCCAAAGACTACGTAAAAATGCAGTGGATGATGCTGCAGCAGGAACAGCCGGAAGACTTCGTGATTGCCACCGGCGTGCAGTATTCCGTCCGTCAGTTCGTGGAAATGGCGGCGGCGCAGCTGGGCATCAAACTGCGCTTTGAAGGCACCGGCGTGGACGAAAAAGGCATTGTGGTTTCCGTTACCGGCCATGACGCACCGGGCGTGAAACCGGGCGACGTTATCGTGTCAGTAGACCCACGCTATTTCCGTCCTGCGGAAGTGGAAACCCTGCTCGGTGACCCGACCAAAGCACACGAGAAACTGGGCTGGAAACCGGAAATTACGCTCCAGGAAATGGTGGGCGAGATGGTCGCTAAAGACCTGGAAGCGGCGAAGAAGCACTCTCTGCTGAAGTCCCATGGCTACGAGGTTGCCATCGCGCTTGAGTCCTGAGCATGAATAAAAAACGTATCTTTGTTGCCGGCCACCGCGGGATGGTCGGATCGGCCATCGTTCGCCAGCTCGAGCAACGTGATGACGTGGAGCTTGTGCTGCGGGGCCGCGATGAACTGAATCTGCTGGATGCCGCAGCGGTTAACGCTTTTTTTGCCGAAACGCGTATCGACCAGGTTTACCTTGCCGCGGCAAAGGTGGGGGGGATTGTCGCCAATAATACCTGGCCGGCGGATTTCATCTACGAGAACATGATGATTGAAAGCAACATCATTCACAGCGCGCATACGCACAACGTGAATAAGTTGCTGTTCCTGGGCTCCTCGTGCATTTACCCGAAGATGGCCCAGCAGCCGATTGCCGAAAGCGAACTGTTGCAGGGCACGCTTGAGGCCACCAACGAGCCGTATGCGATTGCCAAAATTGCCGGGATCAAGCTGTGCGAATCCTATAACCGCCAGTTTGGTCGCGATTATCGTTCGGTGATGCCAACGAACCTGTACGGGCCGCACGATAACTTTCATCCGAGCAACTCGCACGTTATTCCGGCTCTGCTGCGTCGCTTCCATGAAGCCACCGCGCAGAACCAGCCGGACGTGGTGGTCTGGGGCAGCGGTACGCCAATGCGCGAGTTTCTGCATGTGGATGATATGGCCGCCGCCAGCATTCATGTGATGGAGCTGGACCCGGAAGTGTGGGCCGAAAACACCGAGCCGATGCTGTCGCATATCAACGTCGGCACCGGCGTGGACTGCACTATCCGCGAGCTGGCGCAAACCATCGCCAAAGTGACCGGCTACCGTGGGCGGGTTGTATTTGACGCCACGAAACCGGATGGCACGCCGCGTAAATTGCTGGATGTGACGCGTCTGCGCCGTCTTGGCTGGTATCACGAGATTGCTCTGGAGCCAGGCCTTGCGAGCACCTATCAGTGGTTCCTCGATAACCAGCACAGGTTCCGGGGGTAAGCATGTTTCTGAGTCAGGAAGATTTTGCCACCGTCGTTCGTGCAACGCCGCTCATCTCCCTCGATCTCGTGGTTGAAAACCTGGCGGGGGAATACCTGCTGGGGCTACGCACCAACCGTCCGGCACAGGGTTTCTGGTTCGTGCCGGGGGGGCGCGTGCAGAAAGATGAAACCCTGGCCGACGCCTTTGCCCGTTTAACCGAGGCGGAGCTGGGTCAGCGTTTCACACTGGCGGACGGGGAATTTTACGGCGTGTGGCAGCACTTCTACGACGACAATTTCTCCGGGCAGGATTTTTCTACCCACTACATCGTGCTGGGTTTCCGCCTGCGGGTGGATGACAGGCAGCTGACGCTGCCGACCGAGCAGCATCAGGATTACTGCTGGCTGACTCCGGAAGCGTTACTCAAGCGCGATGACGTGCACGACAACAGCCGCGCCTACTTCATCAGGCAGGGCGAAGGGAAGGTACCTGGTTTATGAAAATTCTGGTCTACGGCATTAACTACTCACCTGAGCTGACCGGCATCGGTAAATACACCGGTGAAATGGTGGAGTGGATGACCAGCCAGGGCCATGAGGTGCGGGTTATCACCGCCCCGCCTTACTATCCGGCCTGGGAAGTGCACGGTGAGTATTCGGCCTGGCGGTATAAAAAAGAGCAGGGCGCGGCGACAGTCTGGCGTTGCCCGCTCTACGTGCCGAAGCAGCCTTCCACCTTAAAGCGTCTGATTCATTTAGGCAGCTTTGCGGTGAGCTCATTCTTCCCGCTGCTGGCGCAGCGTCGCTGGAAGCCGGATCGCATTATTGGCGTGGTGCCGACGCTCTTTTGCGTACCGGGCATGCGCCTGCTTGCGAAACTTAGCGGCGCCCGCACGCTGCTGCATATTCAGGATTACGAAGTGGACGCGATGCTGGGTCTGGGTATGGCTTGCGACCGCAAAAGCAACGTTGCGAAGCTCGCCCAGCGTTTCGAGCAAAGCTGCCTGCGCAACGTCGATAACGTCTCGACCATTTCGCGATCTATGATGAACAAAGCCATCGACAAGGGCGTGGATCCGCAGCGCGTGATCTTCTTTCCAAACTGGTCGGAAGTGGCGCGTTTTCGCGATGTAGCGGCCGCTGATGTGCAGGTCGTTCGTGAAAGTCTGCGCCTGCCAGAAGAGAAAAAGATCGTGCTGTACTCCGGCAATATCGGGGAAAAACAGGGGCTGGAGAGCGTGATTGACGTCGCTCAGCGCTTCGCTGACCGGCCTTACCTGTTCGTGATTGTCGGCCAGGGCGGCGGGAAAAAACGCCTGGAAAAACGGGTCACAGACTGCGGGCTGCACAACGTGGTGTTTCATCCGTTACAGCCTTACGACGCGCTGCCAGCCCTGCTGAAGCTCGCCGACTGCCACCTGGTTATCCAGCGTCGCGGGGCCGCAGACGCCGTTCTGCCGTCCAAATTGACCAATATTCTTGCCGTTGGCGGTAACGCGGTGATCACCGCCGAGCCGGAAACAGAACTGGGCCAGCTATGCGATCGGTATCCAGGCATTGCCGTCTGCGTGGAGCCTGAATCCGTGGATGCGCTGGCCGAAGGAATTGAATGCTGTCTTGCTTTGCCCGCGCATAACGCGGTGGCGCGAGTTTATGCAGAACGCACGCTCGAAAAAGAGAACGTGCTCAGGCAGTTTATTGCCGCTCTATCTCCAGAAGAATTCGGGGTTAAATCATGAGTCATTCGCAGCTTTATCCGGTCATTATGGCCGGGGGGAACGGCAGCCGTTTATGGCCCCTGTCCCGCGTGCTTTACCCGAAACAGTTCCTCTGCCTGAAAGGGGACCTGACGATGTTGCAGACCACCGTCAACCGTTTAAACGGCGTGGAGTGCGAAAGCCCGGTGGTGATCTGCAATGAAGAGCACCGTTTTATCGTGGCCGAACAGCTGCGCCAGCTTAATAAGCTAACTGAGAATATTGTGCTCGAGCCTGCGGGTCGTAACACTGCGCCAGCAATAGCCCTGGCTGCACTGGCGGCCATGCGCAATCAGCCGCAGGAAGATCCGCTCATGCTGATCCTCGCCGCCGATCACATCATTGAGGATGAAGAGGCTTTCCGCGCCGCGGTACGTCACGCGCTGCCGTATGCCGAAGCGGGCAAGCTGGTCACCTTCGGTATTGTCCCCGATCTGCCTGAAACCGGTTATGGCTACATTCGCCGCGGGCAACCTGAAGCGGCTGGCGTGGACGCGGTGGCATTTAGCGTCGCGCAGTTCGTTGAAAAACCCGATCTCACCACCGCCCAGGGCTACATTGCCAGCGGTGAATACTACTGGAACAGCGGCATGTTCCTGTTCCGCGCCGGGCGCTATCTGGAAGAGCTGGCTAAATTCCGCCCGGATATTTTGCAGGCCTGTGAAAAAGCGATGGCGGGCGTTGACCCGGATCTCGACTTTGTGCGCGTGGATGAGGCGGCGTTTATGGCCTGTCCGGATGAATCTATCGACTATGCGGTCATGGAAAAAACGGCCGATGCGGTTGTGGTGCCGATGGACGCGGGCTGGAGCGACGTGGGCTCCTGGTCCTCCCTGTGGGAAATCAGTACCAAGAGCAAGGAAGGGAATGTGCACCACGGGGATGTGATCAGCGTGGATTCTCAAAACAGCTATATCTACGCTGAATCGGGTCTTGTCACCACCGTGGGCGTGAAAGATTTGATTGTGGTGCAGACCAAAGACGCGGTGCTGATCGCCGACCGCGACCATGTGCAGAGTGTGAAAAAGGTCGTCGAGCAGATCAAACACGATGGCCGCCACGAACATCACAATCACCGCGAAGTTTATCGCCCGTGGGGCAAATACGACTCTATTGACGCCGGCGAACGTTACCAGGTGAAACGCATCACCGTGAAGCCGGGCGAAGGGCTTTCCCTCCAGATGCATCATCATCGCGCCGAGCACTGGATTGTGGTGGCCGGTACGGCAAAAGTGACCCTTGGCGATGAGGTCAGACTGCTGGGCGAAAACGAGTCCATCTACATTCCGCTGGGCGTGACGCACTGTCTGGAGAATCCCGGCAAAATCCCGCTCGACCTGATTGAAGTCCGTTCCGGCACTTACCTCGAAGAAGACGACGTGGTGCGCTTTAAAGACCGTTACGGTCGCATCTGACGCATAAGAATTCACCATTCCCCGCATGCCCTGCGCCTGCGGGTGGGGCAACTGTTGCCTGAAGAAGGGAAAACGATGAGCAAACTGACCTGTTTTAAAGCCTATGACATCCGCGGCAAGCTGGGCGAAGAGCTGAACGAAGACATTGCCTGGCGCATTGGCCGGGCCTATGGCGAATACCTGAAGCCGAAAACTATCGTGCTCGGCGGCGATGTCCGCCTGACCAGTGAACCCCTGAAGCTGGCGCTGGCGCGTGGATTACAGGATGCGGGCGTGGAGGTGCTGGATATCGGCCTTTCCGGCACGGAAGAAATCTACTTTGCCACCTGGCACCTCGGCGTGGACGGCGGCATTGAAGTGACGGCCAGCCATAACCCGATGGACTACAACGGCATGAAGCTGGTGCGTCAGGGCGCGCGCCCAATCAGCGGCGATACCGGCCTGCGCGACGTGCAGCGTCTGGCCGAAGCCAATGATTTTCCGCCGGTCGACGGGGCAACACGCGGCAGCTATCGGCAGATTTCCGTGGTTGAAGCTTATATCGACCACCTGTTCTCCTACATCAACGTCAGCAATATCAAACCGCTGAAGCTGGTGATTAACTCCGGTAACGGTGCCGCAGGCCCGATTGTTGATGCCATCGAAGCGCGCTTTAACGCGCTGAATGTGCCGCTGACCTTTATCAAGGTGCATAACACGCCGGATGGCCATTTCCCGAACGGTATTCCTAACCCGCTGCTGCCTGAATGCCGGGACGATACCCGCAACGCGGTGATTGAGCACGGTGCGGATATGGGCATTGCGTTTGACGGCGACTTCGACCGCTGCTTCCTGTTCGATGAGAAAGGGCAGTTTATCGAAGGCTATTACATCGTGGGCCTGCTGGCGGCGGCGTTCCTGGAAAAACAGCCGGGGGCGAAAATCATTCACGACCCGCGTCTGAGCTGGAACACCGTCGATATCGTTGAGCGTGCGGGCGGGACGCCGGTGATGTCGAAGACCGGGCACGCGTTTATCAAAGAACGTATGCGTGAAGAAGATGCGATTTACGGCGGCGAGATGAGCGCCCACCACTACTTCCGTGACTTTGCCTACTGCGACAGCGGGATGATCCCCTGGCTGCTGGTCACGGAGCTGCTGTGCCTGAAAGGAAAAACGCTGGGAGAGCTGGTCCGGGACCGCATGGCGGCGTGGCCGGCAAGCGGGGAGATCAACAGCAAGCTTGCGGATCCACAGGTGGCGATTGAGCGGGTGCATCAGCACTTTGCCCCTCATGCGGAGGAAATCGACAACACGGATGGGGTGAGCATGGCCTTTGGCGACTGGCGCTTCAATCTGCGCTCCTCGAACACTGAGCCGGTGGTGCGCCTGAACGTCGAGTCACGCAGCAATGAGCCGCTGATGCAGGCGCGAACGCAGGAAATTATGGCGCTGTTGAATCAGTAATTTCCGGGTAGAGGATCGGGATCGTCTGGCTTTTGTCGGGTCGATAAACGAACTGTCAGCCATCGCGCTGTGGCCTCCGGGCATGGCGGATGGCGCAGGTTTATCTCCAGCAAGGGCAGGAAAGGGAACCCGTCACCCTTTGAAGAAAGGTAAAACGATGACAAATCTAAAAAAGCGCGAGCTGCCAAAAACGAACGCATCGTTAATCTCTATGGTGCAACGTTTCTCAGACATCACCATCATGTTTATCGGGTTATGGGTGGTCTGTAAGGTCAACGCGTTGCCGTTTCTGTATATGCATCTGCTGATGGCGCTGGTGACCCTTGTGGTCTTCCAGATGATTGGCGGTATGACAGATTTTTACCGCTCATGGCGCGGGGTGAAAATAGCCAGTGAGCTGTTTTTACTGTTGCGGAACTGGACGCTGAGCGTGATTTTTAGCGCCGGTCTGCTCGCTTTTAACTCCGATTTTGACGGATCGTTCTGGGTTTACTTTGCCTGGTATGTGTTAACCAGCTTTGGCATGGTGGTCTGCCGTTCGTTGATCCGTTTCAGCGCGGGCATGCTGCGTAATATGGGCTACAACAAGCGACGTATCGCAATCGCCGGTTCACTGCCTGTGGGACGCCAGCTCGCCAACAGCTTCCGCAATGAACCCTGGCTCGGTTTTGAGGTGATCGGCGTTTACGACGACACACCGCCCGCCTGCGAATCTGACGACTACGCCGGGAGCTTCGCAGAACTGGTGGAAGAAGCGCGTTCCGGCCGTATTGATAACGTTTATATCGCGATGGCCATGAGCGAAGAAGCCTGCATTAAAAAGCTGGTGCGCGAGCTGACGGATACGACCTGCTCGGTGATGCTTATTCCCGATGTCTTCACTTTTAATATTCTTAACGCCCGTACCGAAGAGGTAAACGGTGTCCCTGTGGTGCCGCTTTTTGATACGCCATTAAACGGCATTAACCGTGTACTGAAGCGGCTGGAGGACATCGTCCTTGCCTCGCTGATCCTGCTGCTGATTTCCCCTGTCTTACTGTGTATTAGCCTTGCGGTAAAAGTGACTTCCCCCGGGCCGGTTATCTTCCGCCAGACCCGCTACGGCATGGACGGCAAGCCTATTAAGGTCTGGAAATTCCGTTCCATGCGGGTGATGGAGAACGACGCGGTGGTGATTCAGGCCACCAAAGGGGATAAGCGCGTGACGCCGGTCGGCAATTTCCTGCGCCGCACCTCGCTTGACGAACTCCCGCAGTTCATCAATGTGCTGCTCGGCGGTATGTCGATCGTCGGCCCGCGTCCTCACGCCGTAGCCCACAACGAGCAGTACAGGTCGCTGATTGAAGGTTACATGCTGCGCCATAAGGTGAAGCCGGGCATTACGGGCTGGGCGCAGATCAACGGCTGGCGCGGGGAAACGGACACGCTTGAGAAGATGGAGAAGCGCGTGGAGTTTGACCTGGAATATATTCGCGAATGGAGCCTGTGGTTCGACATCAAAATTGTCTTCCTGACCATTTTCAAAGGCTTTGTTCATAAAGCCGCGTACTGAGTGAGCCTGTAATGAGTCTGAGAGAGAAAACCATCAGCGGCGCCAAGTGGTCAGCCATCGCCACGGTCATTATTATCGGCCTCGGGCTGGCGCAGATGACCTTGCTGGCGCGTATTGTCAACAATACCGAGTTTGGGTTGTTAACCGTTTCGCTGGTGATCATTGCGCTGGCGGATACGCTGTCTGATTTTGGTATCGCCAACTCTATTATTCAGCGTAAAGAGATAAGCCATCTGGAGCTGACAACGTTGTACTGGCTGAACGTGGGGCTGGGCCTCACGGTATTTGCCGTGGTGTTTTCACTGAGTGGTTTTATCGCCGGCGTGCTGCATACGCCTGCGCTGTCGCCGCTGATTAAAACGCTGTCGTTTGCTTTTATTATTATTCCCCACGGCCAGCAGTTCCGCGCCCTGATGCAAAAGGAGCTGGAGTTCTCAAAAATTGGTTCGATCGAGACGGTTTCCGTGCTGGTGGGCTTTACGGTAACGGTTAGCGCCGCGATGTACTATCCGTTTGCCCTGACTGCCATCATCGGTTATCTGGTCAATACCGCAGTGCGTACCTCGTTGTTTAGCTTCTTCGGGCGAAAAATTTACCGTCCGGGCTTCCATTTCTCACTCCGCTCCGTGGGTGCCAACCTGAAGTTTGGCGCCTGGCTTACGGCCGACAGCATCATCAATTATGTGAATACCAACCTCTCAACGCTGGTGCTGGCGCGTATTCTCGGCGCGGGCGTGGCGGGGGGATATAACCTCGCTTATAACGTGGCGGTGGTGCCACCGATGAAGCTTAATCCGATTATCACCCGCGTTCTCTTCCCGGCGTTTGCGAAAATTCAGGACGATACCGACAAACTGCGGGTGAACTTCTACAAGCTGCTGTCTATCGTCGGCATTATTAACTTCCCGGCGCTGCTTGGCCTGCTGGTGATCTCGGATAACTTCGTGCCGCTGGTATTCGGCGAAAAGTGGACGTTTATCACGCCGATTCTGCAACTGCTGTGCATCGTTGGCCTGCTGCGCGCGATCGGCAATCCGATAGGGTCGCTGCTGATGGCGAAAGCGCGGGTGGATATCAGCTTCAAATTCAACATCTTTAAAACCTGTCTGTTTATTCCGGCGATTATCCTCGGCGGCCATCTTGCGGGTGCGCTGGGCGTGACGCTTGGCTTTCTGATCGTACAGGTACTGAACACGGTGCTGAGCTATTTCGTGATGATTAAACCGGTGCTGGGTTCCAGCTACCGTGAATACATGATGAGTCTGTGGCTGCCGTTCTATCTTTCTCTTCCAACGCTTGTGGTCAGTGCCGCGCTTGGCGTGCTCCTGAAGGGGCATTTGTCTCTTGCGCTGCTGACCGGCGTGCAGATTGCCGGGGGGGCATTTGCCTTAATCATCATGCTGGCGCTCTCCCGCAATGCCCTGGTGGTGGAAATGAAACGCCAGTTTTGTCGCAACGATCGTTTAAAAGCGCTGCTTCGCGCCAGCTAAGAACCCCAAAGAGGTCCTGACACTATGAAATTATTGATTCTTGGCAACCATACCTGCGGTAACCGCGGCGACAGCGCCATCCTGCGCGGGTTGATTGATGCCATCACCACCGTGGACAAAAGCGTACAGGTTGACGTGATGAGCCGCTATCCGGTGAGCTCGGCCTGGCTGCTGGGCCGCCCGGTTCTCGGCGACAGCCTTTACAGACAGATGAAACAGCATAAAAACGCCGTAGGGCTTATGGGCCGGGTGAAGAAGGTGCTGCGTCGTAAATATCAGCACAAGGTTTTAATGGCGAAGGCGACCGACAGCGGACGTCTGCGCAATATTGCCATCCCGCAGGGTTTTATCGACTTTGTGAAGTCATTGCAAAAGTATGATGCGATCGTTCAGGTGGGCGGCTCCTTTTTTGTCGACCTGTACGGTGTCTCCCAGTTTGAGCATGCCTTGTGCAGCTTTATGGCGAAAAAGCCGGTGTACATGATTGGCCACAGCGTGGGCCCATTCCAGAATCCGCAGTTTAACCAGCTGGCCAGCTACGCGTTTGGGCATGCGAACGCCCTGATTCTGCGCGAATCCGTCAGTCTTGATCTGATGAAGCAAAGCAACATTGACACCAGCAAAGTAGAGCAGGGCGTGGATACCGCCTGGCTTGTGGATCATCACAATGAGACTTTTGTGCCGGGCTACGCGGTGCAGCACTGGCTGGATACCATTAAACGCAAGAAAACGGTCGCTATTACGCTGCGTGAACTGGCACCCTTTGATAAACGCCTCGGCACGACACAGAAGGCCTACGAACAGGCTTTTGCCGCCGTGGTGAACCGCGTAATAGAACAGGGTTATCAGGTGCTGGCGCTGTCTACCTGTACAGGGATCGACAGCTATAACAAAGACGACCGCATGGTGGCGCTGAACCTGCGCCAGTATGTGAACGATCCCGACCAGTACCATGTGGTGATGGACGAGCTTAACGACCTGGAGATGGGCAAAATCCTCGGTGAGTGCGAGCTAACCGTAGGCACGCGCCTGCATTCAGCCATCATCTCCATGAACTTCGGCACCCCCGCCATCGCCATCAACTATGAGCACAAATCGGCGGGCATTATGCAGCAGCTGGGTATGCCGGAAATGGCAATAGACATTCGTCAGCTTCTCGATGGGTCCTTGCAGGGCGTAGTGGGTGATGTGTTGGGGCAGCTGCCCGCTATCAAAGAACGTCTTGTTCACGCCGTGCGCGCTGAACGCGAAACCGGCCTGCGCATGGTCGAGTCCGTACTAAACCGCGTAAAGGGGGGCAAATGAAGGTTGGTTTTTTCCTGCTGAAGTTTCCGGTCGCCTCTGAAACATTCGTGCTCAATCAGATTGTTGCGTTTATTGATATGGGCTATGAGGTTGAAATCGTCGCGATTCACAAAGGTGATTTGACCAATACGCATGCGGCCTTTACTGACTATAACCTTGCCGCCAAAACGACGTGGCTGATGGATGAGCCAGCAGGGAAAGTGGCGAAGCTTGGCTCCCGCGTTTTAAACACGCTGCGTGGCTCGCTGCGTTCACGCACCTGGCGCGCTTTAGACGCATCGCGCTACGGAGAAGAAGCCCGTAATTTGATTCTCTCCTCGATTTGTGGACGCCAGGCCCAAACGTTGAAGGCGGATGTTTATATTGCCCACTTTGGCCCGGCGGGCGTCACCGCGGCCAAGCTGCGGGAGCTTGGGCTGCTGCAGGGTAAGATTGCCACCGTTTTTCACGGCATTGATATTTCCGGTCACGCGGCGCTGGCGCACTATACGCCTGAATATAAGAAACTATTCGTGCGCGGCGATCTGATGCTGCCGATAAGCCAGCTGTGGGCAGGAAGACTGGAGAAAATGGGCTGCCCGGCCGAAAAAATTGTCGTTTCCCGCATGGGGGTGGACATGGAACGTTTTTCCCTCCGTCCGGTGAAAGCCCCAACCCGAACCCTGGAGATAATTTCCGTGGCGCGTCTGACCGAGAAAAAAGGTCTGCATGTGGCGATAGATGCCTGCCGCCTGTTAAAAGAGCGCGGCGTGGACTTTCGTTACAACATTCTTGGTATTGGGGCGTGGGAAACGCGCCTGCGTACGCTGATCGAACAGCATCAGTTAGACGATCGGGTATTTATGCCGGGCTTTAAGCCGAACCATGAAGTAAAAGCGATGCTCGACAAAGCCGATCTGTTCCTGCTGCCGTCTGTGACCGGTGAAAATGGCGATATGGAGGGCATCCCGGTTGCGCTGATGGAGGCGATGGCGGTGGGCATTCCGGTTATCTCCACCTTGCACAGCGGTATTCCCGAGCTGATCGATGCGGGCCGTTCAGGCTGGCTGGTGCCGGAATACGATGCCGTAGCGCTGGCAGACAGGCTGCAGGCCTTTGCCAGCGTGCAAGAAAGCGAGCTGAAACCGATGCTGAGTCTGGCCCGCGAGAAAGTAGAAACTGAGTTTAACCAGAAAGTTATTTACCAAAAATTAGCCCATCAGCTCCATGCACTGTAAACCCACCGGGTGAACCTTCACGAGGCCCTATGCGCAAAAGACTTCAATCCCGCTCCCATCCGTTTTCCTCCTCGCGCCGCAAGCTTTTATGGGCCAGCTCAGTGCTGGCTGCGGTGCCATCCGTCATCCCCCGCGCTGTAATGGCCGCCGCCGGTAAAGGTGAGGTCAATATCCAGCAATTTTACCAGGGCGACTGGCTTGCCGCCTTCAGGCAGGCTTTTTCCGCTGCCGATACCGTTTACGTGCCTGCCGGTTTAGTCTGCGACAGCATCAATACGTCTGTTTTTATGCCCGCAGGGAGTACTCTGCGAGTGGCGGGAGGGATAAAAGGCAGCAGGAAAGGACGTTTTGTGATGCAGGATGGTTGCAAGATCCTCGGGGAAAAAGGGGGGCGGTTTAACAATATCACCCTTGATGTCCGGGGATCTGACTGCACCATCAAAGGCATTGATATGAGCGGGTTTATCCCCGTCACACAGATTTATATCGGCGGAAAAGAGAAGCGCACCATGCGTAACCTGGTTATCGACGATATCACTGTACACGACGCTAACTACGGCATTCTGCGCCAGGGTTTTCACAACAGCATGGAGAATGTGAAAATCACCCATGGCCGCTTCAGCCATTTGCAGGGAGACGCCATTGAATGGAACGTGGCAATCAACGACCGGGACCTGCTTATCTCCGACCATGTGATTGATAATATTGATTGTACCAACGGCAAGATTAACTGGGGCATCGGCATCGGGCTGTCCGGCAGTACCTATAACAATGATTACCCGGAAAACCAGTCGGTCAAGAATTTCGTGGTTGCCAACATCACCGGCAGCAACTGTCGGCAGCTGGTGCACGTGGAAAACGGTAAGCACTTTATTATCAGGAACGTCACGGCGCGCAATATTAATCATACCTTCAGCAAAAACGCAGGCATAGATAATGCCACGGTCGCTATTTATGGCTGTGATAATTTCGTGATTGATAATATTGATATGGTAAACAGCGCGGGGTTTCTTATCGGTTACGGGGTGATTAAGAGCCGCTACCTGTCAATCCCGCAAAACTTCAGGCTAAACGACATCACGCTGGATAATACCAGGATGCAGTATAAGGCACGTGGGATGCAAATTACGTCCGGCAATGCCAGCTCCTTTGTCTCTCTCACCAACATGACCCTGAAAGGGACAACGCTTGAGCTAAACAACAAGCCACAGCATCTTTTCATCCGCAACGTCAATGTGATGCAGCGCGCAAGCGCAGGGCCTGCGCTGAAGCTACGCTTTGATTTTCGCAAGGACGTCCGCGGCCGTTTTATGGCCAAAGAAGACACGCTGTTGTCCCTTGCCAACGTGCACGCGGTGAATGAAAAAGGGCAAAGCTCGGTGGATATCGACCGGGTGGATCACCAGCATGTGAATACCAGTAACTTAAATTTTGCGCTGCCATCGTTGCGTAAATAAACAATCAAGTCATTTTGCGAGTTTTCTGAGCCCTTACAGCACCTGTTAAGGGCTTTTTAATTTTGTATCCCCCATGGCGGGGGCTAAGATGAAGTACAAACTTTGGGGATCAATTCATGCTGGCATCAGGGCACGAAAAGACTATAATCCTCCAACCATTTAAGAGGTGGGACTGAACATGATTAATTTGAAAGCAGTGATTCCGGTAGCGGGTCTGGGCATGCATATGTTGCCTGCAACGAAAGCGATCCCTAAGGAGATGCTGCCGATTGTCGATAAGCCGATGATCCAGTACATCGTCGATGAAATCGTGGCTGCGGGCATCAAAGAAATCGTGCTGGTAACCCACTCTTCCAAGAACGCGGTCGAAAACCATTTCGACACGTCGTATGAACTTGAAGCCCTGCTGGAACAGCGCGTCAAGCGCCAGCTGCTGGCTGAAGTCCAGTCTATTTGTCCGCCGGGCGTGACGATTATGAACGTTCGCCAGGCGCAGCCGCTTGGCCTTGGTCATTCCATCCTGTGCGCTCACCCCGTCGTTGGCGACAACCCGTTTGTGGTTGTGCTGCCTGATGTCGTGCTGGACAACGCCAGTGCAGATCCCCTGCGCTATAATTTAGCCGCAATGGTCGCTCGTTTTAACGATACGGGTCGCAGCCAGGTGCTGGCGAAACATATGCCGAACGAAGATCTGTCTGCCTACTCCGTGATCACCACGCAGGAATCTCTGGATAACGACGGTCAGATTAGTCGTATTGTTGATTTCGTTGAAAAACCAGACCAGCCGCAGACTCTGGATTCCGATCTTGCAGCCGTAGGCCGCTATGTGCTTTCGGCAGACATCTGGCCGGAACTGGAAAAAACCGAACCGGGGGCGTGGGGACGAATTCAGCTGACGGATGCCATTGCTGCATTGAACAAAACTCAGCCCGTTGAGGCCGCCCTGATGACTGGCGAAAGCTACGACTGCGGCAAGAAAATGGGTTATATGCAGGCATTTGTGCAGTATGGCCTGCGTAACCATAAAGAAGGGCAGAAGTTCAGAGAAAGCATCAAGCAGATGCTTAGCTAATTGCTCTGTCGTCCTGAGAAATGGAGAGCAGTACATCGTAAGTGGCGATAGGCACTTTTGGCGAGTGAATTCACTGGCAAGAAGGGCTTATCGTCGTTTTGGTGCTTAGTTTACAGGAAAGATATAGCGGTATATTCAAATGTTGAATGATGCTGTATTTTTCCCTATGTCAACAGAAGTTGAATATCACAATTAGCTCTTGTATTGATTGATAATTAGTCAGTTGTCAACTTACAGAAGCACTATTGGTTACGTGCAGTGCACTGGTAGCTGTTGAGCCAGGGGCGGTAGCGTGTTCCACGATTGTGTATCGCAAGCTGATACTATAATTTTCAAGTTATATAGCAGCACTGATAGCAGTTTAAATATACTCCGGTGATTAACATGTTCGATAATAAAACAATTCTTGTAACGGGCGGAACTGGCTCATTTGGCAATAAATTTGTTCGCATGACGTTAGAAAAATATAATCCTAAAAAGATTATCATTTATTCTCGTGATGAAATGAAACAATGGGAAATGGCTAAAAGTTTTAAAGATGAGAGCCGCATTCGTTTCTTCATCGGTGATGTTCGCGACAAAGATCGTTTATATCGTGCGCTGGATGGCGTTGATTTAGTTGTTCATGCTGCGGCGACTAAAATAGTACCTACCGCAGAATACAATCCTTTTGAATGCGTAAAGACAAATATTAATGGGGCAATGAACGTTATTGATGCGTGCATTGACAAGGGGATCGAACGGGTTGTTGCGCTTTCCACCGACAAAGCAAGTAGCCCCGCTAACCTTTATGGTGCAACCAAATTGGCTTCTGATAAGCTCTTTGTTGCTGGTAACTCCTATTCAGGTGCCACCAAAACCCGTTTTGCAGTTGTTCGTTATGGCAATGTTATGGGTTCCCGTGGTTCGGTTATTCCTTTCTTCTTGTCTATCAAAGATAAAGGTGAGTTGCCAATCACCGACGATCGTATGACCCGTTTTATGATCACCCTTGAGGAGGGCGTTGAACTAGTTTGGCACGCTTTCAATGACATGGTTGGCGGCGAAATTTACGTCAAAAAAATCCCATCAATGAAAGTAACCGATGTTGCAACAGCAGTTGCACCTGATGCCGCTCAGAAGGTTATTGGTATTCGCCCTGGTGAGAAACTGCACGAGCAGATGATCAGTGCGGAAGATGCGTATTACACCTACGAATATCCTGAACATTTTAAAATTCTGCCCGCTATTCACAACTGGTGTGACTCTCCGGAACGTATTAAAGACGGTAAAAAAGTGCCGGAAGGTTTCGTGTACGAAAGCGACAGCAACGCGGAATGGATGAGCATTGAAGAACTGCGTCAGTGGATTGATGATAATCGTGAAAAAGTAGGCAACATCTGATGAAATTTATCCCCTATGGACGGCAGGATATCTCTGAAGAGGATATCAAAGCTGTTGTTGATGTCCTGAAGTCAGACTTCTTGACTCAGGGGCCATGTGTTCCGCAATTTGAACAAGCCATCGCAGAGTATGTTGGCGTTAAACATGCTGTTGCAGTAAATAGTGCGACTTCTGCACTGCACATTGCATGCCTCGCTCTGGGTCTAAACAAAGGCGACTGGCTGTGGACTTCACCGAATACTTTTGTCGCCTCGGCAAACTGTGCATTGTATTGCGATGCCAATGTTAGTTTCGTTGATATTGATCCGCAGACCTACAACATGAGTGTTAGCGCACTGGAAGCAAAACTTGTTGCCGCTAAAGCACAGGGAAAGCTTCCTAAAGTTGTGGTGCCTGTTGCGTTTGCTGGACAATCTTGTGAAATGGAAAAGATTCATAGTCTGTCCAAAGAATATGGTTTTGCCATTATCGAAGATGCGTCTCATGCAATCGGTGGAGACTATCAGGGGGCCAAAATTGGTAACTCGCGCTTTGCTGATGTCACGATTCTGAGTTTCCATCCGGTAAAAATCATCACGACTGCTGAAGGCGGTATGGCACTCACAAATAGTGATGCTCTTGCAGATAAAATGCAGCTGCTCCGGAGTCATGGCATTACACGTGATAATGAGAAGATGACCAAAGCAGCAGAAGGTGGTTGGTATTATCAGCAGGTTGATCTCGGCCTGAATTACCGTATGACTGAATTGCAGGCCGCTTTGGGTGTCAGTCAACTTAAACGTATCAATGGTTTTGTGGCACGCCGTCATGAGTTGGCAAAACGCTATGACACTGCTTTTGGCGGTGTACCTGTATCGACACCTAAACAATCGTCAAGTGGTTACAGTGCGCTACACCTGTATCCGTTGACGGTTAACGACCCCGCATGTCGTAAACCTCTGTTTGACTACCTGCGTGAAAAAGGGATTGGTGTTAACGTTCACTATATTCCAGTTCACACTCAGCCATATTATGAGCAGCTTGGCCATAAAGTTGGTGATTATCCAGTAGCTGAAGATTATTATTCCCGAGCGATCAGCATTCCGATGTATTCTACGCTTTCTGATGAAGAGCAGGATTATGTCATCAAATGTATCCGGGAGTTTTTTTAAATGAATGTGGCGATCATTCCTGCACGCGGTGGCAGTAAACGTATTCCGCGAAAGAATATTAAAGATTTTTGCGGGAAACCAATGATTGCCTGGTCAATTGAGGCCGCTCGACAGAGCGGTGTCTTTGATCGGATTATTGTCTCAACAGACGACAAAGAGATTGCGAAGGTAGCGCTTGAATATGGTGCTGAAGTACCTTTTATGCGCCCTGACGAATTGTCGAATGATTATGCGGGTACTCTTCCAGTTATACGCCATGCATGTGAATTTTTGCTCCAACGGTCCGAACAAATAGATTATGCATGCTGTATCTATGCAACAGCCCCTTTTATTAGGTCAGAAGATATAATTGAAGGTCTGGCGATGATGAAAGAGAGCTCAATTGATTATTGTTTTTCGGTCACTAGTTTTCCATATCCAATTCAGCGTGCATTAAAATTGAATGCCGGGAACGAGATAAGTATGTTTTCCCCTAATCTTTTCAACGTGCGATCGCAAGAGTTAGAAGATGCATACCATGATGCAGGCCAGTTTTACTGGGGTACGTTGTCATCATGGTTGGCAGAGAAACCTATTTTTAATGCCTATTCAAAACCGATAATTCTACCCAGAGAACGAGTACAGGATATTGATACTCCTGAGGATTGGCGATTAGCGGAGCTTCTTTTTAAGATTGGCGAAACTAAAAATGAAAATCGCTTTTAGAGTTGATGCATCACTTTCAATTGGAACTGGACATATTACTCGCTGTCTTAATTTAGCAAATGAATTAAGCGATGAGGGGAATGAATGCGTATTTTTTACAAAGGCACACCATGGGAATTTAATTGAAAAAATAAGCAGTTCCGGTTATGTGGTACACGTCATACCATTTTCTGGTCAAACAAATGACCAGTATATTAAAAATGAAAAAGAATGGCTTTCAGGAAGTCAGCTAGATGATGCATATGCAACGTTAGCATTAAGTGCTTTGCATCGTTTCACTCCAGATATATTTATTATCGACCATTATTCCATAGATTGCGAATGGGAAAAAGTTATACTATCAAAAATACCTAATGTAAAAATTGCGGTAATAGATGACCTTTGTAACAGAGAACACGTTGGGCATTTTTTGATTGATACGACGTTGGGGCGACAACGATGTGAATATAGCTCGCTTATTCCTGAGAAGTGTATTGCGTTATTGGGAACAAACTATGCACTTCTTAATCCGGCGTTTGCAAGGTTAAGAAATAATGCTGTTGTTAGTAGGCATAAAACTAAACATCCCACAAAGATACTTATTACTATGGGGGGCGTCGACGTTGATAATGTTACTGGCAAAGTTTTGAGTATTATCAACAAATCGTTCCATGATTCCCTGGATGTTATTACAGTTATATTAGGGTTGCACTGCCCACATTACGATGTGATTAAAGAGATCGCCAAAGAATCAAAATATAACATTGATGTGAGAACGAATGTTAATAATATGCCCGAACTCATGCTTGCACATGATGTATCAATTGGTGCACTAGGGAGCACAACTTGGGAGCGATGTGTTCTAGGTGTTCCTGCGGTTAATATTGCCATAGCAAATAATCAGCTAGAGTTAGTTGAAAAACTGAGAGAAAATGAATTTATTGTATTTGATAATATAAATTTCTCGGATGAAGAATTTGTTGATGCATGGGAGAATTTGAAGTTATGTTATTCTGAACAGGTATCAAAATCATTTTTATTATGTGATGGTTATGGCTTAAAACGTGTCGTTGCAGAAATATTGAATCACTAGTTCTTGTGTTAACCAAAGGGGTTTGCTGATGAATGATATTAGAGCTAAAAAATTGTCATTAATAAATATTATAAATGCTCAAAAAATTAATCAGGAAAAAATTCGTACTATTAGAAACGAAGAACAAGTACGAAAATGGATGTATACGGATCACGAGATTAGCGCAGAAGAACACCAGAAGTGGTTAAATCGACTTGAAACGGACACTAAAAATATTGTTTTTGTCGTTTTTAATGAAGAGGATGAACCACTTGGTGTTGTGAGTATTAACTCAATTGATCAAAATAATAAGAAAGCCGATTGGGCATACTACTTGACGGCAACAGCTCGTTCCGGAATTGGTGCTGTTTTAGAATTTAACATCCTGAATTACATATTCTCAGTACTTGGGCTGGAAAAGTTAAACTGCGAAGTTATAGAAAACAATGAGGCAGTCGTACGTCTGCACGAAAAATTCGGTTTTAAGCGTGAAGGATTTAGAGAAGAAAATATTATAAAAAATGGTGAACGGTTGGGGGTGCATTATCTGGGGTTGACCAAAGGTAATTGGCTTTCGATTCGCGAAGTTGTAAGTAGTAAATATAGCAAAATCTTTACGCAATATAATTTTGTCATAGCTTAGCTAGAATATTATCGCTTAATCGAGATTTGAGAATTTATGAAAAACATCACTATTGATGGCCGTAAAATCGGGGAGAAATGTCCCCCATACATTATTGCAGAATTATCAGCTAACCATAATGGCGATATAAATCGTGCGTTCAAAATTATGGAAGAAGCTAAAGCTGCTGGTGCTGATGCAATAAAATTACAAACCTATCGTGCAGACACAATAACCATAGATTGTGACAATGACGAATTTCAGATCCAGGGAGGGTTGTGGGGTGGGCAGACATTATACAATCTCTATGAAAGCGCACAGATGCCTTGGGAATGGCATAAACCCCTCTTTGATAAAGCAAAAGAGCTTGGTATCACAATATTCAGCAGCCCATTTGATTTCACGGCTGTTGACCTTTTAGAAGAATTAGGTGCTCCTGCCTATAAAATAGCCTCTTTTGAAGCCGTTGATATCCCACTAATAAAGTATGTGGCAAAAACAGGCAAACCTATGATTATTTCGACGGGAATGGCGGATGAGTCAGAAATTCAGGAAGCTATAAATGCGGCATATGAAGGTGGCTGTAAGGAACTTGTCGTTCTGCACTGCGTAAGTGGTTATCCGGCACCAGCAGAAGATTATAATCTGGCGACGATTCCGGATATGGCAGAACGCTTTGGCGTATTAACTGGTTTGTCCGATCATACCATTGATAATACAACTGCTATTGCGTCTGTAGTATTAGGAGCAAGCGTAATTGAAAAGCATGTTACCCTTGATCGTAATGGAGGAGGAGCAGACGATAGCTTCTCGCTTGAACCTGCAGAACTCCGCGCATTATGCCGTGATGCAAAAACAGCCTGGCTGGCCTTGGGCAGCGTGAACTATGAGCGTAAAGAAAGTGAAAAAGGAAATGTTAAGTTTCGTCGTTCACTCTACGTCGTCAAAGATGTAAAAAAAGGTGAAAAACTCACCAGCGAAAATGTTAAAAGCATTCGCCCGGGGTTTGGTTTGGCACCTAAGTATTATGATGAAGTTCTAGGTAAAAAAGCGTTAGTTGATATGCATAAAGGTATGCCATTGAGAATTGACAATATTCAATAATAATGAAAATCATACGTGATAGTATTGTGTATCTTGCTGGAGATCTGATATCTCGAAGCATACCGTTCCTACTTTTGCCCTATCTAACAAGGACGTTAGGGGTAGAGGGATTTGGGACTCTTTCCTATTATCAAGTAGTAATTGCCTTAGGTTTAATTATCATTGGCTTTAGTCAGGATGGGGCATTAACAAGATATTTTTATCGATATGGTAAGCATGGCATCGGTAGCCTTATTTTTGTTAGCTTGGTTCAAGCGACTATAATATATATTATAGCCACACTTATTATAGCCTTGTTAAGTAATGATTATATTTTCCTCTATGCGATTATGGCGGCTTATTCGCAATCTGTACTAGCTCTGTTTTTCGCGTCTCAACAGTGTCAACGACGCCCTGGATGGTATATTACCATACAGTTGATCAATGCTATAATATCTGCTGGCGCTACGGTAGTATTATTCAGCATGTTTCAAGCGAATGTCTCAAATAGAATAATTGCGATGGTAGTAGCTAATGTTATTAGTCTTCTATTTTCAGTGTTTGTATTTTATGGTGTTCAGCGTAATGGCATAAAAATTTCTTTGCGACTTTTCAGGTCTATTTTTTCATATAATTTCTCTTTTGGCTTACCGTTATTGTTGCATCAAGTCAGTTTTTTTGCAAAAGGGCAAATTGATCGCATTTTCATTTATAAAATGTTTAGTGCCTCAGCATTAGGCGTTTATTCAGTCGGTTTTCAGTTGGCGTCAATACTAGCAATATTATTGATGGCATTAAATAAAGCAACAGTACCTTATTATTATGAACATCTCAGAAAAGGTCTCCTTACAAAAGAAAAAGTAGTTACTTATACTCACTGGAGTTTTCTTCTTATACCTATACCTGTTGCATTGTATTTTTTCATTCCGAATAAATTGTATGCTTTTATTCTGGGAATAGGTTTCGAAGATGCCAAGTATTATGCATTGATTTTTTCATTAGCCATTTCAATGACAATACCATATTTACTTCTTGTTAATTATTTTTTTTATCATGGTCGAAATAAAACAATATCTCTTTGTACAATAACATCTGCTTTTTTTTATGTGGCATTTGTTTTTTTATTTTCGCAGTATGATATTAAGTATGTTCCATACTCGATGGTGCTATCGAATGTAATCATGGTTGCTATGTTGTATTTTAATCTTAAAAGGTGTAAGTGTTGATGAATCTTATCGTTTGTTTTACGCCTCTTCAGGTGTTGATAGCGATGAAAGCCATAGCGAAAGAAAATATTGATTATAATAATATCAGGTTTTTATATTTTTCAACAGTCAAAGATAAGCGGCATATTAAGTACTATAATCTAATAAGTGAGTTGGCAAAAAGTTCAATGTTCATAACAGAACCTTATTCAATTCGCTTGCTTTATAAATTAAAAAAAGAACTCAGCGATTCTTTTTATAACCAGGTGCTACTTGGTAGTATAGATGATAGCATTACTCATTATCTATTATCATACAGTAAATTTAATGAGTTGATAACTTTTGATGACGGAGTGGGAAATATCTTGAAATGTGGTTCATATTTCAATGAACAACCACGGAAATCACTTAAGAAAAGATTCTTTACTATAATTCATCGCTTGTTAGGAAGGAAGTATTACTTAGATAATGTCAAAAATAAATCGGCAAGACATTATACTATCTATGACAGCTTTGACAACTGTGTAAAAAACACTGTTGTTATTAGACTTTTTGAAGCGCGTCACTCTATGATATTAGATAAACATAACGTCAAAAATATTGTATTGGGTACGATGTATGATGAGGCCGTAATTCGTAATCATGCTATTGAATTGAAGAAGGATTTAATGCGGTTTATGAAACACCTTACTCCTGAGCCTTATTATCTTCCTCATCCAAGAGCTTTGGATAGTGAATTTAAATGTTTTGAGATAAGCACAGGAGATATAGCAGAGGACTACATATTAAAACTTCTTGACCAAGGTTTTAAGATTAATTTATATGGATTCGCAAGCAGCTGCCAGTTTAATCTGCTAAGCATTCCGGATGTTAAAATTTATCTGTTCAGCTCTGATAGGTTAAAACCAGCAATGAAGGATGCAATGGGAATGTTAGTAGATGTTATCCCTAATGAAAACGTCATTAGCATTTAGTAAATACTAAATAATAAAATATTTGATTAATATGAATATACTTGCATCGCTATGGTTTGTTATTTTTATATCTAATGTTACTCTTGAATCCTCACAATATTTGAACATATTATCCTATGTACTTTGGGTAACTACAATAATCTATCTTTTTAAGCAGCAAGCTCAGCTGTCTTTTTTTAATTTTATAGTATTATTTGCATATACTACAACAGGATTAAGCTGTTTAATCGCTGAATTTGGTTCATATTATGCCGAAACGCAATGGACAAGTTATTTAACTGGTGCGACGCCGAAAAATCTCACCCTTTGTTTCTTTCTTATGTATGGCTCTTTTATCGGTTTTGAATGTATAAAAAAGTTATTACCAGAAAGATATCCAAAATTAGTTAGATTAAATACTATCGTATCTAGTGTTGCACCTGTTTACATACTTGGCCTCATTGCCGGTTTATTATATATAAGTTTTAAATATGGTTCTCCAAATGATTATAACGTAGACAGGTTTTACTATTGGTCCAATATCGCACCATCGTGGGGTGATTATCTAAAATTCAACCTGGTTCAAGCTAGCTTTCTCCTTGGCTTGATTTATGCGTTCCGTCCCCAAAAGATATTTTTAGGCCTTTTGTTATTAGGTCTTATTTCCCAGGTTATGGTCGGTGAGAAATTCACAGGTATATTTTCTTCAATAGTTTACTTTGTTACGCCATATTTGATTGTTCATTATCGAAATATTAAATTGCTTTCTTTTAAAAATGTAATGGTTCTTTGTGTAATTACATTTGTTTTTCTAATTGTTATTTATTCCAGCTACGCAGCGATAGTTGGGGAGCGAAATGCAGCTGATAGTTTTATTTCAAGAATAATTTTGCAATCACAGATGTGGTGGACAGTAGATATCATTTCTACTGATAGCGTTAAACCCTATTCGGAAATAGTACGCTCCTTTTTTGGTATTGCTGAGGACGACAGGTATAGAGGGATTTTTTACTTAATGTCACATGTTACCCCTGCCAGCGTCTTTGAAGGCTTTTATGACAAAAAAATAAACTTCACTATGGCTTCACTCGTTAATATTATTTATTTTTTCGGTTATGATCTTTCGTTGTTAGTAGCTGTCCCTATCGGGATTTTCTGTGGTGTAATGTATGGTGTATTTAGAATTGTAGTAATTAATTATGATTACTGGATTATTATAGTTTTCATTAAAATCCATTATACAATTGTTAGGGTTTTAACGATGGGTGAGATGTATGCATTCACTGATGCAAAGTTTATGTCCCTTTGCATAATTTCCTTGGTTTACGCATTATTTATATGTTTAATGAAAAGACGTGAAGGGAATTATGCGATTTAGTCTTATACTACCAATATATAATGTTGATTGCTATTTAGAGCAATGTCTCATTTCAATAACTAAGCAAGATTTCAAAGACTTTGAATGTTTACTCATCGACGACGGTTCAACAGATAATTCTGCTGAAATTTGCAATCATTATGCAAATAAAGATCCGAGATTCAAATACTTCCATAAGCAGAATGGAGGATTATCCGATGCAAGAAATTTCGGTCTGCAGCATGCAAGCGGGAATTATATAGTTTTTATTGATTCCGATGATGTTGTGTCTCCTGTACTCCTCTCTAGTGTCATAAGAAGTATTTCTTTTGGAGGTGCAGACGCGGTATATTTTGAACATGTTAAGTTTTTCGGTGAAGTGAATGACTGTTTGCCTTCGTTTGAAACAAATATAACTGATGAATCTTTTTCTTTAATTTCTTCTGTAGAATTGTCGAAAAAACCAAATTTCGCATGGGCTCGGGTTGTTCACAAATCTTTTTATGATAATAATTTATTTCCTGTAGGGCATATATACGAAGATATATTGACATCGTCAGTGCTAAATTCTAGATTGAAAGCAATAGGTTACATAAATAAAGGGTTATACGGTTACAGGAAACGCATTAATTCAATCACCACGGGTTCGGCTGAACAACAGTTCAATCTATTTAAAACACTAGATTTATTAAAAACAAAGGTATTAACAGACAAGATATCCCCTAGATTTTATTCAACAGCTTTTGTCAATCTAATTCAGTCATGTTTAGTAAGCCTTGTAAGAATAGATGATTGTAATGTTCGTGCGAAATATATTAACTTGATATGCGAAGAGTACAAGAAAATTAGTATCCTTGATGTCCTTACAAGTTTCGCGTTGAATAAATATAAGATTTTAACCTTGTTCGCGAAAAGTAAATTTTTGCTGTTTATTATAAGTCTTCTTCTGAGGCCTATAGTAAAGCGCTCAGATGCAAAGGGATTATAATGACATTTATAACATATGTGGTTAGCCATAAAGAGTTTGAGTTTCCTGAAGATAACTCATTCATTGCTCTGCAGGTTGGTAGGTCTGAAAATAAGATCTCTATAAACTGTAAACGAGATTCGACGGGCGATAATATAAGCCATCTAAATCCATCTTTCTGTGAACTTACCGCAGCCTACTGGATATGGAAAAATGTCCACGAAGATATTGTTGGCCTTGCTCATTACCGCCGCTATTTTGCCTCTTCAACCAGTAAACTTGTGGTTAAAGGCAAACGTATTGCGTCCTCAGCGGAGCTTTCAGCAATGCTTAACGATGCTGACATCCTGGTGGCCAAACCGCGTAATTACTTTATTACAACTATTAAGAGCCATTACGTGCATGCGCACCATGAATCTGACTACACTCAACTTCGGGATGAGATCGCCGCTCAGCACCCTGACTACCTTGCGGATTTCGATCATGTGATGGACGGTACCAAAATTAGCCTATACAACATGTTTGTCTGCAAAAAGTCATTGATTGACGAATATTTTTCCTGGCTATTTCCAGTACTGTTTGCCCTTGAACAAAAAATTGACTATCAAAGCTACGATGCGTATCAGAAACGCGTATTTGGATTTATGGCAGAACGCCTTTTCAACGTTTGGCTTCACCACCAACGTGCTCGGCTGAACGTTAAATATTTACCTGTAGTCAATATTGATGGTGAAAATCTTCTTGTCAAAGGCATTGGATTATTAAAACGACATTTTTGGGGAAAAAAATGAAAGTCGCTATTGTTGGAGCTGGGATTTCTGGAGCCGTTATCGCAAAATTGTTGGCAGAGCAAGGGATCGCATCCGTCGTTTTCGATAAGCGTTCCCATATTGCAGGTAACTGTCATTCAGAGCGAGATCCGCAGACCAACGTGATGCTGCATGTTTATGGTCCACACATTTTCCATACTGATGATAAAGAAGTATGGGATTTCGTTAATCAGTATTCTGAGTTCATGCCCTATACTAACCGTGTGAAGGCTATTTATAAGGGTAATGTCTACCTGCTACCGGTTAACCTGCATACTATTAATCAGTTTTTCAACAAAACACTGCGTCCTGATGAAGCTCGTGCATTTATCGAAGCGAAGGCCGATAAATCCATTATTGATCCTCAAAACTTTGAAGAACAAGCCATTAGCATGATTGGCCGCGAGCTGTATGAAGCCTTCTTTAAAGGCTATACCCGTAAGCAGTGGGGCTGCGAACCGACAGAACTGCCAGCAAGTATTTTAAAACGTTTACCCCTGCGATTTAACTACAACGACAACTACTTTAATCATAAGTATCAGGGTATGCCTAAAGAGGGTTATACCGAAATGGTTGCCAAAATTTTAGACCATGAGCTGATTGAAGTCAGAACCGATACGGAATTTTCGGCAGCGGATAGCAATGCCTATCAACATGTTTTCTGGTCTGGCGCGCTGGATGGTTACTTTAACTTTAGCGAAGGCAGACTGGGTTATCGCACGCTTGATTTTGAAAAATTCTCAGCGGAGGGGGATTATCAGGGCACAGCGGTCATCAACTACTGCGAAGAGAATGTTCCTTACACTCGTATTACCGAACATAAGCACTTTTCGCCGTGGGAATCTCACGATAAGACAACCTGTTATCGCGAGTTCAGTCGCTTCTGCACTGAAGATGATATTCCCTATTATCCCATTCGTATGGTTAAAGAAAAGGAATTACTTAATCGCTATCTTGATAAAGCAATGGGGCTGACTAATACCACATTTGTTGGTCGTCTCGGTACTTACCGTTATCTTGATATGGACGTCACTATTCGTGAGGCTATAGATGTAGCAAGGAAGTTCTTAGTATGTCAGGCTAACCATGAGCAAATGCCTGTATTTAATATAAACCCTCGCTAATATCAGGGATTGTGATGGATACGGATAATTTTTTGAATAAGTATAATCCTCTGCTCTGCAAAGTTTTTCTTGCTGCTTCAGATCTTATATTTTTTAATTTGTCCCTGGTGCTCTCTATTGGCTGTGTTTACTGGATTTTTAACGATATTTATCGTTTTATTCCTAATACACAGTTAGAGATGTGAATTATTTCTCATTTTATCCTTGGTTTAATCTGTGTTGGTTGGTTTTGGGTAAGGCTTCGACATTATTCATACCGTAAGCCATTCTGGTTTGAGCTGAAGGAAATATTTCGCACTATCATTATCTTTGCCATCTTTGATCTTGCTCTGGTGGCATTCTCCAGGTGGCAGTTTTCACGATACATCTGGGTATTCTGTTGGACCTTTGCGCTTATCTTGCTCCCATTCTTCCGAGCGATGACCCGACATCTTCTCAATCTTCTGGGAATCTGGAAGAAAAAAACAGTCATTCTGGGCAGTGGTCAAAATGCTCTGGAGGCCTACTCTGCTCTACAGAGCGAGGAAATGTTGGGCTTTGATGTCGTGGCATTTTATGATGAAGAGGCTCCGGAAGATAATTTACAAGGATTACCTGTTTTAAAGGATAAAAATATCCTTTGGGAAATGAAGAAAACAGGTGATATCCATTTCATTGTTGCTTTTGAAATGGAAAATAGTGATAAAACAATAAACTGGCTCCGTGAGCTTTCTAAAAAAGATTGCCGCTCTGTAACCGTTATTCCTTCATTGCGCGGGTTACCACTGTATAATACTGATATGTCGTTTATTTTTAGCCATGAAGTGATGTTGTTGCGTATTCATAATAATCTCGCAAAACGAACTTCACGCTTTCTCAAACGTACATTTGATATTGTTTGTTCGCTAGTGATTATCTTATTGTCTTCCCCGTTACTTATTTACCTTTGGTATAAAGTAAGGCGTGATGGTGGTCCTGCTATTTACGGACATATGCGTGTGGGGCGACACGGTAAATTATTCCCATGTTACAAGTTTCGTTCAATGCATCTGAATTCGCAAGAGGTGCTGCAAGAGCTTCTGGAGACGGATCCGCAGGCTCGTGAGGAATGGGATCGTGATTTTAAGTTGAAAAATGACCCACGTATAACTCCCGTTGGTCGTTTTATTCGTAAAACAAGTCTTGATGAATTACCCCAATTATTCAATGTGCTTAAAGGGCAAATCAGCCTTGTGGGGCCGCGTCCAATTATTTCCGAAGAGCTAACGCGTTATGATGATGATGTTGATTATTATCTGATGGCGAAACCCGGTATGACCGGATTATGGCAGGTGAGCGGGCGTAACGATGTTGATTATGACACTCGTGTCTATTTTGACTCCTGGTATGTTAAAAACTGGTCTCTGTGGAATGATATTGCCATTCTGTTTAAAACAGTGAAGGTTGTCTTGCACCGGGATGGTGCTTATTAATAGTAATTAAGCTGAGTTTATGAACGTTGGGTGCTGTCTTTATACGACATCTATTGCTACCTACAGCCCTCGAACCTGAGTTAACATCTAAACCACATTTTCAAGCCGCGCGTGTCGCGGTGACCACACCTGACAGGAGTATGTAATGTCCAAACAGCAGATCGGCGTCGTTGGTATGGCCGTGATGGGGCGCAACCTGGCGCTGAACATCGAAAGCCGTGGCTATACCGTTTCCGTGTTCAACCGCTCTGGCGACAAGACTGAAGAAGTCATTGCGGAGAACCCGGGCAAGAAGCTGGTTCCTTACTTTACGGTGCAAGAGTTTGTGGAATCTCTGGAGACTCCTCGCCGTATCCTGTTGATGGTTAAGGCAGGCGAAGCCACGGATAAAACCATTGATTCCCTCAAGCCCTATCTCGATAAGGGCGATATCCTGATCGATGGAGGTAACACCTTCTTCCTGGATACTATCCGTCGTAACCGCGAACTCTCAGCTGAAGGTTTTAACTTCATCGGTACCGGCGTTTCTGGCGGGGAAGAGGGCGCTCTGAAGGGCCCATCCATTATGCCTGGCGGACAGAAAGAGGCCTATGAGCTGGTTGCCCCAATTCTGAAACAGATTGCGGCAGTGGCTGAAGATGGCGAGCCTTGCGTGACCTATATCGGTGCCGATGGCGCGGGTCACTATGTGAAAATGGTTCATAACGGCATTGAGTATGGCGACATGCAGCTTATCGCGGAAGCCTATTCGCTGCTGAAAAATGGCCTGAATCTCTCCAACGAAGTACTGGCCACCACGTTCACCGAGTGGAATAAAGGTGAACTGAGCAGCTACCTGATCGATATCACGAAAGATATCTTCACGAAAAAAGATGAAGACGGTAAGTACCTGGTCGACGTGATCCTTGATGAAGCCGCGAACAAAGGTACCGGTAAGTGGACCAGCCAGAGCTCCCTTGATCTTGGTGAACCGCTTTCACTGATCACTGAATCCGTCTTTGCGCGCTATATCTCTTCTTTAAAAGAACAGCGTGTTGCCGCATCTAAAGTGCTGAGCGGTCCTCAGGCTAAAGCTTTTGCTGGCGATAAAACCGAGTTTGCCGAAAAAGTTCGTCGTGCTCTGTACCTGGGTAAAATCGTTTCTTATGCACAAGGTTTCTCCCAGCTGCGTGCAGCTTCTGAAGAAAACAACTGGGATCTCAACTACGGTGAGATTGCGAAGATTTTCCGTGCTGGCTGCATTATTCGCGCGCAGTTCCTGCAAAAGATCACCGATGCTTATGCACAGAACCCGGCTATTGCTAACCTGCTGCTGGCGCCTTACTTCAAGAAGATTGCCGATGAATATCAGCAGGCGCTGCGCGATGTCGTTTCTTACGCCGTACAGAATGGTATCCCAACGCCAACCTTCTCGGCCGCCATCTCTTACTATGACAGCTATCGTTCCGCGGTTCTTCCTGCCAACCTGATTCAGGCGCAGCGCGACTACTTCGGTGCGCACACCTATAAGCGTACTGATAAAGAAGGTGTATTCCACACCGAGTGGCTGGATAAGTAATTTTCACAGTTGTTTTTTAGCTCGATCTTAAACCAGTGGAGATAACTCTCCGCTGGTTTTTTCTTTTTAGCTATCGTGTAAAATTTTGTTTTACCTTTTTGCCGCCGATAGTAATACGGTAGGTAAACAAGATGCATACTCTCTGAGGCTTTATGAAAATCATTGTAACGGGCGGGGCAGGGTTTATTGGTTCTGCAGTAGTTCGCCATATTATTAATGCCACTGCTGATGAAGTATTGGTTGTCGATAAATTGACCTATGCGGGTAATCTTGAATCCCTGGCATCTGTTGCCGACGACGCTCGTTACTCATTTCGCCAGATTGATATCTGCGACAGGTCTGCGCTTGATGCCGTGTTTGAGGCATTCCAGCCTGATGCAGTAATGCATCTGGCGGCTGAAAGCCACGTTGACCGTTCGATAGATGGCCCTGCTGCCTTTATTGAAACGAATATCGTCGGGACTTACGTTCTGCTGGAGGCCGCTCGTCATTACTGGAACCAGCTGGCTACCCCGGCCAAAGAAGCTTTTCGTTTTCACCATATTTCAACTGATGAAGTTTATGGGGATTTGCACGATACCGAGTCTTTATTCACCGAAACAACACCCTATGCACCGAGTAGCCCTTACTCAGCCTCAAAAGCCTCCAGCGATCATCTGGTGCGTGCCTGGCTGCGCACCTATGGATTGCCCGTTATTGTGACTAACTGCTCCAATAATTACGGGCCATATCATTTCCCGGAGAAGCTTATCCCGCTGGTTATTCTTAATGCTCTGGAAGGAAAACCTCTGCCGGTCTATGGTAACGGTTGCCAGATTCGCGACTGGCTCTATGTTGAAGATCATGCGCGCGCGCTTTACAAAGTGGTCACTGAAGGTCAGGTGGGCGAAACCTACAATATAGGTGGTCATAATGAGCGTAAAAATATTGAGGTAGTAAAGACAATCTGTCGTTTGCTTGATGAAATAGTGCCAGCAAAACCTGCGCAAATTAGTCATTTTGAAGAGCTAATTACCTATGTCACGGATCGTCCTGGACACGATCTGCGCTATGCGATTGATGCTTCCAAAATTGAACGAGAGCTCGGCTGGAAGCCCTGTGAAACCTTTGAGAGCGGCATCAGGAAGACAGTTGAATGGTATCTGGCGAACGAGTCATGGTGGCAACGGGTGAAGGACGGCTCGTATGCAAGGGAACGTTTAGGTCTGAGTAGCTAATTTAAAAAGATAAGGATTTTATTATGAAGGGGATTGTTCTGGCTGGTGGTTCGGGTACGCGCCTGTATCCGATTACACGCGGCGTCTCAAAGCAGTTGTTGCCTATTTATGATAAGCCCATGATCTATTACCCGCTTTCGGTGCTTATGCTGGCGGGTATTCGTGATATTTTGCTGATTACAACGCCTGAAGATTTGCCATCCTTCCAGCGCTTGCTTGGCGACGGTCATCATTTGGGCATTAATTTAAGCTATGAAATACAGGCCCGTCCCGAAGGGCTGGCGCAGGCTTTCATCATTGGCGAAGAGTTTATCAATGGTGAAGACTGTGCGCTGGTGCTGGGGGATAACATCTTCTTTGGCCAGGGATTTGGCAGCAAACTCGACATGGTGGCCAGCCGGAAAAGTGGCGCAACCGTCTTTGGCTATCAGGTTATGTCCCCGCAGCGCTTTGGTGTGGTTGAGTTCGACGATAGCTATCAGGCTATCTCCATTGAAGAAAAGCCTGCTGTGCCTAAGTCCAACTGGGCGGTGACCGGGCTTTATTTTTACGATAATAAGGTTGTTGAGCTGGCTAAACAGGTCAAACCCTCAGAACGTAATGAGTTAGAGATTACCAGCATCAACCAGATGTATCTCGAGAGGGGTGAACTGAACGTTGAATTGCTTGGGCGAGGATTTGCATGGCTGGATACCGGGACGCACGATAGCCTGATTGAAGCGTCACAGTTTGTTCATACCATTGAAAAACGGCAAGGGTTTAAGGTTGCGTGTCTTGAAGAGATTGCTTATCGCAAAGGCTGGATGACGGCAGAACAGGTCTATGAGAATGCAAAAACCATGGATAAAACATCCTACGGTCAGTACCTGATCCAGCTGGTCGGAAAATAAACTATTTTATCCGCCAATAGCCTTTAGCCTAACCGAATTAGTTGAAAATTATCTCAGGCGTCAGGCCCTTGACAGGAGGGTCTGGCTGAAAATAGGTGTTTTTTTACTCCTTTGTCAATGATTAGCCGCGTCAACATATGATTTTAAATGGTTTTTTCAGTATTTTCTGAGAAAAATCCTCGTTTCTTACCAGGTAATTTCATCATTAATTGATTATAATCACCCCGTGTAGGCCATCATATTTTGCGAACTATTTCTCTTAGGGTAATCATGAATCAAGATAGCAATAATATGGCGCAAAACCATATTAGAAATAACCCGGAATCTATTGATTTAATTGAGCTTTTAATTCAGATCTGGAAAGGGAAGGTCACCGTCATTGCTTTTACCTTCCTGACTATCATTCTTGCCGTCATCTATCTTTTTGTCGCTAAAGAGAAATGGACCTCCACAGCGGTGATTGCGCAGCCTGATGCTGCGCAAATTGCCACCTATAATAACGCCCTGAGCGTTATTTTTGGCAATGCGGCGCCAAATAATCACTGACGTTCAAAATCGTGTTGTCGGTCGTTTTAGCTCTTCCATATCAGCCCTGACTTAAACGCTGGATAACCTCGACCAGCCAGAAAAGCTGACGATTGCACCTTCGGTAAAAGGGCAATCCTTACCGCTGGAAATTTCTTATGTCGGTGATTCAGCCAGGAGCGCGCAGGCTAAGCTTGCCCAATATATTCAACAGGTTGATGAGCAGGTTGGCGAAGAGCTGACGGTCGATATAAAAGATAATATCAAGCTGCAAATACAGACCCTTGAAGATTCTCTTAAGACGCAGGAAGTTGTTGCGCAGGAACAGAAAGATTTACGTATCAAGCAAATCCGCGAGGCCCTGAAATTTGCCATCGAGGCCAGGGTTTCCACTCCGCTGATCCAGCAGGGGACTGATGTCACTCAGGATACCCTGATGCTGCTCGGCAGCGAAGCTTTGACGTCTATGATTCAGAACGAGTCAACTCGTCCCCTGGTCTTCCCGGGTGCTTACTACCAGACGAAGCAAAGCCTGCTTGATATCCAGAATCTGAAAGTCGATCCAAAAACTATCCATGCCTATCGCTATGTGATGAAGCCTACGCTGCCCCTTCACCGGGACAGTCCGAAGCGCGGTATTACGTTGATCCTGGCGGCTTTACTGGGCGGCATGATTGGCGCGGGAGTGGTACTGGTACGTAACGTGTTACGCAATTACAAGTCTGCAGCATAATGCATTTGTCATGAAAAAGGCCGCTCGCGCGGCCTTTTTCATATCCAGAACAACCTACTTGTGCCGTTTACGTAAATTCTCTATCACGGCGCTTAAATCCAGCTCCTGATCCTGGAGCAGCACCAGCAGGTGATACACCAGATCGGACGCCTCATTGGTCAGCTCATGGCGGTCATTTACCGTTGCCGCCAGCGCCGTTTCAACGCCTTCTTCACCTACTTTTTGTGCGATACGCTTAGTGCCGCTGGCGTAGAGTTTTGCGGTGTATGAGCTTTCGGGGTCGGCAGTTTTGCGCTGCGCCAGCAGCTGTTCCAGCTCGTACAGGAAGTGCCAGTCATGGTGCGCACCGGCAAAGCAGCTGGTGGTGCCCAGATGGCAGGTTGGGCCGACAGGGTTAGCCAGCACCAGCAGCGTATCGTTATCGCAGTCAGGCGTAATGCTGACCACGTTCAGAACATTGCCTGAGGTTTCACCTTTCGTCCACAGGCGCTGTTTGGTTCGGGAGTAGAAGGTGACTTTGCCGCTGCGCTCAGTCTGCATGAGCGCTTCGGGATTCATATAGCCCAGCATTAACACTTCGCCCGAAACGGCATGCTGAACGACGACCGGCATCATGCCGTCGGTTTTTTCCCAGTCGAGCTGGTTGCGCTGTTGTTCTGTTAACACACTCGAATCTCCACGCCTTGTTGAGCCAGATACATTTTTAGCTCGCCAATATTAATAATTTGTTTGTGGAACACCGAGGCCGCCAGGGCGCCGTCAACGTCCGCGTCCCGGAAGGCCGCAAGGAAATGCTCCATCGTCCCTGCGCCACCGGAGGCAATTAACGGCACATGGCAGACATCGCGCACTTTACGCAGCTGGGCCAGATCGTAGCCGTTACGCACGCCATCCTGATTCATCATATTCAGGACGATTTCACCCGCGCCGCGCTTTTGCACTTCCTGCACCCAGTCCAGCGTCTCCCACTGCGTCACTCGCGTTCTGCTTTCGTCGCCGGTGTATTGATTGACGTGGTATTTACCCGTTTTGGCATCGAACCAGGTATCAATCCCGACCACAATGCACTGCACACCGAAGCGATCGGCCAGGCGCGTGATCAACTCCGGCTCAGCCAGGGCCGGAGAGTTGATGGAAATCTTATCCGCCCCAAAGGACAGGATTTTGGCCGCGTCGTCCGCGGATTTAATTCCGCCCGCGACGCAGAACGGGATGTCGATGACCTCTGCCACGCGTGACACCCAGCTTTTGTCTACAACACGCCCATCGCTGGAGGCGGTAATATCGTAGAACACCAGCTCATCCGCGCCTTCTTCGGCGTAACGTTTAGCCAGCGGCACAATGTCGCCGATGATTTCGTGGTTGCGAAACTGCACGCCTTTTACAACCTGACCGTCTCGCACGTCAAGGCAGGGGATTATCCGTTTTGCCAGCATGAAATAGCCTCCTCTACGTTGAATTTCCCTTCCAGAAGGGCCCGCCCGACAATGACACCTTTTACGCCGCAGCCGCGTAAAGCGGCAATATCGCGAATACCGCCGATCCCACCGGACGACTGGAACGCAACCTGCGGGTAGCGAGAGCAAACTTCTTTATAAAGCGCCACGTTAGACCCGGCCAGCGTTCCGTCGCGGGAAATATCCGTGCAGAGAACGTGTTTCAGCCCCACCGGAAGATAGGTTTCAACCAGTTCTTCCAGGGATATGCCGGAGTTCTCCTGCCAGCCGCTGACGGCAACGTGCTTGTTACCCTGTTCATCAATGCGCACGTCGAGCGCCAGAACCAGCGCATCGGCACCAAAGCGAGCAAACCAGCCTTGCACTACTTCCGGCGATTTTACCGCCGTCGAGCCAACCACGACTCGGGAAACGCCAGCTTCCAGCAGGGCGGCAACATCTTCTTCCGTTCTCACCCCGCCGCCAACCTGGACGGGAACCGTCACGCCTGCAACTAAAGTTTTAATCAGGGAGATTTGCCGTTTAGCCGGATCTTTCGCGCCGGTTAAATCCACAAGGTGCAGCACCTGCGCGCCCTGCGCCTGATAGTCCTGTAAACGGGGCAGAGGATCGCTGCCGTAATCGCGTTGCTGGCCGTAATCTCCCTGATGCAAACGCACAACCTTGCCGTCTATTAAATCGAGAGCGGGAATAATCATCGTGCTTACATCTCCAGGAAATTTTTCAGCAGTTTCGCGCCAGCTGCGCCGGAACGCTCTGGGTGAAACTGCACGCCAAAGAAATTGTCTTTTTGCACCGCGGCGGTAAATGGCTCGCCGTAATTAGCCTGCGCGAGGGTATTTGTGCAGACCGGCATGGCGTAGCTGTGCACGAAGTAGAAATATGCGCCGTCTTCGATATCGCGGAACAGGCGGTCACCCGCCTTGGCATAAACGCGGTTCCAGCCCATATGCGGCAGGGGCAGACCATGGTCGGTCATCTTCAGCACCGGCTGGTCGATAATCCCCAATGTTTTTACGCCCAGGTTTTCATCGCTATGGCTGCCCAGAATCTGCATGCCGAGGCAAATGCCCAGTACGGGCTGAGTGCAGGCCTGAATCAACTCAAGCAAATCACGCTCGCGTATCTGGTCCATAACGGCCTGAGCGGTGCCTACGCCGGGCAAAAACAGTTTGTCGGCCCGCAATACTACGTCGGCATCGCGACTGACGACAGGATCGTAGCCGAGGCGTTTGATTGAGGATTTTACCGACAGCAGATTGGCGCAGCCGGTATCCAGAATCACCACGTTCATTACAGCACTCCTTTTGAGGAAGGCAGCGTATCGCCCTCAACGCGAATCGCCTGGCGCAGGGTGCGGCCGAAGACTTTGAACAGGCTTTCAACGCGGTGATGGTCGTTTTTGCCCTTGGTTTTGAGGTGCAAAGTGACACCCATGGTGTAAGAGAGCGAACGGAAGAAGTGCTCGACCATTTCCGTGCTCAGATCGCCAACGCGCTGGAAGTTATATTCGGCTTTATACTCCAGATGCGGGCGGCCGGAGATGTCGAGGGCGCAACGAGCCAGGCATTCGTCCATCGGCAGCATAAAGCCAAAGCGGGTGATACCGCGTTTATCGCCGAGGGCAATTTTCAGGGCTTCGCCCAGCGCAAGGCCTGTGTCTTCCACCGTGTGGTGATCGTCGATATACAGATCGCCCTTGACGGCTATCTCCATGCGGAAGCCGCCGTGGGTGGCTATCTGATCCAGCATATGATCGAAGAAGCCCACGCCGGTGTTGATCTTGCTGCCGCCTTCGCGATCCAGCCAGACTTGCACATCAATCTGTGTTTCTTTGGTTGTTCGCTCAACATGGGCGTAGCGGTCACGTTGGGTGAGCCTGTCGCTTATCATCGACCAGTTAAGGGTTTCACCGTGATAGCGCAGACCCTGAATGCCCATATTTTCCGCCAGCTCGATGTCCGTTGCGCGATCGCCAATCACATAGCTGTTTGGCTTATCCAGCACGCCCTCTTCAAGATAGCCTTTCACCATAGCGATTTTCGGTTTGCGGCAGTCGCAGTTATCTGCGGGCAGGTGCGGGCAGATCAGCACGTCGTCAAACTTTACGCCCTGCGAGGTGAACACCTGCATCATCAGGTTATGCGGGCCGTCAAAATCCGCCTGTGGGAAGCTCGGGGTGCCGAGTCCATCCTGATTGGTGATCATAACCAGCTTAAAACCCGCTTTTTGCAGCTGGAGCAGAGCAGGGATCGCCTCGGGTTCAAAGGCAAGTTTGTCCATGCGGTCCACCTGGTAGTCAGCAGGCGGCTCGGAAATTAACGTGCCGTCACGGTCGATAAAAAGAATTTTCTGGCTCACACAGCCTCCGTGGCCGTCAGGCCGGGTTGTTGGCGCAGCGCAGCAAGGGCGCGCTCACACTCTTCACGGGTGCCAATACTGATACGCAGGCAGCCGCTCAGGGATGGTTGTTTATTCTGGTCACGTAAGATAATGCCCTGATCCCACAGAGATTTAAACACTGCGCTTGCTGCGGTAATTCTTGCCAGCACGTAGTTTGTTTCAGCGTCAAAAACCTGTTCGACGCAGGGGATATCGCGCAGCCCGCTGATTAAAAATTGACGGTTAACGAGGATCTCCGCCACGCGTTCGCGCATGGCATTTATTCCTTGTGGACTCAGAGCCTGAGCGGCGATATCCGCCACCGGCGTTGACAGAGGATAAGGGGCTATTACCTTCATCAGCAGATTGATCACCTCTTCATTTGCGAGGGTAAATCCACAGCGCAGGCCAGCCAGAGCAAACGCTTTGGACAGGGTACGCAGGACGACGAGGTGAGGATACTCAGTCAACCAGCCTGCAAGCGTGGCCTGCGGGCAAAATTCAATATAGGCCTCGTCGGCCACGACCAGCGCTTTGCCGCGCGCCATTTCCAGCAATACACGTAAATCCTCGGGGTTGATAAGCTGCCCGGTCGGGTTATTTGGGCTGCACACATAAATGATTTTTACGCCGTCGAGATTTTCAGCAATAGCCGGTAAATCCAGCTGCCAGTTTTCCAGCGTTTGTACGGTGCGGCATTCAATCCCGAAGGTTTCAGCGCTTACGCCGTACATCCCGTAGGTAGGTGGACAATAGAGCACCGCATCTTTACCCGGCTCGCAAAATGCGCGGATCAGCAGCTCGATACCTTCGTCAGCCCCACGGCTGACCAGCACCTGCTCAGGTTTTACCCCGGCGTAAGCGGCATAGCGTTCAATCACGGCTTTCGGCTGGCATTCCGGGTAGCGGTTTAAGGTTTGCTGCGTCAGTTCGTACTCCACCGGGGTAGGGTATTCATTCGCGTTCAGCCATACATCGCCATTACCGCCTAAGCGACGTGCCGACTGGTAAGGGGTCAGGGTACGGACGTTCTTGCGGGCTAATTCTTCAATGCTCATTGCGTCTCCTCCTTTGTACGGCTGTTCAGCGCGGCGAGGCGCAGGGTCACGGCATTTTTGTGGGCGTCCAACAGCTCGGCTGCGGCCAGCGTTTCAATGGTGCTGGCGAGGCTTGCAAACCCCTGCGGCGTAAGTTCCTGCACGGTCATTCTTTTCTGGAAATCTGCCAGTCCGAGACTGGAACAGGTCGCCGTATAACCATAGGTCGGCAGCACATGGTTGGTGCCCGAGGCATAGTCGCCGGCGGATTCAGGAGACCAGTCGCCCAGGAACACCGAGCCTGCGCTGGTAATACTTTCCACCAGATCACGCGCGTTACGGGTCTGGATAATCAGGTGTTCCGGCCCGTACTGGTTAGAGATCTCAATGCACTGCTCGAGGTCGCGGGCAACAATCAGGCGGCTGCTTGCAAGCGCTTTGCGGGCCGTTTCCGCGCGCGGCAGCGCCGCCAGCTGGCGTTCCACGGCTTCAGCCACGGCCTGCGCCATCTCGGCATCCGGCGTCAACAGAATCACCTGCGAATCCGGGCCATGCTCTGCCTGGGATAGCAGATCTGAGGCCACAAAATCTGGCGTGGCGCCGCTATCGGCAATGACCAGCACCTCAGAAGGCCCGGCAGGCATATCAATGGCAGCGCCGTCGAGGCGCTGGCTGACCTGGCGTTTGGCTTCGGTGACCCAGGCGTTGCCCGGCCCGAAAATTTTGTCCACTTTGGGGAGGCTTTCCGTTCCCAGCGCCAGCGCCGCAATGGCCTGTGCGCCGCCAACCTGAAACACTTCCTGTACGCCGCAAAGCTGCGCGGCATATAAAATTTCATCGGCAATCGGTGGCGGCGAGCAAAGCACCACTTTTTTACAGCCAGCGATGCGGGCAGGGGTGGCGAGCATCAGCACGGTGGAAAACAAAGGCGCAGAACCGCCGGGAATATAAAGTCCGACCGAAGAAACAGGGCGCGTAACCTGCTGGCAACGTACACCCGGCATGGTTTCCACATCTACAGTCGTAAGTTTTTGCGCGACGTGGAATTTTTCGATATTGGCGACGGCAACCGCCATCGCTTCTTTAATCTCATCCCCAAGACGAGCCGCCGCCGCGGCGATTTCCTGTTCGCTAACTTTCAGCCGTTGAACTTCAGTCTTATCAAATTTGGCGCTGTACTCGCGTAAAGCGGCATCGCCGTTGGCCTTAACATTATTGAGAATGTCTGCCACCGTGCGCGTAATGTTTTCTGATGCGGATAGGGCCGGGCGCATCAGCAGAGCGGACTGCGCGGCCTTATCGCACTGGTTCCAGTTAATAAGCGTGGTGAAGGTCGACATGGGCTTACTCCATCATCTTCTCAATAGGTAAGACCAGAATGGAGCTGGCGCCCAGCGCTTTCAGCTTTTCCATTGTTTCCCAGAAGAGCGTTTCGCTGCTGACCATGTGCATGGCAACGCGCTGCTGGTCGCCCGCCAGCGGCAGGATAGTCGGGCGCTCGGCGCCGGGCAGTAGGGCAACAATTTCCTCCAGGCGATCGCCCGGCGCGTGCAGCATGATGTACTTGGATTCACGAGCCTGAATGACGCCCTGAATACGGGTCATCAGTTTGTCGATAAGCTGCTGCTTGGCCTCCGGCATTTCACCGTCGCGCTGGATCAGGCAGGCTTTGGAGCGGTAAATAACCTCCACTTCGCGCAATCCGTTGGCTTCAAGCGTAGCGCCGGTGGAAACCAGGTCGCAAATCGCATCGGCCAGACCAGCACGAGGGGCCACTTCAACAGAGCCGTTCAGCAGGCAGGATTTAAACTGCACGCCTTTGCCGTCAAGATAGCGCTTTAGCAGATGAGGGTAGGAGGTGGCGATGCGTTTGTTGTTCAGGCTGGCCGGGCCATCCCATGGCTCGTCGACGGAAATCGCCAGCGAAAAGCGGCAGCCGCCAAAATCAAGACGACGCAGGGTGAAATAGCGCGGGTCTTCGCCCTGCGCGCGACGGCTGAGCAGTTCTTCTTCCAGCACGTTTTCGCCGATAATGCCGAGGTCCACCACGCCGTCCATCACCAGACCGGGAATATCGTCGTCACGCACGCGCAGAATATCAATCGGCATATTCTCTGCCAGCGCAATTAAACGCTGAGTGTGCAGGTTGATTTTTATGCCACAGCGGGCCAGTAATTCGCGTGAGTCATCGCTTAAACGGCCCGATTTTTGAATAGCTATGCGTAAACGGCTGTTGTCTAACATTGGTGGTTACCCCTTATTAATTCTTATCTGACGCCCAAAAAAAAGCCCCCGGAAGAAATCTTCCGGGGGCTTAATCACTCGCTCATGCTCCACTGGAAGATCTTTTCGTCTCCCAGCACACATCGCCTGAAAGACTAGTCAGGGTGATGGTGATGATGGTGGTTAGCAGTTTGAGCGCGTGTCATAAAATTCTCGTATGAATGTTTATTCATGATGTGCTTTTAACGTAAACCAGATTCGCCGGTGAGCGCAAGGGCTTTTTTCCCTCACGGTTAATATTCTGTTTGGGTGCGCCAATTGTCAGTTTGTCCTTCGTGGCGTAGCCTTACTAACAGGCTGTGAAAGCAGGTCAGATGAATATGCTGCTCTTCAGGAGGGAAGGCATGAAAAAGGTTGCGATAGTCGGGTTAGGATGGTTAGGCATGCCGCTTGCGCTGTCATTATCAGCGAGGGGCTGGCAGGTAGCCGGGAGCAAAACGACGCTCGATGGCGTGGAAGCGGCTCGTATGTGCGGCATAGAGAGTTATCAGCTGCAGCTGACGCCGGAACTGATTTGTGAAAGCGACGACCTTGATGCCCTGCTCAACGTCGATGCGCTGATCATCACGCTCCCCGCACGACGCACGGGTGAGGGTGATAATTTTTATTTGCAGGCCGTACAGGAAATCGTGGATAGCGCGCTGGCGCACAATATTCCACGTATCATTTTTACCAGCTCAACTTCCGTCTACGGAGACGATGAGGGAACCGTGAAGGAAACCTCCGTCCTCGCTCCCGTGACCGCCAGTGGCCGCGTGCTCAAAGAGCTGGAGCAGTGGCTGCATGATTTGCCGGGTACCTCGGTTGATATTCTTCGTCTGGCGGGGCTGGTCGGGCCGGAACGGCATCCCGGACGTTTTCTTGCGGGTAAATCGGACGTGGCAAACGGTGGTCACGGCGTAAACCTTGTTCATCTCGAAGATGTTATTTCTGCAATCACTCTCTTGTTGCAGGCTCCGAAAGGCGGACGCATCTATAATTTATGTGCGCCCGCTCATCCAACGCGGGAAGACTTTTACTCCCGGATGGCCCACCAGCTTAATTTGCCGGCGCCCACTTTTCAGATTCAGCAAAAGGCTGGCCACGGCAAGCTGGTGGACGGCAGTCGAATCTGTCATGAACTGGGGTTTGAATATCAGTATCCAAATCCATTAGTCATGCCCATGCAGTAGCGAAGCGGGTGGCATGGCCAGCGGTCTTCGGGGGTGAGTTTGAAACCATTGCTGGACGTGCTGATCATTCTCGATGCCCTCGACAAAGAAGGGAGCTTTGCGGCGGCGGCGGCAAAGCTCTATAAAACGCCCTCCGCGCTCAGCTATACCGTGCAAAAGCTGGAAAGCGATCTGAATATCCAGCTCCTCGATCGCACGGGGCATCGCGCTCGTTTTACGCGAACGGGTCAGCTCCTGCTGGAAAAAGGGCGCGAAGTGCTGCATACCGTGCGGGATCTTGAACAACAGGCGATCAAGCTTCACCAGGGCTGGGAAAATGAACTGGTGATTGGCGTGGATGACTCCTTTCCCTTTTCCCTGCTGACGCCGCTGATTGAATCTTTCTACAAAAGCTACAGCGTGACGCGGCTGAAGTTTATCAACGGTGTGCTGGGTGGCTCATGGGAGGCGCTGACGGAAGGTCGAGCCGATATCATTGTCGGCGCGATGAGCGAGCCTCCGTCGCTGAGTGGATTTGGATTTACCGTGTTAGGGCAGCTGGAAAGCATTTTTGTCGTTGCGCCTCATCATCCGCTTGCTGATGCCGAAGAACCCTTAACCCGCCGTCTGATTAAGCGCAGCCGTGCTGTTATCGTCGGTGATACTTCGCGTCTGGAACCCTCACGTTCGATGCACTTACTGGAAGATCAGGATGCCATCACCGTGTTTGACTTCAAGACCAAGCTGGAGCTGCAAATCAGCGGTATTGGCTGCGGCTATGTGCCGCGCTATATGGCGCAGCGTTTTATAGAAAGCGGCGTGCTGATCGAAAAGCAGGTCGTCTCCCATGTGCCTTTTGTGCCCGTCTGGATAGGCTGGAATGAGCAAACCGCCGGGCTGGCCAGCGAGTGGTGGCGGGAGCACATCGTTAACAGCCCGGAAATCGCTACCGTCTACGGCGCTCCTGCAAAATAATACGTCCGGGGGAGTGGCAGCCCCCAGGCCTCCCATCTATTGTTTAAAGTGGATCGATATTTCTTCTGAATATGTCTTCGCGTTGGCATTTTCTCCCCTGCGCTGTGCGCAGAGGTTTTGTGCGCAAGGAGTCCGTATGAAGCAAACCAACCAACAATGGCAGTCGCGGCGTGAACAGGCCGTTCCTCACGGTGTAGGCAATTCGCTGCAGATTTACATCGAAAAAGCAAAAAACGCGGAATTGTGGGATGTGGAAGGCAAACGCTACATTGATTTTGCCTCCGGCATTGCGGTGCTGAACACCGGGCATAATCATCCTGCGATTATCGAGGCGGTTCGCCGTCAGCTCGATCATTTCACCCATCCCTGTTTCCAGGTGACTCCCTACGGCAACTATATTGAGCTGGCAGAACGCCTGAACAAACTGGTGCCTGTTAGCGAGCCGTGCCAGACGCTTTTTCTGACCACCGGTGCTGAGGCCGTGGAAAACGCTATCAAGGTGGCGCGCATCGCCACGGGACGCTCTGCCGTTATTGCTTTCCGGGGAGCGTTTCATGGTCGAACTCTGCTGGGCATGGCGCTGACGGGCAAAGTCCAGCCGTACAAAAAAGGGTACGGGCCGTTCCCGGCGGGCATTTACCACGCACCTTATCCCGCGGCCTATCTTGGCGTCACGGATGCTCAGGCCCTGGCTTCGCTTGCGGGGATCTTCGCGGCAGACGTTGCGCCGGATGAAGTGGCGGCCATTATTATCGAACCTGTACAGGGTGAAGGCGGTTTCTATGCGGCTTCGCCGCAGTTTATGAAGCAGCTGCGTGCCCTGTGTGACAAGCATGGCATCGTGTTGATTGCGGATGAGATCCAAAGTGGCTTCTGCCGTACGGGTAAAACTTTTGCTATTGAGCACAGCGGCGTCGAGCCGGATTTAATCACCATGGCAAAAAGCCTGGCGGGGGGCTTCCCGCTTTCCGCGCTGGTGGGGAAAAAATCGCTGTTCGACAAAGCCTTGCCCGGTGGGTTAGGGGGAACTTATGCCGGCTCGCCGGTGGCGATTGCGGCTGCGCTGGCCGTCACCGACATTATCGAGTCCGAACAGCTTAACCAGAAAGCTCAGGCTATCGGGGAGCAAATCACCAGCCGACTACAGGAGCTTGCCGGGCAGTTTAATTGCATTGGCGACGTACGCGGTTACGGGGCGATGATAGCGATGGAGCTGGTGGAAGACCGCGACAGCCATCGTCCCAATAAAGAGCTTACCACCGCGCTGGTGCAGGAAGCGGGCCGTCAGGGGCTTGTGCTGCTTTCCTGCGGCGTACGCGGGAACGTCATCAGATTTTTAGTCCCGCTAACCGCTGAAAAAGAAATTGTTAATCAAGGCCTCAACATCTTGTCATCCTGCCTCCAAATGGTGCAAAATACGCGCCCTGCAAAATGAGAAATATAACCGACGTTAAGCGCGTCGGTTATTTTTTTGCAATCGAATTCGTCACTGGCATTTTTGCCAAAAAAAACCAAGAGGCCGGGCTTCGTACCGGATAGATACTAGCTTTTAAAAAACGACAGTCGTGTCGCCGAGGAAAACAAGATGGGGCAATTTTTTGCTTTTGCGCAGGCATTCACCGTACGGGGAATCAACCATGTCGCTTAACGTCACCGCAGGTGCAAATTCACGCCCAGGGTTGCGTAAAACTCTGACGCTGGTTCCGGTTGTGATGATGGGCCTCGCCTACATGCAGCCAATGACCTTGTTTGATACTTTCGGCATTGTTTCCGGCCTGACCGACGGTCATGTTCCGACAGCATACGCCTTTGCGCTGGTGGCCATTTTGTTCACCGCGTTGAGCTATGGAAAGCTGGTAAAACGCTTCCCGTCTGCTGGCTCAGCTTATACCTACGCCCAGAAATCATTTAACCCGTTCATCGGTTTTATGGTGGGCTGGTCATCCCTGCTCGACTATCTGTTTGCGCCGATGATCAACATCCTGCTGGCGAAAATCTACTTTGAAGCTCTGGTGCCTGAAATTCCGTCGTGGATTTTCGTGATCGTACTGGTTGGGTTTATGACCGTCTCCAACCTGCGCAGCGTGAAGACCGTAGCGAACTTCAACAGCGTCATTGTCGTGCTGCAAATCATCCTGATTGCCGTCATCATGGGTATGGTTATTCATGGCGTGGCTGGCGGTGAAGGCGCTGCAACCTTAAGCAGTTCTAAACCGTTCTGGTCTGAGAATGCTCATGTCGTGCCGATGATCACCGGTGCAACCATCCTGTGCTTCTCCTTTACGGGCTTTGATGGCATCAGCAACCTGTCGGAAGAAACCAAAGACGCAGAGCGTGTCATCCCGCGTGCTATCTTCCTGACCGCGCTGATTGGCGGCATGATCTTTATCTTCTCCACTTACTTCCTGCAGCTCTATTTCCCGGATATCTCACGCTTCAAAGATCCTGATGCGTCCCAGCCGGAAATCATGCTGTACGTGGCGGGCAAAGCTTTCCAGGTCGGTGCACTGATCTTCTCCACCATCACCGTGCTGGCTTCCGGTATGGCGGCACACACCGGCGTATCTCGTCTGATGTATGTCATGGGTCGTGACGGCGTGTTCCCGAACCGCTTCTTCGGCTACATTCATCCGAAATGGCGTACGCCGGCGCTGAACGTGCTGCTGGTGGGGGCGATTGCTCTGATGGCTATCGACTTTGACCTGGTGACGGCTACCGCGCTGATTAACTTCGGTGCGCTGGTTGCCTTTACCTTCGTTAACCTGTCGGTTATCTCGCAGTTCTGGATCCGCGAAAAGCGTAACAAATCTCTCAAAGAGCACATCAACTACCTTGTGCTGCCGATTTGTGGTGCGCTGACCGTAGGCGCCCTGTGGATTAACCTGGAAGAGAGCTCCATGATTCTGGGTCTGATTTGGGCGGGTATTGGTCTGGTGTACGTGGCCTGCGTCACCCGTAGCTTCCGCAACCCGGTTCCACAGTACAACGAAGATATCGCGTAATTACGCTGGTATAAAAATGGCTCTCTCGGGAGCCATTTTTTTTGCCTTTAGTTCACTAAAAACTTTGCGTATTCGAACAGGGCTTTGAGCAGCGCGGTCTTTTCTTTATCGCCTTCATGCAGGTTATACAGCGCCTCCAGTTCCAGCGCGTAGGCTTGCAACGCCTCCTGGGACAAGACTTCCTGGCGATGCGCTAACCAGCGCTGCTGCTCGGCTTCGTCCAGTGTGCCGGGGAAGTTACGCGCCCGGTAGTTAAACAGCAGCTTCTCAATACGCTTGTCGACAAAAGAAATATCCAGCGCGGCCAGATTCTGCGGCTCTGTTTGCAGAACGATACGCATCGCGGCGCGGTCGGCATCGCTAAAGAAGCCGTTATAAATCTGCGCGTCGACATTATCTGATGGCACGAAAGGCTCCGCCTCGGCAAAGATCGCGACAACTTTCTCACGCAGCCCTGGATGCTCGCGCAGGACTTGCAGGTTTTTCAGACACTGCTGGCGGTCAATACCTAAACGCTCGGCATCTTCCGGACGCAGGGTATTGGCCACCGCCAACACCGGGCTTTTGTTGAGATGGACAAGTTTCACCGGCACGGCGGCTGCGTCGCCCAGCGAGGCTTTCGGCGTGTATAAACGCTCGCGCAGCGCATCGGCATCCAGCTCAAGCAGCGGAGTCATATCACCCGCGAGGTCGACCATAATCACCGCGTTACGGTTTTCCGGATGCCAGGCAAGAGGAGCAATCCAACTGGTGTTGCCGCGCCATGCGCCAAACATGCCGGAAACGTGCACCAGCGGCTTCATTTGCGGGATATCAATCAGCGTGGTGAGCTTCTGCTTTGAGCGGTGGCTGTAGAGGTAATCGAACAGGCGCGGCTGACGGGTTTTCACCAGCTGCGCCATGGCAATAGTGGCGTACACGTCGGACATCGCATCGTGCGCATTAGCGTGCTCAATACCGTTAGCCTTCGTCAGATGCTCAAGACGGAAGCTGGGCAGGCCATCTTCGTTTTCCGGCCAGACGATACCTTCCGGACGCAGGGCATAGCAGGCGCGCATCACGTCGAGCAGATCCCAGCGCGAATTATCGTTCTGCCAGCTCCAGGCGTAGGGATCGTAAAAGTTGCGGTAGAAAATATTGCGCGTTACCTCGTCATCGAAGCGCACATTGTTGTAGCCCACCACACAGGTTTTCGGCACGGTAAAAATATCGTGAATCCGTTTGGCAAACGCCGCCTCATTCTCGCCGCGCGCAAGCGCCTGCTGAGGTGTAATGCCGGTGATCATTACCGCTTCAGGCTGGGGCAGATAATCGTCAGCGGGTTTGCAGTAAAATACGTCCGGATCGCCGATAACGTTAAACTGCTCATCGGTGCGGATGGCGGCAAACTGGGCAGGGCGGTCAAGGGACGGACTCTTACCGAAGGTTTCGTAATCGTGGAAGAGGAAGGTGGGTTGCGGAGCGTCATTTTTCATAGTGTAAAACAGTCCATTCTTGCTCTGTCAGCGTTGTTTCGTCTCACAACAACCTGTTTATCATCGTTATCTATAGTGTACCGGATTAAGGCTTGTTGAGGCGGATTATTGCCATTTTCGGATGAGGAGCAGGGCCGGTCAACCCGGTAATAAGCGCGCCCGAGCTCGCTTTAAGTCATATCTTCTTGCAATTTCAGCGCGAAAAAAAATGTTAAATCCAGTAAAACGACCGGCTGAGTTTACGTTTTTGAGGGTATATCGTTGAAGATCCGCCAGTTTGTTGCTTTTTCTCTGCTGTCATTTGTCGCCCATACCGCTTTTGCCGACGATACTTTCGTTAACGCCGCGCCACCTCCGCCGCAAATTCAGGCGGGGTCGTGGGTGTTAATGGACTACACAACGGGGCAAGTCCTGACGGCGTTCAATGAGCATGTGCAGCGCAACCCGGCGAGTCTCACCAAGCTGATGACCGGCTATGTCGTCGATCGGGCTATCGACAGCCATCGCATCAGCGCTGATGACATCGTTACCGTGGGCAAAGATGCCTGGGCGCAGGGCAATCCCGTTTTTGCCGGATCATCACTGATGTTCTTAAAGCCAGGCGATCGCCTTTCAGTCCGTGACCTGAGCCGCGGGCTGATCATTGATTCCGGTAACGATGCCTGTGTGGCCCTCGCCGATTACGTAGCGGGCGGTGAGCCACAATTCGTGGCGATGATGAATAAATACGTCGCGGAGCTGGGCCTGCGTGATACCCACTTCGAAACCGTTCACGGTCTGGACGCACCCGGCCAGCATAGTTCTGCCTGGGATCTGGCGGTACTCTCCCGCGCGATTATTCACGGTGAGCCTGAGTTCTACCATATGTACAGCGAACGCAGCCTGACGTGGAACGGTATCACGCAGCAAAATCGCAACGGCCTGCTGTGGGACAAAAAACTTAACGTCGATGGTCTGAAAACCGGTCATACTTCCGGTGCCGGTTTTAATCTGATCGCCTCGAGCGTGGAGGGTAAGCGCCGCCTGATTGCCGTGGTGATGGGGGCTGACAGCCCGAAAGGGCGTGAAGAACAGGCGCGTAAACTGCTGCACTGGGGCCAGGAGAACTTCGACACCGTGCAAATCCTGCATAAAGGCAAGAAACTTGGCGCCGAGCCTATCTGGTACGGCGATAAAGACAGCTTTGATGTCGGGACAGACCAGGACGTTTACATGGCGTTGCCAAAAGCTGAAGTACCTAATATTAAAGCTAAATATGTACTTTCCCGTCAGGATATGGAAGCTCCGCTTGCGGCGCATCAGCATGTCGGCGAAATCGAATTGTTTGACCGTGACAAACTGATCGCCCACTGGCCGCTGGTCTCCCTTAGCGAAGTCAAAAAAGGCGGCATGTGGTCACGCTTTAGCGATTATCTGCATCACAAACTCTGAATTCCCCTGAGAAGGAATGACGGGAGAGGAGCGATCTTCTCCCGTTTTTTTTGCCTACAATAAAAGGCGAGGTTGCTCACAAAAGAGTCATTCTGTGCGGGCGAATGCTGTAGCATCTCAAAAATTTATTGTATAAATGTACAGTATATTAACCCAGACAGGAGGATAGATGGAATTTACAGTTCGGCAGGTTCCGGCTCGTAAAGTCGCCGGTTTCCATATGGTTGGTCCGTGGGAAACAACGGTACCGCAGGGTTTTGAGCAGCTGGCGCTGTGGGTAAGAACCCACAACATCGTCGCTACCGACTGGCTGGCGCTCTATTACGATAATCCCGATGAGGTGCCTGCGGAAAAGCTGCGCTGCGACACCGTCATCGGCGTGCCAGAGGGCTTTGTTATCCCGGACAACAGCGAAGGGGTTATCATCACGGGTATTGAGGCGGCTCAGTATGCCGTTGCCCGCGCCCGCATTGACGACAACGATTTTGCCAAACCCTGGAATCTGTTCTTTGACAGCGTGATGGCCGACGAACGCTATACGTTAACCGGCAAGCCCTGCTTTGATCACTATCTTAATGATGGTTCAGAGAGCGGCGTCTGGGAAATTGATATGTACCTCCCGGTTGCCAGTAAGCGTGAAGAGTAATGGCTAAATTGCAATCCCAAAATCGCCACTGGGATTGATCTAAACCAAACACCCGGAATCCCCAGTTTTCGGGTGTTTGCTATTACTCTGCTACAATCGCGCTTTTGGTTTCAGGAGACGGGTGTGCGCCCCGATAAATCACTCAGCCCCTTTGAAATGCGAATCTACAGGCACTACCGTACCGTTCACGGTATTCGCATCGCGCTGGCATTTATTCTGACATTTATTGTTATTCGCGTGCTAAACGTGCCGGAAGGGAGCTGGCCGCTGATTACTCTTGTAGTGGTGATGGGGCCGATCTCCTTCTGGGGCAATGTGGTGCCGCGGGCCATTGAGCGGATCGGCGGCACAATATTCGGCGCGGCCCTCGGGCTGGTGGCGCTGAAACTGGAGCTGTATTCCCTGCCGCTAATGCTGCTTTGGTGCGCTGTCGCCATGTTCCTGTGCGGGTTTCTGGCGCTAGGTAAGCGGCCATACCAGGCGTTGCTGATCGGCATCACGCTGTCTGTAGTGGTCGGCGCACCGGCGGGTGATATGGAAACGGCGCTGTGGCGAGGAGGGGACGTCATTTTTGGATCCCTGCTGGCGATGCTGTTCACCAGCATTTATCCGCAGCGAGCCTTTATCCACTGGCGCATCCAGATGGCCAATTTTGTCACCGCCTTTGGGCGTATCTATCAGGCTGGTTTCTCGCCAAACCTGCTTGAACGCCCGCGTCTTGAAAAACCACTGCACGCCATTCTTAACGACGTGGTAAAAATGCGTGCCTTGATTGGGCCGGGCAGTAAAGAAACGCATATCCAGAAATCTATTCTGGAAGCGATTCAGAAAGTGAGCCGCAACATGGTGTGCACCCTCGAGCTGCAAATAAACGCCTACTGGGCTTCGCGAGCCAGCCACTTCCTGATGATTAACGCCCGCACGCTGCGTGATACGCAGCAGATGACGCAAAAAACGCTGAACACTATTGCGCTGGCTTTGCAGGAGGGCAACCCGTCGCCCATTACGGCCAATACTGAAAAGCTCAATGAAATTGTCAGCGAGCTGCGCCAGTTAATGAGTGAAGGGCAGGCCAGCACGCTGCAGGAAACGCCGATTCATGGTTACGTCTGGCTAAGCCTGGAGCTGGCCCGGCAGCTTGAGCTGCTGTCCCATCTTATCTGTCGCGCGCTGCGTAAGTAGTGCGCGAAAGCCCGGTATTTACAATGCTGGTTTCGATTCAGCAGCAATTGAGGTTAAGATAGGGCAAGCGACTGATAAATGATTGTCAACGGCAGCCGCTACCTTTATGGTACGCCTTATGGCGGTTGCTTTAACGAATCCGAGTATGAATTAAGCAGGGGTGTAAAAATGGAAAATACTAAGCCTTCATTCCAGGACGTTCTGGAGTTTGTGCGTTTGTTCCGTCGTAAGAACAAACTGCAGCGTGAAATCCAGGACGTAGAGAAAAAGATCCGTGACAACTCAAAACGTGTTCTGCTGCTCGATAACCTGAGCGATTACATCAAGCCGGGGATGAGCATCGAAGCCATTCAGGGCATCATCGCCAGCATGAAGACCGACTACGAAGACCGCGTGGACGACTACATCATCAAAAATGCCGAGCTGTCTAAAGAACGTCGTGACATTTCCAAGAAACTTAAAGCGATGGGCGAACTGAAGCCTGAATAAGCTTTAGTGAAAAACCTTTCGAAAACCGCCTTCGTCATTGAGGGCGGTTTTTTTTTATCCTTTTAACGAACGCCACCCGCAACAATCCGCACGCTGTGCTGCCGGGGATAATAGCGCTTAACCCCCAGACGGACGAGTGAATGAGCGATTGCTTCGGCATCGTGCCGGTGGGGATCAAACAGCAGGCCCACCACGCTGCCGCTGTGCGCGACGTTCAGGCCGTATAAATCTTGCTTTTCCACAAGCTTCAGCAATTGCGCAAACAGCGGCTTAGCCAGAATCTGCTGGCTGGCAACGGCGCTGAGCGTGGCCGCTTCTCCCACCCGCCGGGCTTCCTGCATTTCGCAACCTGTTTGCAACAGCTGCCAGGCCCTATCCAGCACCTGCGAGTGATCCCGCAGAGTCTGCTGTCGGTTGATGCGGTGATAGTCAGCGGTAAGTACAGTATCTCTGCCTTCTAACAGCAACAGACTTACAGGGGGAAGTGGCCGACAGGCTATCTGAACGCTGGCGCGATGGTGATCGAATAGCGTAGGAGAACGAAACAGCGTGCTATCGCTGGGCTCCAGCTGTACGCACAGGCTGGCAAGAACCGACTCAGTTAAGGATCCACCCAAATGACGCGCGGTGGCAACGGCAGTGGCTGCAATATCCGCCGTGCTGCTGGCCAGGCCTTTTCCCACCGGGATAGTGGACTGCAAATCAATGCGCAAAGCATCGGCAACTTCCTGTGAATAGCCAAGGCTTGCGACCACCTTCTCCAGCATTCGCCGCATTAAGGGCCGTTCGTAGCCCGGCCTGCGGCCTTCGCAGACTTCAACGGTACTGAACCAGTCGATGGGGCAGGATACCAGTTTTTCACCACCGGCAATCCAGCCCTGGATCAGTTCGCCGCCGGAGGCGGGGCACTTTGCTTCAGCCATATTACTGCGTCGATCTTTTCATAAAAGGTTTCTCTCCCTGGTGCGCTGACGCAGGATAATAGCATGTCAGCACTTAGCGTAAGGATGCGAAAATCAGCAATAACTTGTTATAGTGCAACACTTTTCCCGCCATCAGTCTTACACTGTGTGCGGATGAATTTAGCTGTCGGATTGATGATTCTGGCGAGGAGTGAACCTTGACATTACTGGCGTGGGTGGCGGCCTGCCTGCTGGATTACCGGCTGGGCGATCCGCACCACTGGCCCCATCCGGTTCGCTGGATTGGCAATCTCATCACCTTCACTCAACGAATAGTACGGCGATGCTGCAAAAGCGATCGGGCATTACGTGTTGGCGGCGGTCTGCTGTGGCTGGTGGTGGTGGGCACGGCATGGCTCGTCAGCTGGGGCGTGCTACATATCGCCAATTCTGTCAGTCCGTGGCTGGGCTGGCTGGTTGAAGTGTGGATGATTTACACGTTGCTTGCCGCCCGCAGCTTAAGCGATGCGGCCATGGAAGTTTACCGTGCTCTTCAGAGCGGTACGCTGGAACAAAGCCGTGAAAAGCTCTCCCGCATCGTCGGGCGTGACACCTCTCAGCTTCAGCGGCCACAAATCATCCGGGCCGTAGTGGAAACCGTGGCAGAAAACAGCGTCGACGGCGTTATCGCTCCGCTGTTTTTTCTGATGCTGGGTGGTGCCCCTCTGGCTATCGCCTACAAAGCAATCAATACGCTGGACTCGATGGTGGGCTACAAAACCGAGAAGTATCGTGCGATTGGCTTTGTCTCAGCCCGGCTTGATGACGTGGCTAACTTTATACCAGCCAGGCTAAGCTTGCTGCTTCTGAGCGTGGCGGCCTGGCTCCTGCGCATGGATTTTCGCCGCGCTCTGCGGATCGGCTGGCGGGATCGCTATCAGCACAGCAACCCGAACTGCGCCTGGTCGGAAGCGACCGTTGCCGGGGCGCTCGGTGTTCGCCTGGGCGGTCCTAACGTCTATTTTGGTGAAGTTGTGGAAAAGCCGTGGATTGGGGATGCGCTGCGTGAACCAGAAACGCAGGATATTCCCCGCGCGATACGTTTAATGATGCTGGCCTCCGGGCTGGCTTTAGTGTTATTTGCCCTGCTGCGCTGGCTGACAGTTGGCGCGGCGTAGCTTATTTCAGGAGGCCAGATGAGCCTTGCAGTGATGATTCAGGGCACCGCCTCTGACGTAGGCAAAAGCGTGCTGGTGGCAGGCCTGTGTCGCATCTTTGCCCAGGACGGACTGAAAGCAGCGCCGTTCAAATCGCAAAATATGGCGCTCAATTCGGGCATCACGCCGGACGGTAAAGAGATGGGCCGGGCGCAAATTTTCCAGGCGGAAGCGGCCGGTATCGCCCCGGATGTCCGCATGAATCCCGTGCTACTCAAGCCGACCAGCGATTGCAAAGCCCAGGTCGTACTGATGGGAAAAGTGGCGACCAATATGGACGCGGTCACCTACCACCATTACAAACCTCAGCTGCGCAGCCAGATCCAGGACGTTTACCGCAGCCTCGCGGTAGAGCATGAAGTTATGGTGCTGGAGGGGGCAGGCAGCCCGGCCGAAATTAACCTGCGCGACCGGGATATCGTCAATATGGGCATGGCGGAACTGGCTGAATGCCCCGTCATTCTGGTAGCCGATATCGACAGAGGTGGCGTTTTTGCCGCGATCTACGGCACGATTGCGCTGCTGCTGGAGCACGAAAAGTGGCGCGTGAAAGGGGTTATTATCAATAAGTTTCGTGGAGATAAAGCGCTGCTCTATTCGGGGATCGAACAAATTGAAGCGCTAACCGGCGTGCCGGTGCTCGGCGTTATGCCCTGGCTGAATGTCGATCTGGAAGATGAAGACAGCGTGGTCCTCCAGCGCGGGAAATATGATGAGATTACGGCTAAAGATCTGGATATCGCCGTGGTTCAGCTGCCGTATATGTCCAACTTTACCGATTTTAATGCGCTGGCTGCCCAGCCCGACGTCCGGGTTCGCTATATCAGCCAGCCACATGAGTTGAACACATGCGATCTGCTTATTCTTCCGGGAAGCAAGAACACCCTCGGCGATTTACGCTGGCTGCGGGAAAATGGCTTTGAGAAAGCCATCCTCGCGCATCGTGACGCGGGCGGTGCGGTTATGGGAATCTGCGGCGGCTATCAGATGCTGGGCAGACATATCTATGATGCGGTGGAGTCCGGGCTGGAGGAGATGCAGGGTATGGGTCTGCTGGACGTGGTCACGCGTTTTGCCAGTGAGAAAACCACGACGCGAGTGGCAGGGGAAACGCTGCCGGGCACGGCGAGAGTCTTCAGTGCGCCCGAATCGCTTAGCCTCGAGGGCTACGAAATTCATATGGGTGAAACAGAGCGGGGCGCAAAGGCCGCGCCTTTTGCTCGTTTAACGCAGTGCAATATGCAGCCGTATGACAGCCTTGACGGAGGGGTCAGCGAAGATGGCAACGTGCTGGGCACTTATCTGCACGGCATTTTTGATAGCGGCAAGTATACTCGCGTGCTGCTCAATAATCTGCGGGTTCGCAAAGGGCTGAAAGCCTGGGATGGAACAACTTTTGACTACCAGCAGCATAAGCAACAGCAGTTCGATATTCTGGCGGCCGCCATGCGGGAGAACATAGATATGGCGCGTATATATCAGATTATGCGCGATCATCAGGAGCCATCATGCAGCTAATCACAGGAGGCGCGCGCAGCGGCAAAAGCCGTCATGCTGAGCAGCTGGCCTCCACCAGCCCGCGCGTGCTGTACATCGCCACGTCAAAGATATTCGATGAGGAAATGGCCGAACGAATCAGGCATCACCGGGATTCGCGGCCAGCTCACTGGCGTACCGTCGAACAATATCGCGATTTATCTGCGGTGATTGGTACCCATAACGATCCGCAGGAGGCGGTTGTGCTGGAATGTATCACGACGCTTATCACCAATCTTATGTTTGATGCTGCAGGTGAAATACCGGAAGAGGCCTGGGATTTTGCTGCACTGGAACAGGAAATTAATCAGCAGATTGAGACACTCCTGGCAGCTTGCGAGCTCTGCCCGGCACCTGTTTACCTCGTGACCAACGAAGTGGGGATGGGGATAGTGCCGGAGAATCGGCTGGCGCGGCATTTTCGGGATATTGCCGGGCGGGTTAACCAGCGTCTGGCCGCCGCGGCGCAGGACGTCTGGCTGGTGGTATCCGGTATTGGAGTAAAAATAAAATGATCTTCCGTTTGTACTTTGCCATGTTGCAGTTTATGAGCCGCCTGCCGGTGCCTGCCCGTTGGACTCAGGGACTGGAAGCGCATGGGTATGTTCGCGGCATCATTACCTTTCCATTTGTCGGTCTGTTGCTGGGGGCGTTAGCCGGGCTGGTTTTCGTTATTCTGCAACCCTGGTGCGGCCTGCCGCTGGCGGCGCTGGGGTATGTACTGGCGCTCGCCTTGCTGACCGGCGGTTTTCATCTTGATGGTCTGGCCGATACCTGCGACGGCATTTTTTCGGCCCGCAGCCGGGATCGGATGCTGGAAATTATGCGCGACAGCCGTCTGGGCACGCACGGCGGGCTGGCGCTGATTATCGTGATTGTCGCTAAGGTGCTGGTCGTCAGCGAACTTTCCCTGCGCGGCAGCCCTATGCTGGCGGTACTGGCTGCGGCCTCTGTCGCCGGGCGCAGCGCTTGCGTGCTGCTGATGTATAACCAGAAATACGCAAGGGAGCAGGGGTTGGGTAATCTGTTTATCGGCAAAGTCAGCGGTCAGCAGGCTTCCATCACGCTTGCTGGCGGAGCGATTCTGAGTCTGCTGCTTGTCCCGGCGACGGGGATCTTCGCGTTCGCGATAACGCTTGTCGCGATGTTGATCCTTGCCTGGCTGCTGCGTCGTACGCTGGGCGGACAAACGGGCGATACGCTCGGGGCGGCCATTGAACTTGGCGAAGTGATCTTCCTGCTGGCGCTCCTGTAGCCCGGCCCAACCATTCAGGGAAAATATTATGCAGACACTGGCTACAATTCTGGCGACCATCGCCCCGCTTAATCGTGACGCAATGACGAAAGCCCAGCACCATATTGATGGTCTTTTAAAACCGCAGGGCAGCCTGGGACGACTCGAGTCGCTTGCCGTACAGCTGGCGGGAATGCCGGGCATGAAAGCGGGTCTGAACACAGACCGTAAGACAATTATGGTGATGTGTGCCGATCACGGTGTTTACGAGGAAGGCGTGGCCGTAGCCCCCCAGGTGGTCACCGCTATTCAGACCATGAATATGACGCGCCACAACACGGGCGTATGCGTGCTGGGTGCCCTGGCCGGAGCTGAGGTCACCGTCGTTGATGTGGGGGTGGACTGCGACCCGCTTCCCGGCGTGGTGAATATGAAGGTGGCGCGCGGCTGCGGCAATATCGCCAGAGGCCCGGCCATGACTCGCCAGCAGGCAGAAGATCTCTTGCTGGCAACGGCGAAGCTGACGCTGACGAAAGCGGCTGAAGGTGTGCGCCTGTTCGGCGTGGGCGAGCTGGGGATGGCCAATACCACCCCGGCTGCCGCGATGGTGAGCGCGTTTACCGGGCGCGATCCGCTCGATACCGTAGGCATGGGGGCCAATCTGCCAGGCGATAAAATGGCCCATAAGGTGGCCTTGGTTCGCGAAGCGCTGAGGATTAATCAACCTGATGCCAGAGATGGCATCGACGTGCTGGCAAAGACAGGGGGTTTTGATCTGGTCGGCATGACGGGTGTGATGCTTGGTGCGGCGGCGGCGGGTTTACCGGTGGTGCTTGATGGCTTCCTTTCGTATGCTTCGGCGCTTGCGGCCTGCACGATTGCGCCAGGTGTTCGGGACTACCTCATTCCTTCCCATCTTTCCGCCGAGAAGGGGGCGATGATTGCGCTCGGCCATCTGGGGCTGGAGCCTTACCTGCAAATGGGAATGCGTCTGGGCGAGGGCAGCGGGGCCGCACTGGCCATGCATCTCGTCGATGCCGCCTGCGCGATGTATAACAATATGGGCTCGCTGGCTGAGAGTAATATTGTGCTGCCGCAGAGCTAGTCCGTTCCGGCGGGGAGCCTTTGTTTACCCGCCCTGCAAAATCTTCACTTCAGTGCGGCAGAGACTAGCGTCAGCGCTATCGCCGCAGCTTTACTCCTCTTCCGGCATTAGCTGCAATATCGCCGCCAGCAGCCCCGGGAAACGTGCATCCAGGTCTTCGCGCCTTAACGAGATCAAATTCTCGCGCCCCTGCGGGCGCTGCCAGATAACGCCGCTGTCGCGCAGCACGCGCCAGTGGTGAGTCATGGTCGATTTCGCCACATCTTTGCGCAGCCTGCCGCAGGCCAGTTCATCCCCGTTTGCGAGCGTTTGCACTATTTCCAGCCGCAGCGGATTGCCCAGCGCAAAAAGGACATTTTCCAGGCGGATTTGTTCTCGTTCAGGGTGATTGGCGATCATACTTTTCCTGTGTCGACTTGTTGCGGTGGCGGCCCGGTAATATACCCAAACGCCGTGTGCATTACCATGCGCAGGGCAGAGACCGTACAGGGATGATATTCACTATAGCTAAAATAGTTAGAATATACTCGTACAGTTGTACTATGATGACGTACAAACCGATCGGCCATTTTCGGCCAATCATTGACAGTCAAACAGACTAAGGACGCATCATGCCCCGACCCATCCCTCTCGAACGCTATCGCAACATTGGTATTTCCGCCCATATAGATGCCGGGAAGACTACCACCACCGAACGTATCCTGTTTTATACCGGCATAAGCCATAAACTGGGTGAAGTTCATGATGGCGCAGCAACGACAGACTGGATGGCGCAGGAGCAGGAGCGCGGGATTACCATTACTTCCGCAGCGGTGAGCTGCTTCTGGCCCGGCATGGACCACAGCTATGAGCCGCACCGGATCAATATTATCGACACGCCAGGGCACGTGGACTTCACGATTGAAGTTGAACGCTCCATGCGCGTGCTCGACGGTGCGGTGATGGTGTATGACGCCGTCGGCGGCGTGCAGCCGCAGTCTGAAACGGTATGGCGGCAGGCGAATAAGTACCATGTGCCGCGCCTGGCCTTCGTCAATAAAATGGATCGTCAGGGCGCTGATTTCTTCCGCGTAGTGCAGATGATGATCGCCAGGCTGAAGGCAAACCCGGTGCCGATCGTTATCCCGATTGGCGCGGAAGATCATTTTAGCGGCGTAGTTGATTTGATAAAAATGCGCGCCATCTTGTGGGACGACGCGACTCAGGGCATGACCTTTCACTATGCCCCCGTGCCGGACGATTTGCTGGCAACCGCGCAAGACTGGCGCGAAAAAATGGTATCGGCGGCGGCCGAAGCCAACGACACGCTGATGGATAGCTATCTGGAAACCGGTGAGCTGAGCGAAGAAGAAATTATCGCTGGTCTGCGCGCGCGCACAGTTGCGGGCGAAATCCAGCCTATGCTCTGCGGCAGCGCTTTTAAAAATAAAGGCGTGCAGAGAATGCTGGACGCGGTGGTGGAGCTGATGCCTTCGCCGCTGGATATTCCGGCTATCAAAGGTATGGATGAGCAAGAACGGGCGGTTGAACGTCATGCCGATGACAAAGAGCCGTTCTCCGCGCTTGCCTTTAAGCTGATGACCGATCCGTATGTGGGGCAGCTGACGTTTATCCGCGTGTACTCCGGCGTGCTGAAAAAAGGCGACACGGTTTACAACCCGGTGAAGGGGAAGAAAGAGAGGATTGGACGCATTGTGCAGATGCACGCTAACGATCGTCATGAAGTCGACGAACTGCGCGCGGGTGATATTGCCGCCTGTGTAGGGCTGAAGGATGTTACTACGGGCGACACGCTTTGCGACCCGAGCGCCATTATCACGCTGGAGAGAATGGCGTTTCCCGAGCCGGTTATCTCCCTGGCCATCGAGCCGAAAACCAAGGCCGACCAGGAAAGAATGGGCATTGCACTGCAGCGGCTGGCCTCCGAGGATCCTTCCTTCCGCTTACATACCGATGAAGAGTCCGGCCAGACCATTATCTCCGGCATGGGCGAACTGCATCTGGAAATTATCGTCGATCGTATGAAGCGCGAGTTCGGCGTGGAGGCGAATATCGGCCGTCCTCAGGTGACCTACCGCGAAACGCTGCGTAAAACGGTGACGGAAGTTGAAGGGAAGTTCGTGCGCCAGTCCGGCGGCAAAGGCCAGTATGGCCATGTTGTTTTAACGCTGGAGCCACTTGACGCGGGTAAAGGTTTTGCCTTTGAAGATGCCACTAAAGGCGGGGTGGTGCCGCGCGAATTTATTCCTTCTGTAGAGAAAGGCGTTCGCGAGGCTCTGAACAGCGGCGTGCTTGCGGGTTACCCGATGGTTGATGTAAAGGTGACCCTGACGTTTGGTTCCAGTCACGACGTTGACTCCTCGGAAATGGCCTTCCGCATGGCGGCGATTTTGGGCTTTAAGGAAGGCGCTCGCCGGGCCGACCCGGTTATTCTGGAGCCGGTGATGCACGTCGAGGTGGAAACGCCGGAAGATTATGCGGGCAGCGTGATGGGCGATTTGTCTTCACGTCGGGGCATGGTGCAGGGCATGGAGGAACGTTTGGGCAGCCATATCATTCGCGCCGACGTGCCGCTTTCGGAGATGTTTGGTTACTCCACTACGCTGCGATCCCTGACTCAGGGCCGCGCGACGTACAATATGGAGTTCCATCACTACGCTCAAGCGCCGCGTAATGTCGCAGATGACATCATTGCCAGCCGCCAGAGATAGTCAATCTAAGCCCGTTTACGGCAGTGTAAGTGGGCTTTTTTACATTAGAAAGCTTCCTGTTACGCCAAAATATCGTCCTGGTGGGCAGGCGATCTTTTTATCCGGCCCCGGCGCGGCAGGATATTGCTTTGCTCTGGGGCTGTTTGCCGGTCTGGCTTTACTGGCGGGAATCTATATCAGGCTCAATGAGCTGGAGATGAGCGTTGTGGACCCGTGCGGTTAAAAGCAAAAAGCCGCTTAAGTTTCCTTAAGCGACTTTTCTTAATATGGCTCCTCTGACTGGACTCGAACCAGTGACATACGGATTAACAGTCCGCCGTTCTACCGACTGAACTACAGAGGAATCGTAGTGGGGCTTATCTTAGCGAGTGCGCCTGGTTTGTCAAAGCCTAAATCGTTCCGATAGCGCTGTTTGCGGGTTCTGTCGACAGTTTGTTTTCTTTTTAAGCGAGATTCAGAAAAAAATACTTTGCAGGATAAGCGTTTGTAAATCATTATTTGAAATGTGGTTTCACTTCTCTCACAGGTCACTCTTGAACTTATATGCCGCACTCCGCCAGCGCGTTGAAAAGACACGCTGGTATGCCGCCAGAAAAAGCTACCGCACCCTTTTCTGGCGCGAAATTACCCCTCTTGCCGTCCCTATCTTTCTTGAAAATACCTGTGTGTTAATGATGGGCGTGCTGAGCACGTTCCTCGTCAGCTGGCTGGGTAAAGAGGCAATGGCGGGTGTCGGGCTTGCCGACAGCTTTAATATGGTCATCATGGCGTTTTTTGCTGCGGTCGATCTGGGTACAACCGTCGTGGTGGCGTTTAGCCTCGGCAAACTCGATCCAGAACGCGCCCGGGCGGCTGCGCGCCAGTCTCTGGTGCTGATGACGATTATTGCGGTCTTTATGGCGATGGGTATCCATCTTGCCGGCGAACACATCGTGAATGTTATCGCCGGGGAGGCGACGCCTGAAGTAAAAGCGCTGGCGCTTTCTTACCTGCAAACGACGGTGTGGAGCTACCCGGCCGCCGCCATCGCGCTGATTGGTAGCGGGGCGCTGCGAGGGGCCGGGAACACGAAAATCCCTCTGCTGATAAACGGTGGTATGAACATCCTGAATATTATAATCAGCAGCGTGCTGATTTATGGGCTGTTTGGCTGGAAAGGAATGGGCTTTGTCGGAGCAGGCCTTGGGCTGACCGTTTCACGCTACATCGGTGCGGCAGGGATTATCTATGTGCTGATGACCGGATTTAACCCGGCGCTGCGTATTTCGCTGAAAAGCTATTTTACGCCGCTCAAACTGAACATCCTTTGGGAAGTGCTGGGTATTGGCATCCCGGCCAGTATTGAATCCGTTCTGTTCAACGGCGGCAAGCTGTTAACGCAGATGTTTGTGGCGGGCATGGGCACCAACGTCATTGCCGGGAACTTTATCGCTTTCTCGATTGCGTCGCTTATCAATCTGCCAGGCAATGCCCTCGGTTCGGCCTCAACGATTATTGTTGGCAGGCGCTTAGGCAAAGGCCAGATAGGGCAGGCGGAGCGGCAGCTGCGGCATGTTTTCTGGCTGTCGACGATTGGGCTGACGATTATCGCCTGGAGTACCGCGCCCTTTGCCGGGCTGTTTGCCGCATTCTATACCCATGAAGATGATGTAAAAGAAGTCGTTAAAGTGCTTATCTGGCTAAATGCCGCGTTTATGCCAATCTGGGCGGCCTCGTGGGTGCTGCCCGCCGGACTGAAGGGCGCCCGCGATGCGCGCTTTGCCATGTGGGTTTCCATGCTCGGTATGTGGGGCTGTCGCGTAGTGGCGGGCTATACGCTGGGGATCGTGCTGGGGATGGGCGTGGTTGGCGTCTGGTTGGGAATGTTCCTCGACTGGGCGGTTCGCGGAGCCTTCTTCTACTGGCGTATGGTCAGCGGGCGCTGGCTGAAGAAATATCCCCGGGTAAAAAGGGACAAAGCCAGTGAGCCCGTTCCGCCGATAGATTAGCTACGACGTTAGTCCGGCGAGCAGCTCGTCGCAGCGCTGTTTCACCGCGTCATACAGCAGGCGTACCGTGGGGGAAAGCTGTTTGCGGTGCGGACAGATCAGGTTGAGGGGCACTACATCGCCCCGATACTGAGGAAGCAGTACCTTAAGGCGACCCGCGCTGACATCTTCACTGACGTCCAGCCAGGATTTAAACGCAATGCCCTCGCCGCTGATAGCTAAGCGGCGGATCACCTCCGCATCGTCACTCATCATGCTGCCCTTGACGCCAATGTGGTGCAAATTGCCGTCAAGCTCCAGCGTCCATTTATCAAAGACTCTGCCGCGTAATACATAGGTCAATGCGTTATGGTGAGCGAGATCGGCGATGACTCTGGGTTCTTCAAAGCGAGCAAGATAAGCCGGTGAAGCCACTAAAACCCGGCGATTATGCGGCGCTAGAGGCAAGGCGATATAGGACGCATCGTCGTTGATACCGTAGCGGAAGGCCACATCCACCGGATCTTTAAACACGTCGGCGATCTGGTCCGAGAACAGGATTTTAAGCTGCACGGCAGGGTGCTGGTGGCGAAAATCTTTAAAAACCGAGAGCAGCAGATTGCGCCCCAAATCGGACGGGACGGCGATTTGCAGAATGCCTCGCACTTCGTCGCTGCCGGGCTGAAGCTGTTCATATCCCGTTTCCAGCGCCTGCAATGCCTGAAGGGCATAAGGCAGCCAGTTTTCGCCTTCGGGTGTAAGACGCAGGCTTCGCGTGGAGCGGGCGAAAAGGCGGACGTTGAGAATTTTCTCCAGCCGTTTAATGGCCGTGCTCACCTGCGCGGGCTGCAATCCCGCTTCCCGGGCGGTGTCGCTGAAACTGTTTAGCGCTGCCGCTCTGACAAACAAAGTGAGATCTTCGAGCCTGAGCATTTTCACTCTCCGGATATAAGTGTTGTTTCAGATGAACGGTTTCACGAACGCTGATCGCCTGGTACCATATTTGACATGTGGCAGCGTGCTATCCTTTTGCGCCTCATGTTAACTAATTTAAGAGAAAAATCATGAACATTATTGATGCAGCCTCATCACGCTATTCGACCAAAGCCTTTGATGCGACCAAAAAGATTGGCGCGGACGATATAGAGAAAGTAAAAAACCTGCTGCGCCTGAGTCCGTCCAGCACGAACTCGCAGCCGTGGCACTTCATTCTGGCCAGCACCGACGAAGCCAAAGCTCGCATTGCAAAAGCAACCGCCGGTTTCTATGTTTTTAACGAGCGCAAAGTGCTTGATGCTTCTCATGTGGTGGTGTTCTGCGCCAAAACGACTTTTGATGACAAGCACCTGAATACATTGCTTGAGAAAGAAAATGCCGACGGGCGTTTCGCAAGCCAGCAGGCAATGGAAGGGCAGAACAAAGGCCGTTCTTACTTCGTCAATATGCACCGCTTTGATTATAAAGACGTGCAGCACTGGATGGAGAAACAGGTTTACCTGAACGTGGGCAATTTTCTGCTGGGCGTCTCAACGCTGAACATTGATGCGGTGCCGATTGAAGGTTTTGACGCGCGTATCCTGGATGAAGAATTTGGCCTGCGCGAGAAAGGCTTTACCAGCCTGGTTATCGTGCCGATTGGTTACCGCAGCGAGGAAGATTTTAATGCCGCACTGCCAAAGTCACGCCTCGATTTCAGCGAAATTTTGACCGAGTGCTAAGAGGCTGAGTGTATTCATCACAGCAGGCAGGGCAGGCGTTATCGCCACCTGCCTTGTTCAGAAAGGCAAAAGCAAAAAGCCGCTTAAGTTTCCTTAAGCGGCTTTTTAAATATGGCTCCTCTGACTGGACTCGAACCAGTGACATACGGATTAACAGTCCGCCGTTCTACCGACTGAACTACAGAGGAATCGTGTGAACGGGGCGCATAGTAACGAGGTGTGACTGGGTTGTCAAAGGCTGTTTTGGTTAATTGTATCTGATTGCGGATTTTTGCAGCGAATTCAGCATAAAGGCCGCCTGCGTGCGGCCTTTAACCCTGTTAACCAGCCTTACGGGTGCGCAGCGGTGCTGTCGCTTCAAATAGCCACGGACGAGCTTCGCTGCTTACTCGCGGCGAAAGCGTGTCGCGTACCCACTGATGATAATCGTCAAGCCAGGCGATTTCTTGCTCACCGAGCAGCGAGAGCTCAACGGCGCTGAGGTCGATTGGGATAAGCGTCAGCGAGGCAAACTTGCAGAAGCCAGGCCTGGAAGCAACCACCTCCACCTGGTTTTCAATGCGGATACCGTGGCTGGCGTCCAGGTAGTAGCCGGGTTCGATGGTGATAATATTTCCCGGCAGCATTGGCCACGGATTGACCTTCTTCGCCATACGGTGTGGGTTCTCATGGATCAGCAGATTGTGGCCGACGCCGTGTCCGGTTCCGTGGTCATAATCCAGCCCCAGCTCCCACAGCGGGCGACGCGCAAAAGCGTCAAGCTGATGTCCCTGAGTGCCCTGCGGGAACTGTAGAGAGATCAGCGCCAGGAAGCCTTTTAATACTGCCGTATAGTGCAGACGGCGCTGCGCATCCACGGTGCCAAAACAAAGCGTGCGGGTTGCGTCGGTTGTGCCATTTGTATACTGGCCACCGGAGTCGTTCAGATAGAAGCCGTCGCGGGTAATAGCATGGTTGGTTTCCGGGGAGGAGTGATAGTGGCACATGGCGGCGTTGCTGCCCGCAGCAGAAATCGTGCTGAAGCTGAGCTGCTGAAAGTTATTACCCTGTTTACGAAACTCGAGCTGCTTTTCCTGCGCTTCGAGTTCGCTAATCGGGTTGCCTGCCGCTTCGCGCAGCGGCACCTGGTGGTTAAGCCAGGCGAGAAAATTCACCCAGGCCGTGCCGTCTTCAACATGGCTTGCGCGGAATCCTGCCAGCTCCGTCTCGTTCTTATTGGCTTTCATCAGCGTGATGGGATCGGCCTGCCAGAGAATGTCGCCGCCGCCCCTCTCCACGGCGAAACGTACCGCAACAGGCGCATAATCCCCGTCCAGCAGGATCCGTTTCCCTGCGGCAATTTGTTCGCAGCGGGACAGGAAAGCAGCTTTATCAGAAAGGGTTATCCCCTCCAGCATCTGACTATCCAGCCCTCGTAGTTTTTCCGGCGCGACGAACCATTCAATCGAGCCATCATTTTTTACCAGCGCGAAAGAGTGCGGAACCGGGTTCATGGCGATATCTGAGCCACGCACGTTCAGCAGCCAGGCAATATTATCGGGCAGGGTCAGCGCCAGATAATCCGCACCCGCCTTTGTTAGCGCTGCCGCCACACGCTGGCGTTTGGCGGCGGTAGATTCACCGCTAACGGCTTCTGGCATGGCGGTAATCAACCCGCAGGGAGCGCAAGGGCGGTGAGGCCAGATTTCATTGAGTGGATCGTCATTTACCGCCACGAGATCGCAGCCGCTGGCACGCAGGTTTTCATACTGGCTGTTGACTATCAGCAGCGGTTCAAAGGCGATGCGCTTGCCTGCGGGCAGGTTATCCCGCAGCCAGAGATGAACCGGTTCGTCGTGCAGATGATGGATAGCAAAGTCTTCAGCGTTCACCTGATGACGCGCCTGGACCTGATAGCGCCCGTCAACAAAAAGCAGAGCGCGATCGGCCAGAATCAGCGCCAGTCCGGCGGTGCCGGTAAACCCGCTGATAAACTCCAGCTTGTTATCGTGTGGCGCGCAGTCTTCACTTTGGTGTGCATCGGCGCGGGGGATCAAAATACCGTCCAGCTCACGTTCTTTCAGAAGGTTACGTAGGGCAGACAGAGGAGAGGTTCGTTGCATTGCAGTTCCTTTTATTATTATGACGGCTTTTGCCTAGCGGAATGGCGGCTCGTTAAAGGTACGTAGCTTACGGGAATGCAGACGCTCCCCCTCGGCCCGCAGCAAATCAATGGCGCAGATACCTATTTGCAGGTGCTCAGAAATCGCCCCCTCATAGAAGCGATTGGCCTGCCCCGGCAGCTTAATTTCACCGTGAAGAGGCTTATCGGAAACGCAAAGCAGCGTGCCATAAGGTACCCGAAAGCGATAGCCCTGGGCGGCGATGGTGGCACTTTCCATGTCGATAGCTACCGCACGACTAAGGTTAAAACGCAGCGCCGAGGCGGAATAACGCAGCTCCCAGTTACGGTCGTCCGTGGTAACCACGGTGCCGGTGCGTAAACGCTGCTTAACCTCTTCTCCAGGCATACCGCTCACCAGCTTGGTGGCGTCGTAGAGCGCTCTTTGGACTTCCGCAATACTTGGGATTGGGATATCCGGCGGCAGTACGGCATCCAGAACGTGATCGTCACGCAGGTATGCATGTGCCAGCACGTAGTCGCCAATGGACTGGCTTTCACGCAGCCCGCCACAGTGGCCAATCATCAGCCAGGCGTCCGGACGCAGAACCGCCAGATGGTCGCAGATCGTTTTGGCGTTGGAAGGCCCGACGCCGATATTAATGAGCGTGATGCCGCTGCCCTTGGCGTCGATTAAGTGCCAGGCAGGCATCTGATGCTTTTTCCACGCCAGATCCGAGATGGCCTGTTCCGGCGCCTCGGTATCGGCTGTCAGCCATGCGCCACCCGCGCAGGAAAGCGCAACGTACGGGCTTTCCGGATCGAGAATTTGCTGGCAGCCCCAGCGAACAAATTCATCCACATAGCGGGTGTAGTTAGTAAACAGCACAAAAGACTGGAAGTGTTCGACCGGCGTGCCCGTGTAGTGTCGCAGGCGGGCCAGAGAAAAGTCTACACGTCGGGCATCAAAGTGGGATAAGGGATAAAACTCCGTCGGATGGAACAGGCCATCCGCCGTTTCGTCACCAATCTGCGCCAGCTCCGTGGTGGGGAAGTGGCGGGTTAAATCCGCGCTCATCGAACGATCCAGCGACAGGCTGGAGCCATCAATCACATAGGGATAAGGAATTTCATGCTGCGAAGGCCTGACTTCAATATGCGCGCCGTAATCTTCGTAGAGCAGCGTGAGTTGTTCGGTCAGGTAGGTGCGGAAAAGTGCGGGCCGGGTGACCGTTGTGGTGTAGCTCCCGGTATGGGTAAAACGCGCATAGGCCCGGGTTTTTTTCGGCGTTCTGGCGATGCCGTCCCAGCTGACGCTTAGCTCGGGATAAACGAATAACCCTGCTGCTCTGGCTTCAGCGTCGGGCAGCTTACCGTTCTCTGTGTAGCTGGCAATGGCATCCCGCAGAGCATCCACGGCGGCATCGAAAAGAGTTTCCAGTTTCTCCAGCGCTTGCTCAGGCGTAAGGCCTTTATTTATCGCGTCTTTATTCATTTTTTCTCCTTTGTCCGGGCGCGCCGGCTGCGACGCAGGTCAGGTTAGTATGTCATGCCAGACAGAGAACGGAAGGGGTGGGATGTAACGCAGATGTAAAAAAACAGGTGTGAATTCCAGTAAATAACAAAGATCCATCACATTTTAATAATTTCCTGGGGGTATCGTGCCGATAAAGAAAGTAACCCGAAAAAATCGGGTTCTTTGCAAGCTTCAGAAAGGAATAGTGATGGGTATTTTTAAAAATTATACGATCCGGGCTGTGATGCTTTGGGTACTGGGCATTTTCTGCCTGTTATGGTCCGCTGTAGGGCTATTTACGGTGAATTCACTTACCCAACTGGGGAAGGGTAACAACGTTGACCGCCAGCTGGTGGCGCAGATGAACATTCTGAGCCACGGTAACGATCAATATTTCCGCTTTATCACCCGCCTGTCGCGGGTTATGGAGGCTAAAGCCGCCGGACAGAACGCCGATTTTGGACCGGTGCAGGACGCGCTGGACAATATGGCAAAGCAGCTGGCCGCCTTGAGAGCTGTTTCACCTGGCCCCATGGATCCTGCGATCTCCGCTGATGTGATGGATAAATGGCAGCAGCTGCTGGACAACGGCGTGCTGGTGCAAATGAAGCTCGCGCAGCAGGGATCCACTGACTATCGTCGGCAGTCTAACGAGGTAACGCCGGCGCTGAGCCGCGCCTTTGGCGCCAGCAGCGCGAAATTTACCGCAGCAGCGGACAGTAAACTCGATAACACGCGTGTGACCGTTGACCGTCTGACCCAGATAACCAAAGTCACGGTGATTGTGGCGGTGGTGGTAGGGCTGTTGATCCTGCTGTTTACCGATCGTTACCTGGTACATATGCTGGTGAAACCGCTGGAGCGCATTCGTCACCACTTTGGGATCATTGCTAAAGGCGATTTAAGCCAGCCGGTAGAAAACTTAGGCCGCAACTGTGTCGGCAGGCTGGTGCCTTTGCTGAACGAGATGCAGGGCAGCCTGCGCGACGCGGTGAGCGCTATTCGCAGCGGGACGGAAAATATTTATCGCGGCGCGGCGGAAATCTCTTCTGGCAACAACGATCTTTCTTCACGTACCGAAGAGCAGGCGTCGGCGCTTGAGCAAACCGCCGCAAGCATGGAGCAGCTGACGGCAACGGTAAAATTCAACGCCGATAACGCACGTCAGGCCAGCGCTATAGCTAATACGGCCTCCGCCACGGCAAGCAGAGGCGGCAAACTGGTGGATGACGTGGTGGTGACGATGGCCGGCATTTCTGCCAGTTCCCATAAGATCAGCGATATCACAAGCGTCATCAACAGCATCGCATTCCAGACGAATATCCTGGCGCTGAACGCGGCGGTCGAGGCTGCACGGGCGGGTGAGCAAGGGCGCGGGTTTGCGGTCGTAGCGGCTGAAGTCCGTAACCTTGCCCAGCGCAGTGCCGGGGCGGCAAAAGAGATTGAAGCGCTGATCGACGATTCGGTCCAACGCGTACAGACAGGCTCGAGTCTGGTTAGCGAAGCGGGAAGCACGATGAAGGATGTGCTGCGTGCGGTTTCTGAGACGACCGAGATCATGAAACAGATCGCTTCTGCTACGGATGAGCAAAGCAAGGGGATTTCTCAGGTGGGAATTGCCGTCAGCGAAATGGACAGTGTCACCCAGCAGAACGCGGCGCTGGTGGAGCAGATTTCCTCGGCGGCCACGGCGCTTGAAGGGCAAACCGTTACGCTTCAGGCCGCGGTCGCTAAATTCCGTCTGGCCGCGCAGGATAGCGCGATAGCGGAAGACAGAAAGCCGTCGACCACCGCCAGGAAGCTTGCTACCTCGAAACCAGCCGGTGCAGCAGCTGACGACTGGATTTCATTCTAAATAAAAGGGGGAGAAATCCCCCTTACCAGCCCTCTTTACTGGCACCTAAGCGCCAGTATCTCCCCAAAAAAAACGGATGCTATTTTAACTCTTCCAGAACAACTGTTGTTTCATGCCGCTGGTTTTTCACATTTCCGGCGCCCTGTACCATGCCTGAACTGAGCAGATGAAACCCTCTTTTTGGAGCTAATATGAAAGCCATTGCCATTACCCGTTCAGCGGAAGGGACCAGCAATCTCGATGCCCTGCAGGATATCACTGTGCCGCAGCCCACGGCTTCAGGCCATGACCTGCTGGTGGCGGTAAAAGCTATTTCCGTAAATCCGGTGGACACAAAAGTTCGTCACGGGTTTACGGGTAGCGAACCGCGTATTCTGGGTTGGGATGCCGTGGGTGAGGTTGTTGCCATCGGTGAAGCGGTCACGCTCTTTAAGCCGGGCGATGAAGTCTGGTATGCGGGTTCTCTGACTCGTGCGGGCAGCAACGGTGAGTTTCAGCTGGTGGATGAACGGATTGCGGCGCTGAAACCGAAATCTGTCGATAACGCTTCCGCCGCTGCCCTGCCGCTGACGGCCATTACCGCCTGGGAACTGCTATTCGACCGTCTTGGCCTGCAGGAAAATGGCAGCAAGAGCGACGTGTTGCTGATCGTTGGCGCGGCGGGTGGGGTGGGCTCTATCCTCACCCAGCTTGCTCGCAAGCTTACTAACGCGACGGTGATTGGCACGGCTTCCCGCCCGGAAAGCCAGAAATGGGTACAGGAGCTGGGCGCACATCAGGTTATCGATCACAGCAAATCTCTTACCGATGAACTTAAACGCGTGGGAATCGGGCATGTTACGCACGTCGCCAGTCTGACCCACACCGATCGGCACTATCAGCAAATCATTGAGGCTCTGGCCCCGCAGGGAAAACTGGCACTGATCGACGATCCGGTGGGGCTGGATGCGACCCCGTTAAAAGTCAAAAGTATTTCCCTGCACTGGGAGTTTATGTTCACCCGCTCAATGTTTGGAACGGAAGATATGATCGAACAGCATAACCTGCTGGCCCGTGTGGCCACGCTGGTTGATGAAGGCGTGCTCAAAACTACGCTTGGCGAGCACTACGGCAAAATCAATGCGGCAAACCTCAGGCGTGCACATGAGCTGCTCGAAACTAACCGGGCCGTGGGCAAAATCGTACTGGAGGGGTTTTAAAGATGGCGACGAACGAGATCCTGACGATTATCGCGGTGCTGAAAGCCAAAGCCGGAAAGGAAAATAATTTAAAAAGCGCTCTGAAGGCGCTGATTAAACCTACCCGCGAAGAAGCTGGGTGCCTGGATTACGCGCTTTTTCAGCTAAAAGAAGAGCCAGACACCTTCTATATGCGGGAATCCTGGCGAAACCAGCAGGCGCTGGACGCGCATATTGCGCTGCCACATTTCCAGGCATTTGTGCAGCAGATGGATGACCTGCTGGCCCAGCCGCTGAAACTCGTTCCGTTACAGGCGATCGAGGCTTAATAGAATAGACAGGCCTGCGGATTCCGCTAAGCCTGGTCGAGAGAATGCAGTCTTATTGGGCAGGTAAGCATTGTGCTTCCTGCTTTAAGGCGGCATAAACAAAAAGCCCGCTCAGTTTCCTGAGCAGGCTTCTTAAATTTGGCTCCTCTGACTGGACTCGAACCAGTGACATACGGATTAACAGTCCGCCGTTCTACCGACTGAACTACAGAGGAATCGTGTGAACGGGGCGCATATTAGCGAGCCCTCTGTGCCTTGTCAAAGCCTGAAATCGTTGTTTTTGTTCGTTTGCTGATAAAACAAGCAAAGGATAGTCCTGTGATGCAAAGACATATCTTTACAGCCCGGAGGTTGCCAAACGGCGGCGACTGGCTAAGATAGGCGGTTCAAGTAAGAGAGGGCGCATGTTTAAACGCAAGCATTTAGCAAAATGGTTTTTATTCCTGGCGTGTCTGGTGGTGTTGGTATGCACCGCGCAGCGCATGGCGGGATTCCATGCTTTGCAAATGAACAGCGTTTCAACCCATGCCGCCGTACAGTCTAGCTCCGCAGAGGTGGATGACGCATCGCCGGTGACCCCTTGTGAACTCAGTGCTAAGTCGCTGCTTGCGGCCCCGCCTGTCCTGTTCGAAGGCGTACTGTTCGCCTTCGCATTGCTACTGACGCTCCTTGCTCCCGTGCTGACGACGCGTTCGTCAATCACGCCTGTTCGCGCCTTTTCGTCGCCCACCCTCAGAGTCCATCTCCGATTTTGCGTCTTTCGTGAATGAAAACCGACTGTGATAACAGTTAATTAATTCATTTACGGAGAAAAAATATGTTGAGTCTTTTCAGACAGGCGTTGTTCTGTCTCTTACTGCTGTGGCTGCCCGTATCCTGGGCCGCAGAGTCCGGCTGGCTGCGTTCCGCCGATAACGACCACGCCAGCGTACGGCTGCGCGCCGATAAAACGGATAGCGGGGAAACCAGACTTCTGTTGGATGTGAAGCTGGAAGAAGGGTGGAAAACCTACTGGCGTTCACCTGGTGAAGGCGGCGTAGCGCCGTCAGTTGACTGGAAATCCCCGTTACGATCTGCCGAATGGTTCTGGCCTGCGCCACAGCGTTTCGATGTGGCAGGTATCACGACACAGGGTTATCACAACCAGGTCACTATCCCCATGGCGCTTTCTGGCGTACCGTCGCCGGGTAAAATTACAGGCGTGCTGACACTATCAACGTGCAAAGACGTTTGCCTGCTGACTGATTATCCCTTCGAGATTACACCTGATGCCGGAGAGGAAACCTTTGCCTATGACTACGCGCAGGCGATGGCCAAAGTGCCCCGTCCGGATGGGCTGACCGATAGCCTTGACGCTGGCTATCGGGCCGGCGAATTGGTGGTAAAAGCAACGCGCGCTGCTGGCTGGCAGAAACCAGAGCTTTACCTGGACGCGCCGGAGGAGACGAGCTTTGGTAAGCCTTCTTTTAAGCTTGATGGAAAAACGCTGTGGGCGACTATCCCAACCAGCGACGGGTGGGACGGTGCCGGGCCAGATTTACGCGGACGTACGCTTTCCCTGGTGCTGGCGGACCGCGGCATAGCGCAACAAAGCAGCGTAACGATTACCGAGGCTGCGGCTGTGCCCGGGCAGACGGATAATTTTGTGCTCTGGCAGGTTGTTCTGTTCGCGCTGCTGGGCGGTTTTATTCTTAACCTTATGCCCTGCGTGCTGCCGGTGCTTGGCATGAAGCTTGGGTCTATCCTTCTGGTTCAGCAGCAGGATCGACGCGTTATCCGGCAGCAGTTTCTCGCCTCGGTGGCGGGGATCATTGTCTCCTTTATGGCGCTTGCATTGCTGATGACCGTCCTGCGCCTGACCAATCAGGCGCTCGGCTGGGGGATTCAGTTCCAGAATGTGTGGTTTATCGGTTTTATGGCGCTGGTGATGGCGTTGTTCAGCCTTAATCTTTTTGGCCTGTTTGACGTGCGGCTGCCGTCCGGGCTGACGACCAGGCTTGCTACGCACGGCGGCAACGGTATGGCCGGGCATTTCTGGCAGGGGGCACTGGCGACGCTGCTTGCCACGCCATGCAGCGCTCCGTTTCTTGGCACGGCGGTGGCGGTGGCGCTTGCGGCTCCACTCCCGGTGCTGTGGGGGCTTTTTCTTGCGTTAGGGTTGGGCATGAGTCTGCCGTGGCTGCTGATTGCGCTGCGTCCGGGGCTTGCGTTGCGATTACCGCGCCCTGGCCGATGGATGAACTGGCTGCGGAAAATACTTGCCGTCATGATGCTGGGTTCTGCGCTGTGGCTGGTGAGCTTATTACCCGCCCACTTTAGCTCTGCGACGCAGCATGCCAGCGACGAACGTATCGCCTGGCAACCCCTTAGCGAAGAAGCCATTCAGAACGCGCTGGCGCAAAACAAAACCGTATTTGTTGATGTCACGGCCGATTGGTGTATCACCTGTAAAATCAATAAATTAAATGTGCTCTCCAGCGATGACGTGCAGAAAGCATTACAGGCGCCGGATGTGGTGGCGTTGCGCGGAGACTGGACATTGCCCTCTAAAGAGATCGCTGACTTCCTGAAGCAGCGCGGCCAGGTCGCCGTGCCTTACAACCAGATTTATGGCCCCGGCTTACCACAAGGGCAGGCGCTATCGACGCTGTTATCCCGCGATGCCGTGCTTAGAACCCTCGCTGAGGCGAAAGGAGAAGAATCAAAATGAAAAAGGTCATGACAGTTCTGTTGACGTTACTGCTGTCTTTCAGCGCGGTTGCCGCCCCGCAGCAGTCTGATAAAGAAGAAGAGATGCAGCAGCTTATCTATCAGGCGCTGTTTCAGGATCCGCTAAGCCCGCGTATCGGCTCTGCTGCACCAAAACTGACGCTTGTCTCCTTCACCGACTATAACTGTTCTTTCTGCAAGCAGCTGGACCCGATGCTTGAGAAAATTGTGAAAAACTATCCCGATGTGGCGATCGTTATCAAGCCTCTGCCGTTCAGAGGTGAAACCTCGTCTCTTGCCGCCCGGGTGGCGCTGACTACCTGGCGCGAACACCCTGAGCAGTTTCTGGCCCTGCACCAGACGCTGATGTCGAAAAAAGGCTATCACACCGCCGCCACCATTGAGACTGCGGTGAAAAAGAGCGGGGCGACGGCGGTCACTCCGGATGAGAAAAGCATGGAAACGCTGAGTCTTAATCTGCAGCTTGCACGAGTGACCGGTGTGGAAGGCACACCTGCCACCATTGTCGGCGACACCATGCTGGCAGGAGCCGTGCCGTGGGAAACGCTTGAGGGGCTGGTGAAAGAGAAGCTGGAGCAGGCCGATGCGAAGTAAGCTGCGCCGCTGGGGGCGTGAAGGGCTGGTGTTGTTACTGCTTCTGTCTGCCGTCCTTTTACTCCTCGACGGGTGGCGAGCGCCGCAGCTGCCTGCAACATTTGATAGCGCGCCGCTGCGTACGCTGGATGGCAGCACCGTCACGCTGGGCTCACTGAGCGAGGAGCGTCCGCTGCTGCTCTATTTCTGGGCCAGCTGGTGCGGCGTTTGTCGCTTTACCACGCCGGATGTGGCGCGTCTGGCGGCAGAAGGAGCGAACGTGATGACCGTTGCCCTGCGTTCAGGGGACGAGCAGCGAGTTGCAGGCTGGCTTGAGAAGAAAAAAGTCGCGTTACCGGTTATCAACGATGAGCAGGGGGCGCTGTCCGGGAGCTGGCAGATTAATGTCACGCCGACGCTAGTTGTCCTTTATAAAGGTGAAATGGTTTCTTCGACAACCGGCTGGACGAGCTATTGGGGGATGAAGCTTCGTCTCTGGTGGAGCAGCCTGTAACCGGCTTACCTCAGCACGCGCACCGATATGGTGCGCGTGTACCTCTTATGGGGCATAAGCAAACCGGTGTTTTACTTATCAAAACTCTTTAAAGATAAGTTTCTCTTAAAATCCTGTCGGTTAGCGCTACTGGTCAGACGTTGAGAAAAAGTGGCAAGCATCTTGCAATTCCTTCTGTGACATTTCTGCCAAAACTGGCCCTGGCATTCCGTGAAGGAGGCAAAATGAATTTAAGACGGCTGAAGTACTTCGTAAAAATCGTTGATATCGGTAGCCTGACCCAGGCCGCTGAGGTGCTGCATATAGCTCAGCCTGCGCTAAGCCAGCAGGTCGCAACCCTTGAAGGAGAACTGAGTCAACAGCTGCTTATCCGCACCAAGCGCGGTGTGACCCCTACCGAAGCGGGGAAAATCCTCTACAGCCATGCACGAACGATTTTACGTCAGTGCGAGCAGGCACAGCTGGCCGTCGGTAACGTTGGGCAGACGACTGGCGGGCAGGTCTCGATTGGTCTGGCTCCCGGCACGGCCGCATCGGCGGTGACAATGCCTCTTCTGCAGGCCGTCCGTGCGGAACTGCCGGATGTGACGGTCTACCTGCATGAAAACAGCGGGTCTTCCCTTAATGACAAGCTGTTGAGCGGCCAGCTTGATATGGCCGTGCTGTACGACCGCACGCCGACGGCCGGAATCCTCAGCCAGCCGTTGCTCAAAGAGGAACTGTTTCTGGTCGGCATCCGTGACTGCCCGGGTCAGACAGTCGATCTTGCTGCGGTAGCCGAAATGAACCTTTTCCTGCCGCGTGACTACAGCGCCGTACGTAAGCGAGTGGACGAAGCGTTCTCTCTGCGTCGCCTGACGGCAAAAATCATCGGCGAGATCGAGTCTATTTCTACGCTAACAGCCGCCATCGCCAGCGGTATGGGGGTGACGGTGCTGCCTGAATCCGCAGCACGTTCGCTGATGGCCTCAGCAAATGGGTGGATGGCACGTATTACCAGTCCCTCCCTCAACCTGCCGCTGTCCGTGAATGTCTCTGCCCGTTTGCCGCTGACGCCCCAGGCACAGGCGGTAAAAGAGATCCTTATGACTCTGGTGACGAGGCCTGCGCACGAAAGCAGGGAGCTACAGCTGGTCGGCTGACGCTCGCTTATTGCTAAAAAGAATAAGTTGCTGGTTTTTATTATTTGTTCCCCAGACGCTGTGACTTTAACAATGGTGTAAAGAACAGTCATGCTCCGGGGGTAACGTGAATTTCCAGCAACTTAAAATAATCCGTGAGGCGGCGCGGCGGGACTATAACCTCACCGAAGTCGCCAACATGCTTTTTACCTCGCAATCAGGTGTCAGCAGGCATATCCGCGAGCTGGAAGAAGAGCTTGGCATCGAGATTTTCATCCGCCGTGGCAAACGGTTATTAGGTATGACGGAACCCGGTAAGGCGCTGCTGGTGATTGCTGAACGCATTCTTAATGAAGCCAGCAATGTCAGGCGGCTGGCCGATCTCTTTACTAACGATGCCAGCGGTGTACTGACAATTGCCACCACACATACTCAGGCTCGTTACAGCCTTCCCTCGGTTATTAAGGCCTTCCGTTCACTTTTCCCGGAAGTCCGGCTGGAATTAATTCAGGGTACGCCGCAGGAAATTGAAGCTCTTTTGCATAGCGGTACGGCCGACGTCGGTATTGCCAGCGAACGGCTCAGTAACGATCCCACGCTTGTCGCATATCCCTGGTTCCGCTGGTATCACAGCTTACTTGTGCCTAAGGGACATCCGCTCATTCATGCCAGTCCGCTTACGCTCGATGATATCAGCCGCTGGCCGCTGATTACCTACCGACAGGGCATCACTGGCCGTTCCCGTATTGATGAAGCCTTTTCACGCCGTGGTCTGTCACCGGACGTGGTGCTTAGCGCGCAGGATTCGGATGTGGTGAAAACTTACGTTGAGCTGGGATTGGGGATTGGGCTGGTGGCCGATCAGGCCAGCGGTGAAGAGGGGAGTCTGGTTCGCCTGGATACCCGGCATCTTTTCGACGCCAATACGGTATGGCTGGGGCTGAAACGTGGACAATTGCAGCGGAATTATGTCTGGCGGTTTATTGAACTCTGTAATCCTGAACTCTCTGTAGATGAAATTAAGCGCCTTGCCCTTGAGCCTGATGAGGTCGTTATCGACTTCCAAATCTAGCTCTGGCCATTGTGTAACTATTTTGAGAGTATATTGTTAATGATTTATTAAATAAAGCCCGAGGCGTCCATTCTATCTTCCTGAACCCTGGGAATATGCGGTGGGCGCTTTATTTATTTACAAAATACAGACAGGCGGCAAAAACGCACAATATCCCCAATAACTGATCAATCAAAGAAAACCGATAGATCACAGCTATCAAAAAATAATCAGCTTTACAAAAAAACGATCAAATTCATAAAGTTACTTTTACTCCGTCCGATAGGTTTAGTGAAGGCATCCGAATTTCGCCTGCATTTTGTTCACTTCTGTGGCGCGCCGCAGGCGGTGGCCTTCATCGACAGCCATACATTAGCCCCGAGGGAGTAGAAATGCTTTTACATGATGTAAAAATTCGCACCAAATTAATCATAGCTTTTACCTTCTTTATCGTGCTGATGATATTAAGTGCCAGCCTTTCTTTGCTCAGCCTGAGTAAGGCAAATAGCGGCATGCAAAAAATTATCGCTGATGATTACCCAATCACGGTAAAAGCCAATGAACTCATCGACAATTTCAATGATTTTGTCAATATTCAGCAGTTGATGTTGCTTGATGATAAAGGAACATTTCGCGAAGCATCCGAAGTGCGGCTTAAAGAGATCAGTGCGCGTATAACAGGCCTGCTAAATACGCTAAGTGAGGCACGCCATGACGAGCCTTCCCGCCGGGCGCTGGAAGAAATAGCGGCTGCCCGCCAGGAATTTCTTGATTCACGTTTTCGCATTCTAAAGGCTATAGAGAGTGACGATCGGGCCGCTGCGTTTAATGAGATGATGACCACTACGGTGGAGGTACAGGAAAAGTATAAAGAGAAAGTGATGGCGCTGATCGCTATCCAGAATGACCAGACGAACGCGGCGGGTGGCGAGGTTGAGGAGAGCTACCACACTAATCGTGCGCTGGTGATTTTAATCACCCTGATGAGCATCATTCTGGCGGCGGCAATGGGTTGGTTTATTGTCCGATCCATCACTCGTCCGTTGGGGCAGGCCGTTGCTTTTGCTCAGGACATTGCTGACGGCGATTTAACAGGCAGTGTTGATACTCACCGCCGCGACGAAACGGGTGTGCTGCTCAGTGCGCTAATGGCTATGAAGGTTCGTCTGCAGGAAATTGTGCGCGAGGTCCAGAGAGGATCGGAAAACATTTCTACCGCTGCGGCGCAGATTATGGCCGGTAACCAGGACCTGGCTGCGCGTACTGAAGAGCAGGCCAGTTCCGTTGAGGAAACGGCTGCCTCGATGGAACAGATAACCTCAACGGTTAAAAATACCTACGATCATACCAACGTAGCCTCAGGCCTTTCGGCTGATGCCGCGGACGTGGTGAAGAAAAACGGACAAATGATGTCGCAGGTTACCAGTAAAATGCGCCTGATTAACGACACGTCAAACCGTATGTCTGACATCATTAACCTGATTGATTCTATCGCCTTCCAGACGAATATCCTCGCTCTGAATGCTGCTGTTGAAGCAGCACGCGCCGGGGAGCATGGACGTGGCTTTGCCGTGGTTGCAGGAGAAGTGCGTCAGCTTGCGCAAAAAAGTGCTTCGTCCGCCAACGATATCCGCAGCCTGATCGAGAACTCAACCTCGCAGGCCCGTGAAGGGATGGAGCTGGTGGAAATAGCAAATCAGCAGATAAACGGCATGGTTAGAAACGTGCAGGAGATGGACGGTATTCTCAGTGATATTAAACTGGCAAGCCAGGAACAGACTGAGGGGATCTCGCAAATTAATACGGCCATTGGCATGATTGACACCACAACCCAACAAAACTCAGCGCTTGTTGAACAATCGGTGGCGGCAGCCGTTTCGCTTAACGAACAGGCACAGTACCTGCGCGAAATGGTGAAGGTGTTCCGTCTGGCTGCGGTTGCGCAATAAACCAATTTGCTGTCCTCATAAATGAAAAGGATAGCTCGCAAAAACACAAAACCCGTTTAAGAATACTTAAGCGGGTTTTTTCATAGAGATTCTCTGCCGAGAAGGCCATTTAGCCGTGGAGTCATTCACAATCACGCCTGAAATTTCCGGTTTCAGTATGGGGGAAAGAGAGTGATAACCTTTGGTTATCACTCCATAGATTTTATTCATTTTAAGCCAAAACATCCTGAGCGTAGGATGAAAGTCCCTTCAAACCACAGGTTAAATAATATTATGAGAAAAAGTAAACTCGGATATTCCTCTGTCTCGATTACCGCGCAAGGCTATGGCTGCATGGGCCTGTCGGAGTTTTATGGCCCCACCGCCGAGAGTGACGCGGAGAAAATACTGCATCGTGCCGTTGAAGGCGGTGTTAATTTTTTTGATACCGCGGATATGTATGGTTATGGTCATAACGAAAAACTGGTCGGAAGGGTATTGCAGCATTATCCTGATAAAGAAATTGTTGTGGCCACGAAATGTGGGATCGTTCGTGACGTGAATAATCCCTGGCACCGTGAGATCAATAATAGCGGGGAGTATATCAGGCAATGTTTTGCCGGGAGTAAGGAAAGGCTCGGCAGACACATTGATCTTTATTACCTGCATCGCGTGATTCAGGAACAGGATTCACTAAGGGAAGCTATGCATACCCTGTACCAGCTAAAAGTTGGTGGCGATATTGGCGCCATCGGGCTATCAGAAGTGAATGCTGAAACAATCCGCTTTGCTCATGAGTTTCTACAGCAACTCTCAGCTGGAGAATTTGGTCTAAGCGCGGTGCAGATGGAGTATTCATTATTAACTCGCGATATTGAAAAGAACGGTGTTCTGGCGATATGCAAGCAACTGGGTATATCCGTTGTGGCATATAGCCCGATTAGCAGAGGATTACTGAGCGGAAAATTACAGGATCTGAACTCGCTCGCTGAAGATGATTCTCGCCGTCATCTGCCTCGTTTTATGGGGAATAATCTTCAGGATAATAATAATATTGTTGCTGAAATCACGGCATTTGCACAGCGCCTCGGGATAACGCCTGCACAGCTCGCACTGGCATGGGTAATGAACAATGAGGTGGGGGTTATTCCTATTCCAGGCACCCGCACGGCCCACTATCTGGATGACAATATTAAAGCGGCAGATATAACATTTTCCCGGGAGCAGTTGGCAGAGCTTGAGGGAATCCTGTCAGGTTATAAAATAGCTGGATCGCGCTATCCTGAAGAGTTTATGCCGTCCAATTTGACAAGTTAAACCTGAGTGTAATGATGGTGAAGATACTGAAATGTGAACAGCATTAAAGAACTGAAATAGATCTCGCTTATATTAAGGTGGAAAGATATCGGACGGGTCGATACCAAATACGTATAATAGAGCATCTATCTTTGGTGGGCGATGTCGGGAGGGAGAATATACCAAGGAAAGTGGGCGGGTGATGCCGGAAAAGTCTTTCAATACCTCAATAAGTTTACCTGCTTTAATCTGTATTAACCCCTACCATGAGGGTGATAAGCGCAGTCTTAAGGTGAGATCTTACGGCGTGGTGTGTTAAGTCGGGATTTGCGCGCGAAAGAAAGTTCTGACAGTTGTTCAAGATTGCGTTCAACAGCACGTTGAAGTTCAAGTGCACCCTCTGTGCGTTGTTTTAGAGGCATAGAAATGATTTCATCATCGCTCTTCTCACGGAGCAGCGCTCTGGCTAGTGAACGACGTTTCATACTCTCTATTGCCATACAGCTGTTTACGGAATATCACCTGATAAAATTCATTTTGTAACATTGTAAAAGAGGTGAAATGAAATGGCTCAGTGATTTTGTGTTCACTGAGCCATTTTAAATACTATGTGCGCTATAAGATGTAATCGAACGTGGTGCATCTTTAATTAGAATTTACTTGTAATAACATCCACAAAATACCAATAATGACAACTCCGCCTCCAACCCACGTAGGACTTGTGAGACCAATAACATCCAGTGCTACACCTCCTAGTAGCGATCCTAATGCAATTCCTCCGTTAAAACCGGCAATATTCAGTCCTGCTGCCACAGCTGGAGCTTCGGGGGCATGTATATGAGATAACACGATAACTCTTGCTTGCATTGGGGGGACCGCCGCGTAGGTCAATGCTCCAAGCAGGCCAATAAACAATGCCATAAACATCGAGGATGAGACAGAGAACCACATCGCGAAGAGAACGATCGCCAGACCAATAAGCACTGTCATCACAGCCCGGTCTGCGCCTTGTTTATCGGTCAAGCGGCCACCCCAGACATTTCCGATAGCAGCCATCACGCCGTATACCAACATGAATAAACTGCTCGTACGATCGTCAACATGCGTTACCTGAAGTAGAATCGGCGAAATATACGTATACAGAGCAAAAGATCCAGCATAAGCCAAAACTGTTATTCCGGCTCCTGCAAGCAGTAGTGGGTTGAACATGGCTTTTAAACCATCCATGGCTTTTGCATTCAAGGAGGGATCATTCTGATCCGCGGGCATCAGCATTGCCAATCCAATGAACCCGATCGCTCCACTAGCCGTTACTGCCATGAATATAGACTGCCAACTCAACAGACTACCGATATAGGTAGCAAGTGGCACGCCCAACGCCAGCGCAACTGTAAGACCTCCAAAAACGACAGAAACAGCGGCGCCAGCACGATGGCGTCCTGCAAGTTGGATTGCCACACTTGAAGCAACAGCAAGAAACACTCCGTGCCCCAAACCAGAAGCGAATCGTGCAATCAACATTGGCATTAGTGACTCAGACACACCGACGATACCATTGCCGACTGTAAACAGGCCCATGGCAACAAGTAACAGTCTTTTACGAGGCCATTGTGTTGCTAATGCTGTTAATCCCGGAGCACCGATTACGGCACCCAGTGCGTAGGCTGTTACCGCTGTACCTACATGGCTAACACCGATATGCAGATCAGCTGATATCCTGGAAACCAGGCCGATCGTGACAAACTCAGTGAATCCCAAAGCAAAAGCGCAGAGTGCAAAGACATATATAACAAAAGGCATGCGTTCTTTCATAACTCAGGCTCTTTCATTTTCAATAGAGGCCAATAGAGGCCAATAAAGGCATCATTATTCTTCACCGCGCCTTAACGGTCATGGCTGGTCAATATTAACAGGATACGATTTGACATCTTAATTTCCTCTACAATGGGGTTTAAAGTAAAATTCTTCTTAAGGCATGCAATATGACAGACTTGTCATATTGAATCTTATTGTGGAACAATCTATTTATCCTTTAAAGAGACTCATGTAGACAAACACTTACTTCAAAATGAACAAAATAAACTTAAGAAATGACGATCTTGAAGTCTTTTTGCACGTCGTCGACAGAAATAATTTCTCAGCCACAGCGCGAGACCTGCAAATACTCCCTAAGATGGTTAGCAAGCAGATAGCCAGGTTGGAAACTGCGCTTGGCACTACATTATTTGAAAGAAACACCCGTAATCTTCGTATTACAGACGAGGGCAGAGCTATTGCTGAGAGGGTCCGCGTAGCATTGGCCATTTTGGATGAGGTGAAGGAGCTTTCCCGGGGAGGTAGTGAGGAAATAAGCGGAAATATTCGTTTGACTGCACCCGCACCGTTTGGCCGAAAATATGTTGCTCCCGCGATCGCAGCATTCTGCCAGGAGCATCCAGGGGTGGACTTTGATTTAAGGTTATCTGACCACATCCAGGATCTTTACAGTGGTGATTTCGATCTGGCTATTCGCATGGGGTATCTGGCTGATTCTCGCCTGCTGGCCAGAAAAATAGCAAATAACAAACGTATTCTCATCGCATCGCCCGAATATCTGAAAAATCATCCACCTATTGAGCGACCGGAAGATCTTTTAGATCACAACTGCTTAGTATTTTCTTACCCGGGTTTTTTATACAATTCATGGACATTACGTACAGTTGGTCATGAAAGAAGTATCAGCGTTACCGGCAACCTTATCAGTGATAATGGAGACGTATTGCATGCCTGGTGCCTGGCGGGGCTTGGCATTTCTCTGCGAGAAACCTGGGATATTCATGATGAGTTGAGAGCCGGGAAACTTTGCAGAGTTCTGCCTACTTGGGAAGCAAACACGTCTCAGATCAGTGTTGTCCGGGCGCGGCGAGAGCCTGTTCCCCGTAGGCTTAGTGTATTTATAGATTTCATGGCAGACAGATGGAAACGGGCACCATGGGATAATGATTAATGTTTCCTAAGGTAGTCCTAACCAGGCTGGCGGAAGATAACCACTCTCTCAGTGTTCCCGATGCGGAGGGATATTGAGAAGGCATCGTGATATTTATGCTAAAAGCAAAAAGCCGCTTAAGGAAACTTAAGCGGCTTTTTAAATTTGGCTCCTCTGACTGGACTCGAACCAGTGACATACGGATTAACAGTCCGCCGTTCTACCGACTGAACTACAGAGGAATCGTGTGAACGAGGCGAATAGTAGCCTTACGTTTAAAAAGAGTCAATGGGTAAAATAACGCATTGATTCGAATGAGCAAATTAAAATCAGTTTGTTGATTTAATGCACCGTATTACCGCGCTGAGCGCCAGGGTTTTCGCTACGGTGCAGGCGCTGGAGCGGATCCTGGCCGTAAAACAGGCGAAAGCGCTGGTAAAGCGACGGAAAGCGCGGGGCGAAAAGCTCTGGCGCGCTAAAGAAATACTCGGAAAGCACAGCAAAACATTCCGCTGGCTCTGTCGCGGCGTAGGCATCAATGCTGGCGGCATTTTCCCCCACCATATCAATTTCGTCCTGAATGTTATTCATCGCGGCATAAAGATCCTGTTCCCATGCTGCAACGTCGCGCAGCGCAATCAAAGGAATGCCGCTCGCCCGGTCACCATTGCGCATATCCAGCTTGTGAGCCACTTCGTGCACGATCAGATTAAAGCCGGAAGAATCGAAGGAGTCCTGTATGTCCAGCCAGTTCAGCACCACCGGCCCCTGTTGCCAGCTTTGTCCGGACTGCACCATGCGCTGGCTATGCACCAGACCAATCTCATCCTGCCATTCGTCATCGACCACAAAGGGGGCTGGATAAAGAAGGACCTCATGAAAGCCATCCAGCCACTCAATGCCCAGTTCCATCACGGGCAGGCAGAACAGCAGGGCAATACGGGCGCTTTTTAAATCGTCGAGCTCGAAACCATTTAGCGCCACCAGTCTTTTTTGTTGTAAAAAGCGCTGGGCCAGGTGGATGAGTTTTTGCTGTTCAACAGAAGTCAGTCCTGCCAGAAGCGGGATGGATAAAGCCTGCTCCCACGGCAAAGTGGAGACAGAAGAAACATCATTTGCTTTCCAGGGCCACTTGATCATTTTACCTGCTCACAATGTCATGACTTGAAAGGAATGTAATTAACCAGGATCCAGATGGGGTCAGAACGTTCCGGACAAAATAGCACCGAGCTCTACCGGGCGGATAGTGTTTTGCCGCTGCATCCTTCATTTTGTGAACTCTGTCTTATCCCCTCACGCATATTTGCAGGGGGCAGACCGCGTCCTGCCAGCCGTTGTTGAGGTGAATTATCACGAAAAGAACTATTAACAAGTGTCATAATTACTGCCAGTTGGCTGCATATTTTATCCCCCAGACTTCGGGTGGGTAACTGTGGGAAATGACTAAGAAAGTTCCTTCTTTTCTGGCGATTGAATGTGCGCTTTTCGTAAAGTTATTTTTTTATGGAAATCTATTATTTGTATTTTGTGCTGCATTGTGTTCTTTGTTTTGTTGGTAATTAAGTAGATTATTTTGATAAATTGATTGATTTTGGTTTTTTAACCTATAGCGGCTGCGTAAGAAATTTCTGGCTAATTTTGCTTAAATTGACAAATATTTGAAAATCTTTGTGTTAGGTTCGCGGCTTGATTAACTCAAAAATGTGCACAAAAAAACAGAAAATAATTCCTTATATATCAATGCATTTCATTATGATGTTAAAAAAAAGATATTTTTAATAATGTCTGTAAACCTCATCCACACCTATATTTTTAACCACTTATTAACATTGTGGGTATAGTTGCCTTCATCACACTTTGTTATGCTCCTCATCAATTAATATCAAATAACAATAGGTGACCGTCATTTTTAGGAAATTTCGTTCTTATTTGGAAGCTGATTTACGAAACGACAGGACGATGTCGATGGCCTTGATTTCGTGAGCCCTGCAACATAGAACTGGCGATTCAGCTCATTTTCCTCATTTCATATTAGGTTTATGTGCGATGGGCTGCTGGATAAAAAATATATTTATCTCTCAGGGAAAGGAGTAAATGGATTGCTCCCCGGAGAGCCATGTCTGAAAGCAAGGAGTTAATTCATGGGTCACATGAATTTTTTGCGATTATCAGTAGCATTAATTTTATTTTTAGGGACGGCTTTTTACGCTGCTGCCTCGGCCTACACCAGCCCACCAGGTACGGCGAAAGTCGTCTCTACTTCGCTCAAGGATACGATTCTTTTTGCGTTTAATCGCGATCCCTCCATTAATCAACAGGCTGCGCAAATGGGTATCGGTCAGGCGCAAATTGATGAGGCGAAAAGTGGCTGGATGCCGCAAATCTCGCTTTCCGGTAATGCCGGTCACAGCCAGACGACCGACTCCAGTGGCTCGCTGAAAAACTCTGCGGCCTGGGGGTTAAGCGTCAGTCAGCTGGTATACGATTTTGGTAAAACAACCAGCGCTATTAATCAATCAACGGCCCAGCGAGACAGCTATCGCTATCAGTTAATGGCCACGCTTTCAGACGTAGCTGAAAAAACCGCACTCGGCTATGTCGAAGTTAAGCGCTACACCGAACTTAGCCGCGCCGCGCGTGACAATATTACCGCGCTGGAAAATGTTCAGCGCCTTGCGCATCTGCGCGCCACCGCAGGCCTAAGCTCCACATCGGACGAGCTACAAACCCAAACCCGCATTGACGGTATGCGCGCAACGCTTGAGCAATATGATGCGGCATTAAATAGTGTCAGAGCACGGCTGGCGGTACTTACAGGCATGGATGCAAGCCGCTTCGAGCCGCTGCCTGCCGCGCTTGAAGTTCAGCGTGAGTCGCTGGACAACATTGATTACACGCTTATCCCATCCGTTATGGCCGCCCGGTCGATGGAGTCATCCAGCCAGTATGCGGTGGAGCGTGCGAAGTCGCAGCATATGCCGACGCTGAGCCTGAAAGGCGGGCGCACACGCTATCAGTCTGATAACCGGGCGTACTGGGACGATCAGATTCAGTTGAGCATTGATGCCCCGATTTATCAGGGTGGGGCGGTTACAGCCCGCGTACGACAGGCTGAAGGGGCGCGTGCAATGGCCTCTTCTCAGGTGGATCAGGCCCGTTTTGACGTGCTGCAAAAGGCTTCTGTTGCAATGGCTGACTGGGCCGGCGCCAGGGGGCGTCTGGCGGTTGGGATAAAACAGATCGCTAACGCTGAACGGACGCGTCAGGTTTATAAAAATGAATACACCCTAAGCAAAAGAAGCATTAACGATTTGCTGAGCGTAGAGCAGGATGTCTGGCAGGCAACCTCATCAAAAATAATGGCTGAGTATGACAGTTGGACGGCGGCTATTAATTATGCAACCGCCACCGATAACTTATTGCCTTTAATAGGGATACCAAAGAATGCGGCCACTACGCTACCCGACCTTGGATAAATAATAACGCAGTAAACAGTTTTTAGCTGGCTATCAATATATGGGTGTCTTTCCCAGGGACAGTCACACCCACAGGTGGAAAAATTTTCAGGATGCATTTCCGGCATGGAGAATAAAATGAGTAAATCAAAATTAGTTGATGTCATTATTCGTAAGACGGCAGAAAAAACGGTGCTCAACGCTGAAGGGAACCTTGCTATTTCCGTTTCAGCACCCAGCGTTATTGAAATCCACGGTTCGGCTCAGGACGTGTCGAGCTATGTTCGTCAGGGTAAAGACCTGCTCATTTATATGAAAGACGGCAGCGTTATACGCTGCAACGGCTATTTCCTTGAAGATCCGGAGACGCAACAATCTTCTGAACTGGTGTTCAGCGATGAGCAAGGGCTGACACACATTACGTTCGCGCAGGCGGGCGAGAGCGCGGGCATAGCTTCGGTGGAGCTGAGCGCGCAGGCGGCCCCGATAACCAGTATTGAACCCTTCCTTGAGCAAGGTGGCGCCCTGAGCGATGCCCCATGGGGATGGATTGCTGGCGCGGCGCTGGGCGGCGGTGCGCTTGGAGCCTTGCTGGCACACGACGGCGGCGGCGAGACAAAAACGCAGGTTATCGACAACACCAAAGAGGTGAAAAGTGCGACACCAACGTTTCTGCTAAGCGACAAGCAGGGTGATAAACAAGGCGTCCTTGGGGCGAAGGACATCACGGACGATAACACGCCGACCTTCAGCGGCACAGGTCAGCCAGGTGCCACCATTCAGATTAAAGATGCCAGCGGTAGCACCATTGCCAGCACCATGGTGGGCAGCAACGGTACCTGGACCGTTAAGCTTCCGACCCAAACCGACGGCCAGCATACCTGGTCCGTCGTGCAGATTAACGGCAGCGAAACGACTGCTGCGGGCAATATCACGGTAACCGTTGCCACTCAGGAAGCTGTCATCACACTTGCGACTACCGCAGGGGATAATGTCATTAATGCCAGCGAACAGTCCGCAGGCTTTGCGCTGTCCGGCACAAGCCGTAATCTTGCTGAAGGCACCACGCTGACCGTCAAATTAAACGGCAAATCCTACAGCGCGGAAGTGGGGGCTGGCGGAGCGTGGACGGTCAATGTCCCGGTAGCCGATGCCAAAGTGCTCGGTGACGGAAACTGGACGGTGACCGTCACCGGTAAAGACGCCGCCGGGAATACCGTGACGGGGAGTCAGACTCTTCATGTTGACACCCATGCGCCGACGCTGTCAGTAGACACCCTTGCCCAGGACAATATTATCAATGCCGCGGAGCATAACGCTCCCCTGGTCGTTAGCGGGAAAACGAATGCCGAAGCGGGCCAGACGGTCACGCTAGTGCTCAACGGCCAAACGCTGACCGCCAAAGTCGGCGGTGACGGCACCTGGCAGCTCACCCTCAGTGCAGATCAGGTCAAAGCTCTGGCAGACGGTGACTACACCCTGAGCGCCACTGTCAGCGATAAAGCGGGCAACAGCAGTTCTACCACCGCCGATTTCAGTGTTGATACGACGGCACCTGTCGTTACCGTCAACACCGTCGGGGAAGATAACATCCTCAACGCCCACGAGCAGAGCGAGGCACAAATCGTTTCCGGGCGCGCGCAGGGCGCTGCTGCGGGTGATGTTGTGACCGTAACACTTGGCGGCAGCACCTTTACCGGCGTCGTACAGGCAGACGGCAGCTGGAGCGTGGGTGTTCCATCATCACTCCTGAAAACACTGGGCGAGGGCGGCCACACGATTTCCGTCTCCGTGACCGACGCTGCGGGAAACACCGGCAGCGCGACGCATAACATCACGCTGAGCGGCATCCCGCCGGAGTTTACCCTCGATACCATTAGCCAGGATAACGTGCTTAACGCGCAGGAAGCCATGCAGCCTCTGGCCCTGAATGGCACCAGCACGTTGCCCGACGGCAGTACCGTAACCGTCACTCTTAACCATGTGGATTATACGGCTACCGTGGCAAACGGCGCGTGGTCCGTGCTGGTACCGGTGACCGATGTGCTGAATCTCGGCAACGGTCTTTATACGGTAACGGTGAGCGGAACGGACAGCGTGGGCAACAGCGGTTCCGCAGGCGGTAACCTGCTGGTCGATACCGTTAACCCGCAGGTGGTGATCCATACCTTCGCCGGGGATAACCTCGTCAATAACGCCGAGACTCAAATAGATCAAACGCTTAGCGGCCGTGTTATCGGTGCTGTTCAGGGCGATAAAGTTACTGTCACCGCAGGGGGAAAAAGCTACACCGCGACCGTAGGCAGCGACCTGACCTGGAGCGTCTCGATCCCTTCAGCAGATTTAAAAGCATTTGGCGATGGCGATCTGACCTTTACCGCATCCGTCACCAACGGTCACGGTAATACAGGCACCGGCGAGCGGGACGTGAATATCAACGCCTCGCTGCCGGGTATGCGTATCAATGTTATCTCTGGCGATGACGTCATCAACGCCATTGAACAGCAGCAGGATCTGACTATCAGCGGCTCCAGCAGCCATCTTGCGCCGGGCACGGTGATCACCGTGCGCATCAACAATATCGACTATACCACCGCCGTTGCTGCCAACGGCGACTGGCAGATTGGTGTCTCGTCCGATGATCTGAAAAACTGGCCGAAGGGCGAGGTTGACATTCAGGCCAGCGCCAGCGATGCGTGGAATAACCCGGTTTCAGCCGAACATGCCATTGAGCTGGATCTTAAAGACGTCGCGGTGAGTATCAATACCGTATCCGGCGATGACAGAATTAATGCGGCGGAAAAAGGCGAAAGCCTGACGTTATCCGGCAAGACGCTGGGGGTGGAAGCGGGTCAAACGGTGGTGGTGAAATTTGCCGATCAAACCTTCACCACTCAGGTCCAGGCCGACGGTAGCTGGAGCCTGAATGTGCCGGCAACGGCGCTGCAAAACTTAAGTGATGGCCGCGCGCAAATTACCGTGAGCGTCACCAACGTCAGCGGTAACGGCGCTGATGCCTCGCATCTCATCTCCGTCGATACGCAGGCGCCGGTTATTACTCTCGATAATCTGACCGCAGACAACATCATTAACGCCGCTGAAGCGAAGCAGGATCTTACTCTCAGCGGGATGAGCGACGCCGAGGCTGGGCAGACTGTCACCGTTAAGCTTAACGACAAGACTTACCAGACAACCGTGCAGAGTGATGGCACCTGGAGCCTTGTTGTACCGGCGGACGACATCGGCGCGCTGGCTGACGGTGAAGTTCTGGTCACCGCAAGCGTTAGCGACGTCGCGGGTAACGCGGCCAGTGTCGATCATATGGGCATGGTAGATGCCACGGTGCCCGTGGTTATCATCAATGAGTTCGTCACCAACAGCAACACAATTAACCATAGCGCGCACGAGCAAGCGCAGGTATTAAGTGGCTCTGTTACCGGCGCCGCCGCAGGCGACATTGTCACCATTACCATTGATGACATGCTGTACACAACGGTGGTCGATGCCTCCGGCAACTGGAGCCTGGGCTTACCGGCAAACATTGTTCAGGGGATGGCCGACGGTAAGCATACCGTCACGGTCACGGTTACCGATCGCTCCGGCAACACCGGAGGTGACTCACTGGAAGTTATTGTGAACACCGTCGATCCGGAAATAGCCCTGTCGACAATCGCCGTGGATGACGTTATTAACGCCACCGAAAAAGGCACCGATCTGCTGCTTACGGGGACCAGCAATCAGCCGGAAGGGACTGTTATCACCGTTACGCTAAACGGTTTGCATTATACCGCCCTCACGGACGCTTCCGGCAACTGGAGCGCAACGGTGCCTGCTTCGGCGGTCAGCGCCCTGGGTGAGGCCCTTTACAGGGTAACGGCCAGCGTGACTGATAACATTGGCAACAGCGCATCAGCAAGCCACACCGTTACGGTGGACAGCTCTTTGCCGGTCGTGACGATCAATACCGTGGCGGGCGACAACATCATCAATGCGGAAGAAGTGGCGGCGGGTCAGACCCTCAGCGGTAAAGTGAGCAACGCGGCGGCAGGCGACACCGTCACCATCGTCATCGGCGGCGTAAGCTGGAATACCACCGTCCAGAGCGATCTCTCCTGGCGTCTTAATCTGCCTGAAAGTGTCCTTAACGGGCTGGGTAACGGGGAGCTTACCGCTGTCGCAAGCGTAACCAACGCTCACGGCAACACGGGGTCTTCTTCTCTCGATTTCACCATTGATGCCGAGCTGCCGGGGCTGCGGATTGACACCGTTGCAGGCGATGACGTGATCAATATCATCGAACACGGTCAGAACCTGATTATCTCCGGCTCCAGCACCGACGTCGCACCGGGTAGCACGGTTACCCTCACCATTATGGGGAAAGACTATCCGGCCACTGTTCAGGCCGACGGCACCTGGCAGGCGGCGATTCCGGCAGACGAAGTTTCCCAGTGGGCAGACGGCAATCTGACGATCAACGCCAGCGCCAAAGATCCTTCCGGTAATCCGGTGAGCATTGGCACGCAGGTGGATGTTGATCTCGCGCCGGTGGCGGTGAGCATCAACTCTGTGACGGCCGACAACGTGCTTAACGCGGCGGAGAAAGGGGTAGACCTGGTGCTGTCCGGCACCACAAGCAATGTGGAAGAAGGGCAGACCGTCAGCATCACCTTCGGGGGCAAAGCCTACACCGCGAAAGTGGACGCGGACGGCAACTGGACGTACACCGTTCCGGCGGCGGATCTGGCCGGGCTGAAAGAGGGCAGTGCCAGCGTGCAGGTCAGCGTGACCAACGTGAACGGCAACGGCGCTACGGCGGGCCATGAATACAGCGTGGACGCCACCGCACCGACCGTCAACATCAATACCGTCAGCGACGACAATATCCTCAACGCGCAGGAGGCTAAAGCCGATCTGACCATCAGCGGCACAACAAATGCGCAGGCGGGTCAGACGGTGACCGTGCAGTTCAACGGTAAAGACTACACCACAACGGTGCAGGCCAACGGTAGCTGGACGCTGGACGTTCCGGCGGCGGATCTGGCAGGCATTGCGGATGGCAGCGCAATGATCAGCGCATCGGTGACAGACAAAGCGGGCAACCCGGCGTCCACCGACAGCAGCATTCTGGTCGATACCACCGTTCCGCAGCTCCAGATCAACACTGTGGCGGGCGACGATATTATCAACCTGGTCGAACATGCTCAGGCGCTGATTATCTCTGGTAGCAGCACGGGCGCGCAGGCAGGCGATATCGTAACCATTACGCTGAACGGCAAAAGTTATACCACTGTGCTTGATGCGGCGGGGAACTGGAGCCTTGGGGTTCCGGCGGCTGATGTGGGCGCGCTGGCAAACGGCGACTATACCATCAGCGCAACGCTGACTGATAAAGCGGGCAACAGCAACTCTGCGTCTCACAAGCTGGACGTGGTACTGGATGCCCCGCAGGTCGCTATCAATACTATCGCTTCTGATGATGTGATCAACGCCCTGGAAAAAGGGGCGGATCTGCTGCTGTCTGGCACCAGTAACCAGCCGGCCAACACAGCGATTACCGTCACGCTAAACGGCGTGAACTATACCGCCATCACCGATGCTTCCGGTAACTGGGTCGTAACGGTTCCCGCTTCTGCGGTCAGCGCGCTGGGTGAATGTGGGGGAGAAATCATTTTGATACTACTCGGACATACCTCAAGCAAGCCGACAACCTTTGACTGGCGCGGCATTGGTCGAAATCTGGGGTTTGATACTCGCTGCGAAAAAATGACTGAAAACTGATTTTTTTGAACGGTATTTGATACTCGAATGATTGTTACTTGAGTGTGTTTGAATAGCGTTTAAATCGTTTTTGCTTTCCGTTTGAGCAGGCGGCTAAGAAAGTTGGCCGAACTCAATAACCTCATAAAAAATTTGCATTACATCTGACAACAAGTAGCTGCCTACACTTTCCTGATCTAACCTGCTCGCTTAGCTTCCTGAGCTAGGCTATCCGTGCTGCTCACTTCACTACCTTCAGATGCCCCTTTTTTAGCCTCATGCAATGCTAATAGGCGTTCCTTTTCCTCTTTAGGCAAAAGAAGCAAGGTGGTATCGATGTCCTCGCCAGTTCCAGCCGAGGACAGAATGCCTCTGGCCCCGTCCTTGTGGATCAGCCTAATCAAGGCTTCGGCATCTTCTTTACTAAGTGATTCATAGATCATTTGCCATGTAAATTTGAGAGGATCACTCACATCCCCCGTGCTATTTGTAGCCCAGTCAACTTTATTTAGTCCAGTTGCTAACCACTCCAGACTTACTCTCTCAGCTTTGGCTATCGCCAAGGCGACTTTGAGTGCGGGTTCAGTTCCCTTATGTAGGTAGTTGTTAATTGTCGATGGGGGAAGGTTCCAGGCTTGTGCCGCGCTTCTTACACTTCTGTTTCCAATCAGGCTTTCAAGGCGCTGGCGAAAACTTTCTTTTCCCTCACCCTCAATAGCAAATTTGTTTTCTTTTTGCTTACTCATTTTCTTTACCACATAAGTTGTTGAAATGTATTGCCATTTAGCGTCTTAATGCCTTGATCGCCTATAAATACAAAAGAAAGGGCTAATTTTGCTTTACATGAGCTATATATGGATCAATACTCTTATCCAGACGGATAACCCGCAGGGCTTATCCGCGCGGTTAACT
>CAMLJN010000005.1 GCA_946480445.1 uncultured Buttiauxella sp.
GACCCGAGTCGCGGTGTGCAGTATGAAGGCGGCGGCGCAATCAGCGCGGCAACGGACATTATTTGCCCGATGTATGCCCGTGTCGACCAGGATCAGCCCTTCCCACAGGTGCCCAAGTGGTCAATTAAAAAATGGATCGGTATGCCGGATGAGAACCGTCCGTTAATTCTGTGTGAATACGCTCATGCGATGGGCAACAGTTTCGGCGGGTTCCATAAATACTGGGCCGCATTCCGCCAGTACCCGAAACTTCAGGGCGGCTTCGTCTGGGACTGGGTGGATCAGTCGCTGATCAAACACGATGAAAACGGCCAGCCATTTAGCGCCTACGGCGGGGATTTTGGCGACAAGCCTAACGATCGCCAGTTCTGCATGAACGGCCTGGTCTTTGCCGACCGTACGCCTCACCCGGCGCTTTTTGAAGCTCAGCGCGCGCAGCAGTTCTTCCAGTTCGTTTTACTGCGCGAGACGCCGCTGAAGCTTGAAATCACCAGCGAATATCTGTTCCGCGTAACCGATAACGAATGCCTCCTCTGGTCGGTAAAACAGGACGGGCGGGAACTGGCGAGCGGCGAAGCGCTGCTGGAGATTCCGGCGCAAGGGAAACAAACCGTCATCCTGGATGCTTTGCCAGAAACCGCTGCCGGTGGCGAGATATGGCTTACGGTGCAGGTCCAGCAGAGGGAAGCAACAGCCTGGTCAGAGGCCGGGCATATCTGCGCCTGGGATCAGTGGCAGCTGGCAGGCGACCTGACTTTACCGAAGAAAGCCGCCCCCGCACAAGCGCCGCGGCTTAACGTCAGTGACGACAGCTTTGACATCCACCTGCCTGACCATCGCTGGCGTTTCAGCCGGGCAACTGGCCTGCTGGAGCAATGGTGGCATAACGATAAAGCAACGCTGCTTACCCCCCTCGCCGATCAGTTCACCCGCGCCCCGCTCGATAACGATATTGGCGTCAGCGAAGCAACGCGTATCGACCCGAACGCCTGGGTTGAGCGCTGGAAAGCGGCGGGCATGTATGAGCTGACAGAGGAGCTACTGCACTGTGAGGCACAGGCGCTTGCGCATGAAGTACTGGTGCGCACGGCTCACCGCTGGATGTTTAGCGGTAAAACCTTATTCATCAGCCGCAAAGACTACCGCATTGATAGCCAGGGCGAGCTGCATATCACCGTGGATGTGGATGTCGCGTTCGGCACACCCGCCCCGGCGCGTATCGGGCTAACCTGCCAGCTGGCGGAGATTGAGCAGGAGGTCAGCTGGCAGGGGTTGGGGCCGCACGAAAACTATCCCGACCGCCAACTCTCTGCGCGGTTTGACAGATGGCGGCTGCCGCTGGAAGAAATGTACACGCCGTATGTTTTCCCGACGGAGAATGGGTTGCGCTGTGGCACTACGCGCCTGGAGTATGGCGAAAACCTGTGGCAAGGGAATTTCCATTTCAATATCAGCCGCTACAGCCAGCAGCAGCTCCGGGAAACCTCCCATCGGCATCTGTTATCTGCCGAACCAGGGAGCTGGCTGAACATCGACGGTTTCCATATGGGGGTCGGCGGAGATGATTCCTGGAGCCCGAGCGTCTCACCGGAATACCTGCTTGAAAAACAAAAATACCACTATGCAGTGCGCTGGGCGCGACGTTAAGCCCTGAGCTTTTGCCCGGGCAGACCTGGCCTGTCTGCCCTGCTCTTACCCTGAGGATAAACATCATGTACTACCTGAAAAACACGAATTTCTGGATGTTCGGGCTGTTCTTTTTCTTCTACTTCTTCATCATGGGTGCCTACTTCCCGTTTTTCCCTATCTGGCTGCACGACATTAACCACATCAGCAAAAGCGACACCGGGATTATCTTCGCCTGTATTTCGTTTTTCTCGCTGCTTTTTCAGCCGATCTTTGGCCTGCTGTCCGACAAGCTAGGCCTGCGTAAACACCTGCTGTGGATCATCACCGGCATGCTGGTGATGTTCGCCCCGTTCTTTATTTATGTCTTCGGCCCGCTGCTGCAAATCAACATTCTGCTCGGCTCCATTGTGGGCGGGATTTATCTCGGCTTTATTTATAACGGTGGCGCACCGGCCATTGAAGCCTACATTGAGAAGGTAAGCCGTCGCAGCTCATTTGAGTTTGGCCGGGCACGTCTGTTTGGTTGCATCGGCTGGGCGCTGTGTGCCTCGATTGTCGGCATCATGTTTACCATTAATAACCAGTTTGTCTTCTGGCTCGGCTCCGGTTGCGCGGTTATCCTCGCCGTACTGCTGTTTATCGCCAGACCCGAAACCCAGCCCTCAGCGGAAGTGGCAAACTCGCTGGGTGCTAACCACTCACCGTTCAGCTTTCGCCTGGCGGTTGAGCTGCTGAGAAATCGCAAGCTGTGGTTCCTTTCGCTGTACGTAGTGGGCGTATCCTGTACCTATGATGTGTTCGATCAGCAGTTTGCTAATTTCTTTACTTCATTCTTTGACTCAAACCAGAGCGGCACGCGGGTCTTTGGCTATGTCACCACGCTGGGCGAACTGCTTAACGCCAGCATCATGTTCTTCGCCCCGCTTATTGTGAACCGCATCGGCGGCAAAAACGCCCTGCTGCTGGCCGGGATGATTATGTCGGTGCGTATTATCGGCTCTTCCTTTGCCTCTACGCCGCTTGAGGTCATCGTCCTCAAAACGCTGCATATGTTCGAGATCCCGTTCCTGAATGTTGGCTGCTTTAAATACATCACCAGCCAGTTTGAAGTGCGCTTCTCAGCCACCATTTATCTGGTGTGCTTCTGTTTCTTCAAACAGCTGGCGATGATCTTTATGTCTGTTTTTGCCGGTTACATGTACGACAAAGTCGGCTTCCAGGGCGCGTATCTGGTGCTGGGGCTGGTCGCGCTGTGCTTTACTGTGCTGTCGATATTTACCCTAAGCGGTATGGGGCCGATAGACGCCATTAAGTCATTCGCTAAACCCAAAGAGAAGCTGGCCTGAGAAATCAGAAAGGAAGTTACGCGGGAACGATTCATAAGGCGGACAGGCGCACAGCCCGTCCGCTTTTTATCAGAGTTTTACGGCAGTAAAATAGTGTTCCGGCTTCGCAATACCCTCCTGGGCCGCCACCAGCTGAAGCTCGTACTCATTCATCTTTTTGGTCATGACCATGACGTCGTACACGGCGGCGGTAACGTGCTCCAGCGCTTCTCGCAGCGTCGCGCCCTGCAGCAATTTCACCAGCAGCAGACCGCTTGTGACATCGCCCACGCCCACAGGCTGCCGCTCACCAAAGTCCACCAGCGGACGATGGATGTGCCAGGCTTCCTCGGCGGTGACCAGCAGCATTTCAAAACGATCCTGCTGATAGCCCGCCCGGGCCAGGTGTTTAACCAGCACGATTTGCGGCCCCTGCGCAAGCAGCTCGCGCGCGGTGCTGACGGCTTCTTCAATGGAATTCACCGCGTGACCACTCAGTATTTCCAGTTCAATAAGATTCGGCGCGATAATATCGCTGGCAGGCATCGCATTGCGCGTATGGAATTCAGCCACGCCCGGGGCAACGATACAGCCCTTTTCCGGGTGACCCATCACCGGATCGCAGAAATATTTCGCCTGTGGATTGGCCGCCTTCACCTTCCGCACTATCGACAGAATGTGCTCGCCCTGCTCCGCAGAGCCGAGATAACCGCTTAACACCGCATCACAGCGCTCCAGCTGACCAATGTCGGCTATGCCCTGCACGATATCGCTCAGGTGGCTGGCTGGCATCACGCTGCCGGTCCACTTCCCGTACTGGGTGTGGTTGGAGAACTGCACCGTGTTCAGCGGCCAGACGTTGGCGCCCAGTCGACGCATCGGGAATTCGGCGGCGCTGTTGCCCGCGTGTCCGAATACCACATGAGACTGGATAGCCAGGATGTTTTTCATTTCTCTACCCCGATGGAACAACCGCCGTTGTGTTTGTGGCAAAAATAAAGGGCGTGGATTGCTATCCCACGCCCTTCCGGTCTTATTGACTTACTTCCAGCATACCAGACAGTAGTTTTTCTTGCCCCGGCGCAGCAGGGTGTAGCGGTTGAACAGAATATCGCCCTCGGCAAAGGTGTATTCCGGATCCGTCTGCTTCTCACCATTGATGGTGATTGCATTCTGCGCGATGGTCTTACGGGCCTGGCCGCGAGACGGCTGGAGTTCAGAATCGACCAGCGCCTGTTGCAGATCGGCGCCGCGTTCCAGCTCAACCATAGGGACACCATCCTGCGCCAGCTGGGCAAAGTCGGCCTCGGTCAGGTCGCTCAGGTTGCCGTTAAACAGGCTGCTGGTGATGCGTTTAGCCGCCTCCAGACCTTCTTCACCGTGCACAAGACGGGTAACCTGCTCGGCCAGCACGTACTGAGCGCGAGGCGCGCTGCCGCTGTTTTTATCTTCTTCTTCCAGCGCATTGATCGCATCCAGGCTCATAAAGGTGAAGAACTTCAGGAAGCGATATACGTCCGCATCGGCGGTGTTGATCCAGAACTGGTAGAATTTGTACGGGCTGGTTTTCTTCGGATCGAGCCATACCGCGCCGCCTTCGGTTTTACCGAACTTAGTACCATCGGATTTAGTGATCAGCGGCACGGTCAGACCGAAGGCCTGCTGCTGATGCAGGCGGCGGGTCAGGTCGATACCGGAGGTGATGTTCCCCCACTGGTCGGAACCGCCGATTTGCAGCACCACGCCGTGCAGCTTATTCAGGCAGGCAAAATCGTAGCCCTGCAGCAGGTTGTAGGAGAACTCGGTAAAGGAGATGCCCACATCGTCACGGTTCAGACGCTGTTTGACGGCTTCTTTGTTGATCATCTGGTTAACAGAGAAGTGCTTACCAATATCACGCAGGAAGGTCAGCACGTTCATGCCGCCAAACCAGTCGTAGTTATTGGCGGCAATCGCCGAGTTTTCGCCACAGTCAAAATCAAGGAAAGGTGCGACCTGACGGCGGATTTTTTCCACCCACTCCTGCACGGTATCTTCGGTGTTTAGCTTGCGCTCAACGGCTTTAAAGCTTGGATCGCCGATAAGACCCGTCGCGCCGCCTACCAGAGCCACAGGCTTATGGCCGGCTTCCTGGAAACGTTTCAGACAAAGCAGTGGAACCAGATGGCCCAAGTGCAAGCTGTCAGCGGTAGGATCGAAGCCGCAATAGAGCGCGATTGGCCCCTGCGCCAAACGTTGCGCTAACGCTTCCTCATCCGTTACCTGAGCCACCAGGCCCCGCTCTTGCAATTGTTTTATCAAATTGATGCTTGCCATCAAATTCTCCATGTATATACGACTGCACCTTTGCCGGTACACGGCTTTTCGCCTCTTGGCGAAATGCGTTCATTTCTTAGGGGGCATAGAATAAAACGCCAGCCCAAGGAGTGCCAGCGCTTAACGCAATAATTACTCGACGTTACGGGGCCAGACGATCAATTTTCCAGGCCTCGCCTTCGCGCTGGTATAAAAAGCGATCGTGAAGACGATGTTCACCGCCCTGCCAGAATTCCATCTGTTCAATGGCCACCCGGTAACCGCCCCAGAAGCTCGGCAGCGGAATGTCGCCCTGCTGGAATTTCTGCTTCAGTTCGAGGAATTTGCTTTCGAGTATCCCGCGCGCGGAAATGCGGCTGGATTGTTTTGATACCCACGCGCCAATCTGACTGTCGCGCGGGCGACTGTGGAAGTATTTCATGACTTCAAGCGTGGACAGGCGCTCTGCCGTGCCCTGCACCATCACCTGCCTGTCGAGCATATGCCACGGGAAGTGCAGGCTGATACGAGGGTTAGTTTCCAGATGGTGCGCTTTGCGCGAGCCAAGATTGGTGTAAAACACCAGGCCCCGCTCGTCAAAATGCTTGAGCAGAACAATGCGCTGAAAAGGCTGGCCGTGTTCATCTACCGTTGCCACCACCATGGCCGTGGGATCGGCAAGCTTTGCCTCACAGGCCTGGCCCAGCCAGCGTTCGAAGAGCGCGAGCGGGTTATCCGTTAGATCCCGGCGGCGCAGGCCACCTTTGGTGTATTCGCGCCGCAGGTGCGCGATTTGCTGCAAAGAGTCGTTATCAGACATGGCGTTACGTCAGGCTATCCTCAGGTAGAGCTATTGTGCGCTCCACCTGAGGAAATCTCAACGTTGAGGATTTTGCAGCTGGCAATTATTCAGCACAATAGTGTCTTTGCGGTACACGGTAGCGCTGTCGCCTTTCGACCAGAAGACATAGACACCATCGGTATAGCGAGCGCCGGAAGCTGAGATCCCCTGGGTGAGCGACAGATAATCGTTGTCGTAAACAAAATTCACCCTTTGCTTCTGGTTATTGAGCTTCACCGTCAGCGGTTTTTCGTCACACTGATACTCTAAAGTGTCGGTCTGCATCCGTTCAACGAACGAGTTATAGTAGCTGCAGCTGGTCAGTAACAATGTCAGCGAGGCAACGAGTATTTTTTTCATCTGCTTATCCTGAAGGTCTTTTTCCCTGGAGGCACTATCTCCTCCTTTTGTCCCTCAGTTTACCGATTTACGACGCAGTTTTATTTAAGCTAACTCTGATTATGCAGTGGGTTAGCGGGGAAAATAGCGCCGAGCACGGAAGCGTCACGCGCCCCGGTCACCGAGGGTAAATTACCCGGCAGACCCGACAGGGTGCGAAACGCAAGCCACGCAAACGCCAGCGCTTCCATGTCATCGCCATCAATCCCCGCCTCGTCAGTTGTCCCCACTTCGATGCCCGGCAGCAGGCCTGCCAGACGGGCCATCAGCAGCGGATTACGGCTGCCGCCGCCGCACACCATCAGCCGTTCACAGCCGCCGCTGAGCAGCACCTGCTCGGCGATAGTTACCGCCGTAAGTTCGGTTATGGTCGCCTGTACATCTTCCCCCGCAAGCCCAGGGAAAGCGGCGAGCTGACGTTCCAGCCAGCCGTAGTTAAAATATTCCCTGCCGGTACTTTTCGGTGCCGGTGCGGCAAAATAAGGGTCGCTGAGCATTTGCTGCAACAGAGGAAGAATAACTTTGCCTTCGCACGCCCACTCAGCATCTTTATCATAAGGCCTGCCTTTCTGACGCCAGATCCAGGCATCCATCAGCATATTGCCTGGCCCGGTATCATAGCCCTTTACTGCGTGGTCTGGGATCAACAAGGAGAGATTGGCGATGCCGCCAATGTTGAGGACCATCCTGCGTTCAGTCGGGTGCGCAAGAAGCGCATGATGGAACGCCGGAACCAGCGGTGCACCTTGCCCGCCAAGGGCCATATCGCGGCGGCGAAAATCACCCACCACGGTCACGCCTGTCAGCGCGACAATCTGGTTGTTATCGCCGATTTGCATCGTGTGCGGCGCATCGCCCTGGGGTTCATGCCATACGGTTTGCCCGTGACAGCCAATGGCGGTGACGTCGGCCCGCGTCAGCCCCTGATTTGTCATCAACGTCTGCACGGCCTGGGCAAAAAGCTTACCGAGGCGGGTATCAAGCTGGCCAAGCTGAGAAAGGGTAAGCTGCTGCCCCTGACAAATGGCCAAAATTTCATTTTTCAGCGCTAAGGGAATGGGATGACTGTAGCTGGCGAGCTGCACGACCAAATGTTCATCAATGGCCGCTAAAACAACATCTATACCATCAAGGCTGGTGCCCGACATCACGCCGATATAACGCCCAGATTTCATCTGTCACTCCTGTAAACCACGCCGATTAGGGTAAATACTCCACCATAAACTCAGGATCAATACGATGATTTATTAATAATTTTTAACAACACCGGGAGCCAGAGCTTTGTTTCTTTCCTGCCGTAGCCTGATAAAATAACCGTTGATACAGTGTTAAGAAGAGCGTTTGTATAATTTTTACATTCAGTGGGCTGAACTAACAGGAAAATTTGTATCTAATTACCCTATAATTGCCCCATGAAGGATGCTCGCTTGGGCGTTTCCAGATGAACAGGAGATTCAGAATGTTTTCACGTGTACTGGCAGTTTCATTAGTTGGCTTGTCTTTAGCGGGTTGTGTCAACGACAGCTCACTTTCTGGCGACGTGTATAAAGCTTCCGATGCCAAGCAGGTGCAGAGCGTAACCTACGGCACCGTGGTCCATGTGCGTCCGGTCCAGATTCAGGGCGGGAATGACACTAACGTCATTGGTGCGATTGGCGGTGCCGTGCTGGGTGGCTTCCTTGGCAATACCGTAGGTGGCGGCACGGGTCGTTCACTGGCTACCGCTGCGGGTGCCGTTGCCGGTGGTGTGGCAGGCCAGGGGGTTCAGGGCGCGGTGAACAAGTCTCAGGGTGTCGAGCTTGAAATCCGTAAAGACGATGGCAACAGCATTATGGTTGTGCAGAAACAAGGTAAAACTCAGTTCTCCGCAGGCCAACGCGTAGCGATTGCCGGTAGCGGAAACCAACTGACCGTTTCCCCACGTTAAGAGGTTGCTTAACGATAAAGGCCTGCATACTAAGCAGGCCTTTTTTATTGGCGGGCCTTGATGGCCGCCCTTCCCACGCGATGGCCGGGAGACAAGCCATAAAAAAGCCCCACCCATCATGCCGTGAGGCTTTTCGCTGAACGCCGAACGGGGCTTAGCTCCCCGTTTGCAGGTCAATAATATTTTGCTCCAGACGAGCAATCAGGTTAATCAACAGGCTTAGCTCCTCAGGGCTGATGCCGGTTAAAATTTCCCCTCGCGTTTTATTGATCACATTTTCCATTTCGGTAATGATCGGCGTCGCGCGCTCGGTGAGCCTGATGCGTTTTGCCCGACGGTCGTTTGCGCAGGTCTGACGCGAAATCAAACCTTTCTCTTCGAGCTGATCAAGGGTTCTGACCAGTGAGGGCTGTTCGATACCAATCGCTTTGGCCAGCTGAATCTGTGACTGATCGGGCGGCAGCTGATGAATATTATGCAGCGTGACCCAGTGCGTCTGTGTCAATTCCAGAGGTTTCAGGCGATGGTCAATCAGAGCACGCCAGATACGCACTAAGCGGGCCAGATCTGATCCTAGAGGCGTTTCCAATTTCATCTCCTTATAATTAGCTTGCTAACTTATTATACTGATTTTAGACTATTGTGCAGGAATTAATTTTGAAAAACAAATCCCTTACTTTCTGAGATGTTAGCTAACCGGCCAGGGTTATACTACTGCTAAGTAAGGGGTAACGGCAGTCATCCCCGCTATTTAAAGGATTATCCGACGTGAGTATCGCCTTCATCGCCTCAGGCCTCCCCATCAAGGATTTGGTTTTCGGCGCATCCATTTACTTCCCGCCGCTGTTTAAAGCGGTGCTGCTGGGCTTTTTTATCTGGTTACTTCTCCACCGCGTATTACGCGACTGGATGTATTCCGGCGAAATATGGCACCCCACGCTGATGGATTTATCGCTGTTTACCCTGTCGGTAAGCGCCGCTCTTATGATGCTGGTTTTATGGTAACCAAATGAATTTTAAAACGTTAAAATACTTCTCTACGCTACTGGTTTTCGCCGTAGCCCTGGTGACCGGCTGGCTTCTTTGGAATTATTACATGCAATCTCCCTGGACGCGAGACGGGAAGGTTCGTGCCGAGCAGGTCAGTATCACCCCGCAGGTGTCGGGCACCATCACCAAACTAAACGTGGTTGATAACCAGTTCGTTAAAGCGGGCACCGTTCTGTTTACCCTGGACGCCACGCCTTACCACATTGCCGAACTCAATGCCCAGGCACAGCTGGCAAAGGCGCAGTCCGAGCTGGCAAAAACCAGCAACGAGGCGGCACGCCGTCATAACCTGCCGCGTAACTATATTTCCGCCGAAGATATGGATACGGCCAATATTAACGTCAAGGCCTCGCAGGCAGCGGTAAAAGCCGCGCAGGCTACGCTTGCCCAGGCCAGGTGGCAAATTGCTCAGACAACGGTCACCGCGCCGGTCGACGGCTGGATCACAAATCTTTCTACCCGGACCGGAAACTATGCCACGACAGGCCAGCCTGTGTTCGCCCTCGTGGACAGCAGTTCGTTTTATGTCGTGGGCTACTTCGAAGAGACAAAGCTGCGCCATATTCAGCCGGGAGATCGGGCCAGTATTATTCTCTACAGCGGCCATCAGCCGCTATCAGGCAAGGTTGAAAGCATAGGCCGGGCCATTTACGATCAGAGCATCGAAAGTGAAAGCGATCTGGTGCCGGATATAAAACCCAACGTGCCGTGGGTCCGTCTGGCGCAGCGCGTGCCGGTCCGTATCAGGCTGGACGGTATCCCGCAGGGTGTGACGCTGGTCTCCGGGACCACCTGCACCGTAACCATTCAGCACTGAGCCGCCTATGAAACTGAGCTGGCTTGAGTGGCAACGCTCACCGTGGGGGAAAGCAACCGGCGGGCAGTGGCGCTATGCGCTACGCAACGCCATTGCGATGTGCCTTGCGTTAACCCTCGCCTATTATCTCAACCTGGACGAGCCTTACTGGGCGATGACTTCCGCCGCTGTGGTGAGCTTCCCTACCGTCGGGGGCGTGGTCAGTAAAAGTCTTGGCCGCATCGCAGGCAGCTTTATGGGTGCCGCTGCGGCGCTGATCATTGCCGGTAATACGCTTAACGATCCCTGGCTGTTTACCCTGGCTATGGCCGCCTGGCTTGCGCTCTGCACCTGGGTTTCCAGCCAGTTTCAGAATAACGCGGCCTACGCGTTTATGCTGGCAGGCTATACCGCAGCTATCATCGCCTTCACTGCCATCAATACCGTTGAAATGACCGAGCTGTGGGATATTGCCCAGGCTCGCGTCTGCGAAGTGGTGATTGGGATATTGTGCGGCGGTTTTATGATGATGGTGCTGCCCAGCACTTCCGACGGTACCGCCCTGCTCAAGGCACTGAAAAACATGCACGCGCGGCTGCTTGAGCACGCGAGCCTGCTGTGGAAACAGGAAACCACGGACGCCATTCGTACCGCGCATGAGGGCGTCATCGGCCAGATCCTGACGATGAACCTACTGCGTATTCAGGCCTTCTGGAGCCACTACCGTTTTCGTCGTCAGAACAATTTGCTTAACTACCTGCTTCACCAGCAGCTGCGCCTGACGAGCGTGATTTCAGGCTTACGCCGGATGCTGCTCAACTGGCCCAACCCGCCGGCGCAACTTTGGTCAACCCTTGACACCCTGTTCAAAGAGCTGGCCCGCCCGGATGCGCATAAATATGAAATCGCCCGGCTGCTGCAGCAAATCGCCCCGACAAGCCAGGATGATTATCGTCACCAGGCATACTGGCACCGTCTGCGCTATTTTTGCTGGCTGTATCTCGACGGCAGTCGCTGGCTAAGGGAGCTTGAAAGCGCCGCGCCGGTTTCCGTTCTTACGCCCCCCAGGACTCCTTCGCTTGCCCGCCATACCGATAATGCCGAGGCGGCCTGGAGCGCGTTGCGAACTTTTTGCGTCATTATCGTTACCGGTGCCTGGGGCATCGGTACGCAGTGGGATTCAGCCGGCGGCGCGCTTACGCTAGCAGCCATCAGCTGTGTGCTCTATTCGTCGGTGCCCTCTCCACTGGGATCCCTGACCTTGCTGATGCGTACGCTGCTGTGGCTGTCACTGTTCAGCTTCCTTGTGAAGTTTGGCCTGATGGTGCAGATAACCGATCTTTGGCAGTTCCTGCTGTTTTTGTTCCCGCTGCTTGCCACCCTCCAGCTCCTGAAACAGCAACAGCCTAAATACGCAGGACTTTGGGGCCAGCTGATCGTTTTTATGGGCTCGTTTATTTCCGTCACCAACCCACCGGTCTACGATTTTGCTGAATTTCTCAACGATAATTTGGCAAAAATCATTGGCGTCGCGCTGTCCTGGGTCGCATTCTCCGTACTGCGCCCAAGCTCGGATACGCGCAAAAGCCACCGACATATACGCGCTTTGCGTCGCGGCTTTGTGGATCAGCTCAGCAGCAGGCCGCAGCGCAGCGAAAACCAGTTCGAATCGCTGGTTTACCATCACATCAGCCAGTTAAGCAGCAGTAAAGATGAGCTCGCCCGTCGCTGGCTGCTGCGTTGGGGCGTCGTGCTGCTGAACTGCTCGCATGTCGTCTGGCAGCTACGCGTCTGGGAAACGCGCTCGGACCCGCTCTCAAGCGTAAGAGATGTTTGTATTCATACTCTGCGGGATGTAATGAGTGAACGCGGCGTCCAACAGCGCCCGCTGGGAGAAGCATTGCGGGAATTACAAAAGATCTGTGACACACTCGCGCATCACCATAACCCAGCGGCACGGGATCTGGCGGGGATTATCTGGCGGCTGTACTGTTCATTGTCACAGCTTGAACAAGCGCCACCTGCCGGTTCGCTGACAGGCGGCAACTGACGCTAGTGGATGACACCGCAGGCATAACGTGCTCCGCCGCCGCCCAGAGGTTTAGGACTATCAGACATGTTATCGCCCTCTACGTGAATCATCAGCGCTTTTCCCTTCACGTCGTCGAGCGTTTTAAGCCTTGGCGCCGTGACGGGTTCGGTGGCTATACCGTCGTTATTCACCACTAATACCGGCAGATCGCCCAGATGACCTGCGCCTTCCGGCCCCAGATGTTTGCCGGTGTGCTCAGGATCAAAATGCCCCCCTGCTGCTTCTGCCGCTGAAGGTTTACCCTCTTTTAATGCCGGTTCACAGCTTCCCTTAGCGTGCACATGGAAACCATGCTCACCGGGCGGAAGGGTTTTGAGATCGGGGGAAAAGACGAGGCCTTTATCGGTTTGCGTGATTTTGACCACGCCAATGGATTGGCCGACACCCTGTGCACTGACGAGATTCATTTCAACATCTTCGCTCGCCGCCTGCGCTGCGGCACAGGTCAAAAGTGCGAGACATGCCAGACTAAAACGCTTCATGTAACCTCCCGGGTTGTTTTTTACCCATCAAGCATATCACAGGTTAAAATTTCACCGGGAGGCGAAGGCCATTTTCGGAATTAAGGCACGTCGTAACCGAGCGCCGCTTTACGAATGCGGAACCACTGCTGGCGGCTCATATCCAGGGATAAAGCGTGAATGGCCGAGCGCACACGCTCGATTTTGCCGGAGCCGATAATCGGCAGCGGCTGCGAAGGCAGGCGCATCACCCAGGCATACACCACCTGTTCAATGGTCTGCGCACCCGTTTCATCCGCTACCTTTTGCAGCTCGTCGCGCAGAGGCTGGAAAGCGTCGTCGTTAAACAGGCTTCCACCGCCGAGGCAGGACCACGCCATCGGGCGTATCCGCAGCTGCTGACACTGATCGAGTGTGCCATCCAGAATGGCGGGCTGATGTACCGGGGAGATCTCAACCTGGTTCGTGGCCAGGGTAAACGGCAAACGCGATTGCAATAGCGCGAACTGCGCCGGGGTAAAGTTGGAGACGCCGAAGTGACGCACTTTGCCACTGTGATGCAGATGAGTGAAAGCTTCAGCCACTTCATCGGCATCCATCAGCGGATCGGGACGGTGGATCAGCAACAGATCCAGATAATCCGTCGCCAGCTTTTGCAAAGAGGCTTCCGCGCTGCTGATGATATGGCTGCGATCGGTAATATAGTGACCAAGCGCATGATCCGGGTTGGCGGTTGTCGCGATGCCACATTTGGTGACGATTTCCATTTTCTGACGCAGGTGCGGAACCAGACGCATCGCGTTGCCAAAGGCTTCCTCGCACTGGTAACCGCCGTATATGTCGGCGTGATCGGCTGTGGTAATGCCCAGTTCAACATGCTCTTCGATGAAGCCCGCCAGCTGGCGGGGCGACATGTTCCACTCCATCAAACGCCAGTATCCCATGACCAGGCGTGAAAATTCTGGTCCCTGAGGAGAAATCGTGATGCGCTGTACCATAAAAGCCTGACCTCAATAATTGGATAAATTCTGCGGCGAAGTATAACGGGGTCGGATAATTAAAAAAGTGAGGGTTGCTGCGGTTCTTCGGGTGAAGCGCCACCGTTTGCTCGTAACTTGCGCAAAAAACGCTGACGACAAAGGCGTAACACGTCCTGTTTTTGCGCATCGCTCATTTTCTGCCAGTTAAATCGCTCGTCCCGGCTTCGCATACAGCCACGACAAAAGCCTCGTTCATCCGACTGACAGATCCCCCGGCAAGGGCTCTGGATTGGGAAAAACTCAAGCTGCTCTGCCACATCTCGCCCCCGTCTGCTCACATCCTTCAATTGAAGCCCGACAGTTCCCTGGATGCAAGTAAAGGCGTTGATATTTACTGCCCGAAGCGGGCGGCAGGCAATTATGCGCACCGATCAACAAATTAAGGTTCACCTAATCTTCGCCGGGTAATCTGCGCGTAGTCACCAATATAGTTTAAGAACCTTATGGAATTCTCAAAAAAGTTACAATGTAACGATGCGAAATTTAATTTTTGCTGCGCCCTGTTCTTTACGCTTATCAACGCGCTCTTTATCCGCCGCAGCTGGGAAATTATCCACCCCGACTCCCTGCACGGCTGGCTGTTTGCCGCGTCCGTCCCGCTGGTCCTGTTCTGCGCCTGGCTTATCATCTTCAGTCTGATAAACCTCCCGCTGCTGCGTAAGCCGGTGCTGATCGTCCTTGTTCTGGGCTGTGCCGCCAGTAACTACTTTATGCATACCTACGGCGCCGTGATAGATAAAAGCATGATGGTGAATGTCTTTGAAACGGACTCGCAGGAGGCTACGGCGCTCATCACTCCGCAGCTTTTACTGTGGCTGGCACTGGCAGGCGTATTGCCCGCGCTGTTTCTTGCCGCGATTAAAATCAAAACGGCGCGCTGGTGGCATACCATTCTCACCCGTCTGGTGTGTATCCTGGCAGGTATGCTGGTGATTATTCTGGTCGCATCCGTGTTTTATAAAGACTACGCTTCGCTGTTTCGCAACAATAAAGGCGTGGTGAAGATGGTGACGCCTGCAAACTATATCAGCGCCATCAGCCGGTACAGCAAAGAGCGCTGGTTCGCGGGCGACCAGACTCTGATCAAAGTCGGCCAGGATGCTAAAAAAGGCGCGCTAATCAGCCAGCAGCAGAAAAAAACCGTGGTGATTCTTGTGGTGGGGGAAGCTTCACGCGCGGAAAACTATTCTCTTGGCGGCTATGCCCGCGAGACGAATCCTGAACTTAAAAAACAGGGCGTAGTTTACTTCCCGCAGGCTTCATCCTGCGGGACAGAAACCGCCGTCTCCGTGCCCTGCATGTTCTCCGGTATGCCTCGCAGCAAGTACGATGCGGATTTGGCTCGCCATCAGGAAGGCCTGCTTGATGTCATGGCCCACGCGGGCGTAAATCTTCTGTGGCGCGACAACGACGGCGGCTGCAAGGGTGCCTGTAACCGTATCCCGCACACGGATATGACGCAGTGGAAAATCGACAACCTGTGTAAGGACCAGTCCTGCATGGATGATGCGGTACTCTACCGCCTTGATAACGTGCTGGATGGTTTGCAAAGTGATTCCGTGATTGTACTGCACCTGATGGGCAGCCACGGTCCGGCGTATTACAAGCGTTATCCGGATAAATTCCGCGCATTCACGCCGACCTGTGACAGCAATCAGATTCAGGATTGCGACCGCCAGGCGCTGATCAATACCTATGACAACAGCATTCTCTATACCGATGATGTGCTCAGTCGGACTATCGACAAGTTGAAAGCCCGGGAAGACAAATTCAACACCGCGCTGGTTTACCTGTCCGATCACGGTGAATCACTGGGCGAGAGCGGGATTTATCTGCACGGCACGCCTTATATGCTCGCCCCTGCCCAGCAAACGCATATTCCTTTCCTGTTCTGGCTGTCAAAAGACTATCAGCAAAATTTTGCGCTCAACCCGGACTGTCTGACGAAAAAAGCGGCGGACAGTGAAGTTTCGCAGGATAATCTTTTCTCCACCCTGCTCGGCATGATGGATATTAAAAGTTCGATATATCAAAAAGATATGGATATTCTCGCCGGCTGTCGTCGAGCCTGAACGCCCGGCGATCGTAAAAAAACGATCGCCGGCATCTTGCGCTAGACTGATTGGTCTATTACAGTGCTCTGCATGATGAACAGAAACCCAGCACACGACACTCGCGAACATCTCCTTGCCACCGGCGAGCAGCTTTGTCTGCAACGTGGATTTACCGGCATGGGTTTAAGCGAACTGTTAAAAACGGCTGAAGTGCCGAAAGGTTCCTTCTATCACTATTTCCGCTCAAAAGAGGCGTTTGGCGTGGTGATGCTGGAACGCTATTACGAGGCCTATAACCACAGATTACAGCAGCACTTTTGCCAGCCGGATATGAATTATCGCGAAAAGCTGCTGGACTGGTATCAGCAGGCACTGACCTACTTCTGCCAGCACAGCCGGTTAATCAGCTGTCTGACGGTAAAACTCTCGGCGGAAGTATGCGATCTTTCAGAAGATATGCGCGGCGCGCTCGATAAAGGCGCGGCGCAAATTATCGCGCAGTTAGCCCATGCGCTGGAAAAGGGTCAGGCGGAGAAAAGCCTGGCGATTGAAGGCGATGCGTTTAGCCTGGCGCAAACTATTTATGCTCTGTGGCTGGGTGCCAGCCTGCAGGCGAAGATTTCACGAAGCGCGGTGCCGATGGAAAGCGCCCTGGTTTATGTGAATCGTTTACTAGCGGAGCCTGTCTCCTGACAGGCTTTTTTATTTACTCTATTACTAGACGACCGGTCTACTCTAAGGATGCACCATGTCAGCAGATAAATTATTTACCCCATTAAAAGTCGGCGCAATCACCACGCCAAACCGTATCTTTATGGCACCGTTAACACGCCTGCGCAGCATAGTGCCGGGGGATATTCCTACCCCGCTGATGGGGGAGTACTACCGCCAGCGTGCAAGCTCCGGGCTTATCATCAGCGAGGCAACGCAGATTTCCGCGCAGGCTAAAGGCTACGAAGGCGCGCCGGGTCTGCACAGCCCGGAGCAAATTGAAGCCTGGAAGAAAATCACCGCGGGTGTGCATGCCGAAAAAGGCCGCATTGCCGTTCAGCTTTGGCACACCGGGCGCATCTCCCACTCCAGCATCCAGCCCGATGGCCAGGCTCCGGTCGCACCATCAGCGCTTTCTGCGGGCACGCGCACTTCCCTGCGTGATGAAAACGGCCATGCCATTCGCGTCGATACGTCTATGCCCCGCGCCCTGGAAACCGAAGAAATTCCGGGCATCGTTAATGATTTCCGCCAGGCCGTAGGCAACGCTCGTGATGCGGGTTTTGACATGGTTGAGCTGCATTCCGCTCATGGCTACCTGCTGCACCAGTTCCTTTCCCCGTCGTCAAACAAGCGTACCGATCTGTACGGCGGCAGCCGCGAAAACCGCGCCCGCCTGGTGCTCGAGGTTGTTGATGCGGTAAGCAAAGAGTGGAGCGCCGATCGCATTGGTATTCGCGTTTCGCCTATCGGCACCTTCCAGAATGTCGACAACGGCCCGGACGAAGAAGCCGATGCACTGTATCTGATTGAAGAGCTGAACAAACGCGGTATCGCCTATCTGCATATGTCCGAGCCAGACTGGGCCGGTGGCCAGCCTTACAGCGAAGCGTTCCGCCAGAAAGTTCGCGATCGTTTCAGCGGCGTGATTATCGGTGCCGGGGCTTATACGCCAGAGAAAGCCGAGTCCCTGATTGAAAAAGGCCTGATTGACGCGGTTGCTTTTGGCCGCGATTACATCGCCAACCCGGATCTGGTGGAGCGCCTGCATCGCAACGCCGAGCTGAACCCTCAGCGTCCGGAGTCATTCTACGGCGGCGGCGCCGAAGGCTACACCGATTACCCAACTTTGTAATACCTTCCATTGATAGCGGCGTTTAATCGCCGCTATACTTACCTCACATTTAAAAAACGTTTCCTGCTTGTTAAACGTTTTAATTCTAAGAGGAATTTATGCGCTTACTTCACACCATGCTGCGTGTTGGCGACCTGCAACGCTCCATCGACTTTTATACCAAAGTGCTGGGCATGTCCCTGCTGCGTACCAGCGAAAACCCGGAATATAAATACTCACTCGCCTTTGTCGGTTACGGCCCTGAAACCGAAGAAGCGGTTATCGAGCTGACCTACAACTGGGGTGTAGATAGCTACGATCCGGGCAACGCCTATGGCCATATCGCCCTGAGCGTGGATAATGCGGCCGAGGCCTGCGAGCGTATCCGTAACAGCGGCGGCAACGTGACTCGCGAAGCGGGTCCGGTAAAAGGCGGCTCCACCGTGATCGCCTTTGTGGAAGATCCGGACGGTTACAAAATCGAGCTGATTGAAAGCAAAGATGCTGGTCGCGGTCTGGGTAACTAATACCCTGTTAACGGGCGTATCCTGCGCCCGTTACTGCATCCCCCTTCGAAATTTGCCATAATGCGCGCTGCACTTTTCCGTATTAAGAGATCCTGATGTCTGACAACACGCAATTGCATGGCCTGTGCGAACGTTTTCGTGGTTTTTATCCCGTTGTGATTGACGTTGAAACCGCGGGTTTCAACGCCAAAACTGACGCCCTTCTGGAAGTAGCCGCCATCACCCTGAAGATGGATGCCGATGGCTGGCTGAGCCCGGATGAAACCCTGCATTTCCATGTCGAACCTTTCGAGGGATCTATTCTCCAGCCGGAAGCGCTGGCCTTCAACGGTATCGACCCGCACAACCCTTTGCGTGGCGCAGTCAGTGAATACGAAGCGCTGCACGCCATTTTCAAAATGGTGCGTAAAGGCATCAAAGACACCGGCTGTAACCGGGCTATCATGGTGGCGCATAACGCAACTTTCGATCACGGTTTTATGATGGCTGCAGCGGAACGCGCCTCGTTGAAACGCAACCCGTTCCATCCTTTTGTCACCTTTGATACTGCCGCGCTCAGCGGACTGGCATTAGGCCAGACGGTGCTGGCAAAAGCCTGTATCGCGGCAGGCATGCAGTTTGACAGCAGCCAGGCGCACTCAGCGCTGTATGACACCGAGCAAACCGCCCTGCTATTCTGTGAGATCGTCAACCGCTGGAAACGTCTTGGCGGCTGGCCGTTGCCGATGCCGGACGCGCCTGGCGCATAAATGCGAAGAGATGAAAAAGCCGGTTACCCTAAGTGCCCGGCTTTTTTTTGACCTGCAAGCTCATCCCCTTGCAGCTTGCCGCGTGAATCCAGCGAAATCAAAATCACCGAAGACATAATCAGCAGCGTGCCGAGCCAGTCCGGCAGCGTGAACGTAATGCCCAGCAGCAGTAGCGAGAGCAACGCGCTGCTCAACGGCTCCGCGCAGCTCAGAATGCTGGCCTTTGGCCCACCAATCATCTGCGCACCGGTCAGATAGAGACTAAAGGTGATAGCGGTTCCCACAACCACAAGATAGAAAAAGGCAAAGAGCACGTCGCCGGAGGCGGTAAAGCTCCCGACCTGGCTTGCATAAAACGGCACCAGCATCATCCCGCCCAGCAGCATACTCCAGCCGACAATTGGCAGCGTGCCAAAGCGCGCAATCAACCCTGAGGGATAGGTGGTGTAAAACGCGGCGGCAAACGCGGAGGCAATACCCCAGAATAGCGCACCCACAGAGATTGAAATGGAGGTCGGATCGCCGTGGGTCACCAACAGAAACGTCCCGAGCAATGATGTCCCCATCGCGGCAAAAACAAACTTACCGGAACGCTTCTTACGGGCTAACGCAAACCACGCCACGATAATTGTCGGCGAAAGAAATTGCAGAATCGTTGCCGTAGCGGCATTGGATTTTTCGATGGTCAGCAGAAACGTAAGCTGAACCGTCAGCGCGCCAAACAACGTAAAAACCAGCAGCGAGATAATGTCCTGACGCTGTCTGAACACCGCAAAGATCTTATCCCCGTGTATAAAAGAGAGGGTCAGTAAAATTAAACCGGAAAACAGCAAACGAAGCATGGTAAGCGATTCAGATGAGATAGCGCTTTGCTCCATAATGTACTGGGCGCAAACCCCTGAGCTGCCCCACAGCACCGCAGCAAATAACACATACAACATACCTTTCCGACTGACGCTCATTTTCCTGCCCTTTCCCTGCGAATCAAGGGCAGCATAGTAGCGTAAAACACACCGAATTAGCTGCCGGACACACCCTGACGTAATGGCCCGGCGTAGCAAGATTAACTGCCGTAGACCTTAATGGCGTTATTCAGACGCATTGTGCACTGGTTTGCTCACGTCCTGGGTCACCTTTGCAGCATTATTGTCGATCAGACTGGTTATCTCTTTTGCCGCCGTAGCGGAATGCTTAATGGCAGCGCTGCTGTTTATTTAAGTTTTATGACACCTTCCGCCTTTATTAAGTGCAGAAGGTGTATTCAAGTTAAAGGTCAGGCCATCTTGCGCCGCATCATTTTAAATGCGGCAAACAAAACAACAATCCACACCGGCAGCAGCAGCGCCGAAAGCCGCATATCGTCGATGCTGCACATCAGCACCAGAATCATCAGCATAAAAGCGATACACAGATAGTTTCCCAGCGGGTAGAGCAGCGCCCTGAAACGCGTTTCTCGCCCCTGCAGACGCATGGCCGCGCGGAATTTCAGGTGTGCCAGCGAGATCATAATCCAGTTAAGCAGCAGGGTTGCCACAACCAACGCCATCAGCAAACCAAAGGCTTCGTGCGGCAACAAATAATTAAGCAGCACTACCAGAGAGGTGATCGCGCCGGAAAGGATCAGCGAGTTGACCGGCACCCCGCCCCGGTTAACTTTTGCCAGTATTGCTGGCGCGTTGCGCTGCCGGGAAAGCCCGAACAGCATTCGGCTGTTGGAATACACACCGCTGTTGTAAACCGAGAGCGAGGCCACGAGAATGACGAAGTTAAGCGCCGAGGCTACAATATTGCTGTCCAGCTCGTGGAAAATCATCACGAAAGGGCTGCTGCTGGATTTGATCTCAAGCCAGGGGTAAAGCGACAGCAGGACAATAAGCGAACCGATATAGAACAGCAAAATGCGGTAGACAACCTGATTGATGGCCTTAGGAATAGTCGTCTCAGGCGAGCGTGCTTCGGCGGCGGTGATCCCAATAAGCTCCAGGCCGCCGAAGGAGAACATGATTACCGCCAGTGACAGGATAAGCCCGTGCCAGCCGGTAGCAAGAAATCCGCCGTGCTGCCAGAGATTACCGATACTCGCTCGTTCCCCGCCGTGGCCGGAGGCCAGCAGCCAGATGCCAAAGCCAATCATGCCGATAATCGCCAGTACTTTGATTAAGGCAAACCAGAACTCCATTTCACCATAGAGGCGGACGTTCACGAGATTGGCGGCGTTGATAACCACAAAGAAAAGGGCCACCCAGGTCCAGGTAGGCACTTCCGGGAACCAGTACTGCATATAGATCCCGGCGGCGGTCAGTTCAGCCATCCCCACCAGCACGAACATAACCCAGTAGTTCCAGCCCGAAAGGAACCCGGCAAATGGCCCCCAGTATTTATAGGCAAAATGAGCAAAAGATCCCGAAACCGGCTCCTGCACTACCATCTCGCCCAGCTGGCGCATAATCAAAAAGGCGATGATGCCCGCTACACCATAGCCGAGCAGCACCGCAGGGCCAGCCATCTGAATGGCAGGGCCGATGCCGAGGAACAGGCCGGTGCCAATCGCGCCCCCCAGGGCAATAAGTTGTATATGGCGATTTTGCAGGCCACGCTTAAGCGTCTGCTCCCCTTCGACTGACGCATCTGCGTTATTCTTCGGCTCGGCCGCGGTCGACGTGTTATTCACGCCCTTCTCCTGTGTCTTTATAGTGAGGGGGCACGTTTTAACACTTGAGGATAAGCGTGGCAAGGCGGCTGGAATTTCTCATAAAAAAAACCAGCGGCGTTAGCGGCTGGTTCTTTGTTCTGTCAAACGGCGAGGATTACTCTGCGTCCGGCGTTTCTGACTTGTACTTCTCGGCGGTTTCTTTGATCAGCGTCTGCAGTTCGCCGCGCTGATACATTTCGATAATAATGTCGCAGCCACCTACCAGCTCGCCGTCAACCCACAGCTGCGGGAAGGTAGGCCAGTTAGCGTATTTAGGCAATTCTGCACGGATGTCCGGGTTTTGCAGAATATCAACATAGGCGAAACGTTCGCCGCAGGCGGAAAGTGCCTGGACGGCCTGAGCGGAAAAACCGCAGCTAGGCAGCTTCGGCGAGCCTTTCATATAGAGCAGGATAGGGTTCTCTGCGATCTGGCGTTGGATTTTTTCGATAGTGCTCATTGCTTGCTTCCTCAAACCTTTTTACGGCAGTAGTCTGCCATTGTAGCGAGTTGCCCCCCCGCCCGAAAACACCAAAATTTACAGGGGTATTCTGTGCCACACGGGAAAGGCTAAACATGTTTTAAGAATAACACTTTTCCCAATAACGCCAATCTTCAAAATGCCCCATCCTCGATCAATAAATCGCTTGTCAGGCCGATAATTGGTTAATTTTTTTGCGTCCGGTTGCGAAATAAGGCAACCAGAGCAAAAGGCTATTAACTTTTTGGTTTCTTATGCATTAGAATCAGCTGGTTTCTAAAAAATCATACGCAGGCATGATGGCCTTCATCGTGCCTTCATTTACCAGGGGATTGTCGAGTGGCGCGGATAACAAAAATCTCTATCACGCTCTGTGCTCTGCTTTTTACCTTGCCGTATACACCTTTGACGCATGCCTCGGAGCATACGCGCCCTGCTGCTGCGCATAAAGCCCACGTGGCGAAAAGCGTCACCAGAAGCGCAGCAAAAACCAGCAAGAGTAAAGAAAAGACCAGTTCTGTCTCAACAAAGAAGTCCAGCAAGAAAACAGCAGCTTCCGTAAAGAAAAAAGCAACGCCAGCCGTTAAAACTAAAACTCTCGCCAAAAACACCAGCAAAAAATCATCTTCCCAAACCGCCAGGCTTTCTAAAGTCCAATCCAGCTCCCTGACTAAGCAATGCTCGAAAGCCCGTAAAGGCCATAAAGCGAAATGCGTCACGGTAAAAGGTGAAAAAAATCTGACCATCGCCCAGGCACACAAGGTGCGGGTGCAAAAGGCGCAGAAGACGGCGATGAATAAATTAATGGGCCAGATAGGCAAACCTTACCGCTGGGGTGGCTCTTCACCGCGTACCGGCTTCGATTGTAGCGGTCTGGTTTATTATGCTTATAAAGATCTGGTCAAGTTCCGTATTCCACGCACGGCGAACGAAATGTATCACCTGCGTGACGCAGCCTCCGTCGATCGCGGCGAACTGGAAAGTGGCGATCTGGTCTTCTTCCGTACCCGTGGACGCGGTAGTGCGGATCACGTCGGCGTCTACGTCGGAAACGGCAAATTTATTCAGTCTCCACGTACCGGTCGCGATATTCAGATCACCTCTCTGAGCGAAGATTACTGGCAGCGCCATTACGTCGGGGCAAAGCGCGTCATGACGCCAAAAACCATTCGCTAAACCCTGAGCCTGCTCGCTTTTGAGCAGGCTTTGCTCTTCTTGCGGTTCGGGCCAGGTCATTCAGGGCACCATAATGTGCCGTTTTATCTGCCCGCCTGCATCGGCCAAACGAGGAGAAAACTGATAGCCCAGTAACCAGAACAGGCCAAAAATGATATCGCTTGATCCTGCCGTGTCCGTCATAATTTCTACCGGATTCAACCAGTTTGTCCTTTGGTATGCGGCGAAAAATAAATTTCCTGAAATGAACCTTAGTTTTGTTAAATCGCCAGCTGCTGCGTAGCGCTTCGCATTTCACCCGTTTTCTCGCCAGTACGCTGGAAAGATTCTTGCCAGCTGGCAGCATTCCTGCCGACAATTAATGCCAGTAAAGACATAACCCATTGATATGTATTAGCCGATTTCCTGGCACAGCGATTGCTCTTTGTCTGTGAGCTGTTCTGTTCCGAATCAAAGGAGATATCATGTCTGACTGTCGAACTTACGGATTCAATACCCAGATCGTTCACGCGGGGCAACAACCCGACCCTTCAACTGGCGCGCTTAGTACGCCTATTTTCCAGACTTCAACGTTTGTTTTTGACAGCGCCGAACAAGGTGCCGCCCGCTTTGCGCTCGAAGAATCCGGGTACATTTATACGCGTTTAGGTAACCCTACCACCGATGCACTGGAGAAAAAGCTGGCGGTGCTGGAAAGAGGTGAAGCCGGGCTGGCCACCGCGTCCGGTGTTTCTGCGATCACCACAACGCTGCTGACGTTATGCCAGCAAGGCGACCATATCGTTTCCGCCAGCCCGATTTACGGCTGCACCCACGCGTTTTTGTCGCACAGTATGCCGAAGTTCGGGATTAACGTCAGCTTTGTCGATGCGGCAAAACCTGAAGAAATCCGCGCCGCCATGCGCCCGGAAACCAAAGTGGTGTATATCGAAACGCCCGCCAACCCGACGCTGTCGCTGGTCGACATTGATACAGTGGCCGGCATCGCCCATCAGCAAGGCGCATTGCTGGTAGTGGATAACACCTTTATGTCGCCATACTGCCAGCAACCTTTACAACTGGGCGCGGACATTGTGGTGCACAGCGTCACTAAATATATCAACGGTCACGGGGACGTGATTGGCGGCATCATTGTCGGTAAGCAGGAGTTTATTGATCAGGCGCGGTTTGTTGGCCTGAAAGATATCACCGGCGGTTGCATGAGTCCTTTCAACGCCTGGCTAACGCTGCGCGGGGTTAAAACGCTGGGTATTCGTATGGAGCGCCATTGTGAAAACGCGTTGAAAATCGCCCGTTTCCTCGAAGGGCATCCGTTCATTACCCGCGTGTATTATCCTGGCCTGTCTTCGCACCCGCAGTATGAGCTGGGTCAGCGGCAGATGAGCCTGCCTGGAGGAATTATCAGCTTCGAAATTGTCGGCGGCCTCGAGGCTGGCAGACGGATGATCAATTCTGTAGAATTGTGCCTCCTCGCGGTCAGTCTCGGTGATACCGAAACCCTCATTCAGCATCCAGCGTCTATGACACATTCGCCCGTTGCGCCAGAGGAACGGCTTAAAGCAGGTATTACCGACGGCCTTATCCGTCTTTCTGTGGGTCTTGAAGATCCAGAAGATATTATTAACGACCTTGAACACGCCATCAGAAAGGCAACATTCTGACCATTACGACCTGAACCGACGCCGAACGGTTCAGGTTGTTGAGAATCAAGGCACAACAGTCTGGCTATACGCGCTCGGGGAGAGCGCGTATTTTGGGCAGGGGGTTCTATGCAGGACAATATATTACAATTAAGCAACAATACAGCAACCGCCGTACCATTCTCAAAGAAAATACCTTTTACGAAATACGATTTTGGCTGGGTATTACTGTGCATCGGCATGGCAATTGGTGCCGGAACGGTACTGATGCCGGTACAAATTGGCTTAACAGGCATTTGGGTATTTATTGTCGCCTTTATTATTGCCTATCCGGCAACCTATATTGTGCAGGATGTTTATCTAAAAACGTTGTCAGAAAGTGAAACCTGTAATGACTACACAGATATTATAAGTCATTATCTGGGCAAAAACTGGGGCGTATTTCTTGGCGTCATCTATTTTCTGATGGTTATTCACGGAATATTTATTTATTCTTTATCGGTGGTTTTCGACAGTGCTTCATATATCAAAACCTTCGGCTTAACCGATGCCGATCTTTCTCAGTCGATAATCTACAAAGTGGCCATTCTTGCCGTGCTGGTCGCCATTGCTTCCGGGGGAGAAAAGCTACTGTTCAAAATCTCCGGCCCGATGGTGGTGGTCAAAGTGGGTATCATCATCGTATTTGGTTTTGCGATGGTTCCGCACTGGAATTTCGCTAATATCAGTGCATTCCCTGAAGCATCGGTTTTCTTTCGCGACGTGCTGCTGACCATCCCATTCTGTTTCTTCTCAGCGGTATTTATTCAGGTGTTGAACCCAATGAACATCGCCTACCGCAAGCGGGTGTCTGATCGGGTGCTGGCTACGCGTATGGCAATACGCACGCATCGTATCAGTTACATTACACTGATTGTGGTCATTCTGTTTTTCTCCTTCTCTTTTACCTTTTCCATTAGCCATGAAGAGGCCGTTTCGGCCTTTGAACAAAATATTTCCGCACTGGCGCTTGCGGCTCAGGTCATTCCTGGGAAAATTATTCATATCACCTCAACGGTGTTAAATATCTTCGCCGTATTAACCGCCTTCTTTGGTATTTATCTGGGATTCCATGAGGCGATTAAGGGTATTATTCTTAACGTTCTGAGCCGTGTCATTGACGTCGAGAAAATTAATCCCCTTGTGCTTACCCTGGGTATTTGTACCTTTATTGTTATCACTCTGGTCATTTGGGTATCGTTTCGCGTATCGGTACTGGTGTTCTTCCAGTTAGGCAGCCCGCTGTACGGGATTGTATCGTGTATTATTCCATTTTTCCTGATCTATAAAGTAACACAGCTGGAAAAACAGCGCGGACCTAAAACCTGGCTAATCCTGCTGTATGGGATCCTGCTGTGCCTGTCGCCATTATTGAAGCTGATTGAATAATCTGTTTACCGCGCCGTCGGTCACTGGCGGCGCTTAACTCACACTCTCCAGTTGATAGCTGCGAATTTTATTCAGTACTGTGGTATGTGACACCCCCAGTGCTTTGGCGATATGCCGCGAGGACACATTCTCTTCCACCATCTGTTCAATAAGCTGGCGTTCAGCACACAAAACCTGTTCTTTAAAAGGACGCGCTGTCTGGCCCTGTTCAATGGCAGGCAAATTCACCATCCCTAATTCTTCCCGCGTAATGACATCGGATTCCGCCATCAGTATCAGGCGAATAATGGTATTTTCCAGTTCGCGCACGTTTCCCGGCCAGGTATGATGATGTAGGGCATCAAAACAGGCTTTATCCAGAATTATTCGCCGCTGGAACTCCTTAGCGTATTTCTGCACAAAGTAGCGAATTAACAGGCTAATATCCTGCGGACGCTCCCGTAAGGGTGGAATAGTGAGTGAAAGTACGTTGATACGGTAATAGAGATCGGCGCGCAGCAGACGTTGCTCCACCATATATTCCAGATTGGCGTTAGTTGCCACAATAATGCGCACATTGACCGGGATAATTTGCGCCCCACCAACGCGACGGATCCCGCCATCCTGAAGTACACGCAGTAATTTAGCCTGTAAGCTCAGCGACATTTCACCAAATTCATCAAGAAAAAGGGTGCCTTTTTCGGCCATTTCAAACAGCCCTTTTTTGCCTTTACCGTCTGCGCCGCTAAAAGCCCCTTTCTCATAACCAAAGAGTTCACTCTCTATCAACGACTCAGGTAGCGCAGAGCAGTTGACCGGAATAAACGGATAAAAACGCCGCTGCCCGGAATTATGGATAGCCCGGGCCAGTAGCTCTTTGCCGGTTCCCGTATCGCCGCGGATCAGAACGGTATATTTGCTGTCGGCAATTTTTATCGCCTTTTCGATAAGCGAGTGCATACTCTGGCTGCTGCAAATAATGTCAGAGAAATAGCGCGGGCGTTCCGGCTCAGGCATCGACAGCTCGCTTATCTCCTCACACACGTAAGCGACGTTAATAATATCGGCACGCTGGCTTAAACAGGATTGCACGCAGGAAATATCCTGTATCTGGCGGCACCAGGATTTAACCAGGATCCGTCCAGATGTAACTTTCATGGAGATGATATTGATATTGCAGCAGGAAAACTCCTTCAGGACATCCTCAACCATCGACAGACGATCAATTGTTTTAATATTCCAGCGTATCGTAACCACATTTGCTCCTGATAGTTAGCAACTGCGAAATAGATATTTCTGTGACGAGACTAAATCTGACTACATTTTAGACGCTGCGGGATAATGCTCTGCCAGAGGGCTCACATTTTGTGACGTAAAAACAAAATATAAAAAAACTATAGCATAAGGCTCCGGTTACCGGGTCATAACTCACGTTTATCGTTGTGGGTTTTCATCCTGGTCAACGGCGAAACAGGCTACCCGTTGACCGCCATAGTCTTTCAACTGCGGCTGAAGCCGGGTACAGGGACCAAAGCGACGGCGGCAGCGTACGTTGACCGCACAGCCGGCGGCGGATTCAGCGGACCTGGCAGCTGATTGCTCAGCTTGATACGCCCACGTCGATCGTCCGGGGTTCCGCGACACTCCGATAAACGTTTTCCTGTCGCGCGTATCCGTAAGCTCCCTTACGGATGGAAACAGAAGCAACTGACGCGTGAGATGCGGCGGATGTTTCTCCGTGAGACTGGTAGACGTGTGCTGATTATGCTGGATGAATTACATCAGTTTTTTGACTCGCGGGAGAAGCAGTGACGCTGACAGAAAAATCAGGCCACCTGGCGTGGTGTGTCCTGGTGACGCTGTTTAACTGCTGCGGCTGGTATGCCGAACCTGAGAGTGATGCTTCCCTGCCCCACCCGTATTCACTGAACTTGGTATTGCGTTCCATCGGCCATCTGCCCGCACGATAACTGGAGTAGCTGTAAACGTAGTACCTAACACAACCCCCCTTCTTTTGCTTATCCTTTCAATTTGTTACCCTAAGGCCACACTAAATGTGTGTTATTCAGGTGTAACCATAATAAGGAGTGAAGCAATGTCGTTCGAACTACCTGCATTACCGTATGCGAAAGATGCCCTGGCACCGCATATCTCAGCCGAGACCCTGGAGTATCACTACGGCAAACATCATCAAACCTACGTCACTAACCTTAATAACCTGGTTAAGGGCACGCCGTTTGAAGGCCAGTCACTTGAAGAGATCGTGCGTCACTCTGAAGGTGGCGTATTTAACAATGCAGCCCAGGTCTGGAACCATACATTCTACTGGCACTGCCTGGCACCTAATGCCGGTGGCGAACCAACGGGCGAAGTATTGAAAGCCATCAACGCTTCTTTTGGTAGCTTTGCTGAGTTCAAGCAGCAGTTTACCGATGCGGCGATTAAAAACTTCGGCGCAGGCTGGACATGGCTCGTTAAGCGCCCGGATAACAGCCTGGCCATCGTGTCCACTTCAAACGCAGGCACGCCGCTGACAACTGAAGCAAAACCGCTGCTGACCGTAGATGTATGGGAACATGCTTATTACATCGACTACCGTAACGCCCGCCCGAACTATCTTGAGAACTTCTGGGCGCTGGTCAACTGGGAATTTGTGGCTAAAAACCTGGCGGCGTAACACTAACAAAACCGCTAATTGTGCTGTCCCCCGCCCAGGGAGCGGCCAGTTAGCGGTCTTCACAGCCTCAGCAGTGCAAAGCAAGTTTCCTGATATGTTTAGCGATATTCTGTCGAAGAAATGAGTAAAAAACCCGCCGCGTCGTCTTCTCTTTATCGCCCTTTTTTTGCATTATTCGTTAAATCATTATTTTGCTAACAAGGACGCACTATGTCTTCAGTGGATCCACAACAGCTCGCGAAGCGTATTGATACCGTACTGGATATTCTGGTTGGCGGGGATCATGCTTCGGCCATCAACAACCTCGAAATCCTCAAGGCGGAGCTGCTGAGTATCGCCCGCGGGGAGACATCGCAGGACAGCGAAGTGAAAAAATCGCCGTGGGAAATCTAGGCGGGAGGACAAGATCACCACCCTTATCCTCTCCCCCCTGTCTCGCCACTGAAAGATGGCTGATGTCTACAGCGTCAAAGCACCAAAAGCCCCCAGCCAGTCTTTTTCAAATGTCTCGATTGCCGCATTGACCGCGGGCGTGGTGAGCAGCTGATCGGCGACATCTACCGGCAAGGTGATTGATGCGCAGCCAGCCAGCAGGCAGGACATCGCCTGATGCGGCGTACGGAAGCTTGCTGCCAGCACTTTAGCCTGCGGCGCATGCAGGGTAAGAAGCTGCTGCAGATCCTGCACCATCTTGATGCCATCTCCGCCCTGCGCGTCCAGGCGATTGACATAAGGGGCAACGTATTCCGCCCCGGCCAACGCCGCGAGCAACCCCTGCGCCGCGCCATAAACTGCGGTGCCCAGGGTAGGAATACCCAGCGCCCTCAGTTGTTTCATTGCGGCCAGGCCTTCGACCGTCGTTGGCACTTTCACCACCAGCCCCGGCACACGGCTGGTTAACAGCTGCGCCTCGCGCACTATCTCATCCGCGTCTGCGGCGATCGTCTGGGCAAAGAGTTTCCCCTCACCGCCCAGCGCATCCTGCAAGGCAGGTAAAACCTCCCATAGCGGTTTGCCAGCTTTCGCCACGATAGAAGGATTTGTGGTGACGCCCTGTAACGGTAAAACCCGCGCCAGCCTTTTTACCGCTGCAACATCAGCGGTATCTAAATACAGTTCCATAATGCTCTCCAGATTCGTAGCAGATCTCATTGCCGCCATCATAACTTCGTCATCCGGACATTACCTGATCGAAATCAATATCGCTTTCATTCGAAAGCACTTTAATTTACGAAAGAAACAAGGGCGAGATTATGATTTTCAATATCCAGCGCTACTCCACCCATGATGGGCCAGGCATCCGCACCGTGGTATTCCTTAAAGGTTGCTCCCTCGGCTGCCGCTGGTGCCAGAATCCGGAAAGCCGGGCAAGATCGGAGGATATTTTATTCGATGAACGCCTCTGCCTTACCGGCTGCGAACTCTGTTCGCAGGCAGCAAGGCAGAAGATTTCACGTCCGGACGAAAAACTTATTATCGCTCGCGAAAAGCTCAGTCGTGAGGATATTACCGCTCTTACTGACTGCTGCCCAACGCAGGCGCTGACGGTCTGCGGTGAAACACAAAGCGTGGATGCCATCATGCAAAAAGTGCTACGCGATAAGCCGTTTTACCAGCGAAGCGGCGGCGGAATAACACTTTCCGGCGGTGAACCATTTATGCAGCCTGAAATGGCGCAGGCTTTGCTGCAACGCAGTAAAGAAGCCGGTATCAACACCGCAGTTGAATCCTGCCTCCACGTCCCCTGGAAATATATCGAGCCTTCCCTGCCCGGCCTTGATTTGCTGCTGGCAGACCTGAAGCACGTTGATAAGCAGCGTTTTCACCAGTGGACTGACGGCAACGCCGAACGCGTGCTGGATAACTTCCGTAAACTGGCAGCCCGCGGCGTGGAAATGACCATCCGCGTACCGCTAATCCCTGATTTTAACGCCGATGAACAATCCATCCGCGCCATCAGCGACTTTGCGGCCGATGAAATCGGTGCAAGAGCCATTCATTTTTTGCCCTATCACACCTTAGGCATCAATAAATACACCCTCCTTAATATTCCCTATCTGGCGGCGCATAACCCCCTTAACGCGCCTGAACTGCTGCACTTTGCCGAGCAATACGCCAGCCAGAAAGGAATGACTGCCTGGATTAGAGGATAAACATCATGACCGAACTGAACCTGAACTTTCTTAGCCCGCGCGTAAAAGCGCATAAAAAAGCCCTGATTCATATTGTGAAGCCCCCGGTATGTACCGAGCGTGCACGGCATTACACCGCTATTTATCAGCAGCATCAGGATAAGCCACTGCCGGTTCGTCGCGCGCTGGCGCTGGCACACCTTGCCAAACGAACGATCTGGATCAAACACGACGAGCTTATCATCGGCAACCAGGCAAGCCATGTGCGCGGCGCACCTTTATTCCCGGAATACACCGTGGGCTGGATTGAGAGCGAGATCGACGAGCTGGGGGACCGTCCTGGCGCAGGGTTCTCAATCTCGGATCAGGATAAAGCGGTAATGCATGAAATTTGCCCGTGGTGGCGAGGTCAAACCGTTCAGGACCGCTGTTACGGTATGTTCACCGATGAGCAGAAAGCGCTGCTGGCCTGCGGCATCATCAAAGCCGAAGGCAATATGACGTCCGGCGATGCGCACCTGGCGGTGAATTTCCCGCTGCTGCTTGAGCTGGGGCTTGATGGCCTGCGTGCAAAAGTCGCCGAGCGCCGGGATCGCCTGCATCTGACCGACTGGGAAGACCTGCATAAAGAGCAGTTCCTGAAAGCCATTGATATTACCTTCAACGCGTTAAGCGACCATATCCTGCGCTTTGCAAGGCTTGCGAAAGAAATGGCGGGCACAGAAACCCGCGCAGCCCGTCGCGACGAGCTTCTGGCCATGGCCGAAAACTGCGAACACATCGCTCATCAGCCGCCAGAATCTTTCTGGCAGGCGCTGCAACTTTGCTATTTCGTACAGCTGGTGCTGCAAATTGAATCCAACGGACACTCTGTTTCGTTCGGTCGACTGGATCAATATCTCTACCCCTGGTATCGCCGGGACGTGGAGTTAGAACAAACCCTGGGGCGTGACCAGGCTATTGAACTGCTGCAAAGCTGCTGGCTGAAGCTGCTGGAGGTGAACAAGATTCGCTCCGGATCCCACTCCAAAGCCTCCGCCGGCAGCCCGCTCTATCAAAACGTCACCATCGGAGGCCAGGTTTTGCATAACGGTGAGGCAGTGGACGCAGTAAACCCTCTGTCTTATGCCGTGCTGGAATCTTGTGGCCAGCTGCGCTCTACGCAGCCTAACCTCAGCGTGCGTTATCACGCGGGAATGAGCAATGACTTCCTCGATGCCTGTGTGCAGGTAATACGCTGCGGCTTCGGTATGCCAGCTTTTAACAACGATGAAATCGTTATTAATGAATTTATCAGGCTGGGAGTAAGCCGGGAGGACGCTTACGACTATGCGGCGATCGGCTGCATCGAGACGGCCGTGGGCGGCAAATGGGGCTATCGCTGTACCGGCATGAGTTTTATTAACTTTGCCCGCGTCATGCTGGCCACCCTGGAGCAGGGACGTGATGCCACCAGCGGGAAAGTATTCCTGCCGCAGGATAAGGCGCTTTCCGCAGGGAATTTCGCCAACTTCGAGGAGGTAATGGCAGCCTGGGATGCTCAGATTCGCTATTACACACAAAAATCCATCGAAATAGAATGCGTGGTTGATACCGTACTGGAAGAAAATGCCCACGATATTCTCTGCTCGGCGCTGGTGGATGACTGCATTGAGCGTGGTAAGAGCATCAAGCAAGGTGGTGCGAAATACGACTGGGTTTCCGGACTACAGGTAGGTATTGCAAACCTGGGCAACAGCCTCGCCGCAGTGCGTAAACTCGTCTTTGAGCAGGGCGTTATCGGTCAGCAACAGCTTGCCGCAGCGCTGGCAAGCGACTTTGAAGGGCTTAGCGGCGAGCAGCTTCGCCAGCGTTTGATTAACGGCGCCCCGAAATACGGCAACGATGAAGATGAGGTGGATCTGCTGCTGGCCCGTGCTTATCAGAGTTATATTGATGAACTACAGCAGTATCACAATACCCGCTTTGGTCGTGGCCCGATCGGCGGAACCTACTACGCAGGCACCTCTTCGATCTCTGCCAACGTCCCTTTTGGCGCGGCAACCCAGGCAACGCCTGATGGCCGTAAGGCAACGACGCCGCTGGCCGAAGGGGCAAGCCCGGCGTCCGGTACGGACAGGCTTGGACCAACAGCCGTCATCAGCTCCGTGGGAAAACTCCCTACCAGCAAAATTTTAGGGGGCGTTTTGTTAAATCAGAAGCTTAATCCGGCAACGCTTGATAACCCTCGCGACCGTGAAAAACTGATGTTTATGCTGCGTACCTTCTTCGAAGCGCACAAAGGCTGGCATGTGCAATACAACATAGTTTCCCGCGAAACCCTGTTAGATGCCAAACAACATCCTGATAAATACCGCGACCTGGTGGTACGTGTAGCAGGTTACTCGGCATTCTTTACGGCCTTATCTCCGGACGCACAGGATGATATTATAGCCCGAACAGAACATACCCTTTGACGACTCAGGCGGTGGCAACGGCCACCGCCCCAAATTGGCTGACATGAATTCCAGACAACAAATCATATTACAGATGGTTATCGATCGGGGCCGCATGAGCGTGACCGAACTGGCCAAAACCACCGGCGTTTCCGAAGTGACTATTCGTCAGGATCTCAACCTTCTGGAAAAGCGTAGCTATTTGCGACGTGCGCATGGTTACGCCGTTCCTCTGGACAGCGATGACGTCGAAACCCGCATGATGAATAACTACACTCTGAAGCTTAATCTTGCGGAATATGCAGCTTCGCTGGTTAACGACGGTGAGACGGTCTTCATCGAAAATGGCAGCAGCAATGCCCTACTCGCCCGCACCCTTGCCGAACATAAACGCATAACGCTCATTACCGTAAGCAGCTACATTGCCCATCTGCTTAAAGACACGGAGTGCGAAGTGATTTTGCTCGGCGGTATCTATCAGAAAAAGAGTGAGAGCATGGTAGGCCCGCTAACTCGTCAGTTCATCCAGCAGGTCCATTTCAGCAAGGCTTTTATTGGCATAGATGGATTCCTGCCCGAAACCGGTTTTACCAGCCGGGATATGATGCGTGCGGATGTGGTGAATGCCGTGCTGGAAAAAGGAAGCGAGGCCATCGTGCTAACCGACAGCAGCAAGTTTGGCGTCATCCATCCTTATACGTTAGGCCCTGTCGCACAATTCAATCGGGTTATTACCGACGACGGGCTGAGCGAGGCAACGAGCCAGCTGCTTCAGGACAGCGGTATGCAGGTCGATATTGTCAGGCAGTTTCCTCTGAGCTAAGCCCCGCCTCCGCGCGGCTTGCTCCGGCAGCAAACTGCGCGGCTATCAGATTATTCCTGCCTGCCATTTAAGAGTTTTTACCTGTTGTAATTTCCTGCAAAAATTAGAATATTTATTAGCGATATAACAGGAAGTGATAATCACCTGCGTTATCTTTTAGGTCTGTATCGCCACAAGGTTTCACGGCAACTCCGTTTAAGACACTATACTTACAGGGAGACTTCTATCCGTGAATCAATTATTCAGGAGAAAGTAAAATGACCTTAAATAACAAAAAAATTGCCGCTGTGATGCTGGCTCTTACCGTAGCAATGTCCCTAAGCGCCTGCTCAAACTGGTCCAAACGCGATCGTAATACCGCGCTGGGCGCTGGTGCCGGTGCCGTCGGTGGCGCAGTCTTAACCGATGGTAGCGCCCTCGGTACGCTGGGCGGTGCAGCGGTAGGTGGCATTATCGGTCACCAGGTCGGCAAATAAGGCATGATGCCAGCAAAAGCTGAGAAGCTTTGACGAAGAGATAAAGGTTTCGACTTTCAGGTCTACAGCAGTCAAAAAAAAGGCCACGGAGAATTCCGTGGCCTTACTTTTTAGCTGACCGATAAAGCTATTACCCACCGGCCAGTTTGACTTTCATTCCTTTCGCTTCCAGCAATGATTTAATCAGATCGCGCTTGTCGCCCTGAATCTCAATCACACCGTCTTTAACCGCCCCGCCGCAGCCACATTTTTTTTTCAACTCGGCCGCCAGAGAAGCTAATGCGGCATCATCGGCATCCACACCGCTAATCAGGCACACACCTTTGCCTTTACGGCCGCTGGTCTGACGCTGTATACGCACAATACCATCGCCTTTGGGGCGAACAGCTTCGGCTTTCGGTTCGTCGATACGCCCCGTTGCGGTGGAATAAACCAGACGGCTGTTATCATCTTTCATTTTCAGGCTCCCTGTTTTAGCGAAGCGCGAATGTCACGCAGCGTTTGTGCCGGATCGGCGGATTGGGTAATCGGACGCCCGATAACCATATAGTCCACACCGGCTGATTGTGCAGCCACCGGCGTCATGATGCGGCGCTGATCGCCTGCATCGCTACCGGCTGGCCGAATACCCGGCGTGACCAGCTTAAAACCCTGACCCAGTTCACTTTTGAAGCGTACCGCTTCATGAGCAGAACAAACGACGCCATCAAGGCCGCAATGCTGAGTCAAACGCGCCAGACGCTCGGCGTACTCCGCCGGGCTAACAGTAATACCAAGATCGACTAAGTCGCTGGCTTCCATGCTGGTCAGTACTGTTACTGCAATCAACAGCGGAGCCTCTTTACCAAAGGGATTCAGGGCTTCGCGAGCAGCGCTCATCATGCGCGCCCCGCCGCTGGCGTGCACGTTGACCATCCACACACCAAGCTCGGCTGCGGCCGCAACCGCGCGCGCCGTGGTATTTGGAATGTCATGGAATTTCAGATCGAGAAAGACCTCGAAGCCACGTAGCTGGAGGTCAGAAACGAACTGCGGGCCAAACAGCGTGAACATCTCTTTGCCCACCTTTAACCGGCAGTCCTGCGGATCAATTTTGTCGACGAAAGCCAGGGCGCTATCACGCTTGTCGTAATCGAGCGCGACGACAATCGGTGAATCGGTCACAACGCGGGAGGAGGAAGATGCGGTTGAATTCATGGCTAAACCTTCTGACTGTTGGGCACCGACGCGGCGCGGAGATAAACGGCAAGCATTCTACCCGCCACCCCAATAAAATTACAGTTGCCATTGCCCCTGCGGAGCAATAAGTGCTCGGTGCCTGAAGAGGGAGCGGTAATAATCAACAAGTATGTTGTAACTAAAGTGCGGACTTTTTTAAAAATCAGCGCCGTTATATTGCCCTACGGGTGACAACACTCCTCTTATCGCAGAATGTGCCTGTCACCCTTTAGCAGGCAATGAAAATCAACGTTTTGATTTCCAGCCACTTAGTCTTTGCCCGGCAAGACAGGCTATTGCCCGTCCAGCCCGCGAATAGGCTTCACCGTCGACCACGCCCTGCACGATGGGCAGTGCCAGTACATTGTGAAAGCGGTAAAACCACATTTCTGACAGCGGTAGCGCGGCTTGGTACGGACCTGCTCCCCCACCATATCACGCAGAACAATCAGGCTCTCTTTCGCTCGCCCTTCTTCCGCCTCCTGCAGATGGTAATCAATCAGGCGATGGAAGACGCGCATGGTCGGGTGGCGTTGCAGCTGGCGGTTAATATAAACCTGCGCAGTGTCGGCCCCTTCTTTCTGCTCCAGGATACCCGCCAGCATCAGCTCGGCCACGGCCCCCGTGTTTTCTTCCACGCAGCGTTTGAGGAAGGCTTCCCACTCCTGTGGCTTTTCAAGCTGCTGGAAACAAACCTGCAGCATTTCCAGCGTCTCGCTGACCAGCTCGCTGTCCTGATCGATGACCCTCTGCAACGTCTCTACGGCTTTGGCATACTCGCCTTTCGCCATAAAGATACGCCCCATCATGATGGAAACGCGTGCACAATTTTTGTCTGCCGCCGCGCCTTTCTTTAACAGTGACATGGCGCGGTCGAGGTCATCACTGCCCATCAGCTGCAGGGCAAGTTCACAGTAAAAATGGGCGATCTCAGTACGCTGTTTGTCTTTTCCCAGCTTGACCAGACGTTCAGCAACATCGATCGCTTTCTGCCAGTCGCTGGTTGCCTGGTGAATAAGCAGCAGCTGTTGCAACGCACCGATACGGAAATCTGTTTCGTCCACCAGCTGAGCAAACATATCTTCTGCCCGGTCATACAGCCCGGCGGCCATATAATCACGCCCCAGCTGCTGTACGGCCAGCAGACGTTGTTCATAGGTCAGCGAGGCGCTTTCCATTAAAGACTGGTGGATACGAATGGCGCGATCTACTTCGCCACGTGAGCGAAACAGGTTACCCAGCGTCAGGTGGGCCTCGACGGTACTCGTGTCTTCCTTAAGCATATCGAGGAAGAGATCGACAGCTTTATCTTGCTGATTGGACAGCAGGAAGTTAACCCCGGCAACATAGTCGCGCGACAGGCGGTTAGCTTCCTGTTGTTTGTCCTGATGTACACTTCTGCGCCCCATGTACCAGCCGTAAGCGGCGGCCACAGGCAACAACAGAAACAGCAGCTCCAGCATAGGGGGTTATTCCTTCACAGCCGGAACGGTAGAGTCTGGCACGACAGGTTCCGCAGTGACCTGCTGCTCAAGGCGCTTGATTTTACGCTCGGCGCGCGCAAGAGAAATGCGTACGCGCAGCCAGAACAAGCTACAAATCAGCCAGCCGATGATAAAGCCCGCGGCAAACAACGTAGCCAGCAGCGTTGAGACTCGATATTCGCCCTGCGCCAGCAAATAATTAAAATTGACTACCTGATCGTTTTGCGCGCCTAAAGTGACGGAAACCACAAAGATCGCCAGCACCAGTAAGAAAATGAATAAATATTTCACATTACTTCCCGTTATGTGGTCTTACGCGACGGTTAAGTCCTAATGTTTTCCAACGGTATAAACTACCATTTCCCGCGAGTCCGGGGAATCCATTAGCGACGTCCAATTTATAAGAAATGGGGCTTAACTTGAAAATCTCAAGGCACCTCGTCCCTTTCGGCTATTTCTTCAGCTTCTTCAGGCGGCGGAGTAAGCGGCACGCAGAACCTTTCAGTAAGCCAGGTGGCCAGCGTCACCAGCAGCCAGGATAACAAGGTGGCAACGGCCAAATCTCGCGGCCAGTGCATACCCAGCAGCAGTCGGCTGCCCATTACGCCGGTCGCCCAGACCAGCAGGAATACCAGGGTAAATGTCCTTCGGCGCGGCCACAGTAAACCAACCCCCAACAATGCCCAACTTGCCGCGAACATCGTGTGGCCAGAAGGGAAAGCAAAGCCGGTCTCTTTTTGCCAGTGTTTACGTAGCCAGCCCGGCACCTCAGTGTTGCTGGCAAGCTGGGTTTTGACCAGCTCACTGCGCTGTTTACGCTTTAAATTGTAGAACTCATCGGTGGGAACATGCTGCGTTTTTTCAAGCCAGACCACGAAAGGTCGTGGCTCCTGCACCCGATCTTTGATAGCGGACTTCAACGTTTGCCCAAGAAGGATCACCGCGGCCAGGATGGCGAAGAGCATGATGGCCGCTTTCAGACGGAACCTTAAGCACCATAAAAACCAGCCGCACAGCAAAACGTGAGTGATAATTCCCCAGGGCTGTGTGACCGTTTCAGTTATCCAGTACAGCATCTTTAACCAGGCGCTGTTGCCGCCCGGCGCCCACTGCCAGCCTGAAAGCCAAACGGTTAACGGCATGATTAACAGCAACCCCGCACCCACCGTCGTTCGTTTTGCTATTGCTCGCATCCTTTATCCTTAAGAGTCAACGTCATCCAAGGATAACCGAAAAAGTGCACTGAAGGGTAAACGACAGCGCCAACAAAGAGTAAAAATAGCCGCCCGCCCGCGTCATTAGGCGAAGTCTTCTGCGTTGTGGCAAAATAGCCGATAATAATGCACAGGCCAGAATGCTGGCAGGCACCTGAGGGTGTCAATAATTAGGACCTGGAGAATCACATGCAGCTTAAACGTGTGGCAGAAGCCAAACTGCCAACCCCATGGGGCGATTTCCTGATGGTGGGTTTTGAAGAACTGGCAACCGGGCAGGATCATGTGGCCCTGGTTTTTGGCGATATTACCGGGGAAGAGTCCGTTCTGGCCCGGGTTCACTCCGAGTGCCTGACGGGCGACGCCCTGTTTAGCCTGCGCTGCGACTGTGGTTTTCAGCTAGAGGCCGCGCTGGCCCATATCGCCGAGGAAGGCCGCGGCGTGCTGCTTTATCATCGTCAGGAAGGCCGGAATATTGGTTTGCTAAATAAGATCCGCGCGTATGCGTTGCAGGACGAAGGCTATGACACTGTAGAAGCGAACCACCAGCTTGGTTTCGCCGCTGACGAACGCGACTTTACCCTGTGTGCCGATATGTTCAAATTACTGGGCGTGGATGCGGTTCGCCTGCTGACAAACAATCCTAAAAAGGTCGAAATTCTTAGCGAAGCCGGCATCAATATTGTAGAGCGCGTGCCGCTTATCGTGGGCCGCAATCCTAAGAACGAACATTATCTGGATACCAAAGCCGCTAAAATGGGCCATTTGCTTTCAGAGTAAAGACCGTTGAGAGTAGCGTACTGAAATCCTGAAAAAGACGCCCCGCGCCGGGGGCGTCTTTTTATTTCAGCATATTACGAATGACGTAGTGCAGAATGCCGTCGTTGCGGAAATAGGTTAATTCATTTCCGGTATCTATACGGCAGCGGCACGCTATCACCTCTTTGCGCCCGTCTGGATGTGACAACGTAACAGGAACGGTCGCCCCTGCTGTCAGGTCTTTAAGGCCCGCGATGTCAATGGTTTCATCTCCGGTCAGCCCCAGTGTTTTACGGCTAACGCCCTGCGGGAACTCCAGCGGAAGGATGCCCATCCCAATCAGGTTAGAACGGTGGATACGCTCGAAAGATTCGGAGATAACCACCCGCACCCCGAGCAATCGTGGGCCTTTTGCTGCCCAGTCACGGCTTGAGCCTGAACCATATTCTTTACCCGCAATAACCGCCAGAGGAACGCTTTTGGCCTGGTATCGCATCGCCGCGTCGTAAATCGACATGATTTCATCGCCCGACAGCAGACGCGTCATCCCCCCTTCCACGCCAGGCACCATTTCGTTACGAATGCGAATATTGGCGAAGGTGCCGCGCATCATGACTTCATGGTTGCCACGCCTTGAACCGTAGGAGTTAAAATCTTTGCGTTCAACGCCATGGTTTTGCAGATAGCGGCCCGCCGGACTGTCCGGTTTGATGCTTCCCGCAGGCGAAATATGGTCGGTGGTGACAGAATCGCCAAGCATCGCCAGCACTCGCGCGCCATGAATATCCTGCACGGGTTTAGGTTCAGCCTGCATATCGTCGAAAAAGGGTGACTGACGAATATAGGTTGAGTCGCTCTGCCAGCCGTAGGTGTCAGAGCGTTCAACTTCGATACTGCGCCACTCGGGAGTCCCCTGGAATACTTCAGCATATTCCTTGTTAAACATCTCGGTGGAAACCTGAGCCACGGCGCGAGCGATCTCCTGATTACTTGGCCAGATATCCTTCAGATAAACAGGATCGCCTTTGCGATCGTGGCCCAGCGGGTCGGTCATCAGGTTAACGTTCATATTTCCGGCGAGGGCATAGGCGACCACCAGCGGCGGTGAGGCCAGCCAGTTCGTTTTCACCAGCGGGTGAATACGCCCTTCAAAGTTTCGGTTGCCGGACAGCACGGCCCCCACGGTCAGGTCGCCTTTTTTGATAGCCTGTTCGATGGGTTCCGGCAGCGGGCCGGAGTTACCGATACAGGTGGTACAGCCGTAGCCCACCAGGTTAAACCCTAAATCATCGAGATAAGGCGTAAGCCTTGCCTTTGCCAGATAATCTGAGACAACTTTCGACCCCGGCGCCAGAGAGGCTTTTACCCACGGCTGCCGTTTTAAGCCCAGCGTCAACGCCTTCTTCGCCAGCAGGCCCGCCGCCATCAGCACGCTCGGATTGGAGGTGTTGGTGCAGGAGGTAATGGCCGCGATCACCACTGCGCCATCGGGCAGCTGATACTGGCGGCCTTCCAGGGTGTAATCCACCGGGGCGCGATCTTTGTGTGTGGTATTAAGCTCAAGCTCATTGCTGGCGTTAAAAGCTGCGGGCACTTTGCCCAGAGGGACGCGATCCTGAGGACGTTTAGGCCCGGCAAGGCTTGCCTCCACCTCATTCATATCCAGCGCCAGCGTGCTGGTGAACACCGGCTCGTCGCCCTTGTTGCGCCACAGTCCCTGCGCTCTGGAATAGGCCTCCACCAGCGCTACCTGCTCTTCGGAACGGCCGCTCAGGCGCATATAATCGAGCGTGACGGCGTCGATTGGGAAGAACCCACACGTGGCGCCGTACTCCGGTGCCATATTGGCGATAGTGGCGCGATCAGCCAGCGGCAACGTATCCAGCCCGTCACCGTAAAATTCAACGAACTTGCCGACCACTCCGTGCTGACGCAGCATCTGGGTTACCGTAAGGACAAGATCCGTTGCGGTGATCCCCTCGCGAAGCTTGCCGTCGAGCTTAAAGCCCACCACATCCGGAATTAACATTGACACCGGCTGGCCCAGCATGGCCGCTTCCGCCTCAGTGCCGCCAACGCCCCACCCCAGCACGCCCAGACCGTTGATCATCGTCGTATGCGAGTCTGTCCCCACCAGGGTGTCGGGGTAAGCCACCAGCTCATCCCCTTGCATTTCACTCCATACGGCTTTCCCCAGGTACTCCAGGTTAACCTGGTGACAGATGCCGGTGCCGGGGGGGACGACGCTGAAGCGGCTGAAGGCCTGCTGGCCCCAGCGCAGAAAGACGTAACGTTCATGGTTACGTTCCATTTCCAGGCGCACGTTCTCTTCAAAAGCGTCATCATTGCCAAAATGGTCAACGGTAACGGAGTGATCAATGACAAGGTCGACGGGCGAAAGAGGGTTAACTTTGGCGACATCACCGCCCAGCCGTTTAACGGCCTCACGCATAGCGGCTAAATCCACTACGGCCGGGACACCGGTAAAATCTTGCATTAATACGCGTGCCGGGCGGTAGGCGATTTCACGGTCGGCATGCGCATTTTTCAGCCAGCCTGCCAGGGCACGTATATCCTCCAGGGTCACGGAATCTTCATCCTGCCAGCGCAGCAGGTTTTCGAGCAACACTTTTAACGACTTGGGTAAACGGGTGATATCCCCAAGTTCCTTGGCCGCCAGCGGCAGGCTGTAGTAGTGCCAGGTTTTACCCAGCGCCTGCAATGTGTCCTTACTGGCTTCTCGTAGGGTTAACGACATAGCTCCTCCATTATTTCAGGGATAGCGAATGCCCTGATTACAGTCAGGGTCACTATTAAAGATAACACAAACATATCGTAACGTTTTGATAACAACCCGAATTGATAAATCAGGTCAATGAGAGAGGGGTTGGCGAGGCGGAAATGAAAACGCCCCGGCGTAAAAGCCAGGGCGTGGGAAACTTAGCGGGTCAGGGTCACAATCAGCTGCGCCCAGAACAGGACAGAAAGGCTGAAAGCACCTATCCAGGACCAATATTTGATACTGCGGTGATTATTCATAAGCATTACTCTTTATCTGCGCTATGCAAGGTGACTGATTTAATAATCAGTCGCGAAAAAGAATGCTGTGTGTAGTTATTAAATTCTGCGTCAATAACTGCGTCAAATAAAAGTGTGACTGACTGCAAGTTAATTAAAGGTAAATAAAATGCGCATTTATTGTTTTTTGTGATCGTCGGCAGCAAACATGGCGATAAAGGCCTGCTGCTGTTCGTTTAACTGCCAGGATTCGGGCGCTGAAAAGGAGATTTCTCCCACACAAGGCCCCTGAACCGGCTTGTCATCTTTTTGACATCCCGACGTTGTCTGCACAGCTTGCCCATGGGTTGCCATTTTTAGCTCCAGTAATGCCAGACCACCAGTGCAACCACCAGCCAGAACAGGCCTGAGACTAAAAATACCGCCAGCCACGCGTTGCGTTTAAGCTCGGGATCGCTTTGCGGTTGTTCACTTCCTGAAGGCATTGCTAACCTCATACAATCGACACCACTTATCATAAACTTTGTAACAATCGGTAGAACTAACCATCTGTTGAGATTAATCCTAAAGAAACTCTGGCGTAAAAGCCAGAAAATTTGCGTCATGGAGACGGGAAAGATTTAATCTTTTGACCTGAAATAAATTATTGAAGTCTGCTATTTGCGTAGCCGTTAATTATTAACTACGGCTGTCTCTGTATAGCGACATAACAACCATTATAAATACATGGTTAATATAAAGGCGGGCAAAAGGTTGATGAGCTGAATTCGTATTTATCCGTCGAAGCGGGACGCGGTATCTCCTCCTGAGGGAGAAGATACGCGGGGAAATGGCTGGTAGCGTGGCTTTATTTAGCCGGCAATTTAATATCTTTAAACATCGCCTCAATATCTTCGTTCGATTTTAATGCGACGGCGGTATCCACCACGTCACGGGTCAGATGCGGAGCAAAGCGCTGAATAAAATCATACATATAGCTACGCAGGAAGGTGCTGCGTCGGAAGCCTATCTTGGTGGTACTGTGGCTGAATACCCCCTGCGCCTCGATACGCACCAGATCCGGGTCTGAAACAGGGTCAACCGCCATACTCGCAATCACCCCTACCCCCAGCCCCAGCCGCACGTAAGTTTTAATCACATCCGCGTCGGTTGCGGTAAACACAATGCGCGGCGTTAACCCGGCACGATTGAATGCCGTATCAAGTTCAGAACGGCCGGTAAAACCGAAGGTATAAGTGACCAGCGGGTATTGCGCCAGCTCCTCGATGGTCACGGACTCTTTCGAAGCCAGAGGATGTTCCGGCGTCACCACAATAGAACGGTTCCAGTGGTAACAAGGCAGCATCACCAGATCGTCGTAAAGATGCAGCGCTTCTGTGGCAATGGCAAAGTCAGCATTGCCTTTAGAGACGGCCTCCGCGATTTGTGTCGGCGAGCCCTGATGCATGTGCAGAGATACGCGAGGATAGCGTTCGATAAAGCCTTTGATCACGCTCGGTAACGCATAGCGCGCCTGGGTATGCGTTGTGGCAACATACAGCGATCCTTTGTCCGGCCAGGTATGTTCCCCGGCTACAGATTTAATGGCGTCAACCTTCGAGAGCACTTCGCGTGCGATACGGATAATTTCCTGCCCCGCCGGCGTCACCTGGGTGAGATGTTTGCCGCTACGGGCAAAAATCTGGATGCCCAGTTCGTCTTCCAGCATGCGCACCTGCTTACTGATACCCGGCTGAGAGGTATAAAGCCCTTCTGCCGTCGAGGAGACGTTAAGATTGTGGTTGACCACCTCAACGATATAACGAAGCTGCTGTAGTTTCATGACTTACCATCCGGATCGGCGCGCCCCCAACGCAGGCGGTACGGGAAGCGAAGCGCTGTGAGAGTAAAGGTATATGCAATGAAACCACTATATCAGTTATATCTTCTGTGTATAGATGGTAAGAAAAAATAATAAAGAGGTTATATAAGGAGATAGAAAAAAACCGGAGCGCAGGCCCCGGTTTTCGTTAGCTCAGAGAGGTTACTTCTTCCCTTCTACCCATTTCCCGTCAACGAAGAAGGCTGACCAGCCGGTGGCCTTGCCATCTTTTTCCGAGGAAACGTATTGCTGCTTCGTTTTACGGCTAAAGCGCACAACAGATTTATTGCCATCGGCATCCTGTTGCGGAGCATCAGCCAGGTAGCGCAGCTTCTCCGGCAGGCGATCGCGGAACCGATAAAGCTCTTCGACTAATGGCGCACGCGTTTCACGCGATTTAGGGAAGGTGTTTGCCGCCAGGAAGACGCCCGCCGCCCCGTCGCGCAGAACAAAGTATGCGTCCGATTTTTCGCATGGCAGTTCCGGCAATGGAACCGGATCTTCCTTCGGCGGCGCAACTTCACCGTTACGCAGGATCTTACGCGTGTTCTTGCAGTCGTCGTTGGTACAGGCCATGTACTTGCCGAAACGCCCCATTTTCAGGTGCATTTCAGATCCACATTTCTCGCACTCAACGATGGGGCCGTCATAGCCCTTAATGCGGAACTCACCCTCTTCGATCTCATAGCCGTCGCAGGTTGGATTATTACCACAAACGTGCAGCTTGCGTTTTGGATCGATGAGGTAGCTGTCCATTGCCGTGCCGCATTTGCCGCAACGACGTTTCGCACGCAGCGCGTTGGTTTCCGCGTCATCGCCTTCCAGCACGTTGAGCACTTCGTTTTCCGGCACCAGGTTGATGGTGGTTTTACAGCGTTCTTTCGGCGGCAGCGCATAGCCGGAACAGCCTAAGAACACACCGGTGCTTGCGGTACGAATCCCCATCTGACGGCCGCAGGTCGGGCAGTCGATGCTGGTCAATACCATCTGGTTCGGGCGCATCCCGCCTTCTTCCGGATCCTGCTCGGCTTTCTCAAGCTGGCCGCTGAAGTCGGTGAAGAACGCATCGAGTACGCCTTTCCATTCGGCCTGATTATTGGCCACCTGGTCGAGGTTGTTTTCCATCTGCGCGGTAAAGTCGTAGTTCATCAGCTCGCGGAAGTTTTCTTCCAGACGATCGGTGACGATCTCGCCCATTTTCTCGGCATAGAAACGACGGTTTTCCACGCGTACATAACCACGATCCTGGATGGTGGAAATGATCGACGCGTAGGTAGAAGGACGACCAATACCCCGTTTTTCCAGCTCTTTTACCAGAGATGCTTCGCTAAAGCGCGCAGGCGGCTTGGTGAAGTGCTGGCCCGGGATCAGTTCAACCAGCGACATAGCATCGCCTTTGTTGACCGCAGGCAGCGTGCGATCTTCATCGCCTTTACGCAACGCTGGCATCACTTTAGTCCAGCCATCAAAGCGCAGAATACGACCGCGCGCTTTCAGGCGGTAATCGCCGGCTTCCACGGTTAATGTGGTGGAGTCATATTTAGCAGGCGTCATCTGACAGGCCACAAACTGGCGCCAGATCAGCTGATACAGTTTCTGCGCGTCGGCTTCCATGTCCTTCAACGACTCGGAAACCACGTTCACATCCGAAGGACGGATGGCTTCGTGCGCTTCCTGAGAGTTTTCTTTGCTGGTGTACTGAAGCGGCGACTCCGGCAGGTATTTCTTGCCAAAGTTCTCATCAATATAGCCCCGCACCATATTCACGGCGTCCTGGCTCAGGTTGGTGGAGTCAGTACGCATGTAGGTAATGTGGCCCGCTTCATACAGCCGCTGCGCCATCATCATGGTTTTCTTGACGCCAAAACCAAGACGGGTGCTGGCAGCCTGCTGCAGCGTGGAGGTGATAAACGGAGCACCAGGCTTGCTGCTGGTCGGTTTATCTTCACGCTCCAGCACGGTGTAGCGGGCTTTTTCAAGCTCGCTGACCGCCGCCATGGTTTGCTCACGGTTTACCGGACGGAACGGCTTATCTTTATGGTGGCTGACCTGAACCGGAAGATTATCGCCCGCGGGCGTTGCCAGGTTGGCATCAATTTCCCAGAACTCTTCAGGCACAAACGCTTTGATTTCGCGCTCGCGTTCCACCACCAGACGCACCGCGACGGACTGCACACGGCCAGCAGACAGGCCACGCGCAATTTTCTTCCACAGCAGCGGAGAAACCATATAGCCCACCACGCGGTCCATAAAGCGACGCGCCTGCTGAGCATTAACACGGTCAATATTTAACTCGCCGGGCTTTTCAAACGCCTGGCGGATAGCATTCTTGGTGATTTCGTTAAACACCACGCGGCTATAGCGCGATTCATCGCCGCCGATCACTTCCCGCAGGTGCCATGCAATGGCTTCCCCTTCGCGGTCAAGGTCGGTTGCGAGATAGATATGGTCGGCTTTTTCAGCCAGGGATTTCAGTTCTGAAACCACCTTTTCTTTACCCGGCAGCACTTCATACTGGGCTTCCCAGCTGTGCCACGGATCGACTCCCATACGGTTTACGAGCGCGCCGCGTTCATCCTTTTTGACCTTTTTGGTCCCTTTGGCGGAGGCGGAGTCAGCGCTCTTCTTGGTGGTTGATCCACTGGTCGGCAAATCGCGGATATGACCTACGCTGGACTTAACCACATAGTCATTACCGAGATATTTGTTGATCGTTTTGGCTTTTGCCGGGGACTCAACGATGACGAGAGCTTTACCCATATTCACCTTTACCTAATTTAATTCATCCAGAATACGTCGTACGCAGTCTGATTCTCCTGAGGGCTATGCGCCTTTTATATTGCGGCAGCATCAGGGGAGATCAACTCTTTTTTCAAACACAGCCCGAGGCTTGCCCACGCAGGTGTTTGAGATACCGGGTCTTTCGTGCCGGTGCCATAGCACGACGGAAGTATGGCTGAATGTCAAGCAATTCCGTTGCCAGATTTGCGAAAGCGTCACACTCTACCTGATAAAATCCGATACGCAACTTTATTAGCACGCAAAACTGATTCTCGCCAGCATAGTTAACTTTTTCACGCGCCAAAGGTTTACAGCGAGATATTGCCCTTTGCCGCCGTGTGGACGTACACTAGCGCCAGTTTTTTTGGAGGAGATAACATGCAATCGACAACTCAACCTATTGACCGTGAAACGCTCCTTATCGAGGCTAATAAAATCATTCGCCAGCATGAGGATTTTATCCACGGTATGGAAGCGACGGGCGTCGAACAAAAGAACGGTGTGCTGGTCTTTCGCGGAGAGTATTTCCTTGATGAACAGGGTTTACCGACGCCGAAAAGCACGGCGGTATTCAATATGTTCAAGCACCTGGCGCATGTGCTGTCCGAGAAGTATCACCTGCAAGACTAAACAATCAGCGAGGCACTGGGCCTCGCTGTTGTCCTGCCTTTTACAATAGCGGCTTTTCGCCGCGCTGCCACCAGCGCAGCAATAAACGATCGAGGCTGTTCGCCGCGCTGCCCGTAAAACGATCCATGACCTTTTTACGCTGTGCATAGCGCACGCCAATGACTTCATGATTTTTCATCAGGCCGATCAGCAGGTCGTCACTGGTGCTGACCTCATCCACTAACCCTTTATCTTTCGCCTGTAGCCCATACCAGTGTTCACCGGTGGCCACCGAGTCAATATCAAGCGTTGGGCGCATCTGATGCACGAACTGTTTAAACAGCAGGTGCGTTTCATTCAGATCCTCACGGAATTTCTCGCGGCCCTGCTCCGTGTTCTCACCAAACAGCGTCAGCGTGCGTTTGTACTGCCCGGCAGTGTGCAGCTCCACGTCAATGTCGTTGCGTTTTAACAGACGATGGAAGTTAGGCACCTGCGCCACTACGCCGATGGAGCCAATAATAGAAAAAGGAGCGGCAACAATTCGATCCGCTACGCACGCCATCATATAGCCGCCGCTGGCCGCAACCTTATCCACCGCGACCGTCAACCGGACATTGTTCTCGCGCAGACGTTGCAGCTGCGAGGCGGCAAGGCCGTATCCATGTACCACACCGCCCGGACTTTCCAGGCGCAGCAGAACCTCATCCTCTGGCTTAATAACGGCCAGAATGGCGGTGATCTCTTCGCGCAAAGAAGTCACTTCATGGGCATCCATACTGCCTTTAAAATCCAGTACATAGAGCGTAGGTTTACCGGAACTCACGGTTTCACCCCGTTTAGCCCGCGCTTTCGCCTGTTTGTCTTCAAATTTTTGCTTCTTCTTCTGGCTTTTATGACAGAGTTTTTGCTGATTGTCGTCCAGACGGGCCACCAGCAAATCTTCCCGCAATTCCTCGTACTGCTCGCTTAAAATAGTCAGGCGCAGTTCACCGCGCTGATGTTTTTTACGCTGCGCGACGTTAACCACCAGGGTAACAATGGCCACGATCGCGACGACAAAAGTGACAACTTTGGCCAGAAACAATCCATAATTTGCAATAAAATCCACTTCTTCCGCCTTTATTTCAGAGCATTAGTGATACACAAGAGTTTACCCGAGGGACGCTTCCACGTCTGTAGTCAACTGTAGAGGTTACGCATTGCCTTGCGGCACGCCTTAGCACGATAAAATTTTTGCAAAATGTTAATTAAAGGTAATGTCTCCCGGTGGCTGATTGTAATACCCCCTCCTTTCAGGCATAACACCCACTGCATCAAAAAAACACGAGAAATAAGACGCGAGCACCGCCTGCATCGCGCGAGGAGTCCACTTTGCACTACCAACCAAAAACCGACTTATTACAAAACCGCATTATTCTGGTCACCGGCGCCAGCGACGGCATTGGCCGGGAGGCCGCCCTCACTTACGCGCGCTACGGAGCCAGTGTCATTTTGCTGGGCCGCAACGAAGAAAAACTGCGCGCCGTAGCACAAGAGATCAATAAACAGTCTGGCGAAACGCCGTACTGGTTTACGCTGGATCTGCTGACCACCACGCCGCAGGCGTGCGGGCAGCTCGCTCAAAAACTTTCCGCCATTGTGCCTCGCCTGGACGGCGTGCTGCACAACGCCGGTATTCTGGGCGATGTGACGCCGATGGACCAGCAGGACCCGGAAACCTGGCAGAACGTGATGCAGGTGAACGTCAACGCCACTTTCTTCCTCACCCAGGCGCTGCTGCCTTTATTGCTGCAATCAGAGGCCGGGTCGCTGGTCTTCACCAGCTCAAGCGTGGGCCGTCAGGGCCGAGCCGGATGGGGAGCCTACGCGGTTTCCAAATTTGCCACCGAGGGCATGATGCAGGTGCTGGCCGAAGAATATAAGCAGCAAAACCTGCGCGTAAACTGTATCAATCCCGGCGGCACACGCACCGCCATGCGAGCCAGCGCCTTCCCCACTGAAGACCCGCATAAACTCAAAACGCCGCGCGATTTAATGCCCCTCTACTTATGGCTTATGGGGGATGACAGCCGTCGTAAAACCGGCATGAGCTTTGACGCTCAGCCCAACCGCAAACCAGGAATAGCCGAATGAGTGACGATCGTTACCAACAGCGGGCCCAGCGCCAGAAAGAAAAAGTCGATGCCCGCATCGAAGCCGCCCAGCAGGAACGGGGCATTTTGATCGTATTTACCGGCAACGGTAAAGGAAAGACCACGGCGGCATTTGGCACCGCTACCCGCGCAGTCGGTCACGGTAAAAAAGTCGGTGTGATCCAGTTCATCAAAGGCCAGTGGCCCAACGGTGAAAGGAATTTACTCGAGCCGCACGGCGTGGAGTTCCAGGTAATGGCTACCGGCTTTACCTGGGAGACGCAGAATCGTGAAACGGATACTCAGGCGTGCCTGGCCGTCTGGGAACATGCCAAACGAATGCTGGCGGATAGCTCGCTGGATATGGTTATTCTCGATGAAATCACTTATATGGTCGCCTACGACTATCTGCCGCTCGGGGAGGTCATCGCCGCCCTTCAGCAGCGCCCGGCTGACCAGACCGTTATCATCACCGGTCGTGGCTGCCACAGAGATATTCTGGAGATAGCTGATACGGTCAGCGAGCTGCGCCCTGTGAAGCACGCTTTTGACGCAGGTGTAAAAGCGCAGCCAGGCATTGATTACTGATAAAACCCGCGCAGCCTAAAAGGCTCCTCTTTATGAGGAGCCTTTCGACGTTACCTGTTGATTTCTGCGAGGCTAAGCCACGTCTGCACTACGGTATCCGGGTTCAGGGACAGGCTGTCGATCCCTTCTTCCATCAGCCAGGCGGCAAAATCTTCGTGGTCTGACGGACCCTGCCCGCAAATCCCGACGTATTTCCCCTGCTTCTTCGCCGCTTTGATAGCCATCGACAGCAGCGCTTTCACCGCATCGTTGCGCTCGTCAAACAGTTCAGAAACCACGCCCGAATCGCGATCCAGACCCAGCGCAAGCTGCGTCATATCATTAGACCCGATAGAGAAACCGTCAAAGTATTGCAGGAACTCGTCCGCCAGCAGGGCATTGGACGGGATCTCACACATCATAATGATTTTCAGGCCATTTTCACCACGTTTCAGGCCCTGACGTTCCAGCTCCTCAACCACTGCTTTTGCCTGAGCAACGGTACGCACAAAGGGCACCATGACCTCTACGTTAGTCAGCCCCATCTCGTTGCGCACGCGCTTCATCGCCGCACATTCCAGCGCGAAGCAATCACGGAAGCTGTCTGCCACGTAGCGGCCCGCCCCTCGGAAGCCCAGCATAGGGTTTTCTTCCTCCGGTTCGTAACGTTCGCCGCCCACCAGGTTAGCGTATTCGTTCGATTTGAAGTCGGAGAGACGAACAATCACGCGCTTCGGCCAGAATGCTGCCCCCAACGTCGCAATCCCTTCCGTCAGACGCCCCACGTAAAACTCAACCGGATCGTCGTAGCCTTTCATCATTTCGCGGATTTCGTTTTGCAGCGCAGCTTCCTGCTGGTCAAACTCGAGCAGAGCACGCGGATGCACGCCAATCATGCGGTTAATAATGAACTCCAGGCGGGCCAGGCCCACGCCTTCATTTGGCAGGCAGGCGAAATCAAAAGCGCGGTCCGGGTTGCCGACGTTCATCATAATCTTCAGCGGCAGATCGGGCATGGTGTCGACCGTGGAGCTTTTTACGCTGAAATCCAGCAGGTCCTGGTAAACATAGCCGGTGTCGCCTTCCGCGCAGGAAACGGTGACGTTCTGCCCGTCACTCATGCGTTCGGTGGCATCGCCACAGCCGACCACCGCCGGAATGCCCAGCTCGCGGGCGATAATCGCCGCGTGGCAGGTACGCCCGCCGCGGTTAGTGACAATTGCCGCGGCCTTTTTCATGATCGGTTCCCAGTCCGGATCGGTCATATCGGTCACCAGTACATCGCCCGGCTGGATACGGTTCATTTCGCTGATGTCGTGAATGACCTTAACCGGGCCAGCACCGATGCGATGACCGATAGCTCTGCCTTCCGCCACAATTTTACCCTGTGAATGCAGCTGATAACGCTCCATCACCTGGCCCTGAGATCGCACGGTTTCCGGGCGGTCCTGCACGATAAACAGCTTGCCGGTATGGCCATCTTTGGCCCACTCAATATCCATCGGCCGGCCGTAGTGCTGTTCAATTTGCACCGCCTGCTTAGCCAACTCCTGCACTTCATCCGGGGTTATGGAGAAGCGATCGCGGTCGGCCTGGGGCACATCCTCAATGCGCACCTGCTTACCGTGTTCCTGAGACGGGGCGTAAACCATACGGATTTTCTTGGATCCCATGGTGCGGCGCACGATAGAAGGTTTACCTGCGGCAAGCGTTGGCTTGTGAACGTAAAACTCATCCGGGTTAACCGCTCCCTGCACCACCATTTCGCCGAGGCCAAATGCAGAGGTGATAAAGACGACCTGATCGAAACCGGACTCGGTGTCGATGGAAAACATCACGCCTGAGGAGGCGAGGTCTGAGCGCACCATGCGCTGCACACCTGCTGAAAGCGCCACGCCACGATGATCGTAGCCCTGATGCACTCGGTAGGAGATTGCCCGGTCGTTAAACAGCGAAGCAAAGACGTGCTTCACCGCCACCAGCACCGCGTCGTACCCCTGCACGTTAAGGAAGGTTTCTTGTTGCCCGGCAAACGACGCATCAGGCATGTCTTCTGCCGTGGCGGAGGAGCGCACGGCAAAAGAGGCTTCCGCATCGTCCGCAGAAAGCTGTTCGTAGGCGTCGTGAATGGCTTTTTCCAGCTCAGGCTGGAAAGGCGTGTCGATGATCCACTGGCGGATTTGCGCCCCGGCTTGTGCAAGCGCCGACACATCGTCGATATCCGTTTGATCCAGCAGCTCATAAATACGCTGGTTAACGCCGCTCTGGTCGAGAAACAGATTAAACGCCTCGGCTGTGGTGGCAAACCCGTTAGGCACGGAGACACCCACGCCTGAAAGGTTGGTAATCATTTCACCCAGGGAGGCATTTTTGCCCCCGACTCTGTCTACATCATTCATGCCGAGTTGGTTATACCAAAGCACCAGCGGTGACGAATTGGACATCGAAACAATCCTTTTGTGATATATGGAGGGGGACAGGAAACGCATTACAGCGTTATTAGCCTGCCATATTCGCGGCCCCGAGTGAAATGGGTGAATCGTTCAAGCAAAATAAAAATATGAATTTTTCGGATACATTAACCTTATTCATAAACCCTTGATTATCCATTTAATCCTTAGTTTTACCAGGGATTAAGCCAGCGAATAAAATCTAAAAACACCATTTCATTTTAAATTTTCGACAATGCCCGCGACGGAATGCATTGTTTTAATTTATGCTTTATAAAAATATCGTCATTGTCAGGAACGAGAAATGGATAACGCTGTAGATCGACAGGTCTTTTATATTTCCGACGGCACGGCCATTACCGCAGAAGTGCTGGGGCATGCGGTCATGTCACAATTCCCGGTATCTATCAATAGCATCACCCTCCCCTTTGTGGAAAATGAGAGCCGGGCTAAAGCCGTCAGAGAACAGATCGACGCCATCTATCAGCAAAGCGGCGTACGTCCCCTGGTGTTCTACTCCATCGTACTGCCGGAAATCCGCGCCATCATCCTGCAAAGTGAAGGGTTTTGTCAGGATATCGTGCAGGCTCTGGTGGCACCTTTACAGCAGGAGCTGAAGCTGGAACCTACGCCTATTGCCCACCGGACGCATGGTCTGAATCCCGGTAACTTAATCAAATATGACGCCAGAATCGCTGCAATTGACTACACGCTTGCCCATGATGACGGTATTTCAATGCGCAATCTCGATCAGGCGCAGGTTATCCTGCTTGGCGTCTCACGCTGCGGAAAAACACCGACCAGTCTTTACCTCGCCATGCAGTTTGGTATCCGCGCGGCAAACTACCCCTTTATCGCCGACGATATGGACAATATTCAGCTTCCCGCCGTGCTGAAACCGCTTCAGCCTAAGTTGTTTGGCCTGACGATTAACCCCGAGCGCCTCGCCGCTATCCGCGAAGAACGCCGGGAGAACAGCCGCTATGCCTCCCTGCGCCAGTGCCGTCTGGAAGTGGCCGAGGTGGAAGCCCTGTTCCGCAAAAACCAAATCCGTTACCTCAACAGCACCAATTATTCCGTCGAAGAAATGGCCACCAAGATCCTGGATATTATGGGACTTAATCGCCGCATGTACTAAGAAACTAGTACGCAAGATGTGTTTTCTGTGTCAGTATAGACGACATGCGATGGTCAATTTCCCTCATGCGGTTGAAATTGGCCTGAATTGGTTTATCGTGATCGCCATCACTTCCCGGCACTTTCGCCGCGCAGAAGACAAAAATTTCTGAGACATACCATGAACAAAACAGATGAACTGCGAACAGCGCGCATCGACAGTCTTGTTACACCTGCCGAACTGGCAGAGCGTTTGCCCGTGTCACCCGAGGTCGCGCAAAACGTTATCGCCGCGCGTCGCCGCATTGAAAAAATCCTTAACGGTGAAGACTGCCGCCTGCTGGTTATTGTCGGCCCCTGCTCCATTCACGACCTGGACGCGGCAATGGACTATGCCCGTCGCCTTGCGACGATGCGCCAGAAACATGGCGACCGCCTTGAGATCGTGATGCGCACCTACTTTGAAAAACCGCGCACCGTGGTGGGCTGGAAAGGCCTGATCTCCGATCCTGAGCTCAACGGCAGCTACCGCGTCAATCACGGGATTGAGCTGGCCCGCCGCCTGCTGCTACAGGTTAACGAGCTGGGAGTGCCGACCGCGACAGAATTTCTGGATATGGTCGTCGGGCAATTTATCGCCGATCTTATTAGCTGGGGCGCTATTGGAGCGCGCACTACAGAAAGCCAGATTCACCGGGAAATGGCCTCGGCGCTCTCTTGCCCGGTCGGCTTCAAAAACGGTACCGATGGCAACACGCGGATTGCGATTGATGCAATCCGCGCCGCGCGCGCCAGCCATATGTTCCTCTCTCCGGATAAACACGGGCAGATGACGATTTACCAGACCAGCGGCAATCCATACGGTCACGTGATCATGCGTGGCGGGAAACAGCCTAACTATCAGGCTGCGGATATTGCGGCGGCCTGCGATAGCCTGCATGAATTCGATCTGCCGGAACAGCTGGTTATCGACTTCAGCCACGGCAACTGCCAGAAGCAGCATCGCCGCCAGCTCGAAGTTTGCGAAGATGTATGCAACCAGATCCGCAATGGTTCCCGGGGCATTGCAGGCGTGATGGCTGAAAGCTTTATCCGCGAAGGCACACAGAAAATCGTGGCCGGGCAACCCCTGGTTTACGGGCAGTCGATTACCGATCCCTGCCTGAACTGGGAGGACACCGAGACGCTGCTGGCCATGCTGGCGGAGGCAACCGCAAGCCGCTTCTGAGTTAGCTAATCGGGGGGATGGCCCTGCCGCCATCTCCCTTTTCAACCTCTCCCACCCGGCCCCCAGTTGGCTTCCTTCACAAATTTCTTACAAATAACGCTTGCCGCTGAAACATAGTTTATTGATAATGATTATCATTGTTATCTTAATTGTCATTTCTATACAGCGTGGATCGTATGGACAAACCTTTCACCCCTGCCCCCCCACAGCCCCAGGCTGTACCCCGTCAGATCGACAGCAAGCTGCTGCTGGGTTCTGATGACCGCGTCGTGATCGTGCACGAGGGCCAACAGTATCTGTTGCGCCAGACACGGGCCGGGAAGCTGATCCTGACCAAATAAATCTAAAATCCATTCGCAAGCCACCCAGGGTAACCCAGGCAGCCAGCGCTTTTCGTTTTTTCTTATGGAGAGTTGCGCTATGCCTTTCACACACTCAGCCGGTTGCCGTCTGTCTCTTTTGACCGCCGCAATCTTCACTACCTTCCCCGCCTGTGCCAAAGACGATCAGGTCACCGTTGTGGCCACCGGCAATCAGCGCAGCACCTTTGAAGCGCCGATGATGGTCAGCGTCATTGATGCCAGTACACCGCAGGGACAAACCGCCTCCTCGGCCGCCGATATGTTACGTAAAATTCCGGGCAGGACGTGTCAATGCGCGGTTACGATCGTCGCGGCGTGCTGACGCTGGTCGATGGCATTCGCCAGGGAACGGATACCGGGCACCTGAACAGTACCTTCCTCGATCCGGCGCTGGTCAAACGTATTGAGGTGGTGCGTGGCCCGGCGGCACTGCTTTACGGCAGCGGCGCGCTGGGGGGCGTGATCTCTTATGAAACCGCCGACGCCAGCGATCTCCTCCTGGCTGGGCAAAACAGTGGCTACCGCGTGTTCGGTACGGGCGCCACCGGCGATCACAGCATTGGCATGGGTGCCAGCGCTTTTGGCCGCACAGAGGATCTTGATGGTCTGCTGAGCTGGTCGAGCCGGGATCGGGGCAATCTTCGCCAGAGCGACGGTATAACGGCACCAAACGATGAAAACATCAGCAACTTCCTCGGCAAAGGCACATGGCGCTTAGACCCGGCCCAGTCTCTTTCCGGTTCGCTACGCTACTACAACAACGATGCTCTGGAACCCAAAAACCCGCAAACCACCGGCGACAGCCGCACAAATCCCCTGGCAAACCGCTCAACTATCCAGCGCGATGCACAGCTGAAATACCGTCTCGGGCCGCAGGGCAACGACTGGCTAAACGCAGAGGCGACGGCTTACTGGTCGGAAGCGCGCATTAATGCCCAGAACCAGAGCAGCGGCGGCGAGTTCCGCAAGCAAACCACCAAAGGCGGCAAGCTGGAAAACCGCAGCCGCCTGTTTAACGATAGCTTTGCCGCGCACCTGCTCACCTATGGCGGGGAATATTATCGTCAGGAGCAACATCCCGGTGGCATCACCACCTCTTTTCCGCAGGCAAAAATAAATTTCGGCTCCGGCTGGTTACAGGATGAGATCACCCTGCGCGACCTTCCCGTTTCGCTGCTTGCCGGGACCCGTTACGACAGCTACAGCGGCAGCAGCAAGGGCTATAGCGACGTGGATGCAGATAAATGGTCCTCCCGCGCGGCGATATCCATTGCGCCTGCCGACTGGCTGATGCTGTTTGGCTCTTACGCCCAGGCTTTCCGCGCCCCGACAATGGGCGAGATGTATAACGATGCCAAACACTTTTCGATCGGTTCTTTTTACACCAATTACTGGGTGCCCAATCCAAACCTGCGTCCGGAAACCAATGACACACAGGAATACGGTTTCGGTCTGCGCTTCGATGATTTAATGCTGGCCAACGACGGCATCGAGTTTAAAGCCAGCTATTTCGATACCAGCGCAAAAGATTACATCTCCACGACTGTCGACTTCGTTAAAGCCACCACCCTGTCTTACAACGTCCCGAAAGCGAAAATCTGGGGCTGGGATGTTAACGCGAAATACACCAGCGACCTGTTCAGCCTCGACGTGGCCTATAACCGTACCCGCGGCAAAGACCAGGGCACCGGCGAATGGATCTCCAGCCTGAATCCGGACACCGTCACCAGCATCCTGGATGTGCCGGTGGCGCAAAGCGGCTTCTCCGTAGGCTGGGTGGGCACCTTTGCCGATCGCTCAACGCATATCAGCAACCAATACAGCACGCAGCCGGGCTACGGCGTGAACGACTTCTATGTCAGCTACCGTGGCCAGCAGGAGCTGCGCGGCATGACCACCTCGCTGGTGTTCGGGAACGCCTTCGACAAAGAGTATCGCTCGCCGCAGGGCGTGCCGCAGGATGGACGAAGCGGCAAAATCTTCGTTAGTTATCAATGGTAAGGAGTATCCTATGAGCCAACTTTATGACCACTGGCTGCGTCTGAAACAGCAGCACCCAAAGCGCTACGCACGCGACATTGCCAGGCTGATGGATATCAGCGAAGCCGAATTAACCCATGCCCGGGTCGGGCATGACGCCTGGCGTTTGCAGGGTGAAATTCGCGATATTCTCGCCGCACTGGAGGCCGTTGGTGAAACCAAATCCCTCTGCCGTAATGAATACGCGGTGCATGAGCAGATTGGTCGCTATCAGAATCAGCACCTCGCCGATCATGCGGGCCTGGTGCTCAATCCGCGGGCCCTGGACCAGCGCCTGTTTCTGCACCAGTGGGCAAGCGCCTTCCACGTTCGCGAAGCCACTGCACGTGGTGAACGCCAGAGTATCCAGTTCTTTGACCACCAGGGCGACGCAATACTGAAGGTGTACACCACCGATAATACGGATTTCAGCGCATGGGGAATGCTACTGGCAAAATTCATTTATGCGGACAACCCTGCACTCGCGCTGAAACCCGCGGAAGAAATCGTTATGACACCTGCGCCAGATGCGCGTCAGGTTGAGGCTGAGTGGCGGGAAATGCGGGACGTTCACCAGTTTTTCAGCCTGCTTAAGCGTCACCAGCTAACCCGTCAGCAGGCGTTCCGCCTGGTCGCCGACGATCTGGCGCAGCGGGTGGATAACAGCGCGCTCGAACACCTGCTGCAGCAAGCGTTGCATGATAAAAACGAGATCATGATTTTTGTGGGTAACCGCGGCTGCGTACAGATCTTCACCGGTGCGGTGGAAAAACTTGTGCCGATGGATAACTGGCTTAATATTTTCAACCCGCACTTCACGCTGCATCTCATGGCCGACAGCATCGCAGAAAGCTGGGTGACGCGTAAGCCGAGCGGAGACGGCTTAGTGACAAGCCTGGAACTGTTTGCCGCAGACGGCACGCAGATTGCGCAACTTTACGGTCAGCGCACCGAAGGCCAGGCGGAACAGGCGCAATGGCGCGCCCAGCTTGCTGCGCTAACCGGCAAAGGACTGGCCGCATGAAACCCTGGCTGGCCTTACTGATTGCGCTGCCGCTCCTCACCGATGCCGCTGAGCGGGTAGTGACCATCGGGGGAGACGTAACAGAAATCGCTTTTGCACTGAACGCAGATGCACAGCTGGTCGCCCGCGACAGCACCAGCCTGCATCCTGCCGAGGCGGCAAAACTCCCGGACGTGGGCTATATGCGTCAGCTTAATGCTGAAGGCATTCTGGCGATGCGCCCGGACCTCGTGCTGGCCAGCGCGCAGGCGAAACCGTCGCTGGCTCTGGAGCAGGTGCCGGCGAGTAACGTCGAAGTGGTGACTATTCCGGCGGATAATTCGCTAAGCGGGATAGCAAACAAAATCACGGCGGTAGCCAAAGCGCTAGGGAAACCCGCCGAGGGCGAGACGCTGCGTAAACAAGTCAGCGATAAGCTGGCTTCCATTCCTGTACGACCGCTGCCGGTAAAAGTACTGTTTATCATGAACCATAGCGGCATGAGTGCCATGGCCGCCGGGCAACAGACGGCCGCAGACGCGGCAATACGTGCTGCCGGTTTACAAAACGCCATGCAGGGCTTTAATCGTTATCAGCCTTTGTCCCAGGAAGGCATCATCGCAAGCCAGCCCTCTCTGATTCTGATCACGCAAGACGGCGTAAAAACGCTGGGGGGTGAGGAGAATGTCTGGCTGCTGCCGGGTCTGGCGCACACGCCTGCCGGAAAACACCGTCAGCTGCTCGTCGTGGATGAGATGGCGCTGCTGGGATTTGGCCTGCAAACGCCGGATACCCTCCTCAGGTTGCGTAATAAAGCCGAGCGAGTGCCATGAGGCGTCGTCCTCTGCCCGGCAGGACTCTCTGGCTTCTCGGGCTGGCTCTGCTGGCCCTTGCGCTGGTTGCCACCAACCTCGGCGCGATGCGGCTTTCCGTCGCCGTACTGTGGCAGGCGCACGATGAAGCGCAGCGCTTCATCTGGTTGAATATCCGCCTGCCGCGGGTGCTGCTTGCGGCGCTGGTGGGCGGCGCTCTGGCCCTGTCTGGCTGCGTGATGCAGGGGTTGTTTCGTAATCCGCTTGCCGACCCAGGATTACTGGGGATCAGCAGCGGAGCCGCGCTGGCCGTGGGGCTGTCCATCGTTTTGCCGCTCGCCCTGCCCCCCGTGCTGGCACTTTATCTGCCAATGATGGCCGCCTTTGCTGGCAGTCTGGCCGTCACGCTGGTGATTTTTTTCCTCAGCCGACACGGGAGCAACAGCCTTTCTCGCCTTTTGCTGGTTGGCATTGCAATTAATGCCCTGTGCGGGGCCGCGGTGGGCGTGCTTTCGTGGGTCGGGAATGATGCCCAGCTTCGCCAGCTCTCGTTATGGGGCATGGGTAGTCTCGGGCAGGCGCAGTGGTCAATGCTGCTCGCCGCCGCGTCTTTTATCCTCCCCGCCTCAGCGGGAGTCACCTTACTCGCTGCCCGGCTGAATTTATTGCAGCTCGGCGATGAAGAAGCCCACTATCTGGGCGTGGATGTGAAACGCACCCAGCGTCAGCTGCTGATCCTGAGCGCCCTGCTGGTCGCCGCAGCCGTCGCCGTCAGCGGCGTGATCGGCTTTGTGGGCCTGGTGGTGCCTCATCTGGTACGGATGTGGCTAGGAGCCGATCACCGCTGGCTTATCCCCGGCTCAGTGCTGGCCGGTGCCCTGCTGTTACTGGTTGCCGATACGCTCGCCCGCACGGTAGTTGCGCCCGCTGAAATGCCGGTGGGTTTGCTGACCAGCCTGCTCGGCGCCCCCTGGTTTTTAACGCTGATTTTCCGTCAAAGGAGTGAAAGCGATGGCTGATATTTTACAGGCGCAGCGCGTTTCGCTGCGGGCTGGCGCACGGTTGCTGCTTGACGATGTCAACCTGTCACTCTGCCCGGGAGAAGTTGTCGCGCTGATTGGCCCGAACGGCGCGGGAAAATCAACGTTACTGCGTGTCCTGACCGGCTATCAACCTCCGGACGGCGGGCGCGTAAGCCTGGCCGCACGCCCCCTTAACGAATGGTCCAACGAAGCGCTTTCACGCAGGCGGGCTGTGATGCGCCAGCGCAGCGGCATGGCTTTTAGCTGGCGCGTGGAAGAGGTGATCGCCATGGGGCGAGCTCCCTGGCCTGTGTCGTCAGGGACCCAGCGCGTGGTGTACGAAGTGATGGCGTTAACCGGCTGCGACAGCCTGGCCGGGCGGGACTTCTGCCAGTTGTCCGGCGGTGAGCAACAGCGCGTACAGCTGGCGCGTGCGTTAGCCCAGCTCTGGCACAACGGCCAGCCGCACGGTTGGTTATTTCTGGATGAACCCACCTCCGCGCTCGACCTTTATCATCAGCAGCAGATTTTGCGGCTGCTGAGACGGCTGGCGCGAACGGGGACGCTGTCCGTTTGCGTAGTGATTCACGATCTGAATCTGGCCGCGCTGTGGGCCGACAGGATCGCACTGCTGCACGGCGGACGCCTTGTCGCGGAGGGCACGCCGCAGCAGGTGATTAATGAACAAACGCTGGCGCGCTGGTATCAGGCTGAGGTCAGGGTGTTCAGCCATCCCGAACACGCTGTTCCTCAGGTCTGGCTGCAACAATAACGCTTATCGCGGCAAAGCAGCTGCCCTCTTACTGGCTAGCTCGAACAGCTGACCTCCAGATGTTTGCCCCACTCAGGCGGGCGCTGGGTCATGTCTGCTGCATGCTCGGCGAAAGGCTGGCTTAGCGTTTCGTGCAGACGGGCAAGCTCGGCTGCGTCCCCCTGCTCCGCCGCGCTAATGGCGCGTTGTGCCAGCCAGTTGCGCAGCACCACGGACGGATTGGCCGCCTTCATCGCGTTTTGCCGCTGGTCATCGCTGATTTGCTCCCTTTGCAGGCGTTCGCGATAGCGGCTAAACCAGCTATCAAAACTGGCCCGGTCGATAAATTCGTCCCGCAGCGGCGAGGCAGCCTCGTTCTGCCCGGTCAGGCTGAGTAAGCGGAAAGTACGCGTATAGTCGCTACGCTCCTTCGCCATCAGGCCAAAAAGTCCGGTCAGCAGTTCATTGTCCGCGACCTGCTCCGTGCTGAATCCCAGTTTGGCGCGCATCCGGATTCCAAAAGCCCGCATCAGCGCAACCTGGTAGTGATCCAGCGCGGCGTTAAGCTTATCGACGGCAATAAAGGGTGAGAGCGACTGGGCCAGGCGTTGCAGATTCCACAGGCCAACGGCAGGCTGATTATCAAAAGCGTAGCGGCCCTGATGATCGGAGTGGTTGCAGATGTAGTCCGGCTGGTAATCATCAAGAAAACCATACGGCCCGTAGTCCATTGTCAGGCCAAGAATCGACATGTTGTCCGTGTTCATTACGCCGTGCGCAAAACCGACCGTTTGCCAGTGGGCTATCAGCTTTGCCGTGCGCTCAACCACATCCCGGAACCACAGGTCGTAGCGCTCCGCCAGCCCCACAAAGTGCGGCCAGTGATGTTCAATGACATAATCGGCAAGTTGCTGAACCTTTTCCGGTTCTCGGCGATAGTAAAAATGCTCAAAATGTCCGAAGCGCACATGGCTTTCCGCAACGCGCAGCAACATGGCACCCTGCTCAGTTGTTTCACGTCTTACCGGCGTATCGCTGGTCACCACGGTCAGCCCACGCGTGGTGGGAATACCCAGCGCATGCATCGCTTCACCGGCAAGAAACTCACGGATCGTGGAGCGCAGCACGGCCCGCCCATCCCCCATACGCGAATAAGGGGTCAGGCCCGCACCTTTCAAATGCCAGTCCATTTTCCGCCCATCCGCAAGCTGCTGTTCCCCCAGCAGAATACCGCGCCCGTCGCCAAGCTGGCCTGCCCAGACGCCAAACTGATGGCCGCTGTATACCTGAGCCACAGGCTGCATACCGGGCAGCAGCGTCTCTCCGCTCCAGATCCCGCCATGGGCATCATCAAAAAGTGAGGCGTCCAGGCCCAGCTCGGCCGCAAGTTGACTGTTGTGATACAGCAGACGGGCGTTGTGCAATGGCGTAGGGTTTAGCCCGCTATAAAACTCGGGCAATTCATCATGCCAGCTATTTTTAAACACAATTTGTTGCAACGCGGGGTTATCAGTCATGGCGCCTCCTGACTGACAGTGTAGTGGCTTAGCCCGCATTTAAATACGGGCTAACTGCAAGGTTTTACGACTAAAGGCTATCTCCGGGAAAGAGGAGTTCAGGCAGTAATTCTGCCTGTACCGCGGGCCAGAGATTGCCCTGCATAGCCCTGAATCCCAGGTTACGCACGCGCTCGAGCGAGGCCGTATCATCAATTCCCGCGATAAGCAGTGCGCGGCAAAACGGTGAGAGTTGAGCCTGTATCGCCTGCATAAAAGGCGTAAAAGGCCTTGTCTTAATGAGATGCTGAATAAATGCCTTTTCCAGCATAACCGAAGTAAACAGCCCGTCAAAAATGGGCGCGGTGGTGGCAATACCAGCGCCAAAGTTTGCCAGCACCAGTGAAAATAATTTACTTATTTCCCGCAGGCGCGGATTCTGGCGGCCCAGATTTAAATCCTGAAAATTCTCATTAATGGTGAACTCAATAAAAGGCAACTGCCTGATACGCGTAATTAATTCCTCACTGGCAAGAATAGTATCCACAATGTTTTCATTTATATTAACCCAGGCTAACAGGCGCTGAGACTTAAAGAAATCTTGCTGATTCTCAAGTAAGGATAACTTTTCACAGAACAAAGTTAATTCTTGTTCCGCGTTTAAATGCGGAAGAACCAGGACCGTAGGAATACGTACCGGCGCCTCCACGTTGATAAAGTTAGTGATTAATTCAACGCCAAAAAGGCCCCCTTCTCCCGTTCGCAGAGGCAGAAAATAAAAATGCGAGCAATAAACAATATCAAGAGAAACCTTCACATGCTCACCGTGTTTCTACAGGGGGAGTGGACATGACCAGGCATGGCACATCCGGCACAGACCAGATTAATTTTAAAGCAATGATATTCACTTTCATCCCTGAAGCGTTTGGATTTTTCTTAAACTCTATTTTTAGCTTATCCTGGATACTTACTTATAGCCAGTTTTACTCAATAGCACGAACAGAGTCGCGATGGATAATCAAAGGGGGAAATGTTTCCGGCTCACAATCTTCATCCAGTAATTTACGGATGGCAAACCCCGCCATTTCACTAATCGGAAAATGTACGCTGGTTAATGCCGGGCGAACAAAAGCGGCCCGCTCGCCACTGTCATAACAAATAAGGGATATATCCTGAGGAATGCGTAAACCCCGCTCCGTTATCGCAAGCATTGCCCCGATGGCCATTTCTTCATTACAGCAGTAAATTGCCGTTGGCTGTTTGTCTGTCAGCAGGGATGAGGTTTGCAGATGGCCGCTCGGTATGTCGTATTCCCCTTCCAGCACCGCTACAGGTTCAAGCTTTGCCCGCGCCATCGCCTCCAAAAAACCCTGACGGCGCAGTAAGCTGGACGAGCGGCTGGAGGGGCCATGAAGACAGGCAATGAGCGTATGCCCGGCGTCGATAAAAACCTGCGTCGCCAGGGCGCTCGCGGCACGATGATCAAAAACTACGCATCGCTCTTCTAGTCCCGGCACCTCTCTGTCGAGAACGATAAATTTGCGCCCCTGCCAGGCCTGCTGCCGCAGGGTTTCATCTTCAAGGGCGCGAACGTGCAGCACCAGTCCATCGCAGCGCAGATTAAAAAGTTGCTGCATGGCATTCAGCTCATTATCGGCAAAGCTACGCCCCTGCGTAACCAACAGCTGCTTGCCGTGCCGCTCAGCTTCGCTTTGTACGGTGTCCATCAGCGCGCCGAAAAATCCTCCGCGATACGATGTGGTCACCAGGCCCAGGGTGTTGCTCTGGCTGGAGGCCAGCGCGCGGGCTGCCGGATTCGGTGAGTACCCCAGTTCGGCTATCGCCGCCTTCACTTTTGTGCGCGTCTGGGCTTTTACATTTGTGTCGCCATTTACCACGCGTGAAACGGTGGCGCGGGATACACCGGCGCTTGCAGCTACATCTTCCAGAGTGACCATCGGGACCCTTAACAGGAAAGCGGGAAAGCTGATATTACCCGATATCCAGCGCAACGCCTGGGTTCACCCTTGATTTACAGAGGGCTGTCACGATTTGGCTAAAAAGCGCCAGGAAAAGAAAGGAAGCTGGCTCCGGGAACCAGCTTAATAGTTAGATGCGACGTGCCTGCCAGAACTTCTTACGCCAGTAAACGTTATCCAGCGACGAACGCATCACGCCCCTGCTGGTCGAGGCGTGGATAAACTGATTGTCGGTATCGTAAATGCCAACGTGCAGACCGTTTTCTCCTGAACCCGTTTTGAAAAACACCAGGTCACCCGGAAGCAGCTCATCTTTGTCGATTTTAGTGCCAATTTCTGCCTGCTGGCGGGTTTCGCGGGGAAGCTGGAGATCAAACTGATCGCGGAACGTGGTCAGCACAAAGCCGGAACAGTCGACGCCGCGGCGGCTCATCCCGCCGTAGCTGTAGGGCGTGCCGCGCCAGCCGCTGAGCTGATCATTCAGTTTTGCTATAACGGTTATTGAGTCTGAAAGCCGTGCATTCGGCGGCGGCGCATGGTGGCTACACCCTGCGAGTATCAGACATGCCACTACAATAAGCCATACGCGCATTTCAGGCAGATCCTCACCCGTATTTTAATTTCCAGTAATTTAGCGTTTACCCATGATTTATTGCAAGTTTTACCCTTCCGAAAGCGGGGTAATCAGCATTTTGTGGCCTTCCACCTCCAGGCGCCGGAAAGGCAGATTGTAAGCGGCCTCTAAATGCGTCGGTGACAGGACATCATCACCGTTGCCCTGGGCCACCATGTTTCCCGCACGCAGCAACCACGCCTTATGGGCATGGCGCAGGGAGTGGTTTAAATCATGGCTGCTCATAACCACGGCGATGCCCGCCTCGCACAGCGCCAGAAGCTGGCGATCGAGCGCCGCCTGCTGGGCCACATCGAGGCTGTTCATCGGTTCATCAAGCAGCAAAAGACGCCCCAGGGGGTTAACCTCCGGATGAATTTGCAGGATCACCGCCGCAAGCCTCACCCGCTGCCATTCCCCGCCAGAGAGCTGATTCACCGGGCGGGCGAGCTTGTCCGTCAGCCAAAACGCTTCGGCAAGCGCCTGGGTCACAGATTCTGCGCCGGGGGCAGACTGGTGCAGCTGCAGATAATGCCAGACCGGCATCGCAAAAGGAGCAATCTGCTGCTGGGTGAGATAAGCCCGGGTGCGGGCTAAGGCCTGGGATGTCCACGCCTCCAGGGGGAGGTCGTTGAGCACGATCTCCCCCTGCCCCGCAGACAGGCCAGCCATGCGCGCAAGAAGCGTACTTTTCCCGGCGCCGTTAGGCCCGACGAGATGCACCAGCTCCCCGGGCTTAACCATGGCGGAAATCGGCCCGAGCCGCCCGGCAACCGCAACATCGGTTAACTGCAACAGCGGCATAGCTTACTTCGCCAGCGCAAGCTTAATGGCTTCCATCACAATAGGATCTTCCGGCGTCATATCCGGCGAGAAACGCTGGACGACCTGCCCGTTGCGGCCAACGAGGAACTTTTCAAAGTTCCACAAAATATCGTCCGGATAAAGCGGCGCGCGGCCTTTACTGCTCATCCGCTCATAGAAACCACTGCTTTCGGGAGCCACGGCGGTAGGAGCCGCGGCCACCAGCTTCCGGTAGAGCGGGTGGCGATGTTCCCCGTTCACGTCCAGCTTGCTGAACATCGGGAAGGTAACGCCGTAGGTGGTGCTGCAGAAGGTTTTTATTTCTTCTTCGCTGCCTGGCTCCTGACCGAGGAACTGATTGCAGGGAAAACCAAGCACCGAGAACCCCTCTTTTTCCCAGGCCTTATGGATATTTTCCAGCTGTTCGTACTGCGGCGTTAACCCGCATTTTGACGCAACATTCACCAGCAGCAGCACCTTTCCCTTCCAGCGCTCAAGCGTGGTCGTCTCGCCATCAATCGTTTTGATTTCAGTGTTCAGAATGTCCTGCATAGCATCCCCTCAATAATAAAGCGCGGTCTGACAACGCAAAAAAACATAGCCAGCTAAGTGACCGGTTGGCCTTTAATCATAGCCATATCGCACCAGGATTATCGTTCTTTTTGTAACAAACAGGCACGGACAGGCTGGTTTGCCAGCGGGCTTAACGGGCGTTAGCCTTCAGCAGCAGCCAGATAAAAACGGGAGCGCCCAACGTCGCCGTGACCACGCCTATTGGCAATTCTGCAGAGTTAAGAGCAAGGCGGGCAATAACATCGGCCCCCAACAGCACAGAAGCCCCGGCAAGCGCGCTGGCCGGCAGTAAAATACGGTGATCGGTCAGCCCTTTGAGCCTCAGCATATGGGGGATCACCAGGCCGACAAATCCTATCGCCCCGGCAAGCGCCACGCTAACGCCTACCAGCCATCCCGTGGCAATCACCAGAATATTCCGCCACGCCCATACCGACAACCCAAGCTGACGAGCAGAGGTTTCACCCAGCGCCATAAGATTTAAGGGCGCATGCTTGCGACACAGCCAGGTAATCACCGGCAGTAATGTCACCATCAGCCACCACTGACGCCAGTCCACGCCGCCAAATCCCCCCATCATCCAGTACATTAACTGGCGAAGATCGAGGCTGGTGCTGAAATACACAGCCCAGGTCATCAGCGCGCTGCAAATAATCCCCAGCGCAACGCCCGCCAGCAGCAGGCGACTGGTAGAAAGATGGCGGCGAGAAAAACGCAGCAGAATGAGGGTAATAAACAGCGCGCCGATAATGGCGCACAAACCTAAAGCCCAGGTGGGCAACATCCCCTGGCCGAGCAAAACGCCTGCAATGAGCGCCACGCCCGCACCGTTAGAAACGCCAAGCAACCCCGGTTCGGCAAGTGGGTTTTCAAACAGCGCCTGCATAATGGTGCCGGAAATAGCCAGCGCCGCTCCCACCAGCAAAACGGCCAGCGTGCGGGGCAGCCTGATCTGCCAGACAAACAGCCGGGCTTCCTCGCTCCACCATCTCAGGGGCGAGAACCACTGGTCGCCTGCGCACAAGCTCAATGCGCTCATGCCAGCCGTGGCCGTCATTAAAATAATGAGCCACAGGCGTTCATGACGGCGCTGTCGAAAGACATAAGTGAGCATTAGGGCCGGGTCCATAGGGTTGTAATCAGGCTGCTGATTTTACGGGGAGTTTGTCCGGGAGAACAAGTAAAGAAAGCCGCCTGTCTTTTTACACACTGGCTTTCCATGCTGTCACGCCTTCGTGTATTTTTAGAACGACAGGCATCAGTGAGACTTACGCAACATGTTGACCGGACTAAATCATCTTACCCTCGCCGTAAGCGATGTGGCTCGCAGCTTCGACTTCTATAGCCATGTGCTGGGTTTCACGCCCAGGGCTAAATGGGCAAAGGGGGCTTATTTATCCTTAGGGGAGCTTTGGCTGTGCTTATCCCACGATAAAACAGACATAAAACAGGATTACACCCATTACGCCTTCACGCTGTCCGCACAGCATCTTGCCCGGTTCAGGGAAAAGCTTGGGGCGGCCAATGTCAGGGAGTGGAAAGAGAACAAGAGTGAAGGTGACTCAATTTATTTCCTCGATCCCGATGGCCACCGGCTGGAAGCCCACTGCGGCGATCTGGTATCCCGCCTCCTCGCCTGCCAGGAACACCCCTATGACGGCATGGTTTTCTACTGATGAAAAGCGGTTCTCCCGCGCGAAAAGAAAAAGGCCGCAGAAGCGGCCTTTTTGGTTATCTCAGGTTACTCGTCTTTTGGCGACGCGTTTTCAACCCGACTCTTCAACTTCTGACCTGGTCGGAACGTCACCACACGGCGTGCCGTGATGGGAATGTCTTCACCGGTCTTCGGGTTACGCCCGGGACGTTGGTTTTTATCGCGTAAGTCAAAATTACCAAAGCCCGATAGTTTGACCTGCTCACCGTTTTCCAGAGCGCGACGGATCTCTTCGAAAAACAGCTCTACCAGCTCTTTAGCGTCTCGTTTGCTAAGCCCAAGCTTATCAAACAGATATTCTGACATTTCAGCTTTTGTAAGCGCCATACGTTCAATCCCTCAATGATGCCTGGAATCGCTCTTTTAATGCCTCTACACATTTTGCAACGGTAGCGGCAATCTCCTCTTCTTCGAGTGTACGGCCCGTATCCTGAAGGATAAGGCTTATGGCGAGGCTCTTGTAACCTTCTGCTACGCCTTTGCCACGGTACACATCAAACAAGTTTACGCCAACTACCTGATTTGCGCCAACTTTCTTACATTCGCCCAAAATATCTGCGGCGGGAACGTTTTCAGCGACCACCACGGCGATGTCGCGGCGGTTGGCCGGGAAGCGCGAAATTTCCTGCGCATCAGGCACCATGCGGTCTGCGACCTTGTTCCACAGGACTTCAAACACCAGGGTGCGACCGTTAAGAGAAAGCTTACGTTCCAGCTCCGGATGCACAACGCCAATGAAACCAACGTATTCCCCGTGTAAATAAATTGCAGCACTTTGGCCTGGATGCAGGGCCGGGTTGCTCGCCACCCGGAATTCAATCTCTGAAAGTTTACCGGTCAGCTCAAGAACTGACTCCAGATCGCCTTTCAAGTCATAGAAGTCGACGGTATCACGCGCCAGATCCCAGTGTTCTTCGTAGCGGTTGCCACAGATGGCCCCACCCAGCATAAGATCCTGACGGATACCGAGGTCTGCCTGAGTATCAGGTACAAAGCGCAGACCCGCTTCGAAGATACGCGCGCGGCTCTGCTGGCGATTCTGGTTATAAACTACCGTGCCCAGCAGACCGGTCAGCAGTGACAGGCGCATCGCGGACATATCGCTGGAAATCGGGTTAGGCAGCAGCAGATGTTCTTCGCCCGGGTGCAGCAGCTGCTGCATTTTAGGATCAACGAAGCTATAGGTGATCACTTCCTGGTAGCCTTTGTCCACCAGCATGGTCTTCACACGCTTAAGGGAAAGATCCGCTTCGCGGTGGGTCCCCATCACTAAGCCTGCCTGAACGGGTGCATCCGGAATGCTGTTATAGCCGTAAACGCGAGCCACCTCTTCTACCAGATCTTCTTCAATCTGCATGTCAAAACGCCAGCTCGGCGCTACGGCGGTCCAACAATCCTGCCCTTCGGTTACTTCGCAGCCCAGACGGCGCAGAATGTCGCCGACCTGCGCATCTTCAATATGATGACCAATCAGTCGGTCAAGTTTGCTGCGGCGCAAGGTGATGGTGGCAGGTTTTGGCAGATGCGCTTCGCTTGTCACATCGATCACCGGCCCTGCTTCACCGCCGCACAGCTCGATCAGCAGGCGGGTGGCACGCTCCATCGCCTTATATTGCAGCGCTGAATCCACACCGCGCTCATAGCGGTGAGAAGCGTCAGTGTGCAAACCATGACGACGGGCACGTCCGGTGATGGATAGCGGGCTGAAGAAGGCGCATTCCAGCAGGACATTACGGGTTTCACCGTTCACGCCGGAATGCTCACCGCCAAAAATACCGCCCATCGCCAGCGCTTTATGCTGGTCGGCAATCACCAGCGTATCCGCGTTTAATTTCGCTTCGTTGCCGTCGAGCAGCTTCAGGGTTTCGCCCTCTTCCGCCATACGCACCACGATACCGCCGTCGATGCGGTCAAGATCGAACGCATGCATAGGCTGGCCAAGTTCCAGCAGGACATAGTTGGTTACGTCAACCACGGCATCAATGGAGCGAATACCGCAGCGACGCAGCTTCTCTTTCATCCACAGCGGGGTTGGCGCCTTAACGTTGATGCCCTTCACTACGCGGCCCAGATAACGCGGACAGGCTTGCGCAGCCTCAACGCGAATCGGCAGCGTATCAGTAATGGTGGCAGCAACAGCCACCATTTCTGGTTCAATCAGCGGCAGCTTATTGAGTACGGCGACGTCACGAGCAACGCCGATAATGCCCAGGCAATCGGCACGGTTTGGCGTAACGCTGATTTCGATAGTGTTATCGTCAAGCTGTAAATATTCGCGAATATCCGTTCCGATCGGCGCATCAGCTGGCAGCTCGATGATCCCTTCATGGTCATCGGTAATGCCCAACTCGGAGAAAGAGCACAGCATCCCTTCAGAAGGTTCGCCGCGCAGCTTAGCCGCTTTAATTTTAAAATCGCCCGGTAGCACCGCGCCCACCGTTGCCACGGCCACTTTCAGGCCCTGACGGCAGTTTGGCGCACCGCAGACGATGTCGAGCAGACGCTCACCGCCGACGTTTACTTTTGTCACACGCAGTTTGTCAGCGTTAGGGTGCTGGCCGCATTCGACAACCTCACCAACCACTACGCCGTTGAATGCACCGGCAACCGGGTCAACGCCGTCGACCTCCAGACCTGCCATGGTGATCTGATCGGAAAGCGCTTCACTGCTGTTGGCTGGATTTACCCATTCGCGTAACCAGAGTTCACTGAATTTCATTGGATATCCCGCCTTATTTGAACTGTTTGAGGAAACGTAAATCGTTTTCGAAGAATGCGCGCAAATCGGTCACGCCGTAGCGCAGCATGGTCAGACGCTCCATGCCCATGCCGAAAGCAAAGCCGGAGTAAACTTCCGGATCGATACCTACGTTGCGCAGAACGTTTGGGTGCACCATGCCGCAGCCCAGCACTTCCAGCCATTTGCCATTTTTACCCATCACATCCACTTCTGCGGACGGTTCAGTGAACGGGAAGTAAGAAGGACGGAAACGGATCTGCAGGTTTTCTTCAAAGAAATTATTCAGGAAGTCGTGCAGCGTCCCTTTCAGATTGGTGAAGCTGATGTTCTTATCGACGATCAGGCCTTCCATCTGGTGGAACATCGGCGTGTGGGTCTGGTCGTAGTCATTACGGTAGACGCGGCCCGGCGCGATAATACGAATGGGCGGCTGTTTATCCTTCATGGTACGGATTTGCACGCCGGAGGTCTGCGTACGCAGCAGACGCGTTGCATCGAACCAGAATGTGTCATGATCCGCACGCGCCGGGTGATGACCTGGAATATTCAGTGCATCAAAGTTGTGGTAATCATCTTCGATTTCCGGACCGGTAGCCACGGTAAAACCAAGCTCGCCAAAGAAGGTTTCGATACGGTCAATAGTGCGGGTCACCGGGTGTAAGCCACCGTTTTCAAGGCGACGGCCTGGCAGGGAAACATCTATCGTTTCCTGTGCCAGACGAGCATTAAGCGCAGCGCTTTCCAGAGAGGCCTTACGCGCATTCAGCGCCTCCTGCACCTGCTCTTTCGCTTCGTTGATGACCGCCCCTGCTGCCGGACGCTCTTCCGCTGGCAGTTCACGCAGGGTGGTCATCTGGAGGGTCAGGTGCCCTTTCTTCCCTAAATATTCGACGCGAACGCTATCTAACGCGGCAACATCCAGGGCCGCGTTTATGGCTGCTTTGGCACTGGCAACCAGCTCTGCGAGATGTGGCATGGTATTCCTCTTATGCCGGCAAACTGCCGGGGTAGTTGGTCTGATTCGAAAACAATGCGCAAAAAAAAAGCCTCCGCACAGGAGGCTTTCGGCGCTGTTTTTCGTTTCTTTTCTTACGCGCAAAGCCCCTTGGATCAGGCGCTAAAGTAAAAAAAGAAGCGAAAAATAGCCACGGACATGTTTTTTACCCTTCGATAAGAAAATATTCACGAAAACCAGCCTATTGGAAAACTAAATGAGCCCGATGTCAACCGGTTATTGATGGATAAACACAGCTTCTCATGATGGCCATTCGGGCATTTGTCCTAATTTTATGCAAATCAACCCTCCCGGTTTACATTGGTCGTCGGGATGTTATTTTGAACGCGTCAACCACACGATGAATAAGGATATTTCACTTATGGCAGATGCTATCATCTCTTTTGGTCCAAATGCACAGAGAAGTGCAGTCAGCACGCATGCAATGAATGTACTCAAGAATATCTGTGCTACGGCTGGCGTCACCAGAGCCACCATCAGCAGTACAGCACGTAGCATTGAGTCTCAGGCTAGAATTATGTACAACAATATTGAACGATACGGTGTAGCCCAGCAAAAACGCCTCTATCGTGCGCCGGGACAGGCTGTGATTAACACTTATGCGGCCGCTAAAAATGAAGGATTAAGTCCAACAGCGATTCAGGCGAGAATGACGGCGAAAATCCGCAGCCTCGGTCCGGCAAGCGTATCGAGACATCTCGATCAGGGCGGTGGACGCATTACCATTGACGTAGCGCCCAGCTCCATTTCTCCCGTCTCCGCGAGAAGCGATTTTGTCCGCGCGGTCCAGGCTCATCCTAAAGTAGACCATTTTCTTCAGCCCCCCAGAGATCCTGCTTATCACCTGGAGATCGTCCTATGAAAAGGTTATTTCCACTGCTGGCGATCGCTGTTTTCTTCAGCTCTCAGGCGGCAGTTGCTGAATGCACCCTGAATACGCCGGAGATCGACACTCAAAAACTCATTCGTGCGCCAGACATCACCGCATTTACGTTACGTAATGCTGCGGATGCGACAGTGCTATTGAAAGATGGTCGGGCACTGTATATCCACTACAGCGGCTGCGACAGCCTGGGAATGCAGGGCGTGCTGTGGTTACCTTACGCTCCGTTTGCGCAGCAGCAGCTACCCGATTTCAACGACCATGATTACTGGCGCCAACAGATTCTGACGATTGGCGATTATCTTTTTGATGAGCAGATCAATCAGAATTTCCGTCGCCAGCTTGCCAGTAAAAGCGATACAACGCAGGCGGGTGACACAACGTTTAACCTGACCTTCTCCCCGCAGGAAGCGGAAAGCTATTCCGTTTCGGCGCAAAAGCTCCCGTCCGGCGTAATGCTTACGCTTGAGTACATCTTCAGGGGATAACCCCAATTGCTGGCAAGCAGAAATAAAAAAAGGGGGGGAATCAAGATTCCCCCCCTTTTTCACGCTGATGTAAGAAACTTACGCCAGCGCGGCTTTCGCTTTTTCGACCAGTGCAGTAAATGCCACTTTGTCGAACACTGCGATGTCAGCCAGGATTTTACGGTCAATTTCAACAGAGGCTTTTTTCAGGCCGTTGATGAATTTGCTGTAAGAGATACCGTTCTGACGAGCTGCAGCGTTGATACGTGCAATCCACAGCTGGCGGAACTGACGCTTACGTTGACGACGGTCACGGTAAGCATACTGACCAGCTTTGATAACAGCCTGGAAGGCAACGCGGTAAACGCGAGAACGCGCACCATAGTAGCCTTTAGCTTGTTTGAGGATTTTTTTGTGACGAGCACGTGCGATTACACCACGTTTTACGCGAGCCATTTAGCTCTCCTGTTCTTTATTCTGAAATTAATTAAAAAGTTAACTTATGCGTACGGCAGGCACGCGACAACCAGGCCCAGATCCCCTTTGGAGACCATGCCCTTCGGACGCAGATGACGTTTACGCTTAGTAGACTTTTTAGTCAGAATGTGACGCAGGTTTGCGTGCTTACGCTTAAAACCACCAGAAGCAGTCTTTTTGAAGCGCTTAGCGGCGCCGCGTACTGTTTTAATCTTTGGCATTTAATTACTTTCCACTTCGCATTGTTAAATAAACGAACCAGAAGGCGAACAGTTCCTGCGGGACGCAAGCCCCGCGGGAACTGTTACTTGAGTGCCTTACTGTTTCTTCTTAGGAGCGAGCACCATGATCATCTGGCGGCCTTCGATCTTCGATGGGAAGGATTCGACCACTGCCAGTTCACTCAGATCGTCACGGACGCGGTTAAGCACTTCCATACCGATCTGCTGGTGAGCCATCTCACGACCGCGGAAACGCAGCGTGATCTTAGCTTTATCACCCTCTTCCAGAAAGCGAACCAGGCTGCGGAGTTTTACCTGGTAGTCGCCATCGTCAGTGCCAGGTCGGAATTTGATTTCCTTAACCTGAATAACTTTTTGCTTTTTCTTCTGTTCCTTAGAAGATTTGCTTTTTTCGTAGAGGAACTTGCCGTAGTCCATGATGCGGCAAACAGGCGGTTCGGCATTAGGACTGATTTCCACTAAATCAACCCCAGCCTCTTCGGCTTTTTCTAAAGCTTCATTCAGACTGACAATACCTAGCTGCTCGCCGTCTACACCTGTTAGACGAACCTCAGTGGCACGAATTTCTCTGTTAATGCGATTAGGACGCGCCGGTTGAACTCTTTTTCCGCCTTTAATACTTTATTCCTCCAGTTGATTTAGATTGCGGCTGCGGATCTCTTGCTGCAGCTTTTCAATCAATTCGTTTACGTCCATGCTGCCTAAGTCTTTGCCACGACGGGTACGAACGGCAACTTTGCCTGCTTCCACCTCTTTGTCGCCACAAACCAACATATAAGGCACACGACGCAACGTGTGTTCACGGATTTTAAAGCCTATCTTCTCATTTCTCAAGTCTGCTTTTACACGAATGCCTGCATTTTGTAGTTTACGGGTCAATTCGTTAACGTATTCAGACTGTCCGTCAGTGATATTCATGACCACTGCCTGGACCGGAGCGAGCCACGTTGGGAAGAACCCAGCGAACTCTTCGGTGAGGATACCGATAAACCTTTCCATCGATCCCAGAATGGCGCGGTGAATCATTACCGGCACCAGACGTTCGTTATTTTCGCCGATGTACGACGCATTCAGGCGCGCAGGCAGCGAGAAATCGAGCTGAACGGTACCGCACTGCCAGGCACGATCCAGGCAGTCATAGAGGGTGAACTCAATCTTCGGCCCGTAGAAGGCCCCCTCACCCGGCTGGTATTCAAACGGAATATCGTTTTCCTGAAGCGCCACGGCCAGGTCAGCTTCTGCACGATCCCACATTTCATCGGTGCCGATGCGTTTTTCTGGACGAGTGGACAATTTCACGACGATTTTTTCAAAACCGAAGGTGCTGTACATGTCATAAACCATGCGAATACAGCTGTTCACTTCGTCACGCACCTGATCTTCAGTACAGAAGACGTGAGCATCGTCCTGAGTAAAGCCACGGACGCGCATCAGACCATGCAGCGCTCCCGACGGTTCGTTGCGGTGACAGCTACCAAACTCGGCCATACGTAACGGCAGGTCGCGGTAGGACTTCAGGCCCTGGTTGAAAATCTGCACGTGGCCCGGGCAGTTCATCGGCTTAATGCAGTATTCACGGTTCTCTGAAGAAGTGGTGAACATCGCATCTTTATAGTTGTCCCAGTGGCCGGTTTTTTCCCACAGCACACGGTCCATCATGAACGGGCCTTTCACTTCCTGGTATTGATACTCTTTAAGCTTGGAGCGCACAAACACTTCCAGCTCGCGGAAGATTGTCCAGCCGTCGTTGTGCCAGAATACCATACCCGGCGCCTCTTCCTGCATATGGTACAGGTCGAGCTGCTTACCGATTTTGCGGTGGTCACGCTTGGAGGCTTCTTCCAGACTCTGCAGATAGGCGTTAAGCTGTTTTTTATCCGCCCAGGCGGTGCCGTAGATACGTTGCAGCATTTTGTTGTTGCTGTCGCCACGCCAGTAGGCACCGGAAGTTTTCTGCAGCTTAAAGTGGTGGCAGAAACGCATATTCGGTACGTGCGGTCCACGGCACATATCGACGTATTCTTCATGATGGTACAAGCCAGGTTTGTCATCATGGCTGATGTTTTCATCAAGAATGGCAACTTTGTAGCTTTCGCCGCGGTTGACGAAAGTTTCGCGCGCTTCACGCCAGCTCACTTTCTTTTTAATGACGTCGTAATCTTTCTCAGCCAGCTCGTGCATACGCTTTTCGAGCAGCTCAAGATCTTCCTGGGTCAGGGTATGGTCAAGATCAACGTCATAGTAGAAACCGTTGTCAATAACCGGGCCAATCGCCATTTTGGTATGCGGCCACAGCTGCTTGATAGCGTGCCCCAGCAGGTGAGCGCAGGAGTGGCGGAGAATTTCCAGACCGGCTTCATCTTTTACGGTGATGATGGCAAGTTTTGCATCGTGGTCAATCACATCGGATGCGTCTACCAGCTCACCGTCTACGCGGCCTGCGATACAGGCTTTTGCAAGGCCCGGACCGATATCCAGCGCCACATCCAGCGGGCTAACAGCATGATCGTAATGGCGTTGGCTGCCATCAGGAAGAGTAATTACAGGCATGATAAGTCCTTATCTGCAGTGGTGACCCACACGTAAGATCACATGCAATAAATATTTTAATTTAAATTCATTAGGTTACGTATACATCTGACCAACAAATGTCAGATTGGTACGCAATCTGGTACACAAATGAAAAACCGCTACTTCCTGTCTCTCATCTATATGGGGGAATGGTAACACTAAAAAAAATGTGAATATATAAAAGAGGTTCACATCACCGGCACATCGTCAAACTCACCAGAGCGCGCACCTTTCATTATCCCTGCTTTCCAGTGGCTTCCAGCTGAAACAACAAGGTACGTTGCGCTGGGAACTGTTATGCACTTAGCATCGAGGCCTACACGCTGCTCTACGTAGTCTTTTGCGGGAGATGGGAATGCCATGGGGAGCACCTCTTATAAGATACTGTATGCATAAACAGCACTCCACAAGGAGATTCTGATCAAGTCGTAGAGACGAGAAAGCCCTCCGGGGAGGGCTATGTGGTTGTTGCTACCTGCAAAAAAAATCCAGGTCGCTGGAACAGCTTTTTCAGGTCAATGCCATAAACAGCCATCCATGCAGCGCCATTGCTTATTACGTTACAGGAGGGTTTTAAATTGGATTCCAGGCAGATCTCATATCATGTAACAGGGCGAGATAACGAACGCTATGTATTCTTAGATAAGAATCCTGACAATAGCTACTCAGTTCGCTCAGGAACATCAGTTCCCCAAAGCCATTTATCATGGGAGGAAAATTTCGTCATAGAAACTGTCAAGGATTTCTTAGCGTCAAACCCTCAGCATCGAGCTAAAATTGAGGAGTTGATAGCTGAATTTGAATCTGAAACCCTGTGATTCTTTGGCTGCCTGGAGTAGTGCCGCCATAATAGTTAATTGACTGCTTCCACAGGCATGACAGCCATCTCACACAAAAATGAAGAATAGCTATGGATACCACTAGACTGCTGATATTCGCAGCCACAATGTTTGTTGCTGGTTGCGCTGATACCCAACCAGCGAACATGGATACGAATGAGTGCATGCAATATCACAGCATGTCGACTGCGCCAATGCCGCCTGATGCGATGCAGAAGCTAAAGATAAAATGTGAGCAATCGAAAAGGTAAGCGACACCGCCTGGTTGCTGTTAAAAGCCCTCCAGCGGCTGCACTAAATTTTCTCAAGCCTGAATGAAATAGCAATACGACTCACCAATGGAAGTGAATGTGCACCCCTATAACAAATAAACGGAGGATTTATGTCGTATTCAGATTTTATTCAGCTTGCTCTCGCTTACTCAAATCCAGTCAACGTCATCGTTAAGACAGTTTGCCTTGCTGTTAACTTATGGCTTTTAAATCGCTACGGCATTCTCAATCGCCAAGTTTGAGGTGCTTTGTAATGAGAGCCGTTGTGAAAGTGGCTCTCTTTGAGAAGCTGCCGATGAACTTTTAAATGCATCGCTTAAGCCGCAAGCCGGTGTTGTGCCATGGCTCAGAATGGCGTATTGGTTCGGATGCTGGCTCTCAAAGGAAAACTTTTCAGGTTACTGATTATTCATATAACATTTGGATTGCATCAGTAAAAACATGGAGAGACAAATTGGAAATCTTTAAAAAAGTGAGTCTGCTTTTTTACCTGTCGCTTAGTGGTTGTGTTGTAGCAGATATGGACTCCAGTAATTACAGATATCCACCCTACATCCAGACGTTTCAAAAACCACTAAGTTTGGGGCATACAGATGTGCAGCAGCGCAGGACAGACTTATATGCCTGCGGAGTGTCAAAAAACCACCCACTTCATTCCTGGGATGAGACATTTCGAAGGAACAACCTTGTGGGTGGTGAGAGCATGGAACAGCATGACTATCGCATTTCTAAACTTGAGAATTGCATGAAGGAAAAAGGATATGAGCTATTTGACTACGGCAGCTGTGGCCCCTTAAAAAAGCCCAGCGGTATATGTAATTAGTTGCCTGGTTCCCTTTGCGAGTACGGGCTACTGAACCATATCCTAAGGGGATTCATTTAATACACTGCTCATTAATGTACTGCTGCAATGCTGCTATTTGCTTTTCTGCTGTTACGCTTCGCTTCCTGAGACGGAAATAATCCCTCTCCAATAAAGCCGGGTGCAAACCCGGCTTTGAGTATTACATTTTATAGCCAAGCGTAATCGCGGTTTTTCTGTCCGTATGCTCCGGCGCAGAGTCCGGCGGATTGGAGTTCCAGGTCACGTTATAGGCGACTTTCAGGCCAAAGTGCTCGTTAATAGCCACTTAAAGCCCCGTCTCGGAGTTCACCGTCGTGTCTTCACTCCCCAGTACGGATACGCCCTGAATAAATTTCGCGTTGTCCGTCAGCTGCCAGTTATAAATGCCTGAGGCATAACCCAGCGCCTGAGTTTGATGTCCACCGTCGGTATACTGGTCGTAACGCACACCCGGACCGAATTCCAGACGGAAGTAGTGCACCGGCCCGCTAAGGAACTGGCGACCGTAACCGGCTGTGAGTATGTCACGAGCCTGATAACCATTAAACCTGTCCGTTAGCCAGCTTGCCTGCCCAAAGAGGTAGTCGCTGTCCGTCACGTTATAACGGCTACGGCCGCCCGCAGAATAAGTTTCGGATGAGCGCTCATCGTTGGAGGAGGTGTTGTTCGCATTACCCCAAAGCGACCAGGCCATGGACGCGTTATACCAGGTCAGATTGGTATTGGCAGTAAGCGTAGAGCTCTTGGTATTGCCTGACTGGGCAAGATAGCCCGCATTGAGATTACCCTCGAAAGGTTTTTTCGCGGTACTCGGGTCATCCATGACAGTGAAAACCGTTGTGTCTGCAACTGCAAAGTGACTCAACAGAGCACTTCCGGTCAGCAAAATTGCAGCCGGTACTGTCTTAACAAGCTTCATTTATTAATCCGTACGACAAAAAAAGAAACCACCAAGGTTCCGGAATCTTCCCTGAGGATCAAATGAATAGACCTCAAGAAAGGTTACAAATTATAAAAAAGCCCGAATAACATAGCAATGAATTCCTCTTTCATTTTTTGAATAAGAAGCCTCTTAAAACATCTTTCTTTTCATATAGATAGCCAACGCTTGCTTTTTGGTAATTAATTGAAAAATCATGGTGTTAATTAAAATCTTCGCCCGATGAACGGTGCTAAGCTTAAGGCTTGATTTAAAAAAGGAGGATTCATGGCTCGTATCTCTACGCTAACACTTGCACCCTCTCTTGATAGTGCCACGGTAACCCCACAACTTTATCCGGAAGGTAAATTACGCTGCACGGCCCCTGTTTTTGAGCCGGGCGGCGGCGGCATTAACGTTGCCCGGGCCATTGCACATCTCGGCGGCGAAGCAACGGCAATATTTCCGGCAGGAGGCGCAACGGGCGAGCATCTCTGCACGCTTCTGCGCGACGAAAAAGTGCTGATTGATACGGTTTCCTGCCAGGACTGGACTCGCCAGAATCTGCATGTGCATGTTGAGAACACCGGTGAACAATATCGTTTTGTTATGCCGGGTGCGGCCCTTAGTAGCGAAGAGTTTCAGCTGCTGGAAGAAAAGGTGCTGGCGATTGCCACAGGCGCCCTTCTGGTCATCAGCGGCAGTCTGCCGCCGGGTGTCAGCTTAGAACAACTCTGCTCGCTTATTAGCGTGGCGCAAAAAAGTGGGATTCGCTGCATCATCGACAGCTCGGGGGAAGCCTTAAAAGCCGCCCTTGAAATCGGCAATATTGAGCTGGTCAAACCGAATCAGAAAGAACTCAGCGCCCTCGTCGGTCGCGATCTCACTCAGCCTGATGATGTCCGTAAGGCCGCTCAGGAAATCGTCAATACAGGAAAAGCCCGTCGGGTCGTTGTGTCGCTTGGGCCACAGGGTGCGTTAGGGGTCGATGCCACAGGTTATGTGCAGGTCGTGCCGCCGCCGGTTAAAAGTCAAAGCACCGTCGGCGCGGGCGATAGCATGGTGGGCGCCATGACCTTAAAGCTTGCCGGAAATGCCCCGCTGCTGGATATGGTGCGCTTTGGCGTTGCAGCGGGCAGCGCCGCCACGCTGAATCAGGGCACGCGTTTGTGCTCGCCTGAAAATACGCGGGCAATTTACGATTACCTGCGCGGCTAAACGTCTCTGCGATGCGTTAAAAGTCGCCATTTTATGCAGATGAACTATGCTAAAACCTTCGGGATAACAATGAGGTGAACCATGAGTAACGGCGATCTTGAGCGCTATGTCGTCACCCTGAAGTATAAAGAAGAGAGTCTGACTGAGATTAACGAACTCAATAACCATCTGACTCGTGGCGGTTTTTTACTCACTCTTAGCGATGAAGACGGCAAGGTTCACGAGCTTGGGCCCAATACCTTCGCGCTGGTCAGCCCGCAGAGCAAAGAGGAAGTTGCGCAGCTTGCCATGGCGCTGGGGCACGTTGCGCTTGGCAGCGATCCGGAAGTTACAGTCAGCACCTGGCAGGAGTGGCAGGAGTCACCGCAATGACAAAATAGTGATATGAGTGACCGGGCATGTGCGCTGGTTCCAGGTTTTTACCCGGTTATAAGTGCAAGCTGATGATCTACCAGAGCAACTGGGGAGAAATATCATGTGGCAAGCCATCAGTCATCTGTTAAGTGAGCAGCTGGGAAAAGCTGAAATCGAACAGCGCACGGAGCTGCCCGGCGGTGAAATCCATGCGGCGTGGCGGCTGCGTTATGCCGGTCATGAGATTTTTGTCAAAAGCGACGAACGGGAACTTTTGCCGATATTTACCGCTGAAGCCGATCAGCTTGAGCTCCTGTCCCGCAGCAATACCGTGCGGGTTCCTAAAGTCTGGGGCTTAGGTTCTGACAGAGACTACAGTTTCCTGCTGCTCGAATACCTGCCGGCTAAACCGCTCGACGCCCACAATGCTTTCGTGCTTGGGCAACAGCTCGCACGCCTGCATCAGTGGAGCGATCAGCCGCAGTTCGGCCTCGATTTTGATAACGATCTCTCTACCACACCTCAGCCTAACGCCTGGCAACGGCGTTGGTCGACATTCTTTGCAGAACAGCGTATCGGCTGGCAGCTCGAAATGGCGGCGGAAAAAGGTATCCACTTCGGTGACAACGACGCCATCGTTAACCTTGTCCAGCAGTCGCTTGCCTCTCATCAACCCCAGCCTTCCCTGCTTCACGGCGATCTGTGGTCCGGTAACTGCGCGCTGGGGCCTGACGGGCCGTTTATTTACGACCCCGCCAGCTACTGGGGCGACAGAGAATGCGATCTGGCCATGCTGCCGCTGTATCCCGATCGGCTTACGCAGATATACGATGGTGACCAGTCCGTTTCCCCTCTTCCCGCAGACTTCCTTGCGCGCCAGCCCCTCTACCAGCTTTATACTCTGCTGAACCGCGCCCTTCTTTTTGGCGGCCAGCATTTAGCCGCCGCGCAAAAAGCGCTGGAACGAGTCCTGGCGGCATAAATGTCCTGAAGCCACTCCCTTAGCGGAGTGGCCTTTTCTCAGATAAAACCCAGCAAAGAGAAAAAGAAGAACCCGGCAACGATCAAAAGCACCGGCAGAATATAGAGCGGGAAGATTTGTAGCAGAATGGTGTGGCGCGGTACCCTGATTTTCGCATCCAGCTGCGCTTTCGTTAACCCTTCAGGCCCTTTCGCCTGCTCAAGGATGAGCTGATCCTGCACCCCTTCACGCAAAAATTTTGCCTGACGCCCCATGCGGGCGCCCGAAGCCTGCAAAGCCAGCCCCACGAAAATCAGAGCATAGATCGCCCAAAACAGCACATTCGCCTGCTGGTGAAACTCCGGCTGCGGCGAGTTGTACCAGAAGAAATTCAGGAATGGCGTGTTAAAACGCATCATCTCAATCATGACGTGCGCAAAGTCGAGCATCACGGCGTTAATGCCTGGCTGCTTGTCACTGTGTGCATACATGAACTTCAGAATCGAGATAAGCGTTGAGAGCACGGCGGGTATAAAAAGCACCCAGCCCACAACGCGTTTGAGTACGGCAATGCGTCCAGCTTGTTGATACGTCATTCTTTCCCCTTGGTTAGGACGTAACTGACTGGCACAAAGTCTACCTCGTCCGGGCGCATTTCGCCTGAGCTTTGCGGTCAAAAATAACAAAAGCGGTGGCATCCCCTGCCTTTTCCCGCTATTCATATGGGCAACTTTTTCACTTAACGCTGACAGGAGTCCCGGTATGGGCGAAACACGCCAGGTTTTAGCGGCAATTTTTGATATGGATGGATTACTTATTGATTCCGAGCCTCTCTGGGATGAGGCCGAACTGGAAGTGATAGCAAGTCTGGGCGTTGATATTTCCCGACGCAATGAGCTGACCGACACCCTGGGGTTACGCATTGATTTGGTCGTCGACCTTTGGTTTGCCCAGCAACCCTGGAGCGGGCCTACGCGCGCAGAAGTCACACAGCGCATTATTACCCGCGCCCTGGTGTTGGTTGAAGCACGCCGCCCGCTGCTGCCCGGCGTGCATGAAGCCGTCGCGCTCTGTAAAGCACAGGGCCTGAAAGTGGGCCTGGCCTCGGCTTCGCCGTTGCATATGCTCGAACGCGTGCTGGAGATGTTCAGCCTGCGCGAACAGTTTGACGCCATTGCTTCTGCGGAGCACCTGCCTTACAGCAAACCTCATCCACAGGTTTATCTCGATGCCGCCGCCCAGCTAGGCGTTTCTCCGTTAAGATGCGTGGCATTTGAGGACTCGGTAAACGGCATGGTGGCCACTAAAGCCGCCCGTATGCGCTCTATCGTCGTGCCTGCTGAAGAAAACCGCCACAATCCCCGCTGGTGCCTTGCCGATGCGAAGCTGGACTCGCTGAATGCTTTACGTCCGGAACACCTGTCAGGCTAAAAATTAAAGGCGGATTTATTCCGCCTTACTCACTGATAAAACAATAAAAATAGAGTTTCCTCTTCTTTATTCGCCATCTGCGCTCGCCTTTTACACCCTGTTGGCGGGATGTCACTATGGCGGTGATAAAATGTTACAGCGTCACCTCTTCCGTCTACTGTATAAAATCCCTATACTGTATGAATTGACAGTTCTTATCCGGGTGTATCATGACGGCGGAAGGCCACCTGCTTTTTTCCATAGCCAGCGCAGTATTTGCCAAAAATGCTGAACTGACGCCCGTGCTCGCCCAGGGCGACTGGTGGCATATTGTGCCGTCCGCCATTCTGACGTGTCTGCTGCCGGATATCGATCATCCCAAATCTTTTCTGGGTCAGCGCCTGACCTGGATCTCCAGACCCATTGCCCGCGCCTGCGGCCACCGGGGTTTTACGCACAGCCTTTTTGCCGTCTTCGCAGGGCTTGCCCTTTTCTATCTTAAAGTACCGGAAAACTGGGTGATTCCCGCAGATGCGTTGCAGGGGATGGTGCTGGGGTATTTAAGCCATATTCTGGCCGATATGCTCACCCCCGCAGGCGTACCGCTATTGTGGCCATGCCGCTGGCGTTTTCGCTTTCCCATAATCAGGCCGCAAAAAGGGAATCAGCTGGAAAGGTTTTTGTGTATGGCGCTTTTTGGGCTGGCCGTCTGGATGCCGCAAAGTTTGCCCGAAAACAGTGCAGTGCGCTGGTCGTCGCAGATGATTAATTCGCTGCAAACCACCTTTAATAGCTTCTTAAATCACCATCTGGAACAATAATTATACGAAACAATCCATTTGGTAATAATCAATTCCTTTTGAATATAAGTGACCGGCGTCTCATCTGTTACGCTTTACGGCATAAAGAGGGGCGTTAAGCTCTTGCCTACAAAAAATCAGGAGAACGGGGATGAATTTTCCACTTATAGCGAATGTTATCGTGTTCGTTATTCTTTTGCTGTTGCTGGCGCAAACTCGCCATAAACAGTGGAGTCTGGCGAAAAAAGTACTGCTAGGCCTTGTGGTCGGCGTCGTATTTGGGGTTGCCTTACACGCGATCTATGGTGCGGACAGTCAGGTTCTGAAAGACTCCATCCAGTGGTTTAATATCGTCGGTAACGGCTATGTACAGCTGCTGCAGATGATTGTTATGCCGCTGGTCTTTGCCTCCATTCTGAGTGCCGTGGCAAAACTCCACAATGCTTCTTCGCTGGGAAAAATCAGTTTCCTGACCATTGGTACTCTGCTGTTTACGACACTGATTGCCGCACTGGTCGGGGTACTGGTCACCAACCTGTTCGGTCTGACCGCCGCAGGTCTGGTCCAGGGCACGGCTGAAACGGCTCGTCTGAGCGCCATTGAAACCAACTATGTTGGTAAAGTTGCCGACATGTCCGTTCCTCAGCTGATCCTCACCTTCGTGCCGAAAAACCCGTTTGCCGATCTGACTGGCGCTAATCCGACCTCGATCATCAGCGTGGTCATTTTTGCCGCCTTCCTGGGCGTGGCCGCACTGAAACTGCTGAAGGACGACGCCCCTAAAGGCGAGCGCATGCTGGTTGCCATCGACACGCTGCAAAGCTGGGTGATGAAGCTGGTTCGTCTGGTTATGCAGCTGACACCGTATGGCGTTCTGGCGCTGATGACAAAAGTCGTTGCCAGCTCAAACCTTCAGGACATCATCAAGCTGGGTAGCTTCGTGGTCGCCTCTTATCTGGGTCTGGCCATTATGTTCGGTGTTCATGCGGTATTGCTTGCCGTGACAGGCGTCAGCCCGCTGAAGTACTTCCGTAAAGTCTGGCCGGTACTGACCTTTGCTTTTACCAGCCGTTCCAGCGCCGCGAGCATTCCGCTGAACGTGGAAGCGCAGACTCGTCGTCTGGGCGTGCCGGAATCTATTGCCAGTTTTTCCGCCTCCTTCGGCGCGACCATTGGCCAGAACGGTTGTGCAGGCCTGTATCCCGCAATGCTTGCGGTGATGGTGGCTCCAACGGTTGGGATTAACCCTCTTGACCCGCTGTGGATTGCCACACTTGTGGGTATCGTCACGGTCAGCTCTGCTGGCGTGGCCGGTGTAGGCGGCGGTGCAACCTTTGCCGCGCTGATCGTACTGCCTGCCATGGGTCTGCCGGTGACGCTTGTCGCTCTGCTTATCTCCGTTGAGCCATTGATTGATATGGGACGTACCGCGCTGAACGTAAGCGGCTCCATGACGGCCGGGACCATCACCAGCCAGTTAATGAAGCAGACCGATAAAGAAGTGCTGAACAGCGAAGAAGAGATCGAGCTGGCTCACCGCTAAACGAGATTGATAAATAAGTGCAGACACCCTGTTCTGGCCGCAAACCAGCAGGGTGTTTTTCTTTACACACTCCCCGACAGCTTAGATTTTTTATTCTGCCAATTGATGCCAGATGTGTCAGGTCATTTACAGTTTGCTATTCCGACAAGCTTGTTATTATCCGTGCAACTATTTAAGACGGATTCCGCATGAAAGATTTTACCTCCTGCCCTGTTTGCCATTCTTCATTAAGAACTCTTCAAAACGATTTTTGCCAAATCAGATCGCAGCTGCTGTTTGCCGACCTCGAATTTAAACAATATCTATGCCCGCGCTGCCAGCATTCCACCACCTGGCATAATATCCCGCTGGAGCTGATTTATAAGGCTGAAAACGCCCTTGCCACCGACCGCGAAAGCGGGGATCTCAGGCTGGAATTTATTCGTCGTCACCTCGATCTGAGTACCGTAGAGGGTTTAGCGGTGGAAGTCGGTGGCGGACCCGGAGAGCTGGCAGAGCAGGTGCGTATTGCCTGCGGGCACGAGCGTGGCGTGGTGGTTGACTTTGTCGATCGCGTGGCCTTCGAAAGTCTTTCGTATGTCCATGCCGACTTAAATGACTGCGAAACATCCTTACCCGTGGAGATCAAAAAAAGCGGTCATCGCGAGAAAAAAAACATCTTCCTTTTGTCCCACCTTCTGGAGCACATATTCGAACCCGCGAACCTGTTAAAAACCCTGGGTAATTTTGAAAACAGTTATTTCTTTATTGAAGTGCCTGACTTTGGGGTGACGCATGATAAAAGCGCGCTTAAATATTCTATTAACTGCCCGGACCATATTCATTATTTCAACGCAACCTCGCTAATCACCTTAATACAAAATTGTGGCTTCACGATTCTCGCCTTCGAGCAACAAAGTCTGCCTTTAGTCCCCGCGCTTCGAGTGTTGTGTAAAAAAGCAGCCCCGCACTGTGCCGTGTATGAGTACGACGACCATTTGCAATACGTGAGCAATAAGATTATTAACGCGATCGAGGAAGCGGAAACTGGCAGCGGTATCTACCTGTGGGGCCTTTCACCTTTTGCCGCCCATGCCATCCAGCAGATGCAGGACACGAAAGGAAAAATAACCTGCATTTTCGACACCAAGTATCACAGCGGGACTTTTGAAGGCATCCCGGTCATTCCGGATCCGTTTGCATCGGCTTATACGCTGGATGAAGCATCCGTCGTTATCTGCGGCTCAACGTTTTCCGTGGTGCAGAACGCCATGAAGAAGAAGCTGGACGCAGCTTTAAGCCCGGCCCGCTTTATAACCATCACCTGGGAGTAGGACTGGCGTTCTCCGTCCTCATTCCTGTTCCCCCGGCAGGCCTGCTGTTATCCGGTAGACCTGCCGTTACCAGACTTCATTTTCCTGGCGAACCTGAGTCGCCCAGCGCTGGGCGGATTCCGGCAGGGTAAATGGCGGTGACTGGCGAAACGCATCCCCCACCAGCACAAAAGCGACGTACTTATTACGCAGCACCCACACATCCTTGAACCCCTCTACTCGCCAAGCGTGTGACGGCGGCGCGGGCTCAACACGCGGTTTGTAGGTAATGACCGGACGATTATTTGGTTGACGCAGTGGTTTCATAGGCAATGACATTCAAAACTGGATTAATAAACAACTCCCCTATCATAACGGATCCTCTCCCTCTTCGTCGCGTCCAGTAGCTAACTGTCTGATTAATTGCTTCCGGCGCAGAGCCGGGCAGCAGAGTGAGCACATTGTTCTATAGTTAGAGGGGTTTTAAACGGATACCCATCCGCTTAGACAGCAGTGAAAACAGGAGATGAGTTTAATGTCGAAGAATGAGAAACAACCTCTAAGCCACAGCGCGCCTCTTCGCGACGCCAATGAAGCCAAACCCGGCATGGGGTCGCTGGCGCCGGAGGATGGCTCACACCGCCCCTCTCAGGAGCCTACTCCACCAGGAACCCAACCCACGGCGGCGGGCAGTTTCAAAAGCCCCGACACGTCCAATGAGAAACTTAACGCTCTGGATAGCCACCGCAAAAACGGTGAAAACGTCCCCCTGACCACCAACCAGGGCGTAAGGATCGCCGACGACCAGAACTCTCTGCGGGCCGGTACGCGTGGGCCTACGCTTCTGGAAGATTTTATTCTGCGGGAAAAAATCACCCATTTTGACCATGAGCGTATCCCCGAACGTATCGTTCATGCCCGTGGCTCTGCGGCGCACGGCTTCTTTCAGCCTTATAAAAGCCTGACCGAGGTGACGAAAGCAGATTTTCTATCCGATCCGGATAAAATCACCCCGGTCTTTGTTCGCTTCTCAACCGTACAGGGTGGCGCAGGCTCGGCGGATACCGTGCGCGACATCCGGGGCTTTGCGACCAAATTTTATACCGAAGAAGGCATTTTCGATCTGGTCGGCAACAATACCCCTGTCTTCTTCATCCAGGATGCACATAAGTTCCCGGATTTCGTGCACGCGGTAAAACCTGAGCCGCACTGGGCCATTCCGCAGGGCGGGAGCGCGCACGATACCTTCTGGGACTATGTCTCACTCCAGCCGGAAACGCTGCACAACGTCATCTGGGCGATGTCGGATCGTGGCCTGCCGCGCAGCTACCGCACGATGGAAGGCTTCGGCATCCACACCTTCCGCATGATTAACGCCGAAGGCAAAGCAACCTTCGTGCGCTTCCACTGGAAGCCGGTGGCAGGCAAAGCCTCGTTATTATGGGACGAGTCGCAAAAGCTGACGGGCCGCGATCCTGACTTCCATCGTCGCGATCTGTGGGAAGCCATTGAAGCCGGTGATTTCCCGGAATACGAGCTGGGTTTACAGCTGATCCCGGAAGAGGACGAATTTAACTATGATTTCGATCTTCTCGACCCGACCAAACTCATTCCCGAGGAGCTGGTGCCGGTGCAGCTGGTCGGTAAAATGACGCTCAATCGTAACCCGGATAACTTCTTTGCTGAAAATGAGCAGGCCGCATTCCACCCCGGTCATATCGTGCCCGGGCTGGATTTCAGCAACGACCCACTCCTGCAAGGGCGTTTGTTCTCCTACACGGATACCCAAATCAGCCGCTTAGGCGGGCCGAATTTCCACGAAATCCCGATTAACCGCCCGACCTGCCCGTATCACAACTTCCAGCGTGACGGCATGCACCGCATGGATATCGACAGTAATCCGGCAAACTACGAGCCGAACTCGATCAACGATAACTGGCCGCGTGAAACACCCCCTGGCCCGAAACGCGGTGGGTTTGAAAGCTATCAGGAACGGATTGAGGGGCATAAAGTCCGCGAACGTAGCCCTTCTTTCGGGGAATACTACTCCCAGCCGCGCCTGTTCTGGCAAAGCCAGACGCCGGTCGAGCAGCAACATATCATTGATGCCTTCAGCTTTGAATTAAGCAAAGTCGCCCGGGGTTACATCCGTGAGCGCGTGCTGGATCATCTCACGCATATTGATATCTCGCTTGCTCGCTCGGTGGCTGAAAACCTGGGTATCGAACTGTCCGATGAGCAAATGCACGTTGCTCCGCCGAAGGATGTGAACGGGCTCAAAAAGGATCCCAGCCTTAGCCTGTATGCCGTACCGAGCGGTACGGTAAAAGGCCGCGTGGTAGCGATTCTGCTCAATGAAAAGGCGAAAGCTGCCGACATCCTTGCCATCGTTAAAGCCCTTAAAGCCCACGGAGTGCATTCAAAGCTGCTTTACTCCCGTATGGGCCAGCTCACCGCTGACGACGGCTCCAGCCTGCCGATTGCCGCCACTTTCACCGGCTCACCTTCGGTCTGCGTCGACGCGGTGATTGTACCGGGAGGCGATGTCAGTTCAATACTGAACAATGGCGAAGCAGCCTACTACCTGCTGGAAGCTTACAAGCACCTGAAAGTTATCGGTCTGGCCGGAGATGCCCGCAAGTTTAAGGCTAAACTGGGTATTGATGACCAGGGAGAGGAAGGCGTGGTGGAAGCGCAGAATACGGACGGCAACTTTATGGATGAATTCCTGAAATTACTGGCCGGGCATCGCGTGTGGACGCGAAGCAATAAGGTGGCACACATTCCCGCCTAAAAAAATAAGCCACGGGCAACCTGCCTGTGGCTTATTCTCTGTCTCTTAATCTTTATCAGAAATAAAAAAGCCCGACTACGATAAATATCGTTGTCAGGCTAATCTATTCGTGCACGTTAACTGCTCCGGGCTAACCCTTCTTCGCTATCGTAACGCAACACGGCAACTCATTTCAGGCTGAATTTATTCAGCAATAACGTTAGCAGCCGCAGGGCCTTTCGCGCCATTTTCAACGGTGAACTTCACACGCTGACCTTCTTCGAGCGTCTTAAAGCTGTCGCTTTGAATCGCTGAGAAGTGGACGAACACGTCTTTCGTGCCGTTATCAGGGGTGATAAAGCCAAAGCCTTTATCAGCGTTAAACCATTTTACTAAACCAGTCAGTTGGGTAGACATAGAAACTTCCTCACATATTTTTTTCGCTACGTTGTAGCACCGTGGTCTGCGTTTCAGAATAACTTATGGGACTTTAGGAGGAGACTCACGGAGAAGATGTATCTGAGGATAACGCTTGAACTGAGAACTGCTTTACTAAAATGCTTTACATAAGGTCTGATGAACAAACCGATGAGGCTATTAACGCACGCCCCTCATTATTTAGCAAGCGCAATTTGGCATAAACATAAATAAAGACATTTCTTTACGTACCGATGCCAAATAACGCAACGGCAAAAAGCCGCCCGGTTTCAGGCGGCATTTTTAAATATTTTATTTTTTAGCTGCCTGCGGGTCGGTGTCATATTCCGCACAGCTCTGGTAACCGGAGTTCATCACATGGCCGGTATCGTCCAGGGCTACGAAATAGGTTTCTGTTTTGCCATCACGCTGGCCCAGAATGTAGGTCTGGCAGGTTCCGCGGGCGTGGATCATGGTCACTTCGGAAGAAGGTTTACCGGCAACCTGCTGTACCTGCTGACGGCTCATGCCTTTTTTCACATCTTTGACAACCGGAGTGGCAACCTGATCTTTAGTACGATCGTACGCGGTACAGCCTGCCAGCATGGTCATCACAGCCGCAGCACTTAAAATTCCTGCAAAGTTCTTGTTCATTTTATATCCTCATTTTTAGCTTATGGCTTGCTTGTGTCAGTTAAGCCTGGAATATAAAAGAACATTTTTCAACTTGTTAGCCAAAATGGCTGGAAATTAGGATTATTAGCTATTACTCATGCCCGTCTGTTTAAACGCTCTAAAAGACGTCATTCAGCGCCGCTTCCCCGCCCGTGAGTCTTGTCGTTTCCGCCGCAAAGGGGTAGCTTTAACAGATCTGTTTTTTGGCGGCCTGCACATGGCGGGTACAGCATAACCGGAGGGGTTAAATGGCTCTGCAACAAGAGATTATTCAGGCGTTAGGGGTAAAACCACAGGTCGATCCGCAGCAGGAAATTCGCGTAAGCGTTGATTTCCTGAAAACGTATCTGCAAACCTACCCGTTCATTAAATCTCTGGTGCTGGGCATCAGCGGCGGTCAGGACTCGACGCTTGCCGGCAAACTCTGCCAGCTGGCCATCACTGAACTGCGTACAGAAACCGGCGACGAAAACTATCAGTTTATTGCCGTACGTCTGCCGTTTGGCGTTCAGTTTGACGAGCAGGACTGCCAGGACGCCATCGCCTTTATTCAACCTGACCGCGTGTTGACGGTAAACATTAAAGGAGCAGTGCTGGCCAGCGAAGAAGCGCTGCGCGAAGCGGGCATTGAGCTGAGCGATTTTATTCGCGGTAACGAAAAAGCGCGCGAACGAATGAAAGCTCAGTACAGCATCGCCGGGATGACCAGGGGCGTGGTAGTGGGCACGGATCATGCGGCCGAGGCCGTGACCGGATTCTTTACCAAGTACGGCGACGGCGGCACCGACATCAACCCTCTTTTCCGCCTCAATAAACGCCAGGGTAAACTGCTGCTGAAAACGTTGGGCTGTCCGGAACACCTTTACCTGAAGGCCCCAACGGCGGATCTGGAAGACGATCGCCCTTCACTGCCCGATGAAGTCGCCCTCGGGGTAACCTATGAAAACATCGACGATTATCTGGAAGGCAAAACGCTGGATAAAGCCATCAGCTCGGTGATTGAAGGTTGGTACACCAGAACGGAGCACAAGCGTCGTCCGCCGATCACCGTTTTCGACGATTTCTGGAAGAAGTAACTCACCCCGGCGGATAGCACAGGCTTATCCGCCCCACTTAACGATCGATACCTCTGCCGCCCTGAGAGAAACATGGAACGTACTGCCCAACGCGCGACCCTTTTTGGCCTGCTGGCTATCCTGCTCTGGAGCACCTCCGTTGGCCTGTTGCGCAGCATCAGCGAGCATTTTGGCCCGGTCGGCGGCGCGGCGCTAATCTATACCCTTAGCGCGGTCTGTCTTTGTCTGGCCCGCGGCCTGCCCAACATTCGTGAAATGCCCGCCCGCTATCTGTGGGTCGGTGGCTTGCTCTTTGTCACCTACGAAATATTCCTTGCTCTGGCCATTGGACTCGCCCACACCCGGAGCCAGTCCCTGGAGCTGGGGATGATTAACTATCTGTGGCCAAGCCTGACCGTCGTGCTGGCGCTGTTTATCAATCAGCAGCGCGCCAGCCTGTGGTTGTGGCCCGGTCTGGCACTTTCTGTGGCGGGTATCATTCAGGTGATGAAAGGCGACGGCAGCTGGTCGCCTGCGGTAATGTGGGATAACGTTCTGGATAACCCGCTGGCCTACGGGCTGGCATTTGCTGCGGCGCTGATCTGGGCGCTGTACTGTAATCTCACCCGCCTGTGGAGCGAGGGAAAAAATGGCGTCTCTCTGTTTTTTTGCGCCACGGCCCTGGTACTGTGGGTTAAATTTAGCTTTGTCAGCGAAGCCCCCCTCCGCTTTACCTTCCCTGCGACACTTCAGCTGCTGTTTATGGGGCTCTCCACCGCCGTCGCCTACTCGGCCTGGAACTTCGGGATACAGCGTGGCAACATGACCTTCCTTGCCACCGCCTCCTATTTTACACCGGTGCTGTCGGCGTTGATTGCCAGCCTGTGCCTCGGGCTCCAGCCCGGGTGGTCCTTCTGGCAAGGCGTCGTCATGGTCGTGGGTGGTTCACTGCTCTGCTGGTTTGCCACGCGCCACTCAGGTTAACTCGCTGCTTTTTTCATCACCGGCTCTCTGCTAGACTGGATAAGTAAACAGTATTCAGGAGTTCTCAGTGGTTCGACGTATCCCTTCCCCGCGCCTGCAGTTTGAAGCGGCAGCAGTCTATGAGTATCCCGAGCATTTGCGTCCCTGGCTTGACGATCTGCCCAAAACGCCGGGCGTTTATGTTTTTCACGGTGAAAGCGAGATAATGCCGCTCTATATCGGGAAAAGCATTAATATCCGCAGCCGGGTAATGTCGCACTTTCGCACCCCGGAAGAAGCAGCCCTCCTGCGCCAGGCCCGTCGTATTACCTTTACCCGAACGGCGGGGGAGCTTGGCGCGCTGCTGCTTGAAGCCCAGATGATTAAAGAGCAGCAGCCGCTGTTTAATAAGCGCCTGCGTCGCAATCGTCAGCTATGCTCGCTCCAGTTTGACGGCACCAGACCGCAGGTGGTCTACGCCCGCGATGTTGATTTCTCAAAGCAGACGGATTTATACGGCCTGTACGCCAATCGCCGGGCAGCCTTACAGACGCTGCAAACGGTGGCGGATGAGCAACAGCTGTGTTACGGCCTGCTGGGTCTGGAATCGTTAAGCGTCGGGCGAGCCTGTTTTCGCGCCGGGCTAAAGCGCTGCGCAGGAGCCTGCTGCGGTAAGGAAAGCATCGAAGAACATCACGCACGATTTCTGGCCGCGCTGGCGCGTATTCGGGTGATGTGCTGGCCGTGGGCGGGTCCGGTAGGTTTAAAAGAAAGCGGTCCGGGAATGACGCAGTATCATGTGATTGATAGCTGGTTTTACCTCGGCTCGGTTGAACATCTGCATGAGGCTGGCGCGCTTGCCGCCCCGCCAAAAGGCTTTGATAACGACGGCTATAAGATTTTGTGCAAACTGGTCCTGAGCGGCAAGTATGAAGTGGTGGAGCTTGCTCGCCCCACCACGGCATAACTATCTATTTCACCATCGGCAGAGTTAAATCATGCTTACGGGCGCAGGCCATTGCGCTTTCGTAGCCTGCATCCGCATGGCGCATCACCCCCGTCGCCGGATCGTTCCACAATACGCGGCCAAGACGCGCATCCGCCTCCTGCGTGCCGTCGGCGACGATAACCACGCCCGCATGCTGCGAGAAGCCCATCCCAACGCCGCCACCGTGGTGCAAGCTCACCCAGGTTGCGCCGCCTGCGGTATTAAGCAGCGCATTGAGTAACGGCCAGTCGGATACCGCGTCAGAGCCGTCTTTCATCGCCTCAGTTTCACGGTTTGGCGACGCAACGGATCCACAGTCAAGATGGTCGCGCCCGATAACAACCGGTGCCTTCAGCTCGCCGTTGCGAACCATTTCGTTAAACGCCAGACCGGCAAGATGTCGCTCGCCTAGCCCCAGCCAGCAAATACGCGCCGGCAGGCCCTGGAAGGCAATACGCTCCTGCGCCATATCCAGCCAGCGATGAAGATTCTGGTTATCCGGGAACAGCTCTTTTAGCCTGGCGTCGGTTTTTGCGATGTCCTGCGGATCGCCCGAAAGCGCCACCCAGCGGAACGGGCCTTTGCCCTCGCAAAACAGCGGGCGGATATAAGCCGGGACGAACCCCGGGAAATCAAACGCGTTTTCCACGCCTTCATCGAAGGCTACCTGACGAATATTGTTGCCGTAATCCACGGTCGGCACCCCCATCTGCCAGAAATCAAGCATGGCCTGCACATGCACGGCCATTGAGGCTCTGGCTGCTTTTTCTACGGCTTTTGGCTCGCTAAGACGCGCCTGCTGCCAGCGCTCAACGGACCAGTCCGCGGGCAGATAGCCATTGATCGGGTCATGCGCCGAGGTCTGGTCGGTCACAATATCCGGACGTATTCCCCCCGCTTTGGCTCGCTTAACCAGCTCCGGGACAATTTCCGCCGCATTGCCCAGCAGACCAACAGAGATGGCTTTTTTGCGCTCGTTGGCCTGCTCAATCATCGCCAGGGCCTCATCGAGATTCGTTGCTTTGTAATCGAGGTAGCGGGTACGCAACCGGAAATCAATACGCGATTCCTGGCACTCAATGGCCAGCACCGACGCCCCGGCCAGTACGCCCGCAAGCGGCTGTGCCCCGCCCATACCGCCCAGTCCGGCGGTCAGGATCCATTTACCGCGTAGATCGCCGTTATAGTGCTGGCGTCCGGCCTCAGCGAAGGTTTCAAAGGTGCCCTGTACGATGCCCTGCGCGCCGATGTAAATCCAGGAACCTGCGGTCATCTGCCCGTACATCATCAGTCCGGCCTGATCGAGCTTATGGAAGTGATCCCAGTTTGCCCAGTGGGGAACAAGGTTGGAGTTGGCAATCAACACCCGTGGTGCATCGGTGTGCGTGCGGAACACACCAACAGGTTTGCCGGACTGCACCAGTAATGTTTCATCCGCTTTCAGGGTGCGCAGCGAGGCCAGGATTTGTTCGAAGCATTCCCAGTTACGCGCCGCCTTACCGATCCCTCCGTAAACCACCAGGTCTTCCGGACGTTCGGCCACATCCGGATCCAGGTTGTTCTGGATCATGCGATAGGCGGCTTCAATCAACCAGTTTTCACAGCTTAACGCCGTACCCTGCGGCGCACGAACGGTGCGCGCAACCGCTTGTTTTAAAGATTCAGTCATCATAGCTCCTGGCATCTTGCCGAAGTAGAAGGAAGAATGTTAACAATGGCTGTCGGCCAGATATCGCTGGCGCCCCACTGGCGCATCTGCTCGATATCCGGGGCCAGCAGGCGATCTTTTTCAAGGAAGGCAACGCGCTTGCGCACGCTGCTGAACATCTCCTCCATCAGCGGAGAGCTGCGTAACGGACGAGAAAATTCCATGCCCTGAGCGGCAGCCATAGCCTCAATGCCGACGACGGCGGCGGTGTTGAAACACATGTCCCCCAGACGGCGGGCGGCGTAGGTGGCCATAGAAACGTGATCTTCCTGGTTTGCCGAGGTCGGCAGGCTGTCCACGCTGCCCGGGTGCGCGAGGGATTTATTTTCCGACGCGAGCGCCGCCGCCGTGACCTGGGCTATCATAAAGCCCGAGTTAATTCCGCCCTCTTTGACAAGAAACGGGGGTAAACCTGACAGACCGGTGTCGAGCATCAGGGCCAGACGGCGTTCCGAAATCGCGCCAATTTCGGCAATGGCCAGGGCGAGTATATCCGCCGCAAACGCCACCGGCTCTGCATGGAAGTTACCGCCAGAAATCACCTCACCCGTCTCGCTAAACACCAGCGGGTTATCCGAAGCGGCGTTTGCTTCAATTTGCAGAACGCGGGCGGCATGCCGCAGGTTATCCAGACAAGCCCCCATCACCTGCGGCACGCAGCGGATAGAGTACGGGTCCTGCACGCGGCCGCAGTGCTGATGAGAATCAACAATCTCACTGCCTTCAAGCAGGGTGCGCACCGCAGCCGCCACGTCTATCTGTCCGCTCTGCCCACGCGCTTCATGGATGCGAGCGTCAAATGGCTTTACCGATCCTTTAATTGCTTCGAGAGAGAGAGCCCCAGCCACTAAGCCTGCGGCGAAGACTTTTTCACCTTCGAAGAGGCCCCGCAGCGCCAGCGCGGTAGAGACCTGTGTGCCGTTGAGCAGCGCCAGCCCCTCTTTCGGCCCCAGTACCAACGCTTCAACACCCGCCAGCTTTAACCCTTGCTGCGCGGGGATCTCCTCTCCGTTGACCCGCACGTTACCTTCGCCCATGAGCATCAGGGAAAGATGTGCCAGCGGCGCGAGATCGCCAGATGCCCCGACGGAACCTTTCTCCGGTATGACCGGCATCACTCCAGCGTTAAACAGTTTCAGTAAACTATCAATCACCTGTAAGCGTACGCCCGAGTGACCACGAGCCAGGCTAATGACCTTGCTGGCCATCACCAGGCGCACAACGTTATCGGGCAGCGGCTCCCCAAGCCCTACGCTGTGCGAAAGCACCAGATTACGTTGCAGTTCTGCGAGGTGATCGCGGGCGATAGTGGTTTGCGCCAGCTTGCCAAAACCGGTATTAATGCCGTAAACCACGTCGCCGTGGTTAACAATGGCTTCGACCGTCTGCCGGGCGCGTTCAACGGCCTCGATCGCTTCCGGATCCAGCGCCAGCGTGACGTTACCGTGGTAAATTTCTCGCAGGTCGGCAAGCGAGACGTGACCTGGGGTAAGAGTACAGCGCTTCTTTTGCATCGACATATTCACATCCTGTTGGCAACAAATGACTTAACGTATAGAGTTGTATAGACAACTTAACTAATAAATCGAAACCACCGCCAGTCGGTAATATGATTTTTTTATTGAACAGTGAGCGGGATCGCACTTAACCCACAACGAGAACAAGGGCAAGCATGTCTGAATTACAGCCTCTGGAACAATTACGATCCGCCATCAGCGACCTACCCGCGCCGATTTATCTGCGCGTGAAACAGGCTATTCTCAGCCAGATCCGCAGCGGCGTATGGCTGCCCCATCAACGCGTGCCGTCAGAGACGGAACTGGTAAATGCCCTGAATGTCAGCCGCATGACGATAAACCGCGCGCTCCGCGAGCTGACGAGCGAAGGCTGGCTGGTGCGCATGCAGGGTGTCGGCACCTTTGTTGCGGAGCTTAAAGGGCACACCGCGATGCTGGAGGTGCGCAGCATTGCCGAGGAGATCGTCGCGCGCGGCCATCACTACAGAAACCACATCGTGGCGCTTGAGCAGGTTGCCGCTAACGAGGAGCTGGCGCTGGCCTTTTCTGTTTCGCCAGGCGAGCCGCTGTTTTATTCGCAGATGGTGCATTACGACAATGACCAGGCGGTGCAGCTCGAAACGCGCTACGTCAATCCGGCGCTTGCCGCGGAGTATTTAGAGCAGGATTTTAAATTTTTTACGCCGCACCACTATCTCAGCCAGGTCGCGCCGTTAACTTCCGGGGAACACATCGTGGAGGCCGTGCTGGCAGATGAAACCCAGCAGGCATTGCTGGAGGTGTCGGCAAAGCAGCCCTGCCTGTTAATCCAGCGCCGCACCTGGCATAACAGCCAGGTCGTGACGGTAGCCCGGCTGCTTTATCCAGGCTCACGTTATCAGCTGGTGGGCAGTTTTACCGGGCAATAAGTCGTTACAGATAAGTGATTTCACTGAACAACAGCTGCCCTTCGGGCTTCAGCAGGCGCAGCGTGTAGCGTCCATCGTGCCACCACGCGCCCTGCTCCGGCGACAGCAGCTTGTCGCCCAGCTGCCACTCCCCGCTCAGGACATAAACGATGCCGCCGCGCGCGGTCAGGGTTGTAAAAGTGCGATCCGCTACGCGGACCTTGGCGCGGCAGCGATCGCGACGCGTCATGATATTGAAATCCATCGACATCCCGCGCGTCAGTTCCGCCTTCACGGCCTGCTCACCCGCGAATGAGAACGGCTGATGTTTCTTTAGCGTATGGCGGAAGGCTTTGCCGGCGTCCAGAATCACCTCGCCACCTTCCAGCAGAGTGATCACGCGATCGACATGGGGAAAAGCCGAAAACTCACCGCTGCTGGCGATAGAAGCAACGCTTGCACGCCAGTTAAAATCACGGGTAGCAGGCGGAAAGCAGCAGATCTCGCGGGTTTCCCCGGCGCCATTGCGCCATAAGCTGACCGGCACTTTCCGGATATCGAAGAATTCCATCACTACTCCTGAAGGCTGCGCATTACCTGCGCAAATTGTTCATTACTTTGTTCATCGAGCGGATGCTGCCTGTCAGTTATCACCTGCTTTCCAGCTACCCACACGTCTCGTATTTGTTCTCTTTGTCCGCTAAACAGCCAGCGGTTTAGCACGGCATAATCGTCGATATGCGTAAGCCACGCATCGCGTTCCAGCACCAGCCAGTCGGCGCGGCAGCCCGGGGCAATAATCCCCATCGCCACCCCACAGGCCTGGGCACCTCCGGCCGCGGCCTGTCGCCACAGCACTTCTCCAACCTGCGGCAGTTCCGGCAAGGTAATGCGGTTGCGGCGTCTGTCCCGCAGACGCTGGCCGTATTCCAGCAGGCGCAGCTCTTCCAGCGCGTTCACCGACACATGGCTGTCGGAGCCAATCCCCCAGTGCCCGCCCTGGGCGATAAAATCTGTGGCCGGGAAAATACCGTCCCCCAGATTTGCTTCGGTTGTCGGACATAAGCCGGCGACGGCACGACTTTCCACGATTTGCGTGACTTCATCAGGGGCAAGGTGCGTGGCGTGGACCAGACACCAGCGATCGTCTACGGCAAAACGGTTATACAGCCAGTTGACCGGGCGTTCACCGCTCCAGGCCAGGCAGTCGTTAACTTCTTTTTCCTGCTCGGCGATATGAATATGCACCGGCAGGCGATAATCACTGGCTTCCAGCACATCTTCCATTTGCTCCTGCGATACGGCACGCAGCGAGTGGAAGCAGAGCCCCCGGTTGATTAACGGGTAGTGGCGCAACGCCTTTTCCAGCGCCTGCTGCTGGCGTAAATACCGGTCTACATCCTGGATAAAGCGTTTCTGGCCTGCCTGTGCAGGCTGTGCGCCGAAACCAGCATAGCTGTACAGAACCGGGAGCAGCGTTTGCCCGATACCACTGTTATCGGCAGCCACCACCAGTTGCTGTAGCATCATATCGCCTGAAGCATAAGGTTTGCCGTTAACGTCATGATGTAAATAGTGAAACTCTGCAACCTGGGTATACCCGCCCTTCAGCATGTCGATATACAGCCGCGTGGCGATCGCCCCGACCTGCTCCGGGGTCAGTTTCTGCACCATGCGATACATCAGATCGCGCCACGTCCAGAAACTGTCCTGAGGGTTACCCGCTACCTCCGTCAGCCCCGCCATTGCCCGCTGGAAAGCGTGTGAGTGTAAATTGGCCAGCGAAGGAATCACGATACCGGGTAGCAACGTCGCTCCCTGCGCAGAGGCTCCTGCGTCGACCCGGGTGATGACACCCTGCTCGTTAACGGTAATACGTACATTGTGTCCCCAGCCTTGTGGGAGCAGCACTGATGAGGCAAAAAATGCTGTCATACAAACGGTTCCTTCTCTTAACGTTGCCAATGATTTAGCGATAAAGCTGCGCCGACGCAAAAGAAAACTTTTCTTTTTCACCGCCGCGGCAGAAATTTGTGTGGCGGGTTACAAATTGCTGCAACACGTCCCGCAAAGTTATCGCTGGCTGTTGATGAATTAGGTGTGGTGTGCCAGGTTGTTTGTCATTGTCTATACAACCTAATCGGGAGTTTGTCATGCCCTTTCCCCTTAACTGCGACACACTGTGGAGCGGAGCCACCGTTGTCACCATGCGAGACGGGAAATATCACGAGATCCTGGACGGCGCACTGGCGGTTAAGCACGGCAAAATAGTCTGGCTTGGCCCGCGCAGCGAGATACCCGACATCACCGCGCAGCAGCACCACCATCTTAACGGCGGCGTCGTCATGCCGGGGTTTATTGACTGCCATACCCATCTGATTTTCGGCGGCGACCGCAGCGCCGAATTTGAAAAACGCCTCAATGGCGTGAGCTATGCGCAAATTGCGGCGGAAGGCGGCGGCATCCTCTCTACGGTGCGTGCCACCCGTAAGGCAAGTGAGGATGAACTGCTCCAGTCTGCCCGCCAGCGCCTTTCCTGCCTGCTTGCCGAGGGCGTGACATCGGTTGAGATCAAATCCGGTTACGGACTGGATATAGATAACGAAATCAAGATGCTGCGCGTCATCCGTCAGCTTGGAGAGCAGATACCGGCGGATGTTTTGGCAACCTGCCTTGCCGCTCATGCCGTACCGCCGGAATTTTCGGGGGACGCAGACGGCTGGGTGAGCGTAGTCTGTGAGCAGCTTTTACCGCGAGTTAAGCAGCAAAATCTCGCCGACGCCGTAGATGCCTTTTGCGAACACCTGGCTTTTAGCCCGGCGCAAACTGAACGCGTCTTCAGGGCCGCTCGCGAGCTGGGTCTGCCGGTTAAGCTGCATGCAGAACAGCTTTCTGCACTTGCGGGCAGCAGCCTCGCCGCGCGGTTTAACGCTCTCTCAGCCGACCATCTTGAATACGCAACGGAAGATGACGCCCGGGCAATGGCGGCAAGCCAGACCGTCGCGGTACTGTTGCCCGGCGCATTCTATTTGCTGCGTGAAAAGCAGCATCCTCCCGTCGCAGCATTCCGTAAATATGGGGTGCCAATGGCCATAGCAAGCGATGCCAACCCCGGCACCTCTCCGGCCCTGTCGCTGCGGCTGATGCTGAATATGGCCTGCACCCTGTTTGGCTTAACGCCAGAAGAAGCGCTGGCTGGCGTGACGCTCAATGCCGCGAAGGCGCTGGGTATCCACACAAGCCACGGCAGTCTTGAGGTCGGGAAAGTGGCGAATTTTGTGCACTGGCCCGTGGCACGGCCGGCGGAACTGGTCTATTGGTTAGGCGGGCAATTGCCCTGCACCGTGATTTATCAGGGAGAGAAACGTGAAAGCAGCCTTTGAATTTCAACGGGGAACGCTGCCGCTTCTGGTCAGCATACCCCACGCCGGGACAGAACTAACCCCGCAAGTCGCAGCGGGGTTAAGCGAAGCAGCGCGCACACTGCCTGATACCGACTGGCACATTCCCCGACTCTATGACTTTGCCAGCAAACTTGGCGCAAGCGTTCTGAGCGGCAACTATTCCCGCATGGTTATCGATCTTAATCGCCCTGCCGACGATAAACCTCTCTATGCAACGGCCACCACGGGGCTATTTCCCGAGACGTTGTTTGACGGTACGCCAACGTTTCTGGCGGGTAAAGCGCCGGACGAGCAGCAGCGTAAAGCGGCACTCGACACCATCTGGCAGCCCTACCACCAGCAGCTACAGCATGAGCTGGAGCGGCTGAAAAGCGAATACGGTTATGCGCTGTTATTTGATGCCCACTCTATCGCCAGCCATATTCCTCGCCTGTTTGAAGGCCGCCTGCCGGATCTGAATTTCGGGACCAACGGCGGGCTTAGCTGCGACGCGCTGATTGAAGAACACCTGATTGCCTGTGCGGCAAGCCAGAAGCCGTTTAGCTGGGTGGTCAACGGCAGGTTTAAAGGGGGGTATATTACTCGCGCCTACGGTCAACCGGCACAGGGTATTCATGCGGTGCAGCTGGAGCTGGCACAGTGCAACTACATGGATGAGCAAGAGCCTTTCGGCTGGCAGGAAGAGCGTGCGGTTCGTTTACAGCCCCTGCTTGAGAAGCTGCTGCGCGCCATGCTGAAAAGTGCGGAACAGATTGCGTAATTCATAAAAGAAAACCGCCGGTCCTGTCCACAGCGACTGCGCTATTGTGGACAGGACCGGCGGTCTTAAATCAGCGAGCGGTTATTCCTGATCTGCAGGCATTTTACCTTCATGCTTAGGGCGTTCTGTCAGACGCTTCTCAAAATTCGCATTAAATTGCTTTTTCTGCTCCGGCGTCAGAATGTTGTAAATCTTATTCTGCGTTTCCATGCGGGCAAGCATACGCACTTTGTTCTGCTCGGCCATCTTGTCTACCTGCGCCTGTGCTTTAGCGCGGTCGAAGCTGTCGCTGGCGATAATGCTATGGGCCGCACGACGCTCTTCTACTGAAGGGCGCTCCATCTTGCCGCGCTGCTCTTTCATGATGTCGCGCACCTGCTGCTTCTGGGCGTCGGTCAGGTTCAGATCTTTGAACATCATTTCGTGGTGACCTCCGCGCGGACCTTTATGATGCAGCATTGGCGCATCGGTTTTGGCCGCGGCCGGGGTTGTCGCATCGGCCGCATGAGCCAGGTTCGCCGCGCCCAGAGCCAGAGTTGTAGCAACAAAGAGGGAAGTTAATTTACGCATAGTATTTATCCTTTCTGGTTTCTCTTACGACAGGGTCTGTCGCGTTAACGAGATTGAGTTTACGACGCCCTTCGTCAAGTAAACGATGGCCCCGGTAAAGCATTGAAAGGATAAAAAACATCTTTGCAGCAATGATGAAGAAAATAAGGAGAAGGCGGGGCAAATTGAAACAAAATATATCAAGCAGCTGATTTTCAAGACATTATGGAGAGAGTGTATAGTAATTCTCATGACGAATAAAGCAGCAGGTTAGGATTTATCTGTTTATTCATCATGGCGCGCTTAAATTTATTAGCCCCCGCCTCCGGGAGCCAATCATTATTTTATTTCCCGCAGCATTAACCCGGCCCGCAGCCCTAATGCAACGTTCGGATTGGGGAATAAAACAAACTCTTTCTCTTCCCGCACCACGTATCTTGTGCTGCCATCCTCCGCCAGCAGCGTACCCTGCGGGAAAGCGGTGAAGTTCTGCGTCTGCGCGCCCATATGCAGCACAAAGGAGGCCGAAAGTCGGGTGATTTGCTGCGCAACTTCGTAACGCAGAGGTTCACCTTCGGCTATCGGCGCTTCTCCCCCTGTCAGTAAGGCACTCAATGCGTCTTTGGTGACGGCAAACTGACTGAGATCGTTCTCCCCAAACGGCTGCGCTTTCCCCAGCTCCAGCGTGCAGCTTAAAGCGGTGAAGTGTTCGCTGCTGAAATGAGTGAAGGTTCCGCCCGGTGCTCTGTGGAATACCAGCGCCTGAAGGCCCGCGCAGCCGAGCCACGCGAGGAAGCCTTCTTCATAAGGCAGAGGACGCACGGGCAGCACGCCAAAACGGGGATGATACGAACTGCGGATAGCGGTATGCATATCCAGATGCCAGAGCACCGTTTCGCTGCCCTGCGACCAGAACAACTCTAAAGCATGCTCAAGGCGACCTGCGCGCTGGGTTTCTATACTTTCCGGGAACTGTTGCCAGCGCCCGCCAAACATCCGGTTCATGTCGCTGTGCAGATAGCGCTTGTTGCTGCGCAGCGCCGCAGGATTGCCGAGGATCACCAGCAGGCGCCACTGCAAGACAAGCTTACCCGCCAGCAGGTCATCCACCAGCTGGGCCAGGATCTCTACCGGCGCAGTTTCGTTACCGTGGACGCCCGCCGAAAGCACCAGCGCCTTTTCAACCGGCTGTAGCGGGGTGAGCGTCAATATGCCTTCATCGCACCATTGCCAGCTTAGATGGGCATTCTTTCCTTCGGTTTGCATTGGCGCTTTCCCCGCCAGGGTCTGCGCCAGAAAATCCAGCATTTTGCCTCCTGTCTTGGCTGAATGGGCTAATTAAGCTTTTCGCTAAATGAATTATAGAGTTAAAACAGCAGGCCACTACACACGACTTTTATGATGATAGCGAGCAAACATGGCAATCCGGTGAAATTAACCGCCTCTGGCCGCGAAAAAACTGGCGGATGACGCTGGATTATCATCCTGCCAGGCCAGGCTCGTAGGTCATCGCGCTATCCAGGTGCTAAGCGCAAGGCGTGTTTATTGCTGGAAAGGATAAACCGGGCCCAAATCCAGTATGCGCGTCAGCTCATCCAGCGCTTCCCTGCCCTCACCTAACAGCTGCGGGTCGGCTAAATCCTTCTGGGTCAGCCGATCGCGATACCAGCGGTCGACCCACGCATTGAGCCGGGTAAACAAGGCATCGTTCATCAGCACGGCAGGATTGACCGCGCCAAGCTCTTCTTCATTGAGCACCACGCGCAGGCGCAGGCAGGCAGGGCCGCCGCCGTTTGCCATACTCTCACGCAGGTCGAAAACCTTCAGTTCGCTGACAGGGTTATCCGCTGCGACCAGGTCGTTCAGATAGCCCCAGACGCCCGCGTGCTGACGGGCTTCTTCCGGTAGCACCAGCATCATGCTGCCGTCATCGCGACTTAGCAGCTGACTGTTAAACAGGTAGGTTGAGACCGCATCCGCTACCGTCACACGACTCGCGGGCACCTCAATTGCCATAAAGCCCGGCACTTTTTTACCCAAGGTTTCATAAAGCGCCTGCTGATGCAGGAAGGCCTGTTCGTGGCAGAACAACGCCTGGCGGTTAGACACGGCGATGACATCATTATGAAAGACCCCCCGATCAATCACCGCCGGGTTTTGCTGCGCGAACACCAGTAAGTCGGGGTTCACCTGATTCAGACGAGCCACGGCCTGACTTGCCTCCAGCGTCTGACGGGCGGGATAGCGGGCCGGGACTAACCCTGCTTTCGCCTCTTCGCGCCCGTAAATAAACAGCTGCACGGACGGCTCGCCGTACGCTCCGCCCAGGCGGTTATGGTTGGCCGCACCTTCGTCACCGAACATGGCTACCTGAGGCAAAGCGCTATGCACAGAGAAATATTTTTCATTACGGAAAATAGCCTGCAGTAGCTTTTCCGTGGTCGGCGCCTCGCTTGCCCGGTGAAATTTATTGTTCAGGTTGGCAACCGTCAAATGCACCCGGCCATCCAGGCTGTCCGCAGAGGGTGAAACGGTGGCCGCATTCGCCACCCACATTGAGGAAGCCGAACTGGCCGCCGAAAGCAGCTGCGGAGCCTGGTTTGCGACGCGTTCAAGCACTTTTTTGTCGCTGCCGCTAAACCCCAGCTGGCGCAATACCGCCACGTTCGGGCGTTCCTGCGGAGCGATAACGCCCTGCGGGAAACCGGCGTCGGCCATGGCTTTCATCTTCAAAAGTCCCTGCTTCGCCGCAAGCTTCGGGTTGGACACCCGAAACTGATGCTTTGTGGACGCCTCGTTGCCAAACGACAGCCCGGCATAGTGGTGGGTCAGCCCCACCAGCCCATCAAAATTGACCTCGCGGGCTTTCATGGCTGTTCCTCACGGCTGAAATCCAGGCCCGGGCTGAGCGTTTCCGGCAGCGCAAACACCGGGCTTTCGAGAGAGGCCATCGGCCACGCACAGTAATCTGCCGCATACCAGGCGCTGGCGCGATGGTTACCGGATGCACCCACGCCGCCAAAAGGTGCCGTGCTTGCAGCGCCGGTAAGCGGTTTGTTCCAGTTGACGATCCCGGCGCGTGCCTCAAGCAGCAGCCGATCAAACTGTTCACGGTCCGGGGAAATCAGCCCGCTCGCCAGCCCAAAACGGGTGTTATTCGCCATGCGGATGGCATCATCGAAACGCTCATAACGGTAGACCGCCAGCAGCGGGCCGAATACTTCTTCATCAGGCACGGCTGCCACGTCCGACAGCTCAACAATACCCGGGGTTAAAAGTGAGGTTCCCGCCTGAAGCATTTTTGGCTCCAGCAGCGGCTTGCCACCGCGCGCCAGATGTTCCTGCCAGGCCGTCAGCACGCGCTCGGCGGCCTGCACGGAAATCAGCCCGCCGATAAACGGCTGAGGAACCGCATCCCATGCGCCAGGTTTCAGACGTGAAGCAACCTCCACCAGGCGTTGAAGAAACGCATCGCCCTGCGCGCCTTTCTTGACCAGCAGGCGGCGAGCGCAGGTACAGCGTTGCCCGGCGGTGATAAAAGCTGACTGAACGGCAACGTGTACCGCGCCGTCGATATCTTGCGGATTTTCAACAATCAACGGGTTATTGCCGCCCATTTCCAGGGCGAGGATCTTCTCCGGCTGTCCGGCAAACTGGCGGTGCAGCTGATAGCCTGTATTTGCACTGCCGGTAAACAGCAGCCCGTCCAGATCGTTTTGCTGCGCCAGCGCCTGCCCCGTTTCGCGTCCACCCTGCACGAGGTTCAGCACCCCCTGCGGCACGCCCGCCTGTTCCCAGAGCTTTATAACCTGCTCACCAATACGCGGTGTAAGCTCGCTGGGTTTAAAAATAATCGTGTTGCCGGCAAGCAGGCCAGGCACGATATGTCCGTTCGGCAAGTGGCCGGGAAGGTTGTAAGGACCAAACACCGCCAGTACGCCATGAGGTCGATGGCGTAATGAAGCCGCGCCGTCCGGCATTGGCGTCTGGGTTTCACCCGTGCGGGTGTGGTAGGCCTTGATCGAAATGGCGATTTTATTGATCATCGCCGTCGCTTCTGTGGCCGCCTCCCAGCGGGGTTTGCCGGTTTCCTGAGCGATAGTCGCGGTCAGTTCATCTTTACTGGCTTCCAGCAAACGGGCGAACTGTTCAACAATCGCCTGGCGATCTGCAAAAGGCTTTTTCGCCCACGCAGGAAAGGCCTCCCGCGCAGCTTTGCAAGCCTCTGCAACCTGTTCAGCATTTGCCGCATTCCCTTCCCACAGCAGCTCACCGTTCACCGGGTTATGCTTTTGCATCGCTTCGCCGTAACCGGCAAGCCATTTTCCATTAATCCACTGGGTCATGCTTTTTTCTCCTCTGGGCACAGGCGCACAAGGCGAACCCTGTCCCCCGCGCTGCATTTCAGGGCGTCTGCCGTGGCGGCGTCCACTATAAGCCGCTCGCCTTTTGGATGGGCTTTAATCAGCATCGCGCGAAAATTGTTGTACTTTTCATTGGCGACCAGACAAACCGGTAACTCTTCTGTCGCAGGCTGGCCGATCGCCACCTCCACCATGCGGCTCTTACGAATCGCCCGCACGCGGTCAATATCACATTCCAGCGTCGGGCCACCGTCGAAAATATCGACATAGTTGCGGTAGCGGAAACCTTCCGCCTCCAGCACGGCGCGGGCTGGCGCGGTCTGCGGATGAACCTGCCCGATGACCGCCTGCGCTTCCGGCGTCAGGAAGTCGGTATAAATAGGATGCTTGGGCATCAGCTCGGCAATAAAAGCTTTCTGTCCGGTTCCACACAGGTAATCGGCCCGGCTAAACTCCATCGAGAAAAAGCGATTTCCCAGGCTCTCCCAGAACGGGGAATGCCCCTGCTCGTCGATCACGCCACGCATTTCCGCCACCACCTTGTCGTTAAAGCGTTCGCGGAAGGCGGCCATAAACAGGAAACGCGATTTCGACAGCAGATAGCCGTTGCCCTCTTTGCGCCAGTCGGCATCCAGAAACAGCGTGCACAGCTCGCTGCTACCGGTGTGATCGTTGCTGAGGGATAAGGTCGGCATGGCGTTGTAGATATTCAGCTCTTTGGAGGCGTGAACCAGCGTGCCAAAGCGGTAGTTATACCAGGGATCGTTCAGCCCGACGGCAACCTCGATGGCGCAAATGCCCACCACTTTGCCGCTGACCGACTCCTCCAGCACAAAAACATACCCCCGATCGCCCTCTGGCAGCCCGCCTTGCCAGGTCTTTATCGAGCGGTCGATACGTTCAGCCAGCGTCTTCTCGTCGGCGGGCAGCGAGGTCAACCCGCCCCCCGTTTTCCCCGCCAGCGCCAGCAGCCCGGGCAAATCACCGCGCTCAACCGGACGGATCACCATCATGATGTTTCTCCTGCAAGAAAGCGTTCGCAGGCGCGCTCGAAGCGGTCCAGACCAAGCTTAACTTCGGCCTCGCTGACAATCAGCGCGGGGGCAAAACGCACCACGTTAGCCCCTGCAATCAGGGCGATCAGCCCTTCCTGAGCGGCAGTCTGGACAATAAGTTTAGCTTTCCCTGCGTACGTCTGCTGCAGGGCGCAACCTATCAGCAGCCCCAGCCCGCGAATTTCACTAAACAAATGATGTTTCTGATTAATTTCATTCAGCCGCTCCACAAACCACTGGTGGCGAACTTTTACGCCTTCGAGTACTTCAGGCGTTTTAATCAGCTCCATGACGCGACCCGCAACCGCCCCCGCCAGCGGGTTGCCGCCGTAGGTTGTGCCGTGCGTGCCCACCGTCATGACCTGAGAGAATTTATCCGTCGTCAGTATTGCGCCAATCGGGAAACCGCCGCCCAGCGCTTTAGCCGTTGAGAGCACGTCAGGCACAATGCCGTAGTGCATGTAGGCATACAGAGAGCCGGTACGGCCAACGCCCGTCTGAACTTCATCAAAGATAAGCACCGCGTTGTGACGGTCGCACAGCTCGCGCAGGCCCTGCAGGAACGTCGGTTCAGCCGGTACCACGCCGCCTTCCCCCTGCATCGGCTCCACTATCACCGCGCAGGTATTTTCGTTAATCAGCTCGCTTGCCGACTGTAAGTCGTTGTAGATAGCATGACTGATTTGCGGCGGCAGCGGGGCAAAATCCTGGGAATAAGCAGGCTGGCCACCTGCGGAGACGGTAAAGAGCGTGCGGCCATGAAACGCATTCTTAAAGGCCACAATGCCGCTTTTGTGCGCACCGAAATTATCGTGGGCATACTTGCGGGCGAGCTTCAGTGCCGCTTCGTTCGCTTCCGCACCCGAGTTACAGAAGAACACTTTATCCGCGAAGGTGGCATCAATCAGTTTTTTTGCCAGGCGAAGTACAGGCTCGTTGGTGTAGCCGTTACCGGTATGCCAGAACTTTGCCGCCTGCTCTTCCAGCTCCTTACGCAGTTCGGGATGGGCGTGCCCGAGGGCGTTAACCGCAATACCACCCGCAAAATCAATGTAATCCTTACCCTGCTGGTCCCACAACGTGGAGCCTTCACCGCGTACCGGAATAAAAGCCGCTGGGGCATAAACGGGCATCATCCATTCATCGAAGTTCTGACGTGTTATTGACTGCTGCATAGCGACCTCTTCCGGTAAACAAAAAGTAGATTAAATGTTAAATATTTGAGTGTTTGCGCTGTAAATGTAGATTGCAGCCTTCGTGCCAGCCAGAGCTAAAAATGCATAACGGTGGAGGTAAAACGGAAAATCAATAGGTTAGACATAATCCATATGCACCTGGAATGAATAAATGGTGCATAGTTTTACGAGGGAGCTGGGATTGCCGCATGAAAACAAGAAATATTATGCAAGTATAAAATTTAATGCTGGAATTGTGATCGACGACGAGATTTGCCCGCCGATTGCGCCCCATTTCGGGGCGTAAGGCGCGATTCTGGTGCAATTCTTGCTGTTTATGCGGGCACCTGCGTCAAACAGGCGAGTCGACCGGCGCGGTGGCAGACTCTTCACCGTCTCAGCCCTGAGGGATTTTCCCCCAACTGCATTCCCACTTATTTTCTGCTAACATCCTGCCACCCATGACAGTCACCACGGCAGCGACTTATGAAATTTGTCTCTTTTAATATCAACGGCCTGCGCGCCAGACCACACCAGCTTGCAGCGATTATCGATCAGCATCAGCCTGACGTTATCGGCCTGCAGGAAACCAAAGTACACGACGACATGTTCCCGCTTGAAGAGGTTGCGAAGCTTGGCTACAACGTCTTTTATCACGGACAAAAGGGACACTACGGCGTAGCACTGCTGACTAAAGAGACGCCGATTGCCGTCCGCCGCGGCTTCCCGAACGATGATGAAGAGGCTCAGCGCCGCATTATCATGGCAGACATTCCCTCCCCGCTGGGCACGCTGACGGTGATCAACGGTTATTTCCCGCAGGGCGAAAGCCGCGACCACCCGACCAAATTCCCGGCGAAGGCAAAGTTTTACCAGGACCTGCAGGACTATCTGGTCAACGAGCTGGATAATACCAGGCCAGTACTGGTGATGGGTGACGTCAATATCAGCCCGACGGATCTGGATATTGGCATCGGCGAAGACAGCCGCAAGCGCTGGCTGCGTACCGGTAAATGCTCCTTCCTGCCGGAAGAACGCGAATGGATGCAGCGCCTGATGGGCTGGGGCCTGGTCGATACCTTCCGCCAGGCTCATCCTGAGACACAGGATAAATTCTCGTGGTTCGACTATCGCTCGAAAGGCTTCGATGATAATCGCGGCCTGCGTATCGATCTGCTGCTGGCAAGCCAGCCGCTGGCGGAACGCTGTATTGCCACCGGAATAGATTACGCTATCCGCAGCATGGAAAAACCCTCTGACCACGCGCCGGTGTGGGCACAATTTACACTGTAAGAGACGGCAGCGCGCAGGAGAGTAAATGGATGTTACAGGCCGGACGGAGCGCTGACAGGATGCGTAAACTGCTGCTTCTCACGCTGGCCGCTTTTATTGCGCTGCTGATGTTTTACCTGCCGCCGGAGGCCTTTAGCCTTGCGGGGCTGCAACAATACCATGCCCGGCTTTGCGCCTGGCATGCTCAGCATCCTTATCTTGTCGCCAGCCTGTTTTTCCTCACCTATGTTCTTATCACCACGCTTTCCCTCCCCGGCGCTACGCTGCTGACTCTGCTTGGCGGCGCGTTGTTTGCTCTGCCGGAGGGCACCGTGCTGGTTGTACTCGCCGCTACCTGCGGGGCAACCTTTGCCATGCTCATCAGCCGCTACCTGCTGCGCGACTGGGTAGGAAAACGCTTTTCGCGCATGATGGCTATCGTTGATCGGGGAATGGAACGAGATGGGGTGCGCTATCTTTTTGCCTTACGTCTGGCTCCCGTTTTACCCTTTTTTGTGGTGAACCTGTTGATGGGCCTGACGCCGATTGCCGTGACGCGCTACTTCGCCACCAGTCTGGTCGCCATGCTGCCCGCTATTCTGGTCTATCTCAACGCGGGCCGCCAGCTAAGCCAGCTGCATAGCCTGGCTGATATTCTTTCGCCAGGCATGATGTTGACCTTTGCCCTGCTCGGCCTGTTACCGCTGGCATCGCGCTGGCTGGTGCGCCTTACAGCCATCCGCAGGACGGATAAGCGGTAGGGCGAGTCGCCCACTTAACTAAAGAAGGACTCCACTGTGCGATTATTTGCGCTTCTGCTCGGGCTGGCCGCCGCAAGTTTTGCCGCGACGGCGCAACAGCTGACCTGGAACGAACTCCGCTTGCAGGCTCAAGGGCAAACCGTATATTTCAACGCCTGGGGCGGCGACCCGGCGGTAAACAGTTACCTCGACTGGGTCAGCGATGAGCTGAAACGCCATTACGACATTACGCTGAAGATGGTGCGCCTTGCCGACGCTGCGGATGCCGTTAAACGTATTCAGAATGAAGCCCGCGCAGGGAGAACACAAAATGGCTCCGTGGATTTGCTGTGGGTCAACGGCGAAAATTTCCACACGCTCAAACGCGCGGGGCTTCTGGCGCAGGACTGGGCCGAGCGGCTCCCCAACTGGCGCTATGTCGATCAGAGCAAACCCGTGCGCGAAGACTTCTCCCAGCCGGTAGAGGGCGCGGAAGCCCCCTGGGGCAGCGCCCAGCTAATGTTTATCGGCGATAGCCTGCGCACAAAATCCTTGCCACGCAGCGCCGATGAGCTACTGGCATTCGCGAAAGCGAATCCAGGCAAAGTCAGCTACCCCCGCCCGCCGGATTTTACCGGTACAGCCTTTCTCGAACAGATGCTGATTGTCCTGAGTAAAGATCCGCAGGCGCTGCGCTGCGCGCCAGACCCGGCCACTTTTGCCGAGGTCACCGCGCCGCTGTGGCACTATCTCGATCGGCTTCACCCTTATCTGTGGCGTGAAGGAAAGTCTTTCCCGCCCACGCCTGCACGCATGGATCGTATGCTCGCCGACAGCGAACTGCTGCTGTCGCTGACCTTTAATCCAGCCCATGTCGACAACCTGATTGCTCGCCAGCAGCTGCCGAAAACCGCCCGCGCCTTCGGTTTTACAAAAGGGATGCTCGGGAACGTGCACTTCGTGGCCATTCCGGCCAATGCTCGTGCCGGAGCAGCAGCCCAGGTCGTGGCTAACTTTCTGCTGTCCCCCGAAGCGCAAATCCACAAAGCAACGCCATCCGTCTGGGGCGATCCGAGCGTGCTGGACGCGGCAAAGCTCCCTGCTCCGCTCAATACTCAACTCGCAGGGCTGGTGCCCGCAAGCCTTGAGCCGGCCCCCTTCCTTGCCGAGCCTCACGCGGCATGGGTCGCCGCCATCGAAAAAGCCTGGCTGCAACGTTACGGTTCACGATGAGGCGTAAATTTTCGCTCGCACAATGTCTGGCCTGGCCGCTGATGGGGGCGCTCTTCTTTCCGTTGCTCCCCGGCATGGTCATGATGCTAAGCCCCGTGCTAGCGGGCGATGTCTGGCTGGCCTTGTGGCAGGATTCGCAGTGGCCCCGGGCGCTGCTGGCGACCGTGATTTCAACGCTAATCAGCGTGTGCGGCGCGCTTGCTTTGACCTTGCTGATAGTTTGCGGCCTGTGGCCAGGCGCCAGGTGGCAGCGCTATGTACAGCGCCTGCCGCTGCTGCTTGCCTTCCCACACGTCGCATTTGCCAGCGGCTTTTTGTTTCTGTTTGCCGAACATGGCTGGCTGGCGAGACTGATTGATTTCACTTTTCCGGTCGATACGCTCGGGACAGGGTTAGGAATGATGCTGGCGCTCAAAGAAACCTGGTTTTTGCTGTGGTTTACCAGCACTCAGCTTGCTCACCAGCAGCTTGAACAGCAGCTGATCGTCGCACGTTCGCTGGGTTATGGCCCGCTGCACGCCCGCTTTCTGGTGCTGGTCCCGCAGCTGCTGCCGCGTCTGGGCTGGGCCATAGTGGCGATTCTCGCCTACAGCCTCTCGGTGGTTGATGTGGCGACGATCCTCGGGCCGGACAACCCGCCCACGTTTGCCGTGCTCGCCTGGCAATGGATAAATGACGCCGACCCCGCGCAGCAGGCGAAGGGAATGGCGCTGGCGCTGCTGCTTCTGGTTCTTCTCGCGGGTTTCCTGCTCCCGGGCCACCTCGCGTGGCAGCTTATCAGGGCGCAGTCCGGCCGTTTTTCCGGACGCCGCTATCCTTACGATATGACCTCTCTGGCAACCGGCGTGACGAGAGGCCTGTCACTGCTGGGCCTTGCTGCCATTGCCATGCTGGCCGTCTGGTCGGTAGCACAGGCCTGGTTTTATCCGGCCAGGCTTCCGGACGCCATTTCGCTCAGCGCCTGGCGGTTAAGCCATTTCGACACGCTAACCACCGCATTGTACCTGGGGCTGGCGAGCAGCCTGCTGGCTATTGTCATTGTGTTGCTGTGGCTGGAGGGAAGTTCACGCAGGTTCGATCTGTGGGTTATGCTGCCGCTTATTCTGCCCGCTTTACCCCTGGCCGCCGGGCAATACCAGGTCCTTGTGTATCTCGAGCAGGAAGGCACCTGGCAGGCCGTTATCTGGAGCCATCTTCTCTGGGTCGTGCCCTATACGCTGCTGGTGCTAAAACCCGCCTGGCTGCGTCTTGATACCCGCCATATCACAGTCGCCCGCACGCTGGGCTGGTCGGCCTGGAAAATTTTATGGGGGATCAAAGCCCCTTTGCTGCTGCGCCCGATTTGCGGTGCGTTCGCCGTGGGTTTTTCCGTCAGCGTGGCGCAGTACCTGCCAACGCTCTACGCCGGAGCAGGACGTTTTGCCACCGTAACAACCGAAGCCGTGGCGCAGAGCAGCGGAGGCGATCCGCAGCAGCTGGCGATCCAGGCTCTGCTGCAAACGCTGCTGCCCGCCGCAATATTTGTGCTCACGGTAAAGGTGGGCCGGTTAATTAGCCATTACAGACAGGGGTTAAGTTAATGCTCAGCGTTCGCGATTGTTCTCTTTTCAACGGTGTCTGCCCTTTGCTTGAACATCTTAGTTTTGACGTGCAACCGGGTGAGGTTATTTCTCTGATGGGGCCTTCCGGCGCGGGTAAATCAACTTTCCTGAACTGGATGATCGGTGCGCTGCCCGCCCCTTTTCAGGCGGCTGGCTCACTTTGGATCAACGACACCCGCCGGGATAATCTGCCCGTAGAACAGCGACGCATCGGCATACTTTTCCAGGACGCGCTGCTGTTCCCGCATCTTAGCGTCGGGCAAAATCTGGCGATAGCTGTTCCGGCCTCTGAGCAAGGGAGGCAGCACCGGCAAACGATCGTGGAACGCGCGCTCAGCGCGGCGGATCTGGCAGGCTTTGCAAAGCGCGATCCGGCCACGCTTTCCGGCGGCGAGCGGGCAAGAGTCAGCTTACTGCGTGCCCTGCTGGCAAAACCGCAGGCGCTGCTACTGGATGAACCGTTCTCACGCCTCGATCGTTCTCTTCGCGCGCAGTTTCGCCAGTTTGTCTGGCAGGCAGCACAGCAGCAATCGCTGCCCGTGGTGCTGGTCACTCACGATCCGCAGGATGTGCCCGTCGGCGGCAAAATTATCAGGCTACAGGCCAGGCCGTGATAAATACCGCCAGTATGCGTTATCGCAAAGAATCCACGAGGAACATCACTCAGAATGACGCCACTTTTACTCTTTATCAGGTTATTAGATGAAACGTGTTTCTCAGCTAACCACCGCCCTGCTGCTTGCCGGGATGTCGTTGACTTCTTTTGCCGCCGATATGCCTTCATCCCTGAGTTTTAGCGCCGCTAAAGCGCAAAATGCTACGCTCATTGATACGCGCCCCAGCGCGTTTTATAACGGCTGGCCGCAAACGCTGAACGTCCACGGCGGCCATGAGACTGGCGCGCTAAACCTTTCGGCTTCCTGGCTCAATCTCATGAGTGATGAGCAGATTCAGACCTGGGCGCAGCAGCATAATCTTAATGGCGCTAACCTCCTTGCGTTATATGGCAAGCGCGAAGAGGCTAAGGCGGTGAAATCTCGCCTGGAAAAGTTGGGTTTCAGTAAGATTACGCAACTTGCCGACGCGTTGCAGGACCCATCCCGCCTGCAAAAAATGACGCATTTCGAACAGCTGGTCTATCCGCAGTGGCTGCGCGATTTGATGGAAAATAAACCCGTCACCGCGGCACCTGCGGGCGACTGGAAGGTCATCGAGGCAGGATGGGGCAGACCCAAAAAATATTTGCTGAGCCATATTCCGGGCGCGGATTATATCGACACCAACGAAGTGGAAAGCGAGCCGCTGTGGAATAAGGTTTCCGACCAGCAACTTAAAGCGATTCTGGCCAGACACGGCATTCGCCACGACACCACCGTAGTCCTCTATGGTCGTGATGTTTACGCGGCAGCGCGTGTCGCGCAGATTATGCTGTATGCCGGGGTGAAAGACGTGCGCCTGCTCGACGGCGGCTGGCAAACCTGGAGCGATGCCGATTTCCCCGTCGAACGCGGTATGCCCGGCAAGGTTAAGCCCGCGGCAGATTTCGGCGCGCCCATTCCAGGCCAGCCTCAGCTGATGCTGAATATCGAGCAGGCTCGCGCCCTGCTGCACCGCAAAGATGCCTCGCTGGTTAGCATTCGTTCCTGGCCTGAATTTATCGGCACCACCAGCGGCTACAGCTACATTAAACCAAAAGGTGAAATCGCAGGCGCTCGCTGGGGGCATGCAGGCTCAGACTCCACGCACATGGAAGACTTTCATAACCCGGACGGCACCCTGCGCACGCAGGACGACATTACAGCGATGTGGAAAAGCTGGCATATCACGGCCGATCAGCAGGTGGCTTTCTACTGCGGGACAGGCTGGCGCGCCTCGGAAACCTTTATGTACGCGCGCGCGATGGGCTGGCAAAACGTCAGCGTCTACGACGGCGGCTGGTACGAGTGGAGCGCCGATGCGAAGAACCCGGTAGTCAGCGGGGAGCGGAAGCCGGAAAGCAGTTTGTAATAGCAGCTTGATGGGCGCGCAGGACGCCCCTGCTCTGACCCTCTCCTCAGGGAGAGGGTGCAAGACGTTTTAATGTCTGGTAGCCGCTCCAGATCCGCGTAAACGTTGTCATCCAGCACAGCGCGCCAAAAATCCCTGCCAGCCAGACAAACGCCCCCGGAAAGAGACAGCTCAGCACAAACAGCAAAATCGTTTCTGTGCCTTCGGTAAGACCGCCCAGGTAGTAGAACGATTTGTGCGCATAGCCCGGATTATCAAGCTGGTGTTTTTGCGCTACCGCCGCAAAGGCCAGAAAGCTGCTGCCGGTGCCGATAAAAGCGAATAGCAGCCAGGCACCCGCCAGAGCATTTTGCCCTGGGTCGGCGAGAATAAAGCCGAACGGCACCAGTGCATAGAACAGGAAATCCAGCGCTATATCCAGAAAACCGCCCGCATCACTCAGCCCCCGCCGTCTCGCCAGCGCGCCGTCCAGCCCGTCGAATAAGCGATTGAGAACAATAGCCGCCAGCGCCGCGCCATACCAGGATAGCGCCAGAAAAGGCAGCGCCAGTACACCAATCCCAAAACCGACAAGCGTAAGGCCATCCGCTGAAATGGCGGGCTTATCCAGCCGTTCGGCCAGGCGATTGAGCTGCGGCTTGATACGCGGATGAAGATAGCGGTCAAACATGAGAGCGTTTCCCCGCAGCCGGAGTGCACAACCCCTGAGCCGGGATCTCCAGCGCGCTGTTAAAACGTGCGGAAAGATTCTGGAAGGCGATCAACGCGGTGAGCTCGGTGATCGCCTGTTCATCAAAATGCGCCCTCACGTTGTCTTTGATTTCATCGCTCACCACAGGTGGCGTGGCGGTCATAGCCTCCGCGTAGGCCAGCGCCGCTCGTTCACGTTCGCTAAACAGTGTCTCCTGCTGCCAGTTAGCCACCGCCAGCACTTTGTCCATTGAGCCGCTGCGTTCGGCAAGGCGCAGGCTGTTGGCGTCGATGCAAAACTCACAGCTGCACTGCTGGGAAACGCGGGTCATAACCAGGGAGCGGATCGTCGGATCAATTTTCGCACGGCGGCGCTCAAGGAAGCCCACGAACAGTGCAATCAGCCAGAACAGATAAGGCAGCCTTCCCCACCAGCGGGTGGGGTTGAGCACCGCGCCAAAATGTTTTTGCTGCATGGTGACAATGGGACGCAGGCTGGCGGGCAGTTTTTTCAGCGGTGCAATCCAGGGTGAACTCTTTTTCGACATAACTTGCCAGAACTCTTCAGATAAACATGTGTGCCGGGTATTATGCCACGCTACGCCGCCCGGAATGGACTGTTATGCCAGATACCCTTGATGTTGTTGCCGCTATTATCGAACGCGATGGAAAAATTTTGCTCGCTCGCAGACCCGAAGGTGGCGATCAGGCAGGATTATGGGAGTTTCCCGGCGGGAAAGTTGAAAAGGGTGAAACTCAACCGGAAGCGCTGGCGCGTGAACTGCAAGAAGAACTGGGGATTAAGGCGGATATAGGTCACTACATTGCCAGCCACAGACGGGAGGTGTGCGGGAGAGTAATAGACCTTCATGCCTGGCACGTCCCGACCTTTACAGGCGAAATAGCCGCGCACTGCCACAGCGAGCTGGTGTGGTGCGCACCGCCGCAGGCGCTGGACTATGCCCTCGCCCCGGCGGATATCCCTCTGCTGGAGGCGTTTATGGTTTTACGCGACGCCAGACCAGCGGGTTCGTGCTGAGCGTTTTTTCGTCACGCTGGCACTGCAAAAGTATGCCGCCCTCGGCTTTAACCACGGCCCCTTCGGTGTAGTTTTTATCCTCGTAAATGCAGCACTGGTTACAGGGAGTAGCACGTTGTCCGTGGGTGGTGAACACTTCCGGCGGCACAACCACATCCACATCAGGCTGGTGGCGTTGCGCCATCCCCGGCAGACTCACCATCAGCGTCACGGCGCCGACGAGCAGGCTTTTTCTTAGCATCATCACTTCCCTCTTTCTTTGCCCACTGTTTACGGGGCTTTTTATTGTCATCCGGGGCCTTAATTCCTTTGAAGGCATGGCGAACCGGCGTTGTTCTTGCCTGGTGTATCAGCTCGTAGAGCGTGTTGACCAGCGGCTGCATAAAATCCTGATAGCGGCACTGCTTTTCGCTGATTTGCGTCAGCGTCGATTCCCAGTGCGCCGTCATATCCGGCCGGGCGGCCAGTTCCGGCAGCGAGTGGATCAGCGCTCGGCCAGCATCGGTAGAAATAATATAGCGCCCTTTTTTACTCAGGAAGCTCCGTTTAAACAACAATTCAATGATGCCCGCACGCGTGGCTTCCGTACCCAGACCGTCCGTTGCCCGCAGGATCTTTTTCAGATCTTTATCCTGCACAAAGCGGGCTATCCCGGTCATGGCAGAGAGCAGCGTGGCGTCGGTGAAATGGCGCGGCGGCTGCGTTTGTCTCTCCACCACTTCGCCTTTCTCGCACAAGAGCTCATCGCCTTTGGCAACCACGGGCAGCGGCGTGCCGTCGTTCTCTTCGTCACGCTCTTTATTACCCAGCAGCGTGCGCCAGCCAGCCTCAGCGAGAAAACGTGCTTTGGCATTAAATTTGCCACCCGCGATGTCCAGATCGATGGTGCATTTGCGGAATACCGCATCGGCACAGAACTGCATCAGATACTGGCGGGCAACCAGGTTATACACTTTCGCTTCGTTTTCCGTCAGCGATACGTGAGAGCTTCGCGCGGTGGGGATAATCGCATGGTGGGCGTCCACCTTCTTGTCATCCCAGCAGCGGTTACGTATTTCGGTATCCACCGCAGGCTGCGGCAGCAAATCCGGCTGATGGACGCCGATGGCATTCATCACCGAGTGGCGGCCGGCGAAATGTTCTTCCGGTAAATAGCGACAGTCTGAACGGGGATAGGTGATGAGCTTGTGCGTTTCGTACAGCTTCTGGCAGATATCCAGCACGTTTTGCGCACTCAGGCCAAAGCGTTTCGCCGCTTCGATTTGCAGACTGGAGAGCGAAAACGGCAGTGACGCGACTTCTGATTCCCGTTTATCGTTATAGGCCGTGACCACCGCAGGCTGCCCGGCGATACGCTTAACAACGTGCTCGGCAAGCGGGCGATGGAGCAAACGCCCTTCTTCATCCTGATAGGGTTCGCAGGATTCGCTCGGTATCCAGGTGGCGATAAAACGTTCGTCAGCGGGCGTCACGATATGCGCTTTCACTTCGAAGAAATCTTTCGCCACAAAGTTTTCAATTTCTTCATCACGGCGCACCACCAGTCCCAGCACCGGCGTCTGTACGCGGCCCACGGATAACACCCCCTGATAACCCGCATTGCGCCCAAGAATGGTATAGGCGCGGGTCATATTGATGCCGTAAAGCCAGTCGGCGCGGGCACGGGCCAGGGCGGAAACACAAAGCGGGATAAATTCACTGTTGGCACGCAGCCGCGAGATGGCACGTTCAACCGCCTGCGGGTTAAGATCGTTTATCAGGCAGCGTTGTACCTGCTGACGCTTTTCCGGCGGCAGCTGGAGATAATCGAGGACCTCATCCACCAGCAGCTGCCCTTCACGATCCGGGTCACCCGCATGGACGATTTCAGAGGCCTGTTCGAGCAGTTTACGAATGGCATTGAGCTGTTTGGTCACCGAAGGACGTGGCTGAAGCTGCCACTTTTCCGGCACGATAGGCAAGTCGGCCAGATTCCAGCGCGCGTAACGCCCGTCGTAGGCATCCGGCTGCGCCTGCTCAAGCAGGTGGCCGATGCACCAGGTCACGACCTGACCGTTGCCGCATTCGATAAAGCCGTCGCCCCGACGATGAGGCTTAGGCAGCACATCCGCAATGGCTCGGGCAAGGCTGGGTTTTTCCGCAATAAACAGCCGCATGAGATCAACGAATCTCGATCATCGGTCGGCCTGCGCGAGCGGATTTTAGCTCGCCGATGGCGGTCAGTTTAAGACCATTTTTCTCAGCCACGGCGGCAACTTCTTGTTCCGCCTCGGGGCGCACAGCGATGAGCAGCCCGCCGGAGGTTTGCGGATCGCATAACAGATCGCGATGAGCCGCTGATATTTTACCGATAAGTTCGCCATAGCTGGCAAAATTGCGGCCCGTCCCGCCCGGCACACAGCCTTTGGCAATATACTCTTCGACATCCGGCAGCTTAGGCACTTTGTCGAACCACACTTCTGCCTGCACACCTGCGCCCCGGCACATTTCGCTGAGGTGGCCCAACAGGCCAAAGCCGGTAACGTCCGTCATGGCGGTAACGCCTTCTATATCAGCAAATTCTGCGCCCGGCTTGTTAAGCTGGCACATCACTTCTGCGGCAAGGCCAACGTGCTCGGGTTTTAGAAGGGATTTTTTCTCGGCGGTCGTCAGCACACCAATGCCAAGCGGTTTGGTAAGGAAGAGTTTGCAGCCCGCTTCGGCAGAGCTGTTTTTCTTCACGCGTTCCGTGGGCACTATGCCGGTCACCGCCAGGCCGAAGATAGGCTCCGGCGCATCAATGGAATGGCCGCCCGCAAGAGAAATGCCCGCCTGCTGGCAGACATAGCGTCCGCCCTCGATGACCTTACGTGCAATTTCCGGGGCCAGCGTGTTGATTGGCCAGCCAAGAATGGCAATCGCCATAATCGGTTTACCGCCCATGGCGTAGATATCGCTGATGGCGTTAGTTGCAGCGATGCGGCCGAAGTCGAACGCATCGTCGACGATAGGCATAAAGAAGTCCGTGGTGCTGACCACGCAGGTACCATTGCCCAGATCGTAAACCGCCGCATCATCGCTGGTTTCGTTCCCCACCAGCAGGTTCGGGTCGACGAACTTCGCCTGCTCCGTTTGCAGAATGGTTTGCAGCACTTTAGGGGAAATTTTACAGCCGCAGCCTGCACCGTGGCTGTACTGCGTTAAACGAACGGTTTGCTCACTCATGGACATCTCCTGTCATTGGCAATCGCTCTATGTTAGCGCTCAAATGGCAGGGTGGTAAGCCCGCGAGTCTGAATTGCGCTGCTTTCGCTCACAATCCAGACAGCTTTGCGGCATTTGTTCAGAAATGACGCACAAAGGGTGCGGTATCCGGCACGCCGATCGAGGTGGATGCTTTGAGCTGCGGGGTACCCAGATAGAGGAAACCAACCACTTCGTCCTGTTCACGGCAGTGAAGCGCTTCGCGAACGGCTTCGCTTTCCGTCCAGACGCCGCTGCGCCAGATGCCATTGAAGCCCTGCGCCACCGCCGCCATCTGCATCGCCATCACCGCACAGCCTGCGGAAACGACCTGCTCCCAGACCGGCACTTTATGCTCGTCATCGCAATACGCCACCACGGCGATAATCAGTGGTGCACGGAACGGCGCGGTACGCGCTTTTTCGACGCCCTTCTCGTCCATACCTTCTTCGACGGCGGCCTTTTCCAGCACCTTACTGAAACGCTCGCGCCCCTCACCTTCGATAACAATGAAACGCCAGGGTTGCAGCGCGCCGTGATCCGGCGCACGCATACCCGCACGGAAAATATTGTCCAGCGCTTCGCCTGCGGGTGCCGGCTCCGCCAGACGTGAGGCGCTGCGGCGGTTAAGAAGCAGATCTAATGCATCCATTTGCGTATTCCTGTAATGATTTTTATTCACAAAATTAACACAGCGTGGGGATTTGTTACAGCACGGGGCCGATTTCCTGCTGACATTTGCCCTGGGGCTATTTAGGATAGCGGTCACTTTCGCTGTGATTTCATGCAGCGGCTTGCGATTTTGAAGGTTACGGAGAAGACATGCGTACCATTGGGCGATTCATTGCCGGTTTCTTTAAGTGGAGCTGGCGCCTGCTTAATTTCATTCGAGAGTTTATTCTCAACCTGTTCCTGATCCTGCTGATTCTGGTCGGCGTGGGTATCTGGTTGCAGCTCAGCAGCCCCGCCACTTCCGAACCTGCACGTGGCGCACTGCTGCTCGATATTACAGGCGTGGTGGTAGATAAGCCGTCCGTCAGCAACAAGATCGGTCTGCTTGGCCGCCAGCTTCTGGGCGCCAGCTCTGACCGCCTGCAAGAAAATTCCCTGTTTGACGTGGTCGATGCGATTCGTCAGGCGAAGGATGACCGCAATATCACCGGCATCGTACTGGATTTAAAAGAGTTTGCCGGGGCCGATCAGCCTTCCATGCAGTATATCGGCAAGGCGCTGCGCGAGTTCCGCGACAGCGGCAAACCCGTTTATGCTACGGGCGACAGCTATAACCAGGGCCAGTATTACCTCGCGAGCTTCGCCAATAAAATCTGGCTTTCTCCGCAGGGGATGGTGGATTTGCACGGCTTTGCCACCAACTCGCTGTACTACAAGACACTGCTCGATAAGCTGAAAGTGTCGACGCACATCTTCCGCGTTGGCACTTACAAATCAGCCGTCGAGCCGTTTATTCGTGACGATATGTCACCGGCGGCGCGCGAAGCGGACAGCCGCTGGATTGGCGAGCTGTGGCAGAACTATATCGGCACCATTGCGGCAAACCGTCAAATCGCTTCCCGGCAGGTGTTCCCGGGCGCGCAGGGGCTGCTCGATAGCCTGCAAAAACTGGGTGGCGACACCGCAAAATATGCGCTGGACAACAAACTCGTTGATGAGCTGGCCACTAACGCAACCGTCGATAAAGCGCTGGTTAAGCAGTTCGGCTGGAACAACGAGAAAAAAGATTTTAGCTACACCAGCATCTACGACTATCAGGTGAAAAAAGCACCCGACCAGTGTGGCGCTATCGCCGTTATTTTCGCCAACGGCGCGATTATGGATGGCCAGGAAACGCCGGGACAGGTCGGCGGCGATACGACTGCCCAACAGATCCGCGAGGCTCGTCTGGATGCAAAAGTTAAAGCGATCGTTCTGCGCGTCAACAGCCCCGGCGGCAGCGTTACCGCGTCAGAGCTGATCCGTGAAGAGCTGGCGGCGGCACGGGCCTCCGACAAGCCTGTTGTGGTCTCTATGGGCGGCATGGCGGCTTCCGGTGGCTACTGGATTTCTACCCCAGCAGACTATATTGTCGCAAGCCCAAGCACCCTCACCGGCTCCATCGGTATCTTTGGCGTCATCAATACCGTTGAAAACGCCCTGGACTCTATCGGCGTGCATACTGACGGGGTGGCAACCTCTCCGCTGGCGGATGTGGCGATCACCAAAACGCTGCCGCCGGAAGTGCAGCAGATGATGCAACTGAGCATTGAAAACGGCTATCAACGCTTTATCAAGCTGGTCGCGGAATCGCGCAAGAAAACCCCTGAGCAGATCGATCAGATTGCCCAGGGCCACGTCTGGACCGGCCAGGATGCCAAAGCCAACGGACTGGTCGACAGCCTGGGTGATTTCGATGACGCGGTTGCCAAAGCCGCCGAGCTTGCGAAGCTAAAAACCTGGCATCTCGATTTCTGGCAGGATGAACCAGGCTTTGTCGATATGGTGTTTAACAGCATGAGTGTTTCGGTGCGCGCCATGCTGCCACAGGCGTTGCAGGCTTATCTCCCGGCGCCGCTGGCCGATGCCGCACTGGCCCTGAAAGCGCAGAATGATAAGTTCGGCACGATGAACGATCCGCAAAACCGTTATGCATTCTGCCTGACGTGCGGGGACGTTCGCTAACCCACCTTCCAGCCCGGCTTTTGCCGGGCTGGATTTCTTGTTTATGGCCATCAGCCAGCAATAAATTGATTTTCCCGTCAATGTTTCAGGTCACACTTTTCAGGATCTCGCTAACCTCACGCCAGCACACTTACAAGCCCTGCATTTGTCAGGCTGATTTTTTTGTTCAGCCCCACTATACTGCGCCCCATGACCTATCCGCCTTCGAGCCGACTTATGCCAAAAAAATCCATCTACGTTGCCTATACCGGTGGGACCATCGGGATGCAGCGTTCAGAACAGGGTTACATCCCCGTATCCGGTCATTTGCAGCGCCAGCTCGCGCTCATGCCGGAATTTCATCGTCAGGAGATGCCTGACTTCACGATCCATGAATACGATCCGCTAATGGACTCCTCGGATATGACGCCTGAGGACTGGCAGCATATCGCCGATGACATTAAAGCCCACTACGACGAATACGACGGTTTTGTGATTCTGCACGGCACGGACACCATGGCGTTTACCGCCTCGGCCCTGTCCTTTATGCTGGAAAATCTCAGCAAACCGGTTATCGTCACCGGCTCACAGATCCCGCTTGCCGAGCTGCGTTCTGACGGGCAAATCAACCTGCTGAACTCGCTATATATTGCAGCCAATTTCCCGATCAACGAAGTAAGCCTGTTCTTCAATAACCGGTTGTATCGCGGTAACAGAACGACCAAAGCCCATGCCGATGGCTTCGATGCTTTTGCCTCTCCTAACCTGCCGCCGCTGCTGGAAGCGGGGATTCATATTCGCCGCCTGAATACCCCCGCAGCCCCCCACGGTGAAGGCGAACTGATCGTTCATCCTATTACGCCCCAGCCCATTGGCGTGGTGACGATTTATCCGGGTATTTCTGCAGATGTCGTCGGGAATTTTTTACGCCAGCCGGTTAAAGCGCTGATTCTGCGTTCCTACGGCGTGGGCAATGCGCCTCAGCACGGCCCCTTCCTGCAGGAGCTACAGGAGGCCTGTTCCCGGGGCATTGTGGTGGTGAATCTCACTCAGTGTATGTCCGGTAAGGTAAATATGGGCGGCTATGCGACGGGTAATGCCCTTGCGCAGGCCGGGGTGGTCAGCGGCTACGATATGACGGTGGAAGCCACGCTCACCAAACTGCACTATTTGTTAAGCCAGAACCTGGACGTGAAGGCCATACGTGAGGCGATGTCACGCAACCTGCGCGGCGAACTGACGCCTGATGAATAAGGAACACTAATGAATAAACGCGCTCTGTTACTGGTCGATTTACAAAATGATTTTTGTGCCGGAGGAAGCCTCGCCGTGCCAGAGGGTGACAGCACGATCGAAGTAGCAAACGCTATGATCGCCCGCTGCAAAGCGCGCGGGGCGCTGGTTGTCGCCTCTAAGGACTGGCATCTTGCTAACCACGGCAGCTTTGCGAGCGTCCAGGGCACCATGCCCTACACTCGGGGTGAGCTTGACGGCTATCCGCAAACTTGGTGGCCCGATCACTGCGTGCAAAATACGGCGGGGGCAGAGTTTCATCCTCTGCTGAACAGCAAAGAGATTGATGCCGTGTTTCATAAAGGCGAAAACCTGTTGATCGACAGCTACAGCGCCTTCTATGACAATGGTCATCGCCAGAAAACCAACCTCGATGCCTGGCTTAAAGAACGCGGTATTACGGATCTTATCGTGCTTGGCCTGGCGACAGACTACTGTGTCAAATTCACCGTGCTGGACGCGCTCGAGCTGGGCTATGAGGTGACGGTCATTACCGACGGCTGTCGTGGGGTCAATATCAACCCGCAGGACAGCCTGATGGCTTTCCAGGATATGTCCGTCGCGGGCGCCACGCTGATAACCCTCGCCGATTTTTCCTGCCGGTAAACCTGCGGGTGCACAAGCGCCCGCCCCTTTTCTCGATTCCGCTCTCATTTTGAACTTAATGTGCTCGCCCTTCTTTGAGAGCGCTCTCATAATCAACCTGCTTATTTAATCAGCACCTTAGCTGATTTTTGACCTTGCTGCTGCGTCGGGGCACTGGTCTTCTCCCTGCTGTCCGTCAAAGAGGAATTGCTATGAAATTTACGCGCAACATATTGCCGTTGCTGGCCGCTATTCAACTTGCCTGTGCGGGCGCCGCCTACGCTGGCCCTTATCTCTCCGTCGGCTATTTTAACGGAGGGGGTGATGTGACCGCCGGACCGGGCGGAGATATTGATAAGCTTGATGTGCGCCAGATAACCCATATCAACTACTCATTTGGCCTGATCTACAACGATGAAAAAGGCGAAACCAACGCCGCATTAAAAGATCCCGCCAGGCTGCATCAAATCTGGCTGTCTCCCAAAGTCATGAACGATCTCAGAAAAGTCCCGGCGCTAAGAAAACATAACCCCGATCTTAAAGTCCTGCTGTCCGTCGGCGGCTGGGGCGCTCGCGGTTTCTCTGGCGCGGCGGCCAGCCCGGAAAGCCGGGCTGTGTTTATACGCTCAGCCCAGGAAGTTATTAAACAGTACGGTCTGGACGGCATAGATCTGGACTGGGAATACCCGATTAACGGCGCATGGGGTCTGGTCGATGCCACCGAAGCCGATCGCGATAACTTCACCGCCCTGTTCAACGAGCTGCGCCAGGCGATAGGTAAAGAGAAGCTGCTGACGATAGCCGTGGGGGCAAACGCGAAAAGCCCAACGGAATGGGTGGATGTGAAAGCCATTGCCCCCGCGCTGGACTACATCAACCTGATGACCTACGACATGGCTTACGGCACGCAGTATTTCAACTCTAATCTGTATGACTCAAAACAGTGGCCAACGGTAGCGGCGGCGGATAAGTACAGCGCAAACTTCGTGGTGGATAACTATCTCGCCGCCGGGCTTAAACCCGCGCAGATGAACCTGGGTATTGGCTTCTATGGCCGCGTGCCGAAGCGGGCTACCGAAGCGGGCATCGACTGGGATAAGCCGGATGCGGCTAAACATCCCGTGACACAGCCCTATTTTACGGCAACGGAGCAAGCGGTGTTCCAGTCCCTTGGCCTGGACCTGGCAAAAGATACCTATTTTAAATACAACGATCTTGTCAGCAAGCTGCTCAACGATCCGCAGAAGCGGTTTACCGAGCGCTGGGATGATGACGCAAAAGTCCCGTATCTGACGATGAAATCCACCGACGGTAAAGACCTCTTTGCCATTTCATATGAGAACCCTAAATCTGTGGCGCTCAAAGCGGAGTACATCAAGGCGAAGGGGCTTGGGGGGGCAATGTTCTGGGAGTACGGCGCGGACGATAATAACCAGCTGGCAAAACAGCTGGCGGAAACGCTGGGGATTAAAACGCAGCATTGATACTCAAAAGCGGGTAGCACCAGCACCCGCTCTACGCCCCCTCTCCCGAAGAGAGGGGGAAATACATCAAATCACAGCTTAACCGTCACGATAGGGGCAGGTTCGATGCCAAACTCCGCTTTTAACTGCTGCTTGCTCTTCATCACAATCTGACCGTCCTGACCGAGGGTCATATGCTGCGGCTCGCTGTTATGCCGGGATTGCCACAGCATCACCAGCTGCAGACTGTTCTCTTTTTGCTCCGGCGTCAGCGCCACGCCGTCTGGCCATTTGCCAAGTTCAACGGCTGTCACCAGACGCTGATAGATTTCCGGCGTCATCGTGGCCAGCATGTCATCCAGATTCATCATGCCATAAGCTCCCCGTGGAATAATTTGCTGAATCGTTTTTTCAACCTTCCGTCTGCTCGCCGTTTTGATCGTCAGTAAAGCTGAGCGATGCTGAGTTCACGCAGTAGCGCTCCCCGGTAGGCTGTGGTCCGTCGGGAAAAACATGCCCCAGGTGGGCTTCGCAATTGCCGCAACGAATTTCAACCCGCTCCATACCGTGAGAGTGATCTTTCAGGTAATGAATGGCCGTATCGCTGACCGGCTCATAAAAGCTCGGCCAGCCGCAGCCCGAGTCATACTTGGATTCAGACATAAACAACGGCGCATCACAGACCAGGCAGTGATAAACACCCTCGCGTTTGTTATGCAGCAAACGTCCGGAGAACGGCGGCTCTGTGCCGTGCTGCTGGGTGACGTAGAACTGCATCTCATTGAGATTTTTCTTTGCTGAATCAGGAGGTAATTGGTTAGCCATTTTAGTTCGTCTCTGCCAGTAACTGCGGTGACTGATAACGGCATGATTCTAACAAATAATTAACAACATCGTAGGGCTTTTTGTTCTAAACTTAGCCCTGAATTTCTGGCGCGGCATTAATTGTGATGCATGTCACATTCTTGTTGAGTTTGCCCTTTAAAATTCCACAAACCCTCCCCATATGGTCAAAAGCCAAAAGGGAAACGTGATGCGGTTTTATCGTACAATTGCTGTTCACAGGATTGATTTGTCGCAATGATTGACACGATTCCGCTTGACGCTGCGTAAGGTTTTTGTAATTTTACAGCCAACCTTTTATTCACTAACAAATAGCTGGTGGAATATATGACAATCAAAGTAGGTATCAACGGTTTTGGCCGTATCGGCCGTATTGTTTTCCGTGCTGCTCAGGAACGTTCTGACATCGAAATCGTCGCAATCAACGATCTGTTAGATGCAGACTACATGGCTTACATGCTGAAGTACGACTCTACTCACGGTCGTTTCAACGGCACTGTAGAAGTTAAAGACGGCCACCTGGTTGTTAACGGCAAAACTATCCGTGTTACCGCAGAACGCGATCCGGCTAACCTGAAATGGAACGAAGTCAACGTTGACGTTGTTGCAGAAGCAACTGGCCTGTTCCTGACCGACGAAACCGCTCGTAAGCACATCACTGCTGGCGCGAAAAAAGTCGTTCTGACCGGTCCTTCTAAAGACAAAACGCCAATGTTCGTTAAAGGCGCTAACTTCGACAAATATGCCGGCCAGGACATCGTTTCCAACGCATCCTGCACCACTAACTGCCTGGCTCCACTGGCGAAAGTTATCAACGACAACTTCGGTATCGTTGAAGGCCTGATGACCACCGTTCACGCAACCACCGCTACTCAGAAAACCGTTGATGGCCCGTCTCACAAAGACTGGCGCGGCGGCCGTGGCGCGGCTCAGAACATCATCCCTTCTTCTACCGGTGCTGCTAAAGCTGTAGGCGTTGTTCTGCCAGAGCTGAACGGCAAAATCACCGGTATGGCATTCCGCGTTCCAACGCCAAACGTGTCCGTTGTTGACCTGACCGTTCGTCTGGAAAAAGCAGCGTCCTACGAAGAAATCAAGAAAGCAATCAAAGCGGCTTCTGAAGGCCCAATGAAAGGCGTTCTGGGTTACACCGAAGATGACGTTGTTTCTACCGACTTCAACGGCGAAGTTTGCACTTCCGTGTTCGATGCTAAAGCGGGTATCGCACTGAACGATAACTTTGTGAAACTGGTTTCCTGGTACGACAACGAAACTGGCTACTCTAACAAAGTACTGGATCTGATTGCTCACATCTCCAAATAAGTTGAGATGAGAACCTGATCCTAAAGGGCGACTTCGGTCGCTCTTTTTTTTGCCTGAAAGACCCAGGACTGAGGAATAAAGAAATGATTAATAAAATTTTTGCTCTTCCGGTAGTCGAACAAATTACGTCTGTCCTTAGCCGCCGCCAGCACGACGAGCTTGATGTTCTCGTGATAGATCACCCGCAGGTGCGTGCTTCTGTTGCCTTACAGGGCGCTCACCTGCTCTCCTGGAAACCTGCCGGTGAAGAAGAAGTGCTCTGGCTGAGTGACAATACCCCCTTTAAACACGGCAAAGCGCTGCGCGGTGGCGTCCCCATTTGCTGGCCATGGTTTGGCCCGGCGGATAAGGCTGAACTGCCAGCACACGGCTTTGCCCGTAACCTACCGTGGACGCTGAGCGCACATAACGAAGATGCCAATGGCGTTTCCTTAACCTTCGAGCTACACAGCAGCGATGAAACCCGCAGGCTCTGGCCTCATGATTTCACGCTCTATGCCCGTTACAGACTGGGCAAAACCTGTGAAATGGAGCTGGAAGCACACGGTGAGTTTGAAACCACCTCCGCACTGCACACCTATTTCAACGTGGGCGATATCGCTCAGGTCAGCGTCAGCGGTCTTGGCAGCACCTACCTTGATAAGGTCATCGGCGGCGAGCAAGGTAAACTAACCGACGGCTTGCAAACTTTCCCGGACCGCACTGACCGGGTCTATCTGGCGGCGGATGACTGCTCCGTTATCCATGACGCGAGCCTGAAGCGCAGCATCAACGTTGTACATCATCATCACAGCAACGTTGTTGGCTGGAACCCGGGTCCTGCCCTTTCCGCGTCGATGGGGGATATGCCGGACGACGGCTACAAAACCTTTGTCTGCGTGGAAACCGCTTGCGTGACAACGTCACAAAAAGCCCACACCGACAAACCAGCTCGTCTGGCTGCAACGCTGAACGTGGCAAAAAAAGCATAAGGTTAAAAAGCGCTGGCGGCGCAGGATAAAGCCCCGCCAACGCTTTTTAAAGTCAGACAACATCCAGAGGCGTTTTGCGGCCCGGTGCCGGGAACGCCTTTTCCATCTCCGCTATCTCTTCTTTGCTCAGTGCCACATCGAGCGCAGCAGCGTTCTCTTTTACATGGTGAACACTGCCCGCCTTCGGGATGGCCATCACCCCGGGATGGCTGACAAGCCACGCCAGCAGAAGCTGGGATACCGTCGCCTGTTTTTGGGCCGCAAGATTAAGCAGCACGGGGTTATCCATCAAGCCATCGCGCAGCCCTCCGGCCTGGGCCAGAGGACAGTAGGCCATTACCGGCATACTCTGTTGCTGGCACCACGGCAATAAATCAAATTCAATGCCGCGGGAAGCAAGATGATAAAGCACCTGGTTGGTGGCACATTCCTTGCCTCCTTGCAGCGCAATAAGGTCCTGCATATCGTCGTTATCAAAATTCGATACGCCCCACCGGCGAATTTTGCCCTGCTGCTGTAAGGTTTGCATCGCCTTAAGCGTTTCCTCCAGCGGAATGTCACCGCGCCAGTGCAGAAGATAGAGATCGAGGAAATCCGTCTGCAAGCGCTTGAGGCTGGCTTCACAGGCCGCAATAGCCCGGTGCCCGCCCGCATTCCAGGGATACACTTTGGATACGAGGAAAATCTCATCGCGACGTCCTGCGATGGCGTCCCCGACAATTCGCTCGGCCCCGCCATCGGCGTACATCTCAGCCGTGTCGATAAGCCTCAGGCCCCTGTCAATACCCGCTTGCAGGGCATGAATTTCATCTAACCGCTGTAACGGCTTTTCGCCCATGCCCCACGTCCCCTGGCCAATGGCAGGTAAAACAGTGGTTTCACGAAAAAGAATCTGCTTAGCCATAACGCCCCCTTAAGTGGTTGCACCGACATAATGCAAACGGGGCGCACAAGCGCCCCGTTTAAATGCATCACCTGCTTATCAGAAACTGTAGGTGATCCCTGCGGAAAATACGCTTGACCAGGATTTATCGACCATTGGGCTATCTTTGATTTCATCGCTCAGACGCGTGTAACGACCTGTGCCATACACACTCCAGTCGCCCGCGAACTTATAGCTCGCCGACAGCTCAAGGTACGGGTTCCAGCCGTCATCCGCATCGTAGCTCTTCAGGCCGCTACGGCGGGATTCGCTGTGCGATACGCCATAGTAGTAATCGTTGTAGTGTTCACTTTGCCACTCCACACCGATACCCGGGGTCAGCGTTAAGGCGCCGTTGGTATAGCGATACAGCCATGCCAGATCTCAGACAATGCCGTTGTTGTTATCCAGAGTATCGCCAGCCAGCGCCGTACGCAGGAAACCATATTCCGTATTATGGACGTAGGAAAGCCCGGCCATCATGGTGCTTCGGCGTTTGTCCAGCCGACGCAGTTGACGGTCGTCGCTGTCACCGGGTTTAAAGTAAGTAGGCGAGTAATAAGCCATGATGGACAGCTTATCAGCCGTGTCATTCCACAGATAATACCCGCCGCCCAAACCACGGAACCAGAAGTCATCGCCTTCATAGGTGATAACCGGCACCGGATACACATCGCGATCGTACTGTTTATACGGGTTGGTCACCACGCCAACGCCCGCGCCAACAGACCACTGATTTGCCGCAACGGCGGTGCCTGATGAACAGGCGATAAGTACGCTCAGTGTCAGAATTTTGAATTTGGTCACAATCCATTAAGTCCTTTAATCAAATAATCAGCGAAAGAAGTGTAACCGCCCTTGTCCATCATCCCAAATTTTTTACCTTTTTATAACGTCTGCCCGATCCCTCACGATCGCGCTGCCAGGTGACCGCCCTCTTACCGTTGCGTGACAATTGAGTGAACCAGCGAGGCGTCGCTTATGCCATAAGAAGAATTATTTGGATGAGTTATTGATATGTCATTGAAATTGGCTCGTGGCCGTATGCAAGTTTTGCAAATGCCATCTACGCTTTATTTTAAGAAGGTGAATAACTCTGACGACAGTACCGTAAGCACCGCGACAGCTAAGTTGGCATAAGGGTTGCTGTACTCAGAATACGTCTTCCGGGAGCCCCCATTACTATTACCTCCGGCTCTCTAACCTGTGCTAAAACGAAAGGACGGCATGCCATGAATATATTCGATCACTATCGCCAGCGTTATGAAGCTGCCAAGGACGAAGAGTTCACACTGCAGGAGTTTCTTGCCATCTGTAAGCAGGATCGCAGTGCCTATGCCAACGCGGCAGAACGGCTATTGATGGCCATCGGTGAGCCAGTGATGGTGGATACTGCCACAGAGCCACGGCTGTCCCGTCTCTTTTCGAATCGGGTGATTTCCCGTTACCCGGCGTTTGAAGAGTTTTATGGCATGGAAGAAGCCATCGAGCAGATTGTTGCCTATCTGAAACATGCCGCTCAGGGTCTGGAAGAGAAAAAACAAATTCTGTATCTGCTGGGGCCGGTAGGTGGCGGTAAGTCTTCCCTGGCCGAACGTCTTAAAGCCCTGATGCAGCGCGTCCCTATTTACACGCTGAGCGCCAACGGTGAGCGCAGCCCGGTGAATGACCACCCGCTGTGCCTCTTTAACCCGCAGGAAGACGCCTCCATTCTGGAAAAAGAGTACGGCGTGCCGAGCCGCTATCTGGGGACGATAATGTCGCCGTGGGCGGCCAAACGCCTGCACGAGTTTGGCGGCGACATCACCAAATTCCGCGTAGTTAAAGTCTGGCCGTCGATCCTGGCCCAGATTGCCATCGCTAAAACTGAACCGGGCGATGAGAACAACCAGGACATTTCCGCGCTGGTCGGGAAAGTGGATATTCGTAAGCTCGAAAACCATGCGCAGAACGATCCCGATGCCTACGGCTATTCCGGCGCGCTGTGCCGGGCAAACCAGGGCATCATGGAATTCGTCGAAATGTTCAAAGCGCCAATTAAAGTCCTGCACCCGCTGCTGACAGCGACGCAGGAAGGCAACTATAACGGCACCGAAGGTATCTCCGCCCTGCCGTTTAACGGCATTATTCTGGCGCACTCCAACGAATCAGAGTGGGTCACTTTCCGTAACAACAAGAACAACGAGGCGTTCCTCGACCGTGTTTATATCGTCAAGGTGCCCTACTGCCTGCGGATTTCCGAAGAGATTAAAATCTACGAAAAACTGCTCACCCACAGCGAACTGCTGCACGCGCCCTGCGCCCCCGGTACGCTGGAAACCCTGTCGCGCTTCTCCATTCTTTCTCGTCTCAAAGAGCCGGAGAACTCCAGTATTTACTCTAAGATGCGGGTGTACGACGGTGAAAGCCTGAAAGACACCGACCCGAAAGCGAAGTCCTATCAGGAATACCGCGATTACGCTGGCGTGGACGAAGGTATGAACGGCCTGTCGACTCGCTTTGCGTTTAAGATCCTCTCCCGCGTGTTCAACTTTGACCATGCTGAGGTCGCGGCAAACCCGGTGCACCTGTTCTACGTGCTGGAGCAGCAGATTGAGCGCGAGCAGTTCCCGCAGGATATCGCGGAGAAATACCTGGAGCACCTGAAGGGTTACCTGATCCCGAAATACGCGGAATTTATCGGCAAAGAGATTCAGACCGCGTACCTCGAATCCTATTCAGAATACGGGCAGAACATTTTCGACCGTTATGTCACCTACGCTGACTTCTGGATTCAGGATCAGGAATACCGCGATCCGGACACCGGCCAGCTGTTTGACCGTGAATCTTTAAATGCGGAGCTGGAAAAAATTGAAAAACCCGCCGGCATCAGCAACCCGAAAGATTTCCGTAATGAAATCGTCAACTTCGTGCTGCGCGCCCGCGCCAACAATAACGGTCGTAACCCTAACTGGACCAGCTACGAGAAGCTGCGCACGGTTATTGAGAAGAAAATGTTCTCCAATACCGAAGAGCTGCTGCCCGTTATCTCGTTCAACGCCAAAACCTCGACCGACGAGCAGAAGAAACATGATGACTTTGTCGATCGTATGATGGAGAAAGGCTATACCCGCAAACAGGTTCGTCTGCTGTGCGAATGGTATCTGCGGGTAAGGAAGTCTTCATAAGATCCGGGTCACAAATGGGTGCCACAGCCGTGGCACCCCTGCGCAGTTGGCACAGAAGTGTGGGGGAACTATGGCCTATTTTATTGACAGGCGACTGAACGGCAAAAATAAGAGCGCGGTAAACCGCCAGCGCTTTTTGCGCCGCTACAAGGCCCAAATCAAACAGTCAATTTCCGAGGCCATTAATAAGCGTTCGGTGACCGACGTGGACAGCGGCGAGTCCGTCTCCATCCCGGGGGAGGATATTAGCGAGCCGATGTTTCATCAGGGACGCGGCGGCCTGCGCCATCGCGTGCACCCCGGTAACGATCATTTTGTGCAAAACGACCGTATCGAACGCCCGCAGGGCGGCGGGGGCGGTTCAGGCTCAGGACAAGGCCAGGCGAGCCAGGATGGCGAAGGTCAGGATGAGTTCGTGTTCCAGATTTCCAAAGACGAATACCTCGACCTGCTGTTTGAAGATCTCGCTCTGCCTAACCTGAAGAAAAACCAGCATCGGCAGCTCAACGAGTTTAAAACGCACCGCGCCGGTTATACCTCAAACGGCGTGCCCGCAAATATCAGCGTCGTTCGTTCGCTGCAAAACTCCCTGGCGCGCCGCACGGCGATGACCGCCGGGAAACGGCGTCAGCTTCACGACCTGGAGGACAGCCTCGAAACGGTGAGCAAAAGCGAACCTGCGCAGCTGCTGGAAGAGGAGCGGTTGCGCAAAGAGATCGCAGCCCTGCGCGAGAAAATTGCCCGCGTGCCCTTTATCGACACCTTTGATTTACGCTACAAGAACTACGAGAAACGCGCCGAGCCTTCAAGCCAGGCCGTGATGTTCTGTCTGATGGACGTGTCAGGCTCAATGGATCAGGCCACCAAGGATATGGCTAAACGCTTTTATATTCTGCTCTATCTGTTCCTGAGCAGGACCTATAAAAACGTGGAGGTCGTCTATATCCGTCACCATACGCAGGCGAAAGAGGTTGATGAGCACGAGTTCTTCTATTCGCAGGAAACCGGCGGCACCATCGTGTCGAGCGCCCTGAAGCTGATGGATGAGGTGGTAAAAGAGAGATACGATCCGGCACAGTGGAATATCTACGCAGCCCAGGCCTCCGATGGCGATAACTGGGCAGATGACTCACCGCTGTGCCATGAAATACTGGCCAAACAGCTGCTGCCGGTTGTGCGCTACTACAGCTATATTGAAATCACCCGTCGTGCCCACCAGACGCTGTGGCGGGAATACGAGAATTTGCAGTCCACCTTTGAGAACTTCGCGATGCAGCATATTCGCGACCAGGACGATATTTATCCTGTCTTCCGGGAGCTGTTCCATAAGCAGACCAGCGATTCTTACAATTAACCTATGACAATCAGCCAGGTTCCCTGGCTGATTGTCATTGATTTCGGGAAATCATCAAGCATTATTTTTCCGCTGTTTTATATTCAGGGTGATGTTATAAATCTGCACGGTAACTCATGATGATATGTTCGATAATATTATCGACAAAAGAGAGGCTGGATTATTCTGAATAGTAAAAACCCATCTCTCGATGGGTTTTAGTGGATTACTTAGGCACGCGCAGCACCTGACCTGGATAAATTTTATCCGGGCTTTTCAGCATAGGTTTATTGGCTTCGAAAATTTTGTTGTACTGGTTTGCGTCGCCGTAAACCTGTTTGGAAATTGCGCTTAGCGTATCACCTGATTTGACAGTGTAATACTGGCTTTCAGCCGCGGCCTCTTTTACCGATACCTTGTCTTCGACGCCTGAAATACCCTCGACGTTACCCACCGCGATGAGAATTTTTTCTTTCGCTTCCTGGCTTAAGCCTTCACCGGAAACCACTGCCTTGCCGTCTTCGACTTTGATTTCGACTTTATCGGCATCCGGCACGCCCGTTTTTTTCAGGTGCTCTTTAAGCAGCTCATTCTGATCCGCCGCGTGTGCAGTCCCCGTAACGGCATGCAGTATTTTTTCACCCGCTTCTTTCACGAAACTGATTAGACCCATATGTCCTCCTGAAAATTTGAGTTCACGTAGTAACAAGACTTCCAACGACTAAGCTTAGCAGAGGAAAGCTCTATCTGTGAGCAAACGCAGATTTTATTGAACATTTTCAGATGATAACCCGGTAGAAGGTAATGGAAACCGAGCGTCGGAAGGCCAATAAGCGGGTAGCTCAGCGGTGCTATTTGACGGCCGGGCGGTTAGGCGCCCGGTACCGGCGCCGCTCGAGAAGTAATACCGACATAACAAGGGAACAGGCAATTAGCAAAAACGCACCGGTAATACACAGAACTTCGAAAAACATGGGGTCGTTCATTTCTCGCTCCGCCTTTTGCGTACGAATAGGCACCCTTCATCACCCGTTTTAGCAGCCTGAGATGACAAAATTATTATGCTGCTTATTTTTCATCCAAATCGTTCGCATAATTAACGGGCGAAAACGAGATTTTGCGTCACAGAACTCTTCGATTGCACAAAAGGTCGCCGCTGGCATTAAAAACGCAGGCAGATTTCGACATCTGCGCGTAAAGTGTATCCCTAAAATAAAAACAGTTTTCCCTTTGTTTTGCAAGGAAATACCATGATTTTCGATCCAACGCTGTTGATACTACTGGCTCTGGCCGGTCTGGGATTTGTGAGCCACAACACCACCGTAGCCGTTTCCGTACTGGTGCTGATTATTGTGCGGGTTACGCCTCTTAGTCAGTTTTTCCCCTGGATTGAAAAACAGGGGCTAAGCGTGGGGATCATCATCCTGACCATTGGCGTTCTGGCTCCGATAGCAAGCGGTACCTTGCCCGCCAGTACCCTGTTGCACTCCTTCACTAACTGGAAATCACTGGTCGCGATTGCCGTGGGCGTCTTTGTCTCCTGGCTGGGGGGCCGGGGCGTTACGCTGATGGGCAGCCAGCCGGGCCTGGTCGCCGGGCTACTGGTCGGCACCGTGCTTGGCGTCGCCCTCTTCCGGGGCGTACCGGTCGGCCCCCTTATTGCCGCAGGACTGGTTTCGCTGGTTATTGGCAAGCAATAGCGCACCTCCTCTGCCAGCGAGCCACCAGCCAGTCGCCGAAAACAAATCCCGCCCCGTAAAGGCAAAAATGATGACAGGATTGACCTGCCCTGCCGTCGTCGTCCGCTTGGGCGCGTTGACGATAAACGTCAGTGATTTTGCCTTTCGAACCCCACAACTTAGCGGTCTGTGGTCGTACGCGCCCATAATGGCGTTTTCCCCGTCAATGCATGAAAATCCTTTGTATATGCAGAAATAATCTTAGGTTTCTACCGGTTAAAAGTTTCACTTATAGATTATTGAAATAGTCCCGTTAACAAATTGTTTTTAAAAACAAAAAAGTGTTTTTTAGGCTTATTTTTGTGATGCGTGCGCGGTTTTTAACATCAATGAAAAAAGTTTCTTTTGCCGGACGCCGATAACGTTGGGAGCTAACAGGAGAGGCAAAATGAAATCACTGAAACACAATTTGTTGTTATTGATCTGCTGCTCGGTGCTGATGTCAGCATTAGTTACCGCGATTTCGCTCTACGGCAGCCAGCAGAGCGCTCAAAAGGTGCAAAATGGTCTGCTGGCAAAAGATTTGCTGTCGGATATTCACCCGGCGCCGGTTTACCTCATTGAGATGCGTCTGGTGCTGTCCCGCGTTGTCGAAGGCACGCTGAACGTCGAGCAGGCTGATAAAGAGATCCAACGCCTCGCTACCCTGTGGCAGCAACGAATTGCATACTGGAAGAGCGTTTTGCCACCGGAATTACAGGAAAAGCTGCTTGGCGCGCAATATAAAGAAGGTCTGGCAATGATCAAAAGCGCCACTGAGCTGGTGGAGCTGATTCGTTCGGGCGCACCAACGCCCCTTTTTGAGCGTCTGAAAGAGGCAGACAAGCACTTCTACGCCCATGAAAAAGGGATTCTTTCTTTTGTGCAGGATTCCGCAAGTTACGCCAACCTCGCGGTGGATGAAGCCCGAAACAGCACCGCTCGTTCGGAGATCTGGCAGCTGACAGGCTCCTGTCTCGCGGTGATCCTGCTGCTGCTTGTTGGCTACCGGGTTCACCGCAATATCTTTCGTTCGCTGGGCGCGGAGCCTGCGCAGGTCGCCGAAATTGCCGTTGCCGTAGCAAGCGGAGATTTGACTCGCCATGTGCCGGTGCGTGAGGGAGACACGCAAAGCGTGATGGCCTCCATGAAAGCGATGTGCCAGGAGCTGGCGATGATAATTAATATTGTGCATCACACCAGCGACAGCATTTCCACCAGCTCCAACGAGATTGCCAGTGGCAATATGGATCTCGCCTCACGCACCGAAGAACAGGCCAGCGCCCTTGAGCAAACGGCATCCTCAATGGAGCAGATGACGGCTACCGTTAAGCAAAATACAGAGAACGCCCAGAGCGCCAGCCAGCTTGCGGCTACGGCGTCACGCAGCGCTGAACAAGGAGGGGCCGTCGTGGCCCGTGTGGTGCAGACCATGGATGAAATTTCCGCCTCGGCCAGCAAAATTACCGACATTATCAGCGTGATCGATGGCATTGCTTTCCAGACCAATATTCTGGCGCTGAACGCCGCTGTAGAAGCGGCCCGTGCGGGCGATCAGGGCCGTGGCTTTGCCGTGGTGGCCGGGGAGGTTCGCAGCCTGGCGCAGCGGAGCGCGAGTGCGGCCAAAGAGATAAAAGTGCTGATTGAAAACTCAGTATCGCAGGTTACCCTGGGTAGCCAACTGGTTAATGAGGCGGGCAAAACTATCAATACCGCCGTTGCAGATGTCAAACGCGTAGCCTCGCTGATGGCGGAAATCACCCATGCCAGCGAGGAACAAAGCAGCGGCATTTCGCAGGTCAGCACCGCCATCGGCCAGATGGATGTCACCACCCAGCAAAATGCGGCAATGGTGAATCAGGCCGCAGCGGCGGCAGAATCTCTGCTGGACCAGACTCGTGGCCTGCGCGAAGTCGTTTCGCAGTTCAGAATTCCGCAGACGGCCTAAGGTGTAAGCGTCGCCAGATAGCGGCCCGGCGTCGTTCCCAGCGATTTCTTAAACATGGTAATAAACGCGTTGGTGGACTCATACCCCAGCGCGTCCGCCACATGCTGCACCGTAGCCCCGCCGGTCAACATTTGCAGCGCGAGGATCACCTGAAGTTGCTGCCGCCAGCGCCGGAAGTTCAGTCCCGTCTCTTTCACCACCAGACGCGCCAGATTACGCTCGCTCATCGCGAGGATAGACGCCCATTGTGCGAGGGTTATGCGTTCCTGTGGATTACCCGCAAGCGTATCTGCAATCTGGCGTATTTTGGGATGCGGCGACATCGGTAGATGCAGCTGTTCCACTGGCTGATGCGGCAGTTCGTCAAAAAGCACCTGAATGAGCCGCTGCCGCGCGGGCGTGTCGTCTTCATCCTGAGGCTGCTGAGCCAGGCGTAAAACGAGCTCGCGAACCAGCGGGGAGATTTTCAGCGTACAGCACCGTTCTGGCAGGGTTACCGCCCCGGGTTCGATAAACAAGAAGCAGAGTTGGGCATTGGTTGTCGCCCGGTTGCTGTGCAGCATTTGCCCGGGGATCCAGACGGCGTACTGCGTCGGCACCATCCACATCGCCTGCTCTACCTCGCAGGTGATCCCGCCGTGCAAGGCAACAATCAGCTGGCCTTTGCGGTGCTGATGAAAAGGGATCTCTTTGACACTTTCCGCCACCCGAATACGAAATGCCTGTGCGGGTTGCGTGCTGCTGTCCGGATCGAAGCCTTCTAAGGCTAAGCCGCGCTCCATCGTTTTGTCCGATTTTAGGGATAATCTGGCATTTTACGTTGATTTATTCCGTTGCAGAAGCGTGTATCTTGAGCGCTCGGTTTTAATGGATAAGAAAAATGACACTTTCACCTTCAGCGAGCATCAAAAAGAACGGTCTTTTGCTGCTCGGTATTCTGATTATTGCTACCACGCTGCGCGTGACTTTTACCGGGGCCGCACCGCTGCTGGATATGGTTCGCGACACCTTCGGATTAACCACCGCGCAAACGGGGATTCTGACTACGCTCCCACTTCTGGCCTTTGCGGTTGTTTCGCCGCTGGCCGCCGGGATAGCAAGACGCTTTGGCACGGAGCGCAGCCTGTTTGCCGCCATGCTGATTATTTGCGCCGGGATCGCGCTTCGTTCGGCGGGCATCACCGCGCTGCTGTATATCGGCACCGCAATGATTGGCTGCGGCATCGCGATGGGTAATGTGCTGCTGCCCAGCCTGATTAAGCGTGATTTCCCAGGCCAGGTGGCGCGGTTAACGGGAGCTTATTCCCTGACAATGGGCGTCGCTGCAGCGATCGGCTCAGTCATGGTGGTGCCCATTGCGCAGCACGGCTACGGCTGGCAAGGTGCGCTGCTGGCGCTGATGATCTTCCCGGTTGCGGCGCTGCTTGTCTGGCTGCCGCAGCTAAAGAAACATACGCCAGCCAACCTCACCTCCAATACCGCACTGCACAGCCGGGGGATCTGGTCCTCTCCGCTTGCCTGGCAGGTGACGATGTACCTCGGCATAAACTCGCTGATTTACTATGTGATTATCGGCTGGCTGCCGTCGATTCTTATCAGTCACGGCTACAGTGAAGCGCAGGCCGGTTCCCTGCACGGCCTTCTGCAACTGGCTACGGCTATTCCGGGTCTGTTTATCGGCATGTTGCTAAGCCGCTTAAAAGATCAACGCGGCATAGCCGTACTGATGGCGATGCTGTGGGGTCTGAGCGCAACCGGCCTGTGGCTGTTTCCTGATTTCGCAGGCGTCTGGGTTTGCATCGGCGGCTTTGGATCCGGAGCGACAATGATCCTCGGCCTGTCGTTTATCGGTCTGCGCACCGGCAGCGCTCATCAGGCCGCAGCGCTTTCCGGTATGGCACAGTGCGTGGGCTATTTGCTGGCGGCATTCGGGCCACCGGTGATGGGGAAAGTTCACGATGTTTCCGGCAGCTGGAGCGGGCCTCTGCTTGGCTGCGCGCTACTCTCTCTTGCCATGGCGGTATTTGGTGCCTGGGCTGGCCGCAATGCGGAGATCGGGGCGGCGACAAAAGCCAGAACCTAGTGATCGCAGGACGGGGGGTTAATTGCAGCCCCGCCCTGCCAGTTTTATTACCTTGCCGCGCGCAGCAGCGCTAGCGCTTCCACCAGCGGCGATGCCCTACCTTACCGCGCATTTCACTCGAGCTGGAAAAGCATGTACTGCTCTCTTTGCTTCTTCAGACCCGCAGCACAAAGGCGCTGGCAGATAAGGCCGAACGCATCAATCTATCTTTGCTTGCTCTGCCGCTGCAATATTCTCATTCAGTATTTGCAGCGCTTGAGTATAGAAACCATCGAATTCCCCTTGTTGTTTTTCTTTGTGTGACTCGATGACGTATTGGTCGTGGAGCACTTTTTCAAGATCTATCGTTGCCTGCGATAATCTCCGTTCATTACTTCTTTTATTAGCGGCTAAAACTATTTGATCCGCATCAACGAAATAGTACTGTCCATTTTCTGCTTTCAAAACATTACCATCAATATCGTGGTCATACATTTCCAGCCCTCGGTCATAAAGAATATCCAGCGCATCATCCAGCGCATTCATTTGTTTGTCTTCTAACGCTTTCTTTTTATTTTCGTCTGGCTCTTTCTCTATTTTATTATTATCCACAACACTATAACCGGTGATAAATTTTGAGATCAGAACATCAACTAATTTCTTATCACCCTCTTTGCGCGGCACAGAAACAGCTCTCGCAAAGTGATCATCAGCATTTGCCTTATTGAGATATCTGGCGGCACGTTCAGGATGCGCATGTGCATTTTCATTAATGGGTGAAACTTCTATATTGTGTTTATTCATCGGGCTTTTCACAACAAAATCACCGATTCTATACGCTGTACCATAGGCCCCGGCCCCCAGTTTTTTTCCCTGACTAACAATCGTATTTAAGTCCTTACCTTCAATGTTATCTCGGATAAAAGTATCAATATTCGCAACAGCGTCTCCTGTTGTTTTGTCTGCCGTTGCAGAGACCCCACCAACCTTATCATTTAGCTGCTGGACTACCTTTGTATTTTCGGGTGATAAGTTATTCCCTGGAGAAAAGGTTTTATTTTCGTGTTCTGCATTCTCATCAATCAGCACTTGTACATTGTCTTTATTCTTTTTTTCTGCCACTTCACTGGAGCCGTACCCTTCCTCCTGTCCTGACGGGGCTATCTGTGCAGCTTCAGGTGAGATGCTATCCTTTCGGGAAATGATTTTATCTTCGAGATCTACCAGAGAATGTGCATTATTAATTCCCATATCCCGATTTAACAAATCTCCCAGAGTCTCATAAAGCTGGCACTCAAAAGAAATAACAGAGCCCACGAGCTTTCTATTGTTTGTTGAAAACAAATGTTGGTCTATAATTTTAAATTCATCATCGGTAAACATTTTTTTCAAAAGAATATTTTCAGAACCATAGTTAAATGCCACAAAATTACAATCAGCATCAAATTTAATGTGTTCTATATTATAATTATTTTTATACTCATCCCTGGTTTTATCAATCAATCTGGCCATACATAAAACCGGATGCCATTTTTGGTATGCAATACTGTCTCGCGCCCCTAGTAATCCCGAGTCATCAATTTCTATTGAATTAAAAACACTCTGATAATTATCGCACAATGAGTTTCCCGTAAATATATATCTGAAAAAATCAATAAATCTCTCAAACCGGCTAAATTCGCAAAAAGATTCTTTGCTGTGAATTAATTCAGAAACCCGGTCAACAGGCAGTTGGCATACCGGAAGTGTTGTAACGATAGTATGAGACATATTTTCCCCTTTTTATAAATTGTATATTTTCAATTAAAAAGGCAAAATGTGTTATCAGGTGTATCCTTGAAATTTTTCCGCCCATTTGTACAGGAAGATAAGGAGCAGGCATGATTCGCTGCAAACGAGTTTATGAGACAGCCTCCACAGAGGATGGCTACCGGGTCCTGGTCGATCGCCTGTGGCCACGCGGCATAAAGAAAACCGATCTTCATTATGACGAATGGGCTAAATCTCTGGCACCCTCAGCGCAGCTACGCAAAGCCTTCCACGGTGATACCATAAACTTTAACGAATTCAGCAGATGCTATCTGCAAGAACTTAAAGCGATGCGTGATAATGCTAACGCCCTGCTTAACCGGGCAGATAAAAGGAGGATCACTTTGCTTTATGGCGCAAAAAACAGTGAGCAAAACCACGCTTTGGTTCTGGCGGATTTTTTACGCCATTTAGAGGATTAACGAACGGCCTGTTTTTCGTCGATTTGCGTAACAGACAGGTTATCCAGCGGCATCAGATATTCAGCGCGCACAAAAGCATATCCTTCCCGACCGTCGAAGGACACCACATCCCCGGTGACTAACCAGAGTGGATAATTCGCCTCCAGTGGCAACTGCGTCACCACACCTGTCACCGGGTTCACAAAACGCTCACCCGGCAGACACAGGCCAAAAAGCTCAACGGCTTTGCCTATGTTGACCCGACCTCTTGCGGTCCGGGAACCAATAATTAAGGCCTGTATACCCGGTTTTAGTTGAAACATAACTCTTCTCGTATTCTGTTCGCCTGCGTGAAATATGAGAACATTCTTAGCTGTGAATGTAAACAGTACCGCGAATTACCGCGTGTTTTTTTTCCCGGAAGCGATGCTGCAAATTCAGGGTGAAGGACGAATCTTTCGCTACTAAATTCGGTTAAAGACAAATAATCAAAAAGTATGTAAATAACCTTACGCCACAATATGCCATGGTCATTCATTTCTCAGGAGTGAGCGTAACCCTCGGAAGATGATAATTTCCTTGATAATTTTCGTGGCCCATAGTATTTCCATTGCGGGCGAAATCAAAGCTACGCAAGATCCCGCTCATGGACCCGATAATTTATGCATAAGGAATGTAATGAAAAAGATAATGTTTGCGGTAGTCGCCACGATGATGCTGGCAGGCTGCGCTCAGCAAAGCTTCACGATTAAAAAAGACATCGCCGAGACGCCAAAACAGGTGACAACCCATCACTTCTTTGTATCTGGTATTGGCCAGAGCAAAACCATTGATGCCGCAGCGGTCTGCGGTGGTGCAGACAAAGTGGTACGTACGGAAGTACAGCAAACTTTTGTCGATGGCCTGCTGGGCTTTGTCACTTTGGGGATTTACACCCCGCGTGACGCCCGCGTTTACTGCGCAAAGTAATTTTTTGAACAAACAGGCTCCTGTGAGCCTGTTTGTTTTTATCACGCACCGGCTGACTACTAGTCGCGCGTCTGCACCCAGAAAGCGTGAATCATGCCTGGGATATTGCCCAGCAGCGTAAGTATGATGTTAAGAATAAACGCCCAGCCAAACCCCTTGCCAATAAGTACACCGAGGGGGGGAAGCAAAATAGTAATCACAACACGCCAGAAACCCATAAACTCTCCTGTTTAAAAATAATCCAACTGTCTGTAATAAAACAATTTTCACATTAAGCGTAGCCTGGCTTAGCGGATCGTGCAAAAAACAGCACAGATCCCCGTTCGCAGAATGGACAGGGAGTGTAACCGGGTGGAATGAACGTTAGTGACGGATCTGCGCCAGATCGTCTTCGGTCAAACCGGTCATTTGCATAACAGTGGCTCGCTCGAGACCGTTCTGCAGCATTGCTCGGGCAACTTCGAGTTTGCCTTCCTGCCGACCGAGCTGGATACCTTTCTCGATACCTTTCTCGATACCTTTTTGTTCAAGCTGTTGTGCGATAGTCATCAGTTCGTCCTCAATGATTATTGCAAGGTCAGATTGTAGCGGAGCGGCAAACGGGGATTTGTGGCATCCGTCATGATGCTGTAACCATTATCATTTGCGAATAGACGGGGTATTTCGTTGGACTTGATGTATCAGGCAGGTTGTAAGGGATCATTCCGTGTGCTGCTCCCACAATGCAAAAACCCGCCATAAGCGGGTTTTTTAGTACACCGGGGTAACCCGGCGTCTTAAAACTTACTGCGCAACAACGTTCGCAGCTGCCGGGCCTTTAGCGCCGTTCTCGATAGAGAACTCCACTTTCTGACCTTCGTCCAGCGTTTTGAAATCGTTGCTCTGGATAGCAGAGAAGTGAACGAACACATCTTTGCTACCATTGTCAGGGGTGATAAAACCAAAACCTTTCTCAGGATTGAACCATTTTACTAAACCAGTCATTTTATTAGACATAGATACTTCCTCAATATATTTAGCCACCTACTGTGGCGAACGTGGTCTGTATTTCAGAGCGTTTCTTACTCAGGCACTTAGGAGGAGACTCACGAAGAAGGGTATCTATGGTGAACTGCTTTACTAAAACTGCTTTCATAAGGTCTGTGTTCCAAACCGATGAGGCTATTTACGCACGCCCCCGCTTCTTAAGCAAGAATTATTTTCAATTAAAAAAACACCGGTCTGGATGGCTAAGCGTCTGTAAGATAAGAAAAACACAAAACCCTGTTAAAAGAGTCCACCAACAGAAAAGCGCACAATATCTTTTTTAGCGTTATTAAACGAAGCGGTAATGACGGATTAGAGGCTGTCATTTCTTTTTTTCGCCCCTCTTCAGTGAGGAATATTTTTCTGCCGGCTGAAGCGTTACGACCAATTAAGTGTGTTTTTTCCTGCAAAATAAATTTTCACCAACGGTAACTTATTTAATTCTTCTCTCCGGTGGGCGCATACCGGTAAGACCGGGCATCACCTCTTTCATCATTTCAATAAATTTGCGCAGGCGGGCCGGGTAATAACTGGCGTAGGGATAGAGCAGATACACAGGCAGCGGCGCAGCCCGCCAGTCAGATAGAACATGCTGTAGTGTCCCCTCCTCCAGATCGCCCTTGACCACCCACGAAGAAACCATTGCCACCCCCAGGCCGTTCAGGGTGGCCTTACGCACCGCATACAGGCTGTCGGTACTAAGGCGCGGGGAAATATCAAACGCAAAAGGCTCGCCGGTCACCACGTTATATAACGTCACCTTATTGCGATAAAAGCTGTTCAGGGCGATCCATGGCAACAGCGCGAGCTGATCCACCTCTTTAATCGCCGATACGCCTGCCAGCAGCCCGGGAGCGGCGACAACAATACGCGGCACCCCGACGGGCTCATCCCGACCGCCGCCGACTTCATCTTCAAGGATCTGCCAGTCCTCGATAAGCCTGCGCGCATGCCGATAGCAGCGTTCACCGTCATCCGTCAGCTTCATTGTGTGCGTTGTTCGCTGGATTAATTTCACGCCGAGCATCTGCTCCAGCGCCTGCAGGCGTCGGCTTATCGTGGGCTGCGATGTTCCAAGCTGAGCGGCCGCGGCCGACAGGCTGCCGCTTTCAGCAATGCGCACAAAGGTTTGCAGTATGGCTATACGATCGCCAGCCTGATTTATATTTTTATTCATACGCTAAGTGTATAACAGTTTTACCTCCGGGAGGGCTACAACCGGTGGCCTGAAATGAGAAGAATGGCCGCACATTAACCCTTTCGGAGTGAGCCATGAGCCAGCTTTCATCATTGCAGAGTACCGCCCCGGCAGATCGCGCGCTGCCCTCAAAAATTGTCTTTCTTCTGGCCGCAGGTGCCGGACTAAGCGTGGCCTCTATTTACTACGCCCAGCCTATGCTGGGCATTATCGCCGCAACCTTTCATGCCGAGGTCAGCGAAACAGGCCTCGTACCTATGCTGACCCAGATCGGTTATGCGCTGGGTATCCTTCTGCTAGCCCCGCTGGGCGACCGGTTCGATCGTCGCCGCATTATTCTGGTCAAAGGTACCCTGCTGTCGCTTACCTTACTGCTTTGTGGCGTCGCTTCGTCCTGGTCTTTGCTGCTGCTCAGCAGTCTGGCTATCGGGCTGGTGGCCACCGTCGCGCAGGATATTATCCCTGCCACCGCCGCGCTCGCTTCTGACAACAACCGAGGAAAAACTGTCGGCATGGTCATGACCGGCCTGCTGGCGGGCATTTTGCTATCAAGGGTATTTAGCGGCGTGGTGGCTGAATTATTTGGCTGGCGCAGCGTATATGCCATCGCCGCCGCAGGCGTGTGGCTGATTACTTTGACGCTCTGGTACGTGCTCCCGTCTTTTAAACCGGAAACAACGTTGCGCTACCCTGCTTTGCTGCGTTCTCTTGGCAAACTGTGGCTGGACTATTCGGCGCTGCGCCGTGCTGCGCTGGCACAGGGCTTGCTTTCCGTCGCCTTCAGCGCTTTCTGGTCAACGCTTGCGATTATGCTGGCAGAACGTTATCACCAGGGCAGCGCTGTGGCGGGAGCTTTCGGTCTGGCCGGTGCCGCTGGTGCCCTGGCCGCACCTCTGGCGGGTTCGCTTGCCGATCGTCGTGGTCCGAACTTTGTCACCAAAATAGCCTCAGCGCTGGTCGTCGCCTCCTTTAGCCTGATGTTTGTGCTCCCCCTGCTGCCTGTTCCTGCACAGCTGGCGGTAATCGCCCTTAGCGCAGTGGGATTTGATCTGGGCATCCAGGCTTCGCTGGTCGCGCATCAGACCATTATCTATGCCATTAACCCGGCGGCCCGCAGTCGCCTGAACGCCATTATGTTTACCATCGTCTTTATCGGCATGGCAGCAGGCGCAGCGCTTGGCAGTAAAGCGCTGGATACCTTTGGCTGGACAGGTATGGTGCTGCTGGCGACGGCTGCGGCAACCTGCGCGCTGCTCATTCGCTTATCAACCCGCGCAGATAAGGAGTGAATATCGGGAGCCCGGATCCCGCTTTCACCCGCGATAATCCTTGCTCTCGCCGCTTATATTTATTACTGTATATAAATACAGCAAAAAAGAGATTTAACAAATGTTCGTTGAACTGGTTTACGATAAACGGAACGTAGCAGGACTGCCTGGCGCCAATGAAAAAATCCTCGCTGAGCTGACCCGGCGCGTACAGGGGATTTTTCCGGACGCGGAAGTAAAAGTTAAGCCGATGCAGACTAACGCCGTCAACAGCGACTGTACTAAAAGTGAAAAAGAGAGAATCAACCGTCTGGTTGAAGAGATGTTTGATGAAGCCGATTTCTGGCTGGTTACGGAAGAATAACAATGCGTAAAACAACGTTAGTCCTGATCGTCGTCGCCATCGTGGTCTGGTTTGCCAGCCATCAGGGTTGGATCTAAACATGTAGGGGAGGTAAAACAAAAAAGAGGGGAAATGGTGCCGACTACCGGAATCGAACTGGTGACCTACTGATTACAAGTCAGTTGCTCTACCTACTGAGCTAAGTCGGCACTGGCGGGCATATTACACATCCCGCCTGTCGGTTGCAATTCCCTGCGCGACCGTTCGCTCAAAAATTCAACCGATTGATCTTAATCATTTCTTTTAGTAAGACTTGTCGCCGATCAATCGTTCACTTTTTAAACTTCTGCGCTCGTTTTACTGATTTAATGCCGCTTTTGCCTCTGACAGCTCGTCCTTCGCCTCTTCCAGCTTACGCGTTCTTTTGTTTATCTTGTCGGTACGACCGGATGCCTGCGCCTCAGCAAGATCCTGCTTCGCGTCTGCAACCTTGCGTTCTTTTTTACGTATGTCGGCCTCACGCTCCGCCCTTAACGAGGCGTCGGTGCAGTAAGTTTCCACTTTCGAGATGGCTCTCTCAAGACCCGCGACCCGATAGCTATTACCATGCGCCTTTGCGTAGTCCATTTCCCTCGCAAGAGCCTCTTTTTTTGCCGCACAGCCCGTGAGTTGTGCCTGAGCAACGGCTGGAGCAAGGGAAGCAGAGGCCAGCAAAAGTGCTGCGATAATTTTTTTGTTAAACATATAAATCTCCTGATAAATCCTTCATCGTCCTTTCGGGTCTGATAGTACCATAACGGCAGGATCTTAATTATTTCTTAATCCCTGTCTTTTAGCTAACGAACAACCAGCAGATCTGAAAACCGGGTTGTATAGTGCGCAGACAGCATCTCCCGCTTCATCTGCCAGGGCTGCTGTATGCCCTGCCCGGCAAAATAAAGCGTTCCCCGTCCCCGCTGATTATTCAGGCTATCGAGCACCTGCATTAATGCTTCGCTATTGCGCCGGGGGAGATTGTCGTCAAAAAGATTTAGCTGAGCGATGCCCTGGCTGAAGAAATCCCCCAGCATGATCCCCGCTTTTTGATAGCGATGCCCCTCGCGCCAGATAACATCGAGACATTTCATGGCGGCATTAATAATATCCCTGCTGTCCTGGGTCGGTGTCAGAAGCTTTATCGTGGCCTGGTTGCCGTAGTACGGCTCGTTGATGGCAAAAGGGCTGCTTTTAACAAAGACTGAAATCTGCCGACAATACTGATGTTCCCCACGCAGTTTTTCTGCAGCACGCGAGGCGTAGCTGCAAATGGCCTGCCGCATAGACGCATACTCACTTACCCGCTCGCCAAAAGAGCGCGAGCAGACAATTTCCTGTTTAACTGGCGCAAACTCCTCATGCTCCAGGCAGGGCTCCCCCCGCAGCTCACGGACGGTGCGCTCAAGCACGACACTGAAATGTTTGCGGATAAAGCGAATATCTGATTCGCACAGCTGCAAAACGTTTTCTATCCCCATCGTCTCCAGTTTTTTAGCGATGCGTCTTCCTACTCCCCATACTTCGTCAACCGGTAACGCAGCCATCAGCCTGCGCCGCTGCTGAAGATTAGACAGATCGACAACGCCCCCGGACTGCTCCGGCCACTTTTTGGCGGCATGGTTGGCAAGCTTTGCCAGCGTTTTCGTCTGTGCAATCCCAACGCCAACCGTCAGATGCGTCCGTTGCAGCACCGTCGCGCGTATTTCACGGCCAAAGTCCTTAAGATTCCGGCAGCGGCTCACACCGCTCAGATCGCAGAAAGCTACATCTATGGAATAAATTTCACAGCGAGGAGACAGCTCTTCAAGCGTACTCATTACCCGATCTGACATATCGGCATACAGCTCATAGTTTGAACTAAAGCAAACGATGCCATAGCGCTGGAAGAGATCTTTTTGCTTAAAAAACGGTGCGCCCATTTTTACCCCCAGCGCCTTAGCCTCCGCGCTGCGGGAAATAATACAGCCGTCGTTATTCGACAGGACAACAACAGGCCGTCCCTGCAAATCGGGTCTGAACACGGTTTCGCAGCTGGCATAAAATGAATTCACATCAACAAGTGCAAACATGGTCAGCAGGCCGGTTTCACGATAAAAGTTACCACGCCGAAAATTTCCAGCTCATCCTCAGCGCTAATTTTAAGAGGGGGATAAGCACTGTTGAGCGGGTTGAGCTGCACGGTTGGCCGCAGCTGCAATTGCTTGGCGGTAAACTCGCCGTCAAACGACGCAATGACAATATCGCCGTGCTGTGCTGTACGGGAGCTGTCCACCACCAGCAGATCGCCTTCGTTGATCCCACCGTCAATCATCGAGTCGCCGGCCGCTCTGACGAAATACGTCGAGCTTGGATGCTGGATAAGTAATTCATTGAGATCGATACGCTTTTCAATGTAATCCTGCGCGGGTGAAGGAAACCCACACTGCACCGGATCGCTGAACAGCGGTAACAGGACTATCGGTCGTAAGGGGGCGGATTGATAAAATTTCATGATGTTACACTCATTACGCATTCACTGTATTTATATACAGTAGAATTAACGGCTCCACCGATCAAGTCCCCCGCTGCGCGGTTCAACGCCTGTATCACGCTTAATCGCATCCAACGCTATGATCGCAGGAAAGATCATGCCTCGTGTAAATTTTTCCTCCCGCTGGCTGATTGCTCAAAAATCAGACATCACAACGGGGGATGCACAAGATGGCGGGCACGCTAACAACACGCATAGAGGACATGTGCTTCCTTACCCTGCGCATTCTCATTTCTGCTATCGATCTTCGTCCGATCCCTCAAAGAAATCTCGCCCTTAATTTATTAAAAGCGTAATCTGGCAAAAAAAACAGGGGGCTTTTTCTTATGAAAAATTTAATACTCAGTGTTATCGCAAAGATTTCGAAAATGGATGCCGAAGCCAAGCAGCTTGCGGCCAAAGTAGAGGCTCAGTCTCTGCTTATTGGAGCCTTATTACTGACCATCGGTAAAAATGGCGGTATGAGTGAAATGATTGAAAACGTGAAGAAAGCGATCAATGCCGCGCTGGATGCTGCGGACAGTCCTCTGAAATCGGATGCAGAACTCCTGCTGAATGAGTTCAACAATATTGTGGTATTAACCCAGTTGCTTGAAACGAATGACGCAGAAATTGATATCGACTCTTTAAAAACCGCGTCCGGTGATACCGTAACGGACTGATCCTCACGACCTGTGGCCGGGCGATTTTTTACTGAGCAGTTAACCTACGCCCCTTCCCGGTAAGAGTTACACGATGCGTTAACCGGGTAACGCCCATAAAAAACTGCACCTTACTTTGTTGGGTATCCAACATTTGAGGTGCAGTTCACGCAGGCAGTCAGTAAACAGAGCGGTTAGATCAGGTGCTGTCTAAACCAGCTGGTTTGATGCTCGATAACCTCATCAAAATGTTTCCCTGCATAGACTTCATAGTGGTTTGCGCCTTCCACCACCAGCAGCGTTTTCACTTTTGATGTCACGGCTTCGTAAAGCGCTTTGCCCTGTTCAGGCGCGTTGACTGAATCATTCCCCGCCACCACCACCATCGCCGGGCAGGTCACCCGAGCGGCAGATTCGGCTGGCTTATAATTTAATGTTTCGCGCACGGTCAGGAACGGGATTTTGATATCCATGGCAGGGAAGCGGTCTTTATTGGCCGCAAAGAAAGCTTTGGATTCTTCATCACCCAGCACCTTCGTGATGGCGACAAACATCTCTTTACCCGTTTTTTCCCTCTTCTCTGCCATTTTATCCAGGGTGGCAATAAAGCCGTCTTTTTCCTCAGCGCCCATCCCACCGGTAACAATGATTTCGCCATCCGCAAAGCCCAGCTGGCTGACAATACAGCGGATCTCCGGGCGCTGAACAGCGGCGCCAAACACGTGCCCCCCGCCTAAAGAAGTCCCCCAGAGGCCCGTACGCGTAGCGTCAACTTCCGGTAAAGTTTTTACCCAGTCGATAACGGTAATGATATCGTCGATCTGCATGCCCGGGATAAGCCGACCGCGTTCACCTTCGCTCGCACCAAAGCCCCGATAATCAAAAGTGACGGTGGCGAACCCTGCTTTGGTGAAAGCCTCCGCAAACGAAGGCAGGAGAATGTCCTGGATACCACAAAATCCATGGCACAGGATAACCACTGGAGGCTGCTGTGACTCATCGGGCAACCGCAATGTCGCTGCTATTCCCTCTGGCAGTTTATAAGACTGAATATTCATTTAACTGTTTGCTCCCTTGTCAATGAAGACGAATAGTAACCCATTGACACTACTGATTTATCATTTTGAACCAAATTTGTGCCCTAAGTTAAATTATTTTCCCGTCTTCAATTCTGCCTCGCAGAGGGTGCCCGAGTTCCCCCGGACACTACGCCTCTCATCTTGTCAGATAGCTGCAAGGCATGAAGTTAACACTTTAACATCCCGCACAATCTTTATCCGTCAACCCGGGTATGAATGACGCAGCATGGGATAAGTAAAAAACAGCAGATGGATAACATTCAGGCCAACATGGAACGCGACGGCCACCCAGAGTCGCCCACTCCACATCCATGCCAGCCCGTAAATAACCCCGGCAAGAGCGGCGAAAATAACCAGAAGCGTCCCACCCGCATAATGTACTGCCCCAAAAATAGCAGCGGAAATAAGCAACGCTAAAACTGGATGGATCAGTCCGGATAATCGCTGCTGCAGGTAACCGCGGAATAAAGCTTCTTCGGCCAGTGAAACAAAAAATATATTCGCCAGCATAAACTGGAAGAACCATACCGGCCTGTGCATCTCAAGCTTCAGTCCCCCCAGATACACGGCCACCATCAGCAGTGCGGGGATCGCTAATATCAGCAGTAACCAGTAAGGCTTTGCTGGCTGATACGCAGGTTTTGTCACAAAAAGCGATTTCAGACAAACCAGCAGCATAAAAGGCACCAGCGCCTTATCGAAGTTGTAATACATCGTGAAAGGGATGCTTGCTGCCCCGACGCTGACTGAGTCAAGAACCTTGAGGTTATGGAACCCGGGTATAGCATGGAGCAACGCCCCGATGGCCCCCGCCACCAATAAAGCCTCCAGGCAGTATCGTCCTGCTCTGCTGTGGCTAACTCTTACGTAGGCGAAGGCAATCAGCGCCATAACGCCTAAAAAAGTAAGAGCACGCCAGTCAAGCGTGCCATTTACCGCCCCCATTACCACCGTGATAAAAAGCAGGCCCAATGAGATTTTTTTATGAAATTGTAATGCCAGTAAAGAAAGCGCCAACAGTATCCACATAGATCATCCTTAACATTTTTCAGAATCGGGAAGAACCTAACACCGATAAATCACCGAGACAAACAGAACGCGCCACCAAAGCGTGGAAAATGCTGGTACGTTATCCCAGGCAGGCGGTTGATTTTACGTCAGCACGACAGATTTTATATGGGTCATTCACCCGATAGAGAAGAAGACAGGCTAAACGTAAAGTAGAGTGCGTACCAGAATGTGAATTCCTTCACTTTTGCCCACAACGGAAATTGTGGGCTTTTTTTTGCATCATCCCACCGGAAAAATGCTTCTCGCGCCGGGGGATTTTCCGCGGGATGCAGAAGGTGCCCGTAATCGGTCTGACAGTACAGGCAGGTCGTTCATCGCCGCCAGCTGATTAATCAGCATAAAAAACCACCAGTCGAGGCTAGTGGTTTAATAAGGGGCGATACTTCTCCGGCTTCACTGGCTTTTTCTGCCAGCCAGGCCATTGAAGCTAGCTACTGAACATCATTTGATGTTGATATCACTGCAGCTGTAAAATCCTTCGCCAGCCGGATCGATGCGTTGCCAACGAACAAACAGCACTCTTTTGCCTTTGGCACCCTTCATCGGGACAGTTAGCTTGTAGGTATCTCCCACTAGCGTTGGTTTATCATCCTTTTTCAACAGCGTTAAATCGCTCCATTTAAGAGGGCGTTCGCTGGCGTTATAGTTTTCATTTGAAAGATAGACCTCAAAGAAACTCGGATCATGTGTGGCCGTAGCATGCCATGATACATCTAACTCACCTTTATCGTTTAAGGTTACGTCACTGGCGGTCCAGGGTGCGGCAATATCCATTCCGGATTTATCATTGTAGAGATAATCCTTTTTACTGTCTTTTTCTGTCCCAACATTACCACCAGAACATATCTGACCATCCGGTATGGCCTGCTTCACTTTTTCAGGATCGTTATAATCAGGCTGAGGTATTAGTTTCGCAAACTCATCTTTCTGGACGAAAGGATAGTTCGATTGCTCTATTAATTTCTGTTCATTCGCGGAACCAGAAAATTCAGGTTTCCCCTTATACTTATTATAGTTTGACTGATATGCAGATTTGCAGGCGGCATTTTTAATATCACCGCCATCAACCGGCCAGTGGTAATCCTGGCCATCAAAGCACAGTTGCTGCCTTGATACTGGTTCAGATACGGTTCCATGTCGTGGTGAAACACTCCCCTCTCCCTGAGACCATGATATTCCTGGAACAGTCATACTTATAATTGCAGCGCAGAGAATACTTTTCTTCATAATGAGTTCCTTATCACTATCGTCAACAATCGGAATGATTGCGGACTAAGCATAGATACACATGATGATAAACAGCAAGAAATTAGATGAGATATATAATGCATTAAACATTATTAAACTGCGTAAACATCCTGATAAAGATCAATTCAGGATAATTTACCATCAGCTATATTTTGTCCTGGGCAATGGTATTGCTGCATATATAAACGGAACTATGGCCTGTTCTTGTAAATATTGCCAACCTGTTTTGACAACCCTTCAAAAGCTAATAATTAAAAACGGGAACCATCGGGTTCCCGTCATCACATTATCAGAACAACTGATTACATATTCGCGATAATCGCGTCACCAAACTCTGAACATTTCAGCAGCTTAGCGCCTTCCATCAAGCGCTCAAAATCGTAGGTAACGGTTTTGGCGTTGATCGCACCGCTCATGCCTTTAACAATCAGGTCTGCCGCTTCGAACCATTCCATATGACGCAGCATCATTTCTGCGGACAGGATGATGGAACCTGGGTTCACTTTATCCTGGCCTGCGTATTTTGGTGCCGTGCCGTGGGTGGCTTCAAACAGGGCGCATTCGTCACCGATGTTAGCTCCCGGCGCGATACCGATGCCGCCCACCTGGGCTGCCAGGGCGTCAGAGATGTAGTCCCCGTTCAGGTTCATACAGGCAATCACGTCGTATTCCGCAGGACGCAGCAGGATCTGCTGCAGGAACGCATCGGCGATCACGTCTTTTACCACGATTTCTTTGCCGGTATTTGGGTTCTTGATTTTTACCCATGGGCCGCCGTCGATCAGCTCACCACCAAATTCTTCGCGCGCCAGCTGGTAGCCCCAGTCTTTGAAAGCGCCTTCGGTGAATTTCATGATGTTGCCTTTGTGCACCAGGGTCACGGAATCACGATCGTTAGTGATGGCGTAGTCGATGGCCGCACGAACCAGGCGCTTAGTGCCTTCTTCAGAGCAAGGCTTGATGCCGATGCCGCAATGCTCAGGGAAACGAATTTTCGTTACGCCCATTTCATCGCGCAGGAATTTGATCACTTTTTCAGCGTCGGCGCTGTCTGCTTTCCACTCGATGCCCGCGTAGATATCTTCTGAGTTTTCACGGAAGATAACCATATTGGTCAGCTCAGGATGTTTTACCGGGCTTGGCGTGCCCGCGTAATAACGCACCGGGCGCAGACACACGTACAGGTCGAGCTGCTGACGCAGAGCCACGTTCAGAGAACGAATCCCCCCACCGACCGGGGTAGTCAGTGGGCCTTTGATGGCAACGCGGTAGTCACGAATCAGGTCCAGAGTTTCTTCTGGCAGCCAGACATCCTGGCCATACAGTTGGGTAGATTTTTCGCCGGTATAGATTTCCATCCAGGAAATTTTCCGCTCGCCCTTATAGGCCTTCTGCACGACGGCATCCACCACTTTAATCATGGCTGGGGTCACATCCACACCGATCCCATCACCTTCAATGAAAGGAATGATTGGGTTGTGAGGAATGTTCAGCTTGCCATTTTGCAGGGTGATCTTTTTACCTTCCGCCGGAACAACTACTTTGCTTTCCATTAACCTCTCCTTCGAGCGTTTCTGGTTGTTAATGATTTGTAATATGCGTGTCAATACTACTTGAATATCAGGCCCGCGCCAATCACCGATGATTTCCGTTATAATGCGCGAATCCCCCACGTCTGAAAACACTATGAATAAAACTTCTTTTAGAAATCACCGAGTTGAACGATTCAGCACGCGACGTACCGCTAAAAAAAAGCCAGACACCGGACCGAAGCGGCTGGTTATCTTCAATAAACCGTACGATGTGCTACCGCAGTTCACAGACGAAGCGGGACGCAGCACGCTGAAAGATTACATCCCGTTACAAGGAATTTACGCAGCCGGGCGTCTGGACCGGGACAGTGAGGGCCTTCTGGTACTCACCAACGATGGCGCGCTCCAGGCCAGGCTGACCCAGCCGGGTAAAAAAACCGGCAAAATTTACTACGTGCAGGTAGAAGGTGTGCCCACGGAAGACGCGCTGGAGGCTCTGCGAAAGGGCGTGACGCTTAACGACGGTCCCACTCTGCCCGCAGGCGCCGAGCGGATTGCCGAGCCTGACTGGCTGTGGCCGCGCAATCCTCCTGTTCGCGAGCGAAAAACAATCCCCACCAGCTGGCTCAAAATCACGCTCTATGAAGGCCGCAATCGTCAGGTTCGCAGGATGACCGCCAATATAGGCTATCCTACTCTGCGTCTGATTCGTTATGCGATGGGTAATCTTAAACTTATCGACCTGGCTCCCGGCGAATGGCGGGAAATCCCGATGGATTCCGTATAATGCCGCATAGAAGGAAAGTTCATGTTTAAACCGCACGTCACCGTCGCCTGCGTAGTACAGGCGCAGGAGAAGTTTCTGATCGTTGAAGAAACCATCAACGGCAAAGCTCTGTGGAACCAGCCTGCCGGGCATCTGGAAGCGAATGAAACGCTGCTCCAGGCCGCCCGCCGCGAACTGTTCGAGGAAACGGGTATTCACGCCGAACCCCAGACGTTGATCCGAATGCATCAGTGGGTCGCACCGGATAGCACACCGTTCCTGCGTTTTCTGTTTGCTATCGATCTGGAAGAACAGCTGCCCACCACGCCGCACGACAGCGATATCGACCGCTGCCTGTGGCTCGACGCACAACAAATTGTTAACGCAACGAATTTACGCTCGCCGCTGGTCGCCGAAAGCATCCGTTGCTATCAGCGAGCTGAACGTTATCCGCTCAGTATGATCGGCGCATTTAACTGGCCTTTTACTTAAGGGTGCCAGGGCCGGGGATGCGTGATAGAATACGCCGCCTTTAAGTTCAATGTCGTGAGTCTCTCCATGTCTGAAAGCCCAAAAAAAGTAATCGTCGGGATGTCCGGCGGTGTTGATTCCTCCGTTTCTGCTTACCTGCTGCAACAGCAGGGCTACAGGGTAGAAGGCCTGTTCATGAAGAACTGGGAAGAGGATGATGGCGAGGAGTACTGCACCGCAGCCGCTGATTTAGCCGATGCGCAGGCCGTATGCGACAAGCTCGGCATTGAACTGCACACCGTAAACTTTGCCGCAGAATACTGGGACAACGTCTTTGAACACTTCCTGGAAGAGTACAAAGCGGGCCGCACGCCAAACCCGGATATTCTGTGCAACAAAGAAATCAAATTTAAAGCCTTCCTGGAATTCGCCGCTGAGGATTTAGGTGCCGATTACATCGCCACCGGTCACTACGTGCGCCGTGCCGACGTCAAGGGTAAAAGCCAGTTGCTGCGCGGCCTGGATGGCAACAAGGATCAAAGCTACTTCCTCTACACGCTCGGTCACGAGCAAATCGCTCAGAGCCTGTTCCCGGTGGGCGAGTTAGAAAAACCGGAAGTACGCCGCATTGCCGAAGAACTGGATCTCATTACCGCGAAGAAGAAAGACTCCACCGGTATCTGCTTTATCGGCGAGCGCAAATTCCGCGAGTTCCTCGGCCGCTATCTGCCGGCCCAGCCGGGCAAAATTATCACCGTTGACGGTGAGGCCATCGGCGAGCACCAGGGGCTGATGTATCACACTCTCGGCCAGCGTAAAGGGCTGGGAATCGGTGGCACCAAAGAAGGCAGCGAAGATCCGTGGTACGTCGTGGATAAAGACGTTGAGAACAATATTCTGGTGGTCGCGCAGGGTCACGACCATCCTCGTCTGATGTCCGTGGGCCTGATTGCGCAGCAGCTGCACTGGGTGGACCGCGAGACGCTGACCGCCCCGCTTCGCTGCACGGTTAAAACGCGCTATCGTCAGACTGATATCCCCTGCACTGTCACCCCGCTGGATGCCGACCGCATTGAAGTGCGCTTCGAAGAGCCGGTTTCTGCGGTCACGCCGGGCCAGTCCGCGGTATTTTACAGCGGTGAAGTCTGCCTGGGCGGCGGGATTATTGAGCAGCGCCTGCCGCTCATCGACTAATTTGCGGACAAGGACGAAATACTGTGGCCAAGAATTACTACGACATCACCCTCGCCCTGGCGGGAATATGCCAGTCCGCTCGTCTGGCGCAGCAGCTGGCGCATCAGGGGCATTGTGATACCGATGCGCTGCACGTATCGCTCAACAGCGTTATCGATCTGAACCCCGGCTCAACGCTTGCCGTGTACGGCGGCAGCGAAGCAAACCTGAAGCTGGGGCTTGAGACGCTGCTCGGCGTGCTCAACGCCAGCAACCGCCAGGGGCTGAACGCTGAATTAACACGTTATACCCTTAGCCTGATGGTGCTGGAGCGCAAGCTGCACGCAAGCAAAGGGGCGATGGATACGCTCGGGTCGCGCATTGCGGGTCTGCAACGCCAGCTTGAGCATTTCGATCTGGAATCAGACGCCCTGCTCAGCGCCATGGCCGGGATTTATGTGGACGTAATTAGCCCACTGGGGCCGCGTATTCAGGTTTCTGGCTCGCCTGCCGTGCTGCAAAACCCACAGGTGCAAAGCAAGGTTCGCGCCTCACTGTTGGCCGGTATTCGTGCCGCCGTGCTGTGGCACCAGGTTGGCGGTGGCCGCCTGCAACTTATGTTTTCCCGTAATCGCCTGTGCACGCAGGCAAAACAAATTCTTGCTCATTGTTAACCTCTTTCGGAGTTGTAACTTATGGAATTATCCTCACTGACCGCCGTTTCCCCCGTAGATGGACGCTACGGCGATAAAGTCAGCGCTCTGCGCGCCATTTTCAGCGAATACGGTTTGCTGAAATTTCGCGTGCAGGTAGAAGTACGTTGGCTGCAAAAATTAGCCGCGCACGCAGCGATCAAGGAAGTTCCTGCTTTTGATGCGAACGCAAACGGTTACCTGGATAAAATCGTCGCTGAATTCACTGAAGAAGATGCCGCACGCATCAAAACCATTGAGCGCACCACTAACCACGACGTGAAGGCGGTTGAGTACTTCCTCAAAGAAAAGGTCGCGGCTATCCCTGCCCTGCACGCGGTGTCCGAGTTCATCCATTTCGCCTGTACTTCTGAAGACATTAACAACCTGTCCCACGCGCTGATGCTGGAAACGGCCCGCAAAGAAGTGGTGCTGCCGTACTGGCGCAAAATTATCGACGCGGTAAAAGACCTGTCGGTTCAGTATCGCGATATTCCTCTGCTATCCCGTACCCATGGCCAGCCTGCTACGCCGTCCACGATGGGTAAAGAGATGGCCAACGTCGCCTACCGTATGGAACGCCAGTTCCGTCAGTTAGAGAAAGTGGAAATCCTCGGTAAAATCAACGGCGCGGTAGGCAACTATAACGCCCATATCGCCGCTTACCCTGAGGTGGACTGGCATCAGTTCAGCGAAGAGTTCGTCACCTCGCTGGGCATTCAGTGGAACCCGTACACCACGCAGATCGAGCCGCACGACTATATCGCCGAGCTGTTTGACTGCATGGCGCGCTTTAACACTATCCTTATCGACTTCGATCGCGACGTCTGGGGCTACATTGCGCTGAACCACTTCAGGCAGAAAACCATCGCGGGCGAAATCGGCTCCTCCACCATGCCGCACAAGGTCAACCCAATCGACTTCGAAAACTCCGAAGGCAACCTGGGTCTGTCTAACGCCCTGCTGCAACATCTGGCGAGCAAACTGCCAGTGTCCCGCTGGCAGCGCGACCTGACCGATTCTACCGTGCTGCGTAACCTGGGCGTGGGTATCGGCTATGCGCTGATCGCCTATCAGTCCACCCTGAAAGGCGTGAGCAAACTGGAAGTGAACCGCGATCGCCTGCTCGACGAGCTGGATCACAACTGGGAAGTGCTGGCGGAGCCTATTCAGACCGTAATGCGCCGCTACGGTATCGAGAAGCCGTATGAGAAGCTTAAAGAGCTGACCCGCGGTAAACGTGTGGATGCTGAAGGCATGAAGCAGTTTATCGACAGCCTCGCGTTGCCGGAAGAAGAGAAAACACGTCTGAAACAGATGACGCCTGCCAACTATATTGGCCGTGCTGTCACTATGGTTGATGAGCTGAAATAAGCGTTAAGCCAGTCCGGCGGGTAGCGCCACGCTTGCCCGCCCTGCAAAAACTGCGGCTCCGCTGCCCGGCGGAGTCTATTTCCAGATGTTTATCCGTTGTTTACTCCTCCTCAATGATAATTAGCGTTAAACTAGCAGAAACGTTTATATATTGAGGAAATGCGATGCGCGTTCTGGTTGTGGAAGATAATGCCCTGCTGCGCCACCACCTGCAGGTGCAGCTGCGTGAAGCTGGCCATCAGGTCGATGCCGCTGAAGATGCAAAGGAAGCGGACTACTTCTTAAACGAGCACACGCCGGATATTGCGATTGTCGATCTCGGCCTGCCCGATGAAGACGGTGTAAGTCTGATCCGCCGCTGGCGCGGCCACGGTGTCACTCTTCCGGTGCTTGTCTTAACCGCCCGGGAAGGCTGGCAGGATAAAGTCGAAGTGCTGGGCGCCGGTGCCGATGACTATGTTACTAAACCCTTCCATGTTGAAGAGGTGGTCGCCCGAATGCAGGCGCTGATGCGCCGTAACAGCGGCCTCGCCTCACAGTTAATCTCCATGCCGCCTTTCCAGGTCGATCTCTCGCGCCGCGAGCTGTCCATTAACGACGCCCTGATCAAGCTCACCGCTTTTGAGTACACCATTATGGAAACGCTTATCCGCAACGCCGGAAAAGTGGTCAGCAAAGACTCGCTGATGCTCCAGCTCTACCCGGATGCGGAGCTGCGTGAAAGCCACACGATTGACGTGCTGATGGGTCGCCTGCGTAAAAAAATCCAGGCTGAGCACGCCCAGGAGGTTATCACCACCGTGCGGGGCCAGGGCTACCGTTTCGACCTGCGCTAACGATGAAACTCACCGGCCACCTCTTCCCGCTCTCGCTGCGGGTTCGCTTTTTACTCGCCACCGCCGCCGTCGTGATGGTGCTTTCACTCGCCTACGGCCTGGTCGCGCTGGTTGGCTACAGCGTCAGCTTCGACAAAACGACCTTTCGGCTGCTGCGAGGGGAAAGCAATCTGTTCTATACCCTGGCCACCCGCCACGACGGGAAGATAAGCGTCGAGATCCCTGAAAACCTGAGCCTGCAAAGCCCGACAATGACGCTCATCTATGACGATCGCGGCAATCTGCTGTGGTCCCAGAGGGACGTGCCCTATGTGGTAAAACAGATTAAAAAAGAGTGGCTTACCTCCAATGGCTTTTATGAGCTGGAAGCCAATTTCGCCACCAGCAGCGCTCTGGTCGGTAATGATGCGACCCTGCAGGCAAAGCTCAAAGATATTCAGGAAGATGACGACGACAGCGAAATGACGCACTCCGTGGCAGTCAATCAGTACCCCGCCACCGCCAGAATGCCCGCTTTAACGGTCGTGGTGATCGACAACATCCCTATCGAGCTGAAACGCTTTTATATGGTCTGGAGCTGGTTTATCTACGTTCTGCTTGCCAATCTGCTGCTGGTCATTCCCCTGCTCTGGGTAGCGGCATGGTGGAGCCTGCGGCCTATCGAAGCGCTGGCAAAAGAGGTTCGGGAGCTGGAGATGCACGATCGTGACAGCCTGAACCCGGAAACCACGCGCGAGCTGACAAGCCTGGTCAACAACCTGAACCGGCTGCTGCGCACCGAGCGCGACCGCTATGATAAATACCGCACCACGCTCACCGATCTGACCCACAGCCTGAAAACGCCACTGGCCGTGCTACAAACCACGCTGCGCTCCCTGCGCACCGACAAGCTCAACGTGGAAGAAGCGGAGCCGGTCATGCTGGAACAAATTAGCCGCATCTCGCAACAAATTGGCTATTACCTGCATCGTGCCAGCATGCGTGGCAACAGCGCTTTACTGAGCCGCGAGCTCCACTCTGTCGCCCCCTTGCTGGATAATCTTTGCTCCGCGTTAAACAAGGTGTACCAGAACAAGGGCGTTGATATCACGCTTGATATCTCACCGGAAATAACTTTTATCGGTGAAAAAAATGACTTTATGGAAGTGATGGGTAACGTGCTGGATAACGCCTGCAAATACTGCCTGGAGTTCGTCGAGATTTCTGCCCGCCAGCTCGACGACACGCTGCATTTGTACGTGGAGGACGACGGCCCCGGCATCCCTGAAAGCAAACGCGCGATCGTGTTTGATCGCGGACAGCGCGCTGATACGCTGCGGCCCGGCCAGGGCGTAGGTCTGTCCGTCGCCCGCGAAATCGTGGAACAGTACGCCGGTGCGATCCGTCCCGCAACCAGCGAACTCGGCGGCGTGCGCATGGAAGTCGTTTTTGCGCGCCAGCGTCCAGAGCGTGAAGAAGATTGAAAATACTCCCGTAACCCACGGTCCCATCCGTTATAATCCGCTCAGGTTCCTTCACCTGCCGGATAATAAAAATGGAATACACCCTGGATTTAAACTGGCCCGATTTTATCGAGCGCTACTGGCAAAAACGCCCGGTGGTGCTTAAACGCGGCTTCAAAAACTTTATCGACCCCCTCTCCCCGGACGAACTGGCAGGCCTTGCCATGGAAAACGAGGTAGACAGCCGACTGGTGAGTCATCAGGACGGCAAATGGCAGGTCAGCCACGGGCCGTTCCAGAGCTACGATCACTTAGGCGAAAATAACTGGTCGCTGCTGGTGCAGGCAGTTAACCACTGGCATGAGCAAAGCGCCGGGCTGATGCGCCCCTTCCGCGCCCTGCCGGACTGGCGTATCGACGATTTAATGATCTCGTTCTCAGTTCCGGGCGGCGGCGTTGGCCCACATCTGGATCAGTACGATGTGTTTATCATTCAGGGCGTTGGCCGCCGTCGCTGGCGAGTGGGCGAAAAGGTGCCGATGAAGCAGCACTGCCCGCACCCGGATCTGCTCCAGGTGGAGCCTTTCGAAGGCATCATTGATGAAGAGCTGGAGCCGGGCGATATTCTGTATATCCCGCCAGGCTTCCCGCATGAAGGCTACTCGCTGGAAAACTCGATGAACTATTCCGTAGGCTTCCGTGCGCCGAGCGGGCGCGAGCTGATCAGCGGGTTCGCCGATTATGTTCTGCAACGCGAGCTGGGCAGCCACCGTTATACCGATCCCGATGTGCCCGCCCGTCAACAGCCCGCCGATATCCTGCCTGAAGAGCTGGATAAACTGCGCGGCATGATGCAGGAGCTGATCAATCAGCCTGAGCACTTCAAGGCCTGGTTCGGCGAATTTATTACTCAGTCCCGTCACGAGCTGGATGTCGCCCCGCCTGAACCGCCTTACCAGCCGGATGAGATCTACGACGCGCTGCAACAGGGTGACGCGTTAACGCGCCTCGGCGGCCTGCGCGTGCTGCGTATTGGCACCGATGTTTACGTCAACGGCGAGCTGCTCGACAGCCCGCACCGTCCGGCGGTAGAGGCTCTGGCAAGCCATATCAGGCTGCATGCTGAAGCCTTTGGCGATGCGCTGGAAGATCCGTCGTTCCTGGCCATGCTTGCCGCGCTGGTCAACAGCGGATACTGGTACTTCGAGGGTTAACGCCAGCCCCGTCTGCTCAGCCAACGTTACTTTCTGGCTGAGCAGGCAAATACCCTGCACTGAACAGCCTGATTCGTCAGGCGACGGATAATTCGTTATCATCCGTTTCCTCTCTCCCTCCAGGCTACCTGATGTCTACGATTTTCGATACCTTTATTGCCCCACCGTGCCATGACAGGATAGAGATTCTCTATCAGGACGATCATCTGGTGCTGATCAATAAGCCTGGCGGACTGCTCAGCCTCTCGGGAAAAAATCCACAAAATCTCGATTCTGTACATCACCGGCTGGTCCAGCAATTTCCCGGTTGTACACTGGTCCACCGCCTGGATTTCGGGACTTCCGGGCTGATGGTGATTGCCCGCAATAAGACAATCAATGCCGCCCTCTGTCACCAGTTCAGCCAGCGCACAGTGACCAAAGTCTACAGCGCCCTGCTCTGCGGCCACCTGGACGACAACGAAGGGGTGATAGACGCCGCAATTGCCAAAGACCCGGCGCTGTTCCCGTTGATGTCAATTTGCCCCCTCCATGGGAAGCCCGCCCGCTCCCACTATCAGGTTATTGAGCGCTTTAATCGCCCGCTGGAAGACGGGACGTTACTGCCGTTGACGCGGGTACAGCTGACTCCAGAAACCGGACGCACCCATCAGCTACGCATCCACTGCCAGCAGTTGGGTCATCCTATTCTGGGCTGCGACCTGTACGGCGGCCGCCTGCTACCGGGCTGCGAACGAACCCCGCGGCTGATGCTGCACGCAAGCGAACTGCATTTTGTTCATCCCGTCAGCGAAGAGTGCATCAAAGCACATAACGCCTCCCCATTCTGAACGCGAAAGTCTCTGTAACGATGCCACGTTAAAGCGGCAGCACTAACCGGCACACCCTCATCTGAGGATGTGCCAGGCTGACTGTGTTTTTTATCCGCTGCTGGGGCCGTAAAAATCAAAGCCGCCTTCCCCGTGCGGCTATCTTTAAGGCTGGCTTAACCGGAATACACAGAGGAAGACTTAATGATCGTGTTATGCAAAGCCTGCGGCACCTCCTATGAGACAGACGGTACTCATCCGGACCATTGCAAAATCTGCGAAGACGAGCGTCAGTACGTGCCCGCCACGGGACAGGAATGGATCCATTTGGCTCCCCTTTTGGCTGGCCACTCAAATAAATGGAAACAGCATCAGGCCAACCTTTTTAGCATCCAGACCGTGCCCGAATTTGCGATTGGTCAGCGCGCTTTTATTGTCAGAACGCCGGAAGGTAATATTCTGTGGGACTGCATTGCAACGCTCGACGACGCCACCAAAGCATTGATTGCCTCCCTGGGCGGGCTTAAGGCTATCGCCATCTCGCATCCTCATTACTACACCACCATGCAGGAATGGGCAGCCGAATTTAACGCCCCCCTTTACCTGCATGCCAGCGATCGCGAGTGGATCATGCGGGACAGCCCGTGGATCACTCTTTGGGAAGGTGACACCCTCAAGCTGACCGCTGAGGTGAGTGTCATCCGTCTCGGCGGGCACTTCGCCGGCGGCAGCGTGCTTCATTGGGCACGGGACGCAGGAGTACTGCTTTGCGGAGATATCTTACAGGTCACCCCGGGCGCGGATGCCGTATCCTTTATGTGGAGCTATCCTAATATGCTGCCGCTGCCGGCAGCGACGGTCAGCGATATTACGCGCCGCCTGGGGAACGTGAAATTTACGAAACTCCATGGCGCGTTCGAAGGCAAGGATATTCCGGAAAATGCCGCTGACATCGTGCGCCGCTCGGGCGAAAAGTATCTTGCCTGCCTCAACGCCGACCCGAAAGCGCCGGGGCGCCGCTGATAATCCGGGCAACATATGTCAGGCTGTTTCAGCATCCAGAAGAGCTGTGCCGTAAGAATTGTCGATGGTACAAAGCCAGCGGCCGTTGCTTTCCTGGCGGAACACATAGGTTGCCCGACGCGTTGTCTCAACCGTCTCTCCCTGCCCGTCAGGGAAATGCAGGCGTGTTTCCATAATAACCAGGGCATTGCCGCCACCTTCAAGGATCTGCATCTCTCCTTGTTCCACCACAAGCCGATCCTGGAAGTAATCGGAGATAGCAATGAAGGCTTTACGGATATTATCTTTTCCTTTGGCGACCATGCCGGGCTTCACTACCAGAGCAGCATCTTCCGCATAGTGCTCCATAAGCGAATCAAAATCTTTTGCTGTAATGGCCCTGTCACAGGCCTCAATAATCTGCCGTATTGTCTGCGAGCTCATATCCCTCTCTCCTGTAAAGTTCTCGACCTGTATTGACCCAAATCCGACATTAACCGGCGGTCGGCGTGCCCTGATGAAAGACAAGCTGCCAGCGTCCTCCTTCTGAACGCAGCCAGTGGGAGGATCGCAGGGAGTGACGAGTGCCGTCAGGCTGCCAGGTCCTGTAATGCAGGATAAGGCTGTTTTCTCCCGTCGTGAGGAGCTGAAAGTCGGCGCTGAGGATTGCAGGGGCGTTTTTTTCCTGCGCTAAAGCCTCTACCGTCTCTTTCCGGTCGACCAACATACCTGAACGGGTTATCTCACAATATTCCGGATGCAGGATCTGCTCAAGCCATGCGCGGTCGCTCCGCCTTTCAAAGTGCAGACTGCATTCCAGTTTTTTAAGCTTCTCCAGCAACATGTGGCTTCTCCTCCCGGCACGATGTGAGCCATTTTTTTACTCTATCATCAAATGCCTGCTGGCGTTGGCATTCTGGCGGGTAACGCTAAGTTATAAATAAGCGCTCAATCATTCGATGGCGCCCAGGTGTTTAATATCAATTTACTCATTGACGAGTAAAATCGTGCATCAATGAATAAACGAGCGTTAAAAATGACGAAAAAAAATAATAATGAATCTCACTCCCGCTCATCAGAAACAAAAAAATGCACGCTGGTTAGCGTCAGCATTAATATTTTCTTATCAACAGCTCAAATTGTTGCAGGCCTCTTATCCGGTTCCCAGGGGCTTATTGCAGATGGGATTCATTCTCTTTCCGATTTATCGTCAGATTTTGTTGTTTTAATTGCCAATAAGAAAGGCCAGAAAGCTTCTGATAATGACCACCAATATGGTCACCTGCGTTTTGAAAACGGAGCAAAGCTGATTATTGGTGCAATCCTGTTTTTCGTGGGTCTGGGAATGCTCTGGACGGCAGGAGAAAAACTGCTTAATTCCAGCGTATATCAGGAGGTAAAACCGGTCGCGCTGTGGGTGGCTTTACTGGCTCTGGTGATAAAAGAAACATTATTCCGGTATATGCTCAGGACCGGAAAACGTATCCAGTCATCTTTATTAATTGCTAATGCATGGCATGCCCGGGCTGATGCGGCATCTTCAGTAGTGGTAGCCGTGGGCATTGCCGGTAACTTGCTGGGTTTCCCTATGATGGATTTACTGGCAACCCTGGTGGTCGGTATCCTGATTACCCGGATGGGCGTCCATTTTTCCTCAGATGCCCTGCAGGACCTGATGGATCGTTCCGTTGATGCGGAAATGGAACAAAAAATAAGAAATTGCCTGTTATCTACCGCTGGCGTGGCAGGCGTACATGATTTGAAAACGCGTAAGATGGGTGACTTTGCCCTCGTTGATGTCCATCTGGAGGTGAATGGGGATCTCAGCATCCGAGAAGGTCATGACATCGCCGTAGAGGCCAGAAAGAGAGTGATGAGCGCCCTGAATGTCCTTAATGTCATGATTCATCTCGATCCCGTAGGCTAACTTCCGTGAGCGCCAGACAGTGTCCCGGCGGCAACTCTTTGGCAGCGGGCTGAGAAATACGGATCTGATGAGCAAAAACTCAAAACTCACGCAGCGGCTGCCCCTGACCTTTTCACCCTTTTAATCAATGCAGATCACATTTTTTATCTATAACGATTGAAACAGGCTAAGGCCACTTAGATAATCCGCCGAAATAACCCATTTTTATGATGGCGTGCTACTGCGAAAGCAGGCAAGACCAAAATAGAAATGCTCTCCCGCCAAGGGGAGCGTCTCTGTTTTGGTCTTTTTTTTTGCCCCAACACCAGGGAACACTATGAACTATCAAGAAATAGCAGAAAAAATCCTTCTCTCAGTGGGAGGTGCGGAGAATATCCGTATGCTCACCCATTGCGCGACCCGACTGCGCATGGAGTTCAACGACCGCGCGAAGGTCAAGGACGCGCAGATTGGCACTATCCCCGGGGTGATCAGCGTCGTCGAGAAAGGCGGCCAGTTCCAGATTGTTATCGGCAATGAGGTGCAACAGGTTTATCGCCTGCTCAATAAAGCGCTGCCGGACAACAAAAGCCCCGCCGGCGGCGATAAAAATGCCAGACCCGGGAGTATCGTGGCGCGCATTATCAGCGTAATTTCGACCACCTTCACTCCGGTGATCCCGGCCATTACCGGTGCGGGGATGATTAAAGCGCTGCTGGCGATCCTCAAGCTAACGGGGCTTATCAGTGAAACCAGCTCAACGTACCAGCTGCTCAATATCATTGCCGATGCCGCCTTCTTCTTCCTGCCAGTCCTGTTGGCCTACGGGGCAGCGCTGAAGTTTGAATGCAACCCGATTCTGGCGATGACCCTGGCGGGCGTGCTGCTGCATCCGGGTATCGGCCAGATGCTGGCGGCCGGTAAAGCGGTTGATTTTGTCGGGATCCGCGTACTGCTTTCCGATTACGCCGGGTCGGTGCTGCCGATCATTCTGACGGTGTGGTTGATGTCATGGGTTGAACGCTTCGCCGAAAAGGTTTCTCCCTCGATTATTAAATTCTTCGTTAAGCCGATGCTGATTCTGCTAATCGCTGCGCCGCTGGCGCTGGTGGTGGTCGGCCCTGCGGGCATTTTACTTAACGATCTGGTGGCCGCGGGCGCAGGCGCTATCGACCGCCACGTGAGCTGGTTAATCCCGATGCTGATGGGCACCCTGCAACCCTTCCTGATTATTACCGGAACCGCCTGGGCGATGACGCCAATCGCTACCGGTCAGCTGAGCAAAAACGGCTACGAAATGATTAACGGGCCGGGCATGCTGGCATCAAACGTCGCAATGGGCGCAGCCACGTTGTGTGTGGCGCTGAAAACCAAAAATAGCAACCTGCGCCAGCTGGCCTCTTCATCAGGCTTTACCGCGCTGCTGGGGATCACTGAGCCGGCGCTGTACGGGGTGCTGCTCAAGTTCCGCCGCGTATTAATTGCCGCGATGATCGGTGGCGGCTGCGCCGGGATGTATGCCGGTTTTAGCGGACTGGTGCGGTATGCTTTTGTCTCTCCAGGCCTTGCCGCGCTACCGGCGTTTATCGGTGAAAACCCTATGAACATCGTCCATGCGCTGGTGACCTGCGGGATAGCCGTTGTGGTGACCTTCACCCTGACCTGGTTTATCGGCTTTGAGGATACGCCTGAAGATCAAGAAGAGATTAGCGCGGCACCACAGCCTGACGTTAGCACGCCAAACAAAGGCGAAGTTGAAGTGCTAAGTCCGCTACGCGGCCAGGTGGTGGCGCTAAACGAAGTGAATGATGACGTTTTTTCCGGTGGCCTGCTGGGAGAAGGCGTGGCAATTCGTCCGCAGGAAGGGGTGCTGCGCGCGCCGTTTAACGGTACGGTAATGATGTTCCTGCCATCCTGCCATGCCGTTGGCCTGCAAAGCGAAAGCGGTCTTGAACTGTTGATCCATATTGGTATTGATACCGTTAATCTTAACGGCCAACACTTTCATTCATCGCTGAAGGTTGGCGATGAAGTGAAAACCGGACAGGAGCTGATCCGCTTCGATATCCCTGCCATCGAACAGGCCGGGTATGACCTGATTACTCCGGTGATTGTGGTAAATGGCGATGATCAGCATTCCCTGCGCCTTACCGCCACCGGGCAGGTCGATTCTGGCGAACAACTGATGGTGCAAGCCGCTAAGGAGACACAGGCATGATTTATCAGCAGCAGGCCCGGTTTCCAGACGGTTTTCTGTGGGGGGCGTCTACCTCTGCTTATCAGGTAGAGGGCGCGTGGAATGAAGACGGTAAAGGGCCATCGGTGGTCGATATGCTCAGCCATCCGGCGGGAACGGCTGATTTCCGTGTCGCCAGCGACCATTATCATCGCGTGGAGGAAGATGTCGCCCTGATGGCGCAGATGGGGCTTAAGGCCTACCGCTTTTCAGTGGCCTGGTCGCGGGTGATCCCGGACGGCGACGGCGCAGTGAACCCTGCCGGGCTGGCCTTTTATCACCGTCTGATTGACGCCCTGGTGCGCCACCGGATCGCGCCGATAGTCACGCTGTACCATTTCGACCTGCCCTGGGCACTGGAGCTGAAAGGCGGCTGGCTGAACAGAAAAACCGGCGAAGCGTTCGTGCGCTATGCCCGACTGCTGTTCAGGGAGTTCGCCGATAAAGTCCCGCTCTGGCTGACCATTAACGAGCAGAACACTCTGATTCTCCATCCCGGTGCGATTGGCGTGCCCGCGGATCGCGAGCTGCCGGACAAAAAGGCGCTCTACCAGCAAAACCACCATATGATGCTGGCGCAGGCGCAAATCTTTGCCCTTTGCCATCGCGAATTTCCCGGGCTGCGTATCGGCCCGGCTATCAATACCACCTCGATGTATGCCGAAAGCTGCAGGCCAGAGGACGCCATTGCCGCGCATAACTGGGAAACGCTTCGCTGCTGGAGCTTTCTTGATGTTGCGGTGCAGGGCCGCTATAACGCCCTGGCGTGGGCTTATCTGCAGGACCGCGGCCTCGCGCCAGACATGCAGCCAGAAGATGCGCTGATTTTGCAGCAGGGACGGCCGGACTTTATCGCCATCAACTATTACTCAACCGCCACCATTGCCGCCAGCCGGGGCGATGGCGGAGATGTCGCGCCTCGCGCGGGCGACCAGCAAATTATGCTGGGCGAGGAAGGCGTTTATCGGCCAGCGGAAAACCCGTGGGTCGACAAAACCCCGTACGGCTGGGTTGTTGACCCGGTGGGGCTACGCCTGACGCTGCGTAAAGTGTGCGAGCGCTACGGCCTGCCGATTCTGATTAGCGAAAACGGCATGGGCGCACCGGATAAGCTCGAGCATGATAGTACGGTGAATGACGATTACCGTATCGCTTTCTTAGAGGCGCATATCGAGCAGATGCGCCTGGCGATTGCCGACGGCGTGGATCTGATAGGGTACTGCCCGTGGGCGGCTATTGATGTGGTAAGCACCCATCAGGGATACGCCAAGCGCTACGGTTTTATTTATGTCGATCGCGGCGAGGATAATCTCAAGAACTTACAAAGGATCCGCAAACGCAGTTTCTGGTGGTATAAGGATGTCATCATGCAAAACGGTAATCACGACGAGTCTCAGAGATGATTGTTCAGAAGGTGCTCAATAATAGTCTGGTGCTCTCAATGGATGACGATAACAGGGAGGTTATCGTCATGGGAAAAGGCATTGGTTTTAACAGCAGGCCAGGCGATAACATTGCCCCAGAAAGGATAGAAAAGCTGTTCGTCACCCAGGCGCTCGGCAGACGCAGCGGCTATCTTGAGGCACTTTCTGCCATCCCGGATGAGGTTATCGAAATGGCCGCCATGATTATTTCCCGCGCCAACACACAGCTTGCCAGCAAGGTTCGCGAGCAGATTTTCTTTACCCTCGCCGACCATCTGGCTTTTGCCATCGAGCGTAGCCGGAAAGGGATCGCGATTCAAAATCGCCTGCTGCCGGAAGTCAGGCGCTTTTATCCACAGCAGTTCCGCGTCGCCAGCGAGGCGGTGGCGATGATTTGCCAGCAGTACGCTATTAAACTCCCGGAAGAGGAAGCCTGTAATATTGCTTTTCATCTGGTGAATGGCCAGAGCGAGGGCGACGACGTGGCACAGACCATGCAGTCGGTGAAAATGATGAAGGATATTTTTAATCTCGTGCAGTACCACTTTAAGCAGGAGATAGACACCGAATCAATTAACTACTCGCGCTTTCTGATCCACATGCAATTCTTCCTTCAGCGTTTACAGGAGGGAGAACTGGACAGCGCGCGGGACGGTTTTTTGCTGGTTCAGGTCATTAAGGAGTATCCGGAAGCCTACCGCTGCGCGCTGCTGATTCGCGATTATGTCAACGCTCAGCTTGATATCACGCTCGGCGGGAACGAACTGCTCTGGCTCACCGTACATCTGGTGCGGATCACCGGCCTTGATGCGTAATTTAACGAGAATGGTGGTACAAAGTCCTGTCATTCGCTATCAAACTTAAAGGCAACATCTCTCTTAAAATCAAAATAACCGGGAATGTCTTCCCGGAACAATTTTAAAACGTCATCCGGATTAACTGCGCTAAGCAAAACATTGTCGCAGCGGAATCCGTGAAAACATGAGCTACCTGTTTACGCGCGCTAAACTTTCCCGTGTAGGCCCCTGAAAATAGACTGTACTGATATGACAGTTTCGAGGCTGTATCAGTATAAAACGTATGGTTTCCCAGATAGAACGTCCGTTCAACAACTGCTCTCCCCCCTCAAAAGTATTATTCGAATGTTCGTCCAAATCACCGGTTTCAAAGTCGGGTGGATACAAACCTGTTACACGAATATTCTCCTTCGCAAGCTGGTGTGACAATGTCTGTGTGAATCCACTCAGGCCATGCTTACTCGCAAAAAAGGCGGGATGTGCAATTGAATCAGTAAAACCAGGAATTCCACATGCAGAAATAACTGAAATGATGTCTGCACTTGAGGAGCGTTTTAAGCACGGAAGTAAAGCCTGGGTAAGCAAAATTGAGCCAGTAAGGCCAGAATATATAGTATTGACGCATTCCGCTGCCGGCTGGTCATCTAATTTCCCAGACAACCATTGCGCTGCGTTGAGAATAAGAATATCTACCGGAGCACCAGAATTTATTATCTGCCGGGAGAAATATTCAATTGATTCTGGCCGGGTTAAATCACACACATATCCCCTTGCCTTACCGCCTTCTGATGAAAGGATACTGCATGTTATCTGAATGTCCTCGGGTCGCCGCGCGCAAAAATCCACGTCGACCCCTTCCCGGGCGAGCCAGACAACCAGCGCCTGGCCAAATCCATTGCCTCCTCCGGTTACAACCGCTCTTTTCCCTCTCAGCATTCAATTCGCTCCTGTTTTAGCGTTCAATTAAACGTTGCTTGAGATATAGCAGTTAAGCACCGGGGGAGATCTTTCCGTTTGTGCCATTCAGGACAGAAAGTTCGCCATGAGTGTTGTCATATTTTACGGCCGCCAGTTCGCTGATAGCGGGAAGCCGGAGCGAACTGGCGGCCATGGAGCCGTACAGCAAGTCATCGTACAGACCGCCACGCAAGTCGCCCCTTTTTTAGCCCGCAGGCTAACGGATTTCCTCTATGTTAAACAGCAGCTCGTGCGTTGACTCCCTGAACGCCATCACCCCCTGCGCATCAGGCAGAGCGGTTAACGCCCCTTTCGCCGTGGTTGCCAACGCCCCACAGGCACTAGCTTGCGTCAAAGCCTGTTTGAGCTGCACCAGCCCGTCTAACTGATTGCCCTGTGCCAGACTTGCCAGTAATCCAGCCATAAAGGCATCGCCCGCACCGGTCGTATCGAGACTTGTCACATTGTATGCGCTCACCTGAATCACCTGATTTAGCCATAACACCATTGACCCTTCAGACCCACATGTCACCACCTTCAGGCGTGACGGATAGCGGTGTAAGATCCTCAGTGCTTTTTCATACTGCGTGGTGCCCGTTAACCAGTACAGCTCCTCCTGTGAAAGTTTAAGAATATCGGCCTGGTGCGCAAAATGATGTACGGTGTCATACATTTCCTGCGCATCCGGCCACATTTGCTCACGCAGATTGATGTCAAAACTCAACAGGCCACCTCCCTGCTTGATACGGCCAATAGCGCGAACCAGCGTTTCGCGGCAAGCCGTAGCGACCAGCGCCAGCGAGCAAAAATGCAGAATGTCGTTACCCAGCTCCGGAAGAATGTCGGCTGTCAAAAACTGATCGGCTGAGGGATCGACCAGAAAGGTAAAACTGCGATCGCCTTCGTCACCGAGGGAAACCAGTACGGTACTGGTCCGGTGCTGCGTATCGAACTGCATATGCCGGGTATCCACGCCTTGCTCAGCCAGCGAATTTTGCAGAAAATGGCCGAACGGATCATCGCCGGTTCGACCGATAAAACCGCTGTCGCATCCCAGACGCGCTGCCCCGACCGCGACATTGAACGGCGCACCGCCCGCGCAGGCGCTGAACTGCATTTCCCCCAGTGGCAATAAATCAATTACCGCGTCGCCTAATGCCCAGATCTTCATAAATTCCCCTTAACATAAATCAGCTATCAGAACAGATATTTAAAGCGTACCCGTGCGCCGTAGCGTTCGTCGTTGCTGCCGCTTTCAGACGCCGAGGTATCAAGCCAGGAGGCGTATGCCCCGAGGTAAATAATGAAATTGGGCATATCCATAATGTTCGGTAGTTGCCATGAAGTATGGACAGTGTGAATGTCGTAGCGGCCCGGGGCGAGGATCGCGCAGTCGCTGTCACAGTCGGCGCTTACGCCTGCCATGTTGAACTGGTCGATTTTGTTGTGGGCATAGATGTAGCCTAATTCCACGCGATGCCACAATGCGTTGATACCGACGCTGAAGTCCTTTTCGTCTGCCGCATCGAGATAAGCCGTGCTCACATTGACTACCGCACCGTTTTCCGCGTCGGTTTTCAACGTGTTCCAGCTCATTGTCATGCCGTAACCGGTGCGGCTGGACTGATCCTCAAAGCGACCGTTCTCCTGCTTATAGCCATAGGCGTTATTCACTAAATTGCTCTCCAGTGCGGCGGCCACCGACCACGGGCCGGACTGCCACGCGACCACCGGACGGACATACACCACGTTTTTACGGTTATCCAGTGCGTTGCCGTGATAGTTGCGATCGACGAAGAGCGAACTGCCATCTTCAACCAGCGTATTGACCTCGAAATACCAGTTATCTCTATTTTTGCTGAGCAGGAAATTACCGCCGCTATTGCTGCGGCCTCGCCCTTCTTTCATCATATAGATATAGCCGTAACCGTCGCTGTAGAGGTCGTTGGCAGTATTACCGGAATATTCAATAAAGGTATCCTGATTTAACGGGAACATGTCCCATGCTTCAAAGCGACCTATTTTAATTTTCCAGTCATCCTGCTGACCGAAGAAAAATGCCGCGTCGTCGAGATTCATTTTGCCGCTCATGTCCGCCAGCGGCTGCACGCTGAAACCGGCAAATTTGCCGTCAGTGCCCTTTCTCATGCCATCAAAACCAAGAAGAATGCGCCCGTTAATATCCCAGCGTTCTTTTTCACCCGGCGTCCATTTTTTATTGGCGCTGGTTTTAAGCGAGGTAAGGCCACCGGTACGGCTGGCCCCGTCCAGATTAAATTCAACATCGCCATAGAATTTTAAATCGACGTTATCGTTAACCTGTAGCGAGGGTTTTGCCGGTGCGCTGCTGGCAATAGCGCGGGGCTGATGCTGCTTTAAAGTACGGATCTCAGCTTCCGCGCTGGCGGCGCGCGCTTCGGTGGTTTTTAGTCGGTTTTCCATTTGTGTCAGCCGTTCTTCAAGAGAAAGGCTATCGCGCGCGCAGGCCACGCCGCTAAATACAGACGTCAACATACAACCGATTAAGATTATTTTCATCGGGAAACCTTTATTATTATTGCGTAGGGGATAATCCGGCGAGAGAGACAGCAATAACCCGCCCGTCGCCAGGGACGGGTTATTTTTAATGTCTGTTTTATTTATTCAAGCTGCCATGCGCCGCCGTCGAATAATGATGCCTTGCCGCTCCAGGCAAATAACTGCAATTCACGACGTCCGGTATCCGGATAAATACGACTACTGAGACATGCCTCACCGTTATTGACAAAGACTTCAACGGATGAGCTGTCGATAAACAGCCGCAGATGCAGATCGCGATTGAGGGTTAACGGCACGCTACGCGTCCCGCATAAACCGTGCTGCGGATAGTGACGTTCCAGCACAAGACGCTGCTGCTGGGCATCAACATATACCCGCAGCCCCTCACCGAGGCTCAGGCCATACTGTTCAGCATTGCTGTCAGCCGTTTTCCAGTTGAGCACAACTTCCACAGCTTCGGCATTTTTCGCCACGCCGATCTGTTGATTGTTCAGCGTGCTGACCGCCCACGGGAACCAGCTTTGACGCAGGCTTTCCACCTCTTTGGCCGGGCGCATTTGCAGACGATTATCGGCGCTGAGGCTCAGCTCTCGCGGCAGGGAGAGCATACCGGCCCAGCCATCCTGCTGCTCCGGCAGCGGTGATTCCCACATATCCAGCCAGCCAATGACAATGCGTCGTCCGTCAGGTGTCAGAAAGCTCTGAGGGGCGTAAAAGTCATGACCATGATCCATTTCGACAAACTCACCGTCACGAACAAACGGCTGCCCGGGCTGCCAGTCCCCCAGCAGATAGCCGCTCTGGAACAGATTGCGATTTTTGAATCCCTGAGCAGTCATACCCTGCGGAGAGAACATCAGCACACGCTGATTACCCAGGGTGAAGAAGTCCGGGCATTCCCACATGAACCCCATTCCCGCTTCCGCTTCGTCCAGTACACCTTCTTCCTGCCACTGGCGCAGATCCGCTGAGCGATACAGACGCACCTGCCCGGTCTCGCCCTGGCGTGAGCCGACGATCATGTACCAGTCATCCCCTTCGCGCCAGACTTTCGGATCGCGGAAATGGTGCACGTCTGGCGGCGTGTCCACCACAATGCCCTGCCGCTCAAAGTGAATACCGTCGCGGCTGGTTGCCAGACACTGCACCTGATAGAGGTTGTCTTCGTTACTGGCGTCACCGTGAAACTTATGTCCAGTGTAGATCAGCGCCAGGGTGTCGCCGTCCACCACCGCCGAGCCGGAAAAGCAGCCATCTTTATCTTCCGGCCCTTCCGGGGCAATCGCCACGGGTAAATGCTCCCAGTGCAGCAGATCCTGACTGCGCGCATGTCCCCAGTGCATCGGTCCCCATTGCGTGGAGTACGGATGATGCTGGTAAAAGGCGTGATACCAGCCGTCGAACCACACCAGTCCGTTGGGATCGTTCATCCAGCCCGCTCGTGCGGCCAGATGGTAGCGCGGATACCAGCGCAGGTTGAGCGCATCGCACTTCGCTTTAATTTCCTGTTCAGCATTAGCAATTGAGTAGGTCATTATTTTCACTCTTTTCATTCAAATAGTGGAAAGTCTGGCGACCTGCGGATCCGCCGAAACATCGCCGGTTCGCAGCAAAAATAGGGAGATAAAGGTGATGCAGAACACCAGCGAGCCCATAAACAGATAGGATTCAGCGAAGCCATATTTTTCGTAGCTGTAGCCCGCCAGCGGCGACAGCACCGAGGCGATCACCGAACTGGTGCAGGCGAAGCCCACCAAATAGAGCGTTGATGACAAACGCCTGTCGAAATGCAAGCTGTTGTATTTGAAGATCGCCACCAGCAGTACCGGCAGCTCGACGGCGTGCAGCAGTTTGGTAATCGAGATCAGCAGCGGCCCTTCCACCAGACCGGAGGCGATCATACGCATCGCCATCACCATGCCTGCGAAGATCAGGCCATTTTTAGCGCCCACGCGATTCACCAGCCACGGCGCGCAGAACATCCCCACCGCTTCAAGAAAGACCTGGAACGAGTTCAGATAGCCGTACATCGCATTTCCTTCCTGCGGCGTGGCGAACTGCGACGAGAAATAGACCGGGAATTGCTGATCGTACACGCTGTAAATACAGGTGCCGACGACGAAGAACACCAGCGCCCAGAAGCGCGGCAGGGTCAGCAGACGCAGCGCGTCGTGCAGCGTCACTTTGCCACCCGCCACGGCCTCCTGCATGGCATGGGGCGCAGAGGAGACCCGCAGCCGGGCCAGCAGCACCATAAACACCAGACCGGAACAGCTGGCCACCACAAAATTCAGCCTCGGATCGATGTTAAACAGCAACCCGGCAAAAAACGTCGCTACCGCCCAGCCTAACGACCCCCACATCCGCGCTTTGCCGAATTCGAATTGGCTCTGACGCGCTACCCGCTCGGTATAGGATTCCAGCACGCCGATGCCGCCGTTAAAAGTCAGACCGATGAAAATGCCGCCGAACACGCTGCCGAGCAAGATGTTGAACTTCAGCAGATGCCCGAACAGCAGATAGCACGGGCCGGAAAGGCTCAGCATCGCCGTGAGATACCACAGCAGATGCTTGCGCAGGCCAAGCTTGTCCTGAATAAAGCCGTAGCAAATCTGCGCGCACAGCGCCGAGATCGACAGCACTGCAAAAATAATCCCCGTATCCCCCGCTTTTAGCCCGATTTCCTGATGCAGCCAGATAGAAAGCAGCGAGCCTGAGGAGGACCAGGTGACAAAAAAGAAGAACAGCAAGGCACTGAGTAAAGGATAACTTTGAGAGGGATGGACTTTCATCGTGGCGATCTCATGTAGGGTCAATGCGCAAATGGTAACGTTAACAAAAGATTGCCATCACGCCGTTTTGCTGGCATTTATGATGTTAATCACAAAAGTTAACGTTAACATAACAAAAGTGAGATCAGGATCAACCCGGGGAGTGAAAGGTTTGCGACACGCCCGAAAAAGAATAGCGTATGATCCTTTCACATCAGCAACTTAGTAATAAAGCTTTCGCAACGCGGTAATGATGGAGTAAGACAATGGCCTCCCTGAAAGATGTGGCAAAATTGGCAAACGTATCGCTGATGACCGTTTCCCGCGCGCTCAACAGCCCGGAGCGGCTAAAGCCTGAAACCCTGGCCCGCGTACAAGAAGCCATCAGGCAGACGAACTATGTGCCGGATCTGTCAGCAAAGAAGGTCCGCGGAGCTCATGCCTCCCCCTGCACCATCGGCGTTCTTGCGCTGGATACGGTGACCACCCCCTTCTCGGTGGAGATCACCCTATCCATCGAAGAAACCGCCCGCGCCCACGGCTGGAACAGTTTTGTGGTCAACATGTTTTCCGATGACAGCCCGGAAACCATGGTCGATCTTCTGCTCTCTCACCGTCCGGACGGCATTATCTATACCACCATGGGTCTGCGACAGGTTCCGCTGCCCGCCAGGCTGCTGACACTGCCCTGCGTGCTGGCGAACTGTGAAAGCCTGCACGATCCGGTGGCAAGCTATATCCCGGACGATGAACAGGGTCAGTACACCGCGGTAAAGGCGCTGCTGGCAGCAGGCTATCGTCGTCCCCTCTGTCTGCACTTACCTGCGAAACATTTGGCCACTATCCGCCGCCGTCAGGGGCTGGAACGCGCGTGCCGTGAAGTCGGCGTCGATCCAGACCAGCTCGACCACGCGTATATGGCGTTCGGCGATGAGCACTATCGCGATATCCCCGACCTGCTGCTGGCGCATATTCAACGCGGCAGGCAGCGCTACGACTCGGTGATCTGCGGTAACGATCGCATCGCGTTTATGGTGTATCAGACGCTGCTTGCGCAGGGACTACGCATCCCGCAGGACATGGCAGTGCTGGGCTACGACAATATGGTGGGTATTGGCGATCTGTTCATCCCGCCGCTGTCGACGGTACAGCTACCGCATTATGAAATTGGCCGCCTGAGTGCGCTGCACATCATTAATCAGCAAACACATTGCGATACCGTTCGCGTGGAAAGCCCGCTGCTGCTGCGCGAGTCGCTGTAAGATGCACCGCTGAGCAGTAAGGAATAGATCGGCTCAAACCGCGGCCAGAGCCACGGCGCTGCACAGGGGAAACAGCTACAACAGCAGCCAGGGATAGATGGCTCGCGTTGAGGGGACCAGCGCCTCATCCAGTAACGGGCGGCTAAAACCTGGCGGAAAACGCTCATATCCCCATATTAAGATAAAAAATGTTTCGTCATTTTGAGTTTCTCTCTGTGACGCATTTGTGGAATATCAGGATTGAGGGGGAAATGTCCTGCGCAACCTACGTGTGGGATAAAATAACGGCCAGGAAACAAGGAGGAAAGAATAAATTAAGGTATAGCTTAAGCCTGGGCTCCCCAAGCTTATAAACAATAAAAAAGGGCACCGGCTAAAGCCTGCGCCCAGTGAAACACTTAGCCCCGCTTAGCCGTCAGCTCCGCAATGCGCACAATCACCGCTACCGCTTTCTCCATACCTTCCAGGGTCACAAATTCGTGTTTGCCATGGTAGTTATAGCCGCCGGTAAACAGGTTCGGGCACGGCAGACCTTTGAAGGAGAGCTGTGCGCCATCGGTGCCGCCGCGGATGGGTTTGATGATCGGCGTAATATTGCAGTCCAGCATGGCCTGGCGGGCGACATCCACGATATGCGGATGCTCAGCCACCTTCTCGCGCATATTGTAGTAGCTGTCTTCAATAATCAGCTCTATATAGCAGTCCGGGTGCAGGCCCTTGCCGACTTTTTTGGCTATCTCCATCATTTTGCGTTTGCGCGCTTCAAACTGCTCGCGGTCAAAGTCGCGGATGATGTAGTGCATCTCGGCTTTGTCTACCGTGCCTTTGATCCCTTGCAGATGATAGAAACCTTCATAGCCGTCAGTGCACTCCGGGCTTTCGTCAGCCGGGACTTCCGCATGAATGCGCGCGGCCAGCGACAGGGCGTTAACCATCACGCCTTTCGCCGAGCCTGGGTGCACATTGTTGCCGACGATCTTGATTGTCACCGAGGCGGCGTTGAAGTTTTCACATTCCAGCTCACCGACGCCGCCGCCGTCCACCGTATAGGCCCAGCGCGCATCGAAGGCGTCCACGTCGAAGAACTTCGCGCCCTTGCCCACCTCTTCATCCGGCGTAAAGGCCACGCGAATATCGCCGTGGGGAATTCTCTTTTCTTTCAGCACCGCCAGCGCCGTCATGATTTCGGCCACGCCCGCTTTATCGTCCGCGCCCAGCAAGGTTTTGCCGTCGGTGGTGATCAGCGTCTGGCCCAGCAGCTGGTGCAGCACGGGGAACATCACCGGGGAGAGCACCTCATCACCAATGCCCAGGGCGATATCGCCGCCGCGATAGTTCTCGACGATCTGCGGATTAACGTTTTTGCCGGTCAGGTCCGGGGCGGTATCAACATGAGCGATAAAGCCAATCGCCGGTACCGCTTTGATGATATTGGACTCCAGCGTCCCCATCACCGTCCCGTGGTCGCTCAGGGTGACGTTCACCAGCCCCAGCTCAGTCATCTGGTCTTTCAGCAGCCGCAACAGCCGCCATTGCCCCTCGGTGCTCGGCACCTGTTTAACACCGGGCTTTGACTGCGTGTCCAGAGAGACATAGTGCAGGAAACGTTCAAGTAATTTATCCATTAAGCCACCCTCATTTTTTGTGACGTTATTATCATTAAGCCGTCACGGCGAAATATTGCGTCAGGTCACTTTTAGCCCGCTACACACGAAAATAGTCATAATGTAGCCTGAAGCCGTCGTCTGGCGACATCATTGGGTGAAGTGCTGCATTTTTTAGTCGAACCCCGTCCTTTTAAGTTAAACATAGTGGAAATACAGGCTCATAAAGGCAACAAGGATTGGCGATTTTGGGACTTTGCCGTAGAATGCCAGCCCTTATTGAATGTGCCAGACCTCAAGGTGGTTACTCACAAACCCCGCATCGCGGCGTTATCCGATGCGTTATTTATGGGACAGCGTAAAAAATTGAAAACACAGCTTCGTTCGCTCTCTCCGCTGGTTAATCTTGCGGGAGTAGGTAAGAGCTTTGATGGTAAAACCGTTATTTCTGATTTCTCACTCACCATCAATAATGGTGAATTCCTGACTTTGCTCGGCCCTTCTGGCTGCGGCAAAACCACGGTGCTGCGGCTGATTGCCGGGCTGGAAAATGTCGATACGGGCGTGATTTCGCTCGATGGCGAGGACATCACGCAGGTCCCGGCGGAACATCGCCACGTCAACACCGTGTTCCAGAGCTACGCCCTGTTTCCTCATATGACGGTTTTTGAAAACGTCGCCTTTGGCCTGAGGATGCAAAAAACGCCTGCCGCCGAAATCCCTCCCCGGGTGACGGAAGCGTTAAAAATGGTGCAGCTTGCAGAGTTTGCCCAGCGTAAACCACACCAGCTTTCCGGCGGTCAGCAACAGCGCGTTGCCATTGCCCGGGCCGTCGTCAATAAACCCCGCCTGCTGCTGCTCGATGAGTCTCTCTCCGCGCTGGATTACAAGCTGCGTAAGCAGATGCAGAACGAGTTAAAAGCGCTGCAGCGCAAACTCGGCATTACCTTTGTCTTCGTCACTCACGATCAGGAAGAGGCGCTGACCATGTCAGACCGTATCGTGGTGATGCGCGAAGGTCGTATCGAGCAGGATGGCACGCCGCGTGAAATTTACGAAGAGCCAAAAAACCTCTTCGTGGCGAGCTTTATTGGCGAAATCAATATCTTCGAAGCCACCGTGATTGAACGGACGGATAACCACCGCGTGCGCGCAAACGTGGAAGGCCGCGAATGCCATATCTACGTCACCTTCCCCGTCACCCCAGGCCAGAAGCTGAAAGTTCTGTTGCGCCCGGAAGATCTCCGCGTGGAAGAGATCTATGAGGCGACCGAGGCCGACGGTTTAATTGGCTATGTGCGTGAACGCAACTACAAGGGCATGACGCTGGAATCCAGCGTTGAACTTGAAAACGGCAAAATGGTGATGGTCAGCGAGTTCTTTAACGAAGACGATCCGGACTTCGACCACTCGCTGGATCAAAAAATGGCCGTTACCTGGGTTGAAAGCTGGGAGGTTGTACTCGCCGATGAAGAGCTCGCGTAAATTCCAGAATGTGGTGATCGCCACCATCGTGGGCTGGCTGGTGCTGTTTGTCTTCCTGCCCAACCTAATGATTATCGGCACCAGTTTCCTGACGCGTGATGATGCCAGCTTTGTCAGCATGGTTTTCACGCTGGATAACTATGTTCGCCTGGCCGATCCGCTGTATGCGCAGGTGCTGTTGCACTCGCTTAATATGGCGCTGATTGCCACCCTCGCCTGCCTGCTGCTCGGCTATCCTTTTGCCTGGTTCCTGGCTCGGCTCCCGGCGCGCGTACGTCCGCTGCTGCTCTTCCTGCTGATTGTGCCTTTCTGGACAAACTCGCTGATTCGTATCTACGGGCTGAAAATCTTCCTTAGCACCAAAGGCTACCTCAACGCGTTTTTGCTCTGGCTTGGCGTGATCGATACCCCCTTGCGGATTATGTATACCGAGAGCGCGGTGATCCTTGGCCTCGTCTATATCCTGCTGCCGTTTATGGTGATGCCGCTATACTCCAGCATTGAGAAGCTCGATAAGCCGCTGCTGGAGGCTGCTCGCGATCTGGGTGCCAGCAAATTGCAAACCTTCGTGCGTATTATCCTGCCGCTGACCATGCCGGGCATTATCGCCGGCTGTCTGCTGGTAATGCTGCCTGCAATGGGGCTGTTTTACGTCTCCGATTTAATGGGCGGCGCGAAAAACCTGCTTATCGGCAATGTCATCAAAAGTCAGTTCCTGAATATCCGCGACTGGCCGTTCGGCTCGGCCACCAGCATTACGCTGACGCTGGTAATGGGCTTTATGCTGCTGATTTACTGGCGCGCGGCGCGCATGTTGAATAAGAAAGTGGAGTTAGAATGATGGGTCGCCTGTTCCGCGGCGGCTATATGACCGCCATTTATGCGTATCTCTACATCCCGATCATCATCTTGATCGTCAACTCGTTTAACAGTTCACGCTTCGGGATTAACTGGCAGGGCTTTACCACCAGGTGGTATAGCCTGCTGATGAATAACGACAGCCTGTTGCAGGCGGCGCAGCACTCCCTGACGATGGCCGTGTTTTCCGCCACCTTTGCCACGCTGATTGGCTCGCTCACGGCGGTGGCGCTTTACCGCTATCGCTTCCGCGGTAAGCCTTTCGTCAGCGGTATGCTGTTTGTAGTGATGATGTCGCCGGATATCGTGATGGCGATATCTCTGCTGGTGCTCTTTATGCTGCTCGGCATCTCGCTTGGCTTCTGGTCGCTGCTTTTTTCGCATATCACCTTCTGCCTGCCGTTTGTGGTGGTAACGGTCTACTCGCGTCTGAAAGGGTTCGACGTACGCATGCTGGAAGCGGCGAAAGACCTGGGCGCCAGTGAAATGACCATCCTGCGCAAAATTCTCCTGCCGCTGGCGATGCCCGCCGTCGCCGCAGGCTGGCTACTGAGCTTTACCCTGTCGATGGACGATGTGGTTGTCTCCTCCTTTGTGACCGGGCCTGGCTATGAGATTTTACCGTTGAAGATCTATTCGATGGTGAAAGTCGGCGTCTCGCCCGAGGTGAACGCGCTGGCAACCATTCTTTTAGTACTCTCGCTGGGCCTGGTTCTGGCCTCCCAGCTGATCCTTCGTGATAAAACTAAGACTCAGGGGACGTTTAAATGAAAAAATGGTCACGCCACCTGCTTGCTGCGGGTGCACTGGCGCTGGGAATGAACGCTGCGCACGCCGATGACGGCAAAACGCTCTACTTCTACAACTGGACCGAGTACGTGCCTCCTGGCCTGCTCGAACAGTTCACCAAAGAGACGGGCATCAAGGTTATCTATTCGACCTACGAGTCGAATGAAACCATGTACGCCAAGCTTAAGACTTACAAAGACGGCGCCTATGATTTAGTTGTGCCGTCCACCTACTTTGTAGCCAAAATGCGCAAAGAGGGCATGATCCAGAAGATCGACAAGAACAAGCTGACCAATTTCAAAAATCTCGACCCCGAGATGCTGAACAAACCGTTCGACCCGAATAACGATTACTCCATTCCGTATATCTGGGGCGCCACCGCCATCGGCGTGAACGGCGACGAAATAGATCCGAAAACCGTCACCCGCTGGGCAGACCTGTGGAAGCCGGAATACAAGCAGAGCCTGCTGCTGACCGACGACGCCCGCGAGGTCTTCCAGATGGCGTTGCGCAAGCTTGGCCTGTCCGGTAACACCACCGATCCGAAAGAGATTGAAGCGGCTTATCACGAGCTGCAAAAACTCATGCCAAACGTTGCGGCCTTCAACTCGGACAACCCGGCGAACCCGTATATGGAAGGGGAAGTCAATCTTGGGATGGTGTGGAACGGTTCTGCGTATGTCGCGCGTCAGGCCGGTACGCCGCTGGACATCGTCTGGCCGAAGGAAGGCGGAATTTTCTGGATGGATAACCTGTCTATTCCGGCGAATGCGAAAAACCTCGACGGGGCGCTGAAGCTGATCAACTTCCTGCTGCGTCCGGACGTGGCCAAACAGGTGGCAGAAACCATCGGCTACCCGACGCCCAATCTTGAGGCCCGTAAGCTGCTGCCAAAAGAAGTCGCAGGAGATAAGACGCTGTACCCGGACGAAGCGGTATTGAAAAACGGGGAATGGCAGAACGACGTGGGCGAAGCCAGCACGCTGTATGAGTCCTACTATCAGAAATTGAAGGCGGGACGATAAATTATCCTCCCATCGGCCCTCTCCTCCCTGGGATGAGGGCCGTCGTGAGGAGATTGTTACTCACAAAGCCCTTTCAGCAACCTTTCCACATACTCGGGAACGACTTTGCTCGCCAGCCCGTAATGCTTCTCTTCGAACTCACTGCCAACCTGGCTTGGCTCAAGGTTCAGCTCAACCGTATGCGCGCCCTGGAGCTTAGCTTCGTGCACGAAGCCTGCCGCCGGGTAAACATGGCCGGAGGTACCGATGGCGATAAAGTAATCCGCCGTGGCCAGCGCCTGATAAATATCGTCCATGCCCAGCGGCATTTCACCGAACCAGACGATGTGCGGGCGAAGCGGGGCGGAAAGCTGGCAGCAGTGACAGCGATCCTCCGGGGTGACATACTCTTTCCACTCCAGCACCTGGCCGCTGGCCGCACAGCGCACCTTGAGCAACTCGCCGTGCATATGAATGATATTTTTATTACCCGCCCGTTCGTGCAGGTTGTCGATATTCTGCGTGATCAGCACGAAGTGGTCGCCCAGCTCTTCCTCAAGCCGCGCCAGCGCACGGTGAGCCGCGTTAGGCTGAATTTCTGCCTGCTGGAGCTGTCGACGGCGGGCGTTATAAAACGTCTGCACCAGCTCCGGGTCACGGGCAAAACCTTCCGGCGTGGCGACGTCTTCCACGCGGTGCTCTTCCCACAGTCCGTCCGTAGCACGAAAGGTGCGGATCCCCGATTCCGCGGAGATCCCGGCGCCGGTTAACACCACTACTCTGGTTTTTTCCATCGCTTCGGGTCCTGATATGTCTCTGAAAAATGCCCGCTGACGCAGACGCTGACGCAGCAGACGCTTGTTTTTCCGGAACCGGCTAAGCCGGTGTTGGCGACGCGATAGCATAAATTACTCCGTGAGATGGAGGAAAGCCGCCCCGCGCATCCCCCCGGCATCGCCATGACGGGCGGGTTCAATGCGCGGCACTTTGGCAACCGGCAAAAGGTATTTTGGCAAACGCGCCGGCAGCTGCGTATAAATTTCCGAGAAGTTCGACAGCCCTCCGCCGATCACCACCAGATGCGGATCCACCCCCGTCAGCAGGTTGCCCAGGCAGACGGCTAGCAGCTCGAGGAAGCGATCGACATGCGCCACCGCTTTATCATCCCCGGTATAAAAACGAGCAACAATTTCCTTTGGCTCCAGGGATTCAGCGTAGAAGTGCTGGTAGAGCCACGCAAACCCACGGCCGGAAAGGTAATTTTCCATGCAGCCGTGCTGGCCGCAGCCGCAGCCCGTTAACGGAATATCGCGGCCGAGCACTTCAAGCGCATCCACCGGCAGGCGCATATGGCCAAACTCACCGGTAATATAGTTACGCCCGGCGATGGATTTACCGTTAACGATAATGCCACCGCCCACGCCGGTCCCCAGAATCAACCCCATCACCACCGGATAGCGACGGAAGTCATCATCCCAGGCCTCTGAGAGGGCAAAGCAGTTGGCGTCGTTATCAAGCCGCACCTCACGTTCAAGGAGTGCAGTAAGATCGGCCTGCAAAGGCTTGCCGTTGGCCGCCGGGACGTTCGCCGCATAAAGCGTGCCGTCGTCGGTCACCGGCATACCCGGAATGCCAATGCCCACCGTGCCTTTAATAGCAAAACGGCTATCTGCCTCTTTAACCAGAGAGCCGATAGCCGCTAAAAAGTTTTCGTAGCTGTCGTGCGGGGTGGGAACGCGCGTTTCCCATTGCAGCCGACGCTCCCTGTCATAGACGCCAAGCGCCATTTTGGTGCCGCCAATGTCAAATCCGTAATACATTGCCCCTCCAGATGCCCTTTTGTTCGGGCGGCCAGGTTGGCCACCACCGCCCGAACGATTCAGGAATAAATTGAAAAATTATTGTCCACTTAACACGCGTGCCGGATCGATATTACTGGCACGGCGGGCGGGATACCAGCTGGCGAGCAAACTCAGCAGCAGCGCGGTAACCAGCACGTAGAATACGTCAAGCCAGTGCAACTCCGACGGCAGAAAATCAATAAAATAGATATCCCCGGACAGGAACTGATGGCCGATCAGCTTTTCAATCACGTTGATAATGCCGGTCAGCTGCCAGGACGCCAGCACGCCGACGATCGCCCCGCTCACGCAGCCAAACAGGCCCGCCAGCAGACCGTACCAGACGAAGATGGCACGAATCAGGCCATCTTTTGCCCCAAGCGTTCGCAGCACGGCGATGTCGCTGCTTTTGTCTTTTACCGCCATCACCAGGGTGGAGACGATATTGAAGCAGGCCACGCCGATCACCAGCACCATCGCCAGATACATAATGGCGCGGATCATCTGGATGTCGCGGTACATATAGCCGTAGGTGCCAATCCAGCTTTTGATATACACATAGGCATTAGTGACTTCACCCGCGTCGCGTACCAGCTGACTGGCGGCAAAGACGTCGTTGACCTTGATGGCAATGCCCGTCACGCTATCGCCCATATCCAGATAGGCCTGCGCGTCACTCATCGGCACCATCGCAAAGCTGTGATCCAGCTGCCCGCTGAGTGCTAAAATACCGGCTACGTGCAGGCGAACCCGTTTCGGCTGCGAAAGCTTAGTGCCGCCGTCGTTGTTGGGGATCATGATGGACAGCCAGTCGCCCTGCTTGACCTTCAGGGCATCTGCCACGCCTTTACCAATAATGATTTGCTGCTGCCCGGCTTTAAAGTTCTGCCAGGCGTTATTTTGCACGTACTGCGGCAGCGCGCTAAGCCGGGACTCCTGCTGCGGATCGACACCCTTCACCTGAATGGCGCGCAGGTTTGCTCCGTTTTCCACCAGGCCGGTGAAGTTAATATAAGGTGCGGCGGCGGCAATACCCTTCACTTTCTCAACGCGTTGCAGGACACCGTTCCAGTCGTGGAAAGGCTGATTCACCGGTTCAATTTCACCGTGCGGCACCACGGCCAGAATGCGGTTATTCAGCTCGCGCTCGAAGCCGTTCATGGCGCTCAGGCCGACGATCAGTACCGCCACGCCCAGCGCAATACCCACCGTTGAGATAACAGAAATCAGCGAAACCATGCCGCTGCGGCGACGCCCGCGGCTAAAGCGCAGGCCGATTAACAGGGAGAGCGGCGAGGCCATCAATCAGCCCCCAGCAAGGTTAGTTCCTGGGTCAGGCGTCCGTCGCGCATCTCGAGCTGGCGCGACATACGACGAGCCAGCTGCAGATCATGAGTCACCACCAGAAAAGCGGTGCCCTGACGCACGTTCAGCTCGCCAAGCAGCTCGAAAATGCTGTCGGCGTTGCGGGCATCCAGGTTGCCGGTTGGCTCATCCGCCAGCACCAGCCGCGGGTTATTGACCAGCGCACGGGCAATCGCCACGCGCTGACGTTCGCCGCCGGACAGCTCGGAAGGACGATGACTGCTGCGGTGAGCCAGCCCCACAGCTTTGAGCATTTCCAGCGCCCGCTGTTTTGTTTCATCGGTGTTTTTCTTGCCGATAAGCAGCGGCATGGCGACGTTTTCCAGCGCCGTAAAATCGGGCAGCAGATGGTGGAACTGATAGATAAAGCCCAGCTCGCGGTTGCGCAGCTCGGCTTTCGCAGACGAAGAAAGCGAGCTCATCGCCTGGCCGTTAAAAATAACGTCGCCGGAGGTTGGCGTATCCAGGCCGCCGAGCAGGTGCAGCAACGTACTCTTGCCGGAGCCGGAGCTGCCGACAATCGCCATCAGCTCACCCGCGTTAATGCTGAAGCTGACATCGTGCAGCACATCCGTTTGCACCTTGCCTTCCTGATAACGTTTGCACAGGTTGTCACACTGCAACAGGACAGAATTACTCATAACGTAAAGCCTCAGCGGGAAGAGTCGCGGCAGCGCGCCACGAAGGATAAAGCGTGGATAACAGCGCGACGGCCATCGCGACGATGGCAATCACAATCACTTGTACAGGCTCGATGGCAACGGGCAGCGTTGCGCCATCCAGCAGCGCACCGATAACCGGCATCAGATTATTGAGCTGGCTGGCCAGCAGTGCGCCAAGCACCGCTCCAAGCAGCGCGCCAATCACTCCGGCGCTCGCCCCCTGCACCATAAACACCGCCATGATCTGTCGACGGGTCAGCCCCTGGGTCTGGAGAATGGCGACTTCGCCCTGCTTCTCCATAACCAGCAGGCCCAGCGAAGTAATAATGTTAAACGCGGCGACCGCGACGATCAGGCTCAGCAGCAGGCCCATCATATTTTTTTCCATGCGCACGGCCTGGAACAGCTCGCCTTTACGCTCGCGCCAGTCTTTCCATTCCGTACCCTGCGGCAGCGTTTGCTGGCTTAGCTCGTCGACCTTGAGCGGATCGCTCAGCCACAGACGCCAGCCGGTGATGTTCCCTGCCGGGTAACGCATCAGGCGCGACGCATCCTGCTGGTTAACCAGCATCTGGTAGCCGTCCACTTCGCTGTTGGCGGCAAAGGTGCCGATAACGGTAAACAAACGCTGGCTGGGCACACGCCCCATCGGCGTGAACTGGCTGGCGGACGGCACCATAATGCGGATGTTGTCCCCCCGTTTAATGCCTAACTGACCGGCAAGCTGTTCGCCTAAGATGACGTTGTATTGCCCCGCCACAAGATCGGCCTGTTTAACGTTTACCAGGTACGGGGAAAGCGGATCGTTCTCATCGGGCTTTATCCCGAGCATTACCCCCACGGCTACGCTGCGGGCGCTTTGCAGCACCACATCACCGGTAGTAATGGGTGCCACACGCGTCACACCTTGCAGCTTAAGCTCTGCGGCAGGCAGCTTTTCCGGATTAATTGAACCAGAAGTGGAGGTGACCATCGCCTGCGGCATCAGGCCAAGAATGTTGTTGGTGAGCTCGCGCTCAAAACCGTTCATCACGGAAAGTACCGTCACCAGCGCCATTACGCCGAGCGTAATGCCTATGGTGGACAGCCAGGAGACAAAGCGACCGAAACGATCCGATGCTCGCCCACGCATATAGCGCAGGCCTATAAATAACGCGACAGGTTGATACATGAAGTCCGTCTTGTGGCAGTTGGCTTAAGCGAAGTTGGCGAGAAGTATAAACGAACCGAGTCTGCCGGGCATAACAGATTGCTGACAAAGAAGAAAAAAGCGTGATTTTTCCTGTTTTGTGCCCTGCAACGGCCCCTCGCGGGATGGATTTTCCTGCCTCGCCCGGATGATCTCTTATCGCTGTACGCAGGCCATAAGCCCGACTGCGCTTTCATCATGCGCGATAAGCCTGCGGAATATCCGAAATGGCCGCCGCGCGAGCTAAAACCAGATTAATCGAGTTAAAAAGTGCCTTTGCCTTGCCCACCCTTCTGAGTCATCTGTAACGATTAATAAGAGACGCTATTGGGGCATGAAAAACAAACAACTCTGGATCAACCATATCAAAGGGCTGTGCATCTGCCTGGTGGTCATTTACCACTCGGTGATCACCTTCTACCCGCATATCAAAGGGCTGCCGCCGGGTCTGAGCGAATACGTCGCCAAAAGCTGGATCTACCTGAACCTGTATCTGGCGCCCTTCCGTATGCCGGTGTTCTTCTTTATCTCCGGCTACCTGATTCATCGCTATATCAATGAAGTGAAATGGCGGGCCTGTATTGATAAACGAATCTGGAATATTTTCTACGTGCTGGCACTGTGGGGCGTGTTGCAGTGGCTGGGGATCTCGCTGATTAATCAATGGCTCGCGCCGGATATGGTGCGTAACCCGGCCTCCAATGCGGCCTACTCTGAAACCTTTGGTCAGTTCGTGGTCAGCATGGCGAAGGCGAGCACCAGCCTGTGGTATCTGTACGCGCTGGTCGTCTACTTCCTCATTTTTAAGGCGCTGCGTGCTTTAAAAGTACCGGTGCTGATTGCCCTGATTGGCCTCAACGTGGTGATTAGCTTTATGCCGCTGCCGTGGTGGGGCATGAACAGCGTGGTACGTAACATGTGCTATTACGGATTAGGTGCGTGGTTCGGGCCGCAGCTGTTAGCCTGGATGAAGCGCTTTCGATTCCGCCAGCATCCTCTGCTTTGCGGCCAGGCGGTTATTGGCTCGCTGGCGCTCTATCTGGTTAAAATCCCGGTGGCTATCTCCGTGGTGTCGATTTTCGTCATCATGAAATTTTTCTACACGCTGGATAGCTGGCGCGAAAGCAGTGCCGATGCCTTCCTTAACATCGTAGGGTCTAACACCATCGCCATCTATACCACACATCGCATCGTGATTGAGGCGCTGAGCCTGTTTATGCTTGCGCAGATAAGCCAGGGACAGTTTCCCGACGACATCGTGCTGACCATTCTGCTGGTGTATCCGTTCGCGAGCCTCGCCATCTGCACGCTAATCGGGCTGGGATTCAGAAAGCTGTCTACGGCGGTGTTTGGCGATCTGTTCTTCTCTCCTCCTGCCAGGCTGGTCCCGGCCACCTCGTCAGGCTAATTAAAGCGAAGCTGCCCGACGTTCGTCGGGTCGCTCAGCCAGACAATTTATTCAGCGGGTTGCTTCTCCAAAGCGATCGCGGATAATAATAACTATCTGAAGTTCATGGGCCGATGCACACGGTGCAACATGAGAGATCCTGATTCCGCTATGCCTGAACATTACCGCTATTCCTTACCTGTTAAAGCCGGCGATCAACGCTACCTCGGAGAACTCACCGGTTCCGCCTGCGCAACGATCGTGGCCGAGATTGTCGAACGCCACAGCGGCCCGGTGGTGTTGATTGCCCCCGACATGCAAAACGCGCTGCGTCTGCATGACGAAATCATGCAGTTTACCGACAGCCTGGTGGTCAACCTTGCCGACTGGGAAACGCTGCCGTACGACAGTTTCTCGCCGCATCAGGAAATTATCTCCTCGCGCCTGTCGACCCTTTATCAGCTGCCTACCATGCAGCGCGGCGTGCTGATTATGCCGGTGAATACGCTGATGCAGCGCGTCTGCCCGCACAGCTATCTGCACGGCCACGCGCTGGTCATGAAAAAAGGCCAGCGGCTTTCGCGCGATAATTTGCGCAGCCAGCTTGAACAGGCAGGCTACCGCAGCGTGGAGCAGGTTATGGAACACGGGGAATTTGCCACCCGCGGCGCGCTGCTCGATCTGTACCCGATGGGCAGCAATCAGCCCTACCGTATCGACTTTTTCGACGATGAAATCGACAGCCTGCGCGTGTTCGACGTGGATACCCAGCGCACGCTGGAAGAAGTAGAGGCCATTAATTTACTGCCCTCGCACGAATTTCCTACGGACAAAGCCGCCATCGAGCTGTTCCGTAGCCAGTGGCGCGACAGGTTCGATGTGAAACGCGAAGCCGAGCACATTTATCAGCAGGTGAGCAAAGGCACCCTCCCCGCCGGGATAGAATACTGGCAGCCGCTGTTCTTCAGCGAGCCGTTACCGCCGCTGTTTAGCTATTTCCCGCAAAACACCCTGGTGGTGAACACGGGCGATCCTGAAGCCAGCGCGGAACGTTTCTGGCTCGATGCAAACGCACGTTATGAAAATCGCGGCGTGGATCCGATGCGCCCGCTGCTGCCACCGGAAAGTCTCTGGCTGCGGGTGGACGAACTGTTCAGCGAGCTGAAAGCCTGGCCGCGCATTCAGCTCAAAACGGAAAGCCTTAGCGAGAAAGCAGGCCATACCAATCTGGGCTACCAGGTGCTGCCCGATCTGGCCGTACAGGCGCAAAACAAGGCCCCGCTGGATAATCTGCGCAGGTTCCTCGAATCCTTCGAGGGTCCGGTGGTTTTCTCCGTAGAAAGCGAAGGCCGCCGCGAAGCGCTGGGTGAGCTGCTTTCGCGGATTAAAGTCGCGCCAAAACGCATTTATCGTCTGGATGAGGCTGCCGACCGGGGCCGCTACCTGATGCTCGGTTCCAGCGAACACGGTTTTATCGACACCCTGCGTAACCTGGCGCTGATCTGTGAAAGCGATCTGCTTGGAGAACGTGTCAGCCGTCGTCGTCAGGACAACCGTCGGGCCATTAACCCGGATACGCTGATCCGTAACCTGGCAGAACTGCACCCCGGCCAGCCCGTTGTACACCTCGAGCATGGCGTGGGCCGCTATGCGGGCCTGACGACGCTGGAAGCCGGTGGCATCACCGCAGAATACCTGATGCTGACCTACGCAGGGGACGCAAAACTCTATGTCCCCGTCTCTTCGCTGCATCTGATCAGCCGCTATGCTGGCGGGGCGGAAGAAAGCGCGCCGCTGCATAAACTGGGCAGCGATGCCTGGTCACGCGCGCGCCAGAAAGCGGCGGAGAAAGTCCGCGACGTGGCGGCAGAGCTGCTGGATATTTATGCCCAGCGCGCCGCGAAAGAAGGCTTCGCCTTTAAACACGATCGCGAGCAGTACCAGCTTTTCTGCGACAGCTTCCCGTTCGAAACCACGCCGGATCAGGCCCAGGCCATTAACGCGGTACTCAGCGATATGTGTCAGCCGCTGGCGATGGACAGGCTGGTGTGCGGCGACGTTGGCTTCGGTAAAACGGAAGTGGCTATGCGCGCGGCTTTCCTCGCCGTGGAAAACCATAAGCAGGTTGCCGTGCTGGTGCCGACTACCCTGCTCGCCCAGCAACACCTCGATAACTTCCAGGACCGTTTCGCCAACTGGCCGGTGCGCGTGGAAATGCTCTCGCGCTTCCGCAGTGCCAAAGAGCAGACGCAGATTCTGGAAGAAGCGCGCGAAGGGAAAATAGATATTCTTATCGGCACGCATAAGCTGCTGCAAAGCGACGTGAAGATGAAAGACCTTGGCCTGCTGATCGTCGATGAAGAACACCGTTTCGGCGTGCGCCACAAAGAACGTATTAAGGCGATGCGCGCCGACGTCGATATTCTGACCCTAACCGCCACGCCGATCCCCCGTACGCTAAATATGGCGATGAGTGGAATGCGCGATCTGTCGATTATCGCCACGCCTCCCGCCCGCCGCCTCGCGGTGAAAACGTTCGTACGCCAGTATGATGAGCTGGTAGTGCGCGAGGCGATCCTGCGTGAAGTGCTGCGCGGCGGCCAGGTCTATTATCTCTACAACGACGTGGAAAACATCCAGAAAGCGGCCGACAGGCTGGCAGCACTGGTGCCGGAAGCGCGCATCACTATCGGCCACGGCCAGATGCGCGAGCGGGAGCTGGAACGCGTGATGAACGACTTCCACCACCAGCGTTTTAACGTGCTGGTGTGCACCACTATTATTGAAACCGGGATCGATATTCCCACGGCCAACACCATTATCATTGAGCGTGCCGACCACTTCGGCCTCGCCCAGCTGCACCAGCTGCGCGGCCGCGTCGGGCGATCGCACCACCAGGCCTACGCATGGCTGCTGACTCCGCATCCAAAAGCGATGACCACCGATGCGCAAAAACGTCTCGAGGCTATCGCTTCTCTGGAAGATCTGGGCGCGGGCTTTGCGCTGGCCACCCACGACCTGGAGATTCGCGGCGCAGGCGAGCTGCTCGGTGAAGGCCAGAGCGGCTCCATGGAAACCATCGGTTTCTCATTGTATATGGAGATGCTGGAAAACGCCGTGGACGCGCTCAAAGAGGGCCGCGAGCCGTCGCTGGAAGATTTAACCAGCAGCCAGACGGAAGTGGAGCTGCGTATGCCTGCCCTGCTGCCGGAAGATTTTATTCCGGACGTTAACACGCGGCTGTCGTTCTACAAGCGTATCGCCAGCGCCAAAACGGCGCACGAGCTGGATGAGCTGAAAGTCGAGCTGATCGACCGCTTTGGCCTGCTACCGGATGCGGCCCGCAATCTGCTGGATATCGCTGCGCTGCGTCAGCAGGCACAAAAGCTTGGCGTGCGCAAAATCGAAGGCAATGAAAAAGGCGGCGTGATTGAGTTCGCCGAGAAGAATCACGTCAATCCGGTATGGCTCATCGGCCTGCTACAAAAACAACCGCAGCACTACCGTCTTGATGGGCCGACGCGGCTGAAATTCATGCAGGATCTTGCCGATCGCAAAACTCGCATGGACTGGGTGCGCAACTTTATGGGTCAGCTGGCGGAAAACGCCGCGGCCTGATACAACCGAGGCGGGTGGCTCATGCTCACCCGCCTTTCTTACCAGACCTGCCTTTCCTGGAAACATTTACACATTCTTTTCAATAAGCCAGGGTTTCCCGACGCAGCGCCGACGCATAATTTCCAGTTAACGCTCCAATAACATTAACCTTCATTCTGATGAGGTTCAGCGTCATGCCGTCTTTGCGTTTGTTCACTTCACCCGTCCGCCTGCTGGCAGGGTTATTACTTGTTACCTCGACGCTTGCCAGCCTGCCGGCCTGCGCCAACACTTATCCTCTGCCCGCCGCAGGCAGCCGGATTATCGGGCAGAACCTGTTTCATGAGGTCGCCGATGACGGCGGGTCGCTGGAGGCCATCGCCAAAAAATACAACGTTGGCTTCCTTGCAATGTTGCAGGCTAATCCGGGCGTTGACCCCTACGTGCCGCGTGCCGGCAGCGTGTTAACCATACCTCGCCAGATGCTGCTGCCCGACGCGCCGCGTGAAGGGCTGGTCGTCAACCTTGCCGAGCTGCGCGTCTATTACTATCCGGCCGGTCAAAACAGCGTCACGGTTTACCCGATTGGCATCGGCCAGCTCGGAGGCGATACCATGACGCCAACCATGCAGACCACCGTGTCGGATAAGCGTGCTAACCCAACCTGGACGCCTACCGCCAATATCCGCGCCCGTTACCTCGCCAATGGCATTAAACTGCCAGCCGTGGTACCGGCAGGCCCGGACAACCCGATGGGGCACCACGCTATTCGTCTGGCGGCCTACGGTGGCGTTTACCTGCTACACGGCACAAATGCCGACTTCGGTATCGGTATGCGAGTCAGCTCCGGCTGTATACGCCTGCGGGATGACGACATTAAAGCGCTGTACCGTGAAATGCCGGTCGGCACGCCGGTAAGCATAATCAACACGCCGATCAAAGTCTCCGTGGAGCCGGACGGCCGCCGTCTTGTTGAGGTGCATCAGCCGCTGTCGAAGTCGATTGACGACGATCCAAAAGTGCTGCCCATCGTGCTCAACGAGCAAATGAAGCAGTTCCAGGCGGCACCGGAAACGGACGCGCAGATTATGGCTCAGGCGATGCTGCACCGCTCCGGTATGCCGGTAGAAGTCAACGCCAACGCGATTTAAGTATTTTTTGCGATCAACAAGCACCGGACAATAGCCCTCCGGTGCTTTTTTATTGCCCTTTCCCTGCGTGCGCCGCCTGCGTTTTTTCACGACATACCTGAAGGACAAGCTGACGAAGCCAGCGATGGGCAGGATCGGCTTCCAGCCGCGGATGCCACATCTGCGATACGGTAATTGCCTCCGTCTTTACCGGCAGTTCAAACGACCAGAGTGTGGCTGGACACCCCGTTTTATCACCCATGGGCTGATTGATGAGAAAAGATTCGGGTAAATGCGCCACAAGATCCGAGACCTGCACTACGGCCAGCGCGGCAGGAAAGCTCGGCACCCGGGCAGCAATATTACGCTTCATTCCCAACCCCTCCAGCGCCTCGTCTACTGACCCCGTTTTGTTTGCCCGCCGGGAAGCGACAACGTGTCCATAAGCGGCATAAAGCTCGGGGGTGATCTCTGATGCCTGCTCAAGCGGGTGCCCCTTCCTGACTACGCCCACAAACCTGTCCCTGAACAGAGCCTGAAGGCGAATTTCCGGTCCCATATTGCCCGGCACGCCAATCTCAAGATCGGCCTGCCCCTCGCGCAAAGCGCCCGACGTCTTTTCAGGCTTTGGCACAAAACACAGACGCGCAAGCGGGGCCACTTTCGCCGCAGCCGCGATCAGAGAAGGACCAAACGCAACCACAAACCCCTCGTTGGCGCGGAGCGTAAAGGCGCGCTCAAGGGTGGATAAATTCAGCTCGGATGACGGCGGGCGAAGGAGTGAACGTGCTGCAAAGACTGCATTTTGCGTGCGCTCGCGTATTGCTTCGGCGTAGGGGGTTAACACCATATTACGCCCCGCACGCACCAGCAGAGGATCGCCGGTTACTGCACGCAGCCTGCTGAGCGTTCTGCTCATTGCCGAAGCACTCAGCCCCAGCCGACGGGCGGCACCGGCTACGCTTGCCGAAGCCAGTAACGCATCAAGCGCTATCAGCAAATTCAAATCAGGTTCTGCCATCTTTCGTCCCTCCCGTCATCTATGGCGTCTGGTGCATGTTATCAGTTTAAAGGCTGTACTTTCCGCTTTATCTTTAAGGTGAGTATATTTGAATCCACCTAAAACACATTAATTTAACTGAACTTTATCACGAATATTCTTAGCCCCCACTCGCGCAGTTAAAAGAGAATCCACCCGCTATTTACGAAAGCAACCGGAATGTTTTTTAGTTAAGAAAAATAACAATCAAAACAGACGCTTAAATATAACAACCACCTAAATCCATAATATTTGCGAACCCATTACAAATCTATTAGAATGCAATTAATAAAAGGGAGTTTATACAGGATGTGTATGAAAATGAGATTTATTTCAGAAGTTTCTGCCTTAGTGTTATTGAGCTGGTCGGCCTCTGCATCAGCAATATATTTCAATTCAACAGAAGTATCTGAAGAGGGTACCTGGGACTGGAAAAATAAAGGCTATATCATTGGAGGAGGAGAAGGAAATTATGGCGAACTGAGTTTGAAAGGTTCCGCCAGCTATAATCACGCTTTCACCGTTGGTTTAGATGGAGGGAATGGATCGCTCACCCTTTCTGAATCCGCAAAAAATCTGAATAACAGCACGTATTTTTCTGTGGGTACCGCCTCTAAAGGTATTAGCTCAGCTAATGATACTGTTGGAGTATTAAATCTTGTCGGTGCTGATATCGGAAAGGTGACGTCGCTTGATCTGAGTGTCGGAAGCAGTGGACACTTTGACTGGGACACCAAACGTGATAGTCAGGTCACGGGTACGTTGAACATCCTTGATGGAGCAACTCTCGATGTTGGGGAACCCGTAAACTTCTCTAAGAATATAGCATTTGTAGGCAGTGGTAATACAAGCAACACCGGAATAATAAATATCTCCGGAAAAGGCAGCGCATTAAATTTAATAAGTAATGCCCCCTATCTTGGCGATTCTGCTGAAAATGGCTCATTATATCTTGGCTTTATTGGAAAAGGCATTGTCAACATTACGGATGGCGGTACCTTGTTTGCGGGAAGAATTAGCGCATCAACTACGCTCGCCAACGATGATTCTTTTATAGCCCTGCAACCACCCTCCGCAGAAATCAACGTGTCCGGGACAGGCAGTCAATTGATAGTTGGCAGTCAACTGTCTCTTGCGGCGGATGCGCTTGACACTCTTCAAGCCATTGATGTTCGGGTTACTCAGAAAGGTGCTGGCTCAGCTGTACTAAACATTGATAACTATGCAGACGTTATTTTTGAGGGCAAAGCTACCACTGACATAGACGGCTTCGATAATCCGGTATCGGGCCTTTTCATGGCCAGCAATGCGAATACCTCAGCAATTGTTAACCTCAATAAAAACGGTTATATGACGATATCTAATAGTAATTTGTCATCTGATAAAGACGCTATCGTCGCCGGTGACGGTTATTATGCGTTTAACTTGAATGGTGGCACACTTCGGGTGAATGATTGCAAATATTGCGATGACAGGCTGTCGACGAAAGTTAATATGAATGTCCTGTCAGAATCTGTGCTGGAAGCAGGCGATAATAAAGAAATGTATCTTAACGGTGCTCTGACGGGTGAAGGCGGGTTAGTTAAGGCAGGAGATGGGCTGGTTGCATTCTCAGGAAAGAATAATTACCGGGGCGGAACAAGAGTAGAAGGTGGAGAACTGCGTGCTGACAATGAGGGCGCATTCGTAAACAACACCGCCTACATCGTTAATGCCGGTAAGCTGAATCTTAATGACCACGATTTAACGATGTCACATCTTGCTGGTCATGGTGGGGTTATAGATGTCACTGAAGCCAGCCTTCTCATTGAACAAAACTCAGATAGTCTGTATGCAGGCTCTTTTGCAGGTGCAGGCCAGGTTGAAAAAAAGGGTTTCTCGACTCTGTACCTGAGCGGTGACAGCAGAAATTACAATTGAGATGTCTCTGTTACTGAAGGGCAAATAGATTCTTCAATGGCCCTGGGGGGAAATATCTCTATTCATAATGAGAGCCTGTTATCTGCACAAGGCTATCTTGGCAAAACTGAAGTGAAGAAAGGTGGGAACCTCAGAGTCGGTAGTTATTTCTCTGATAAAGAGACACCGGCTCAACTTACAGTAGATCATGAGCTCATTAATGATGGCAGCATCACTATCGCAAGAAGCGGTAACGTAACGCAAAAGCATGTCGGTAACGAACTGCTCGTGAATGGCGATTACACGGGTAATCAGGGTGATATTTATTTCAACACTATCCTGGGTGATGACGCTTCCCTGACTGACAGAATGAGGGTGAGTGGAGACACTGCCGGAACAACCTATGTACACGTTAACAACGTTGGCGGTGCAGGGGATTACACAGTAAATGGAATTGAGCTTATTCGTGTTGAAGGCCAGTCAAACGGCGTTTTTATGCAAAACGCGCGTATTGTTGGTGGAGCCTATGAGTATTATTTGAACAGGGGTAAAGGGGTTGATTACAGCAACTGGTATCTTGTGAATACTAAACCTACGCCTGAGCCGGAGCCTACTCCTGAGCCTGAACCGGAACCGAACCCGACGCCGGACCCGGAACCCGTTCCGACACCGAGCCCGGCTCCCGATCCGAAACCAGTCATTCGTCCGGAAGGTAGCCAATATGCGACCAACCTGCAGGCCGCCAATACACTGTTTGTACACAGGTTACACGATCGGCTGGGCGAGACTCACTATGTGGATGCCCTGACCGGTGAGGAAAAAGTGACCAGTATGTGGCTGCGTAATGTGGGTGGACACACCCGCTCCAGGGATAGCAGTGGCCAGCTGAAAACTCAGGCTAACCGCTATGTGATGCAGCTGGGGGGCGATATTGCACAATGGAGTAGCGACGGTGAGGATCGCTTCCATCTTGGGGTCATGGGCGGTTATGCCAACCAGAAGAGCAACACCCGTAGTCATTACAGCGGTTACAAGGCTGACGGTAGTATAAATGGCTACAGTGCCGGGGTATACGCCACCTGGCTGCAGGACAATGAGCAAAAGACAGGCGCTTATGTTGATAGCTGGATGCTTTATAACTGGTTTAATAACAGCGTAAGTGGTCAGGCGCTGCCATCAGAAAGCTATAGATCGAAAGGATTCACGACATCAATTGAAGCTGGCTATACATGGAAAACAGGTGAGAAAAATGCGCGTGAAAGTTATTACGTTCAACCAGTAGCCCAGCTGACGTGGATGGGAGTAAAAGCCGCCGAACACCGTGAAATGAACGGCACGCGGGTGCGCGGCGAAGGTGACGGAAATATTCAGTCCCGGATTGGTTTCAGAGCCTTTATTAAAGGACATAGTCTTATTGATGAAGGTAAGAATCGAATGTTTGAACCTTTCGTTGAAGTCAACTGGTTACATAACACAAAGACCTTTGGCGCCTCAATGGATGGCGTACACGTCAAACAGGTCGGCACACGAAATATTGGCGAAATGAAAGCGGGTGTTGAAGGTCAAATAAGTCCGAATGTGAATTTGTGGGGCAATGTAGCCCAGCAGATTGGTGATAAGGGCTACAGTGATACACAAGCTATGTTAGGAATAAAATATCTTTTCTGATGACAAAACACTGATGAAAATACGAATATAAGCCGTTTGAGTCACCATTAATCTGACAGTTATCGGTTATTTATATCGGTCTCTGTCAGATTACCTCTGCCTGAATTGTTCCCATCCAGCAGCCCTCCCCTTCAAGATTTCCCGGCACCGGCTACGCTTGCCGTAGCCAGAAACGCATCAAGCGCTATCAGCAAATTCAAATCAGGTTCTGCCATCCGTCGTCCCTCCCTTCATCAATGGCGTCTGGTGCATGTTATCAGTGCAGATGCTGCGCCTTCCGCCTTATGTTTAAGATGAGTATATTCCCCGCATCGACTTAATTTACTTATCGTGAGCCGCACGACTCCGCTGTCGTTTGACGCCGGAGATTATTGTGGCAGAGGACAGACTAGTGGAACTCTTTACCAGCCAACCAAATGACGAAGGGCTGCCTGGACGCGAACGTGGCTTTGCCATGGTCGCCGTCATGGCCGCCACCACGATGGGCGTTTTCGACGGCGCTATCGTCAATATCGCCCTGCCGCAGATAGCCCACTCGCTTAACGTATCCGCCGCCTCGGCGGTCTGGGTCGCCAATGGCTATCTGCTTTCCGCTGCAATGACGCTGGCAATTTTTGCAGCACTCGCCACCCGCCTGGGCTTCCGCACCCTTTTTGCCTCGGGACTCAGCCTCTTTACCCTGGCTTCCCTTGGCTGCGCCCTCTCCTCCTCGCTGGAAATGCTCACCGCGATGCGCCTGCTCCAGGGCATCGGAGGAGCGGCAACGCTGAGCATTGCGCCCGCTATATTGCGCACGGTTTTCCCCAGCCGCCTGCTCGGGCGAATCCTGGGGTTACACGCGTTGTTGATTGCCGTCTGCACCGCGATCGCCCCGGTACTTGGGGGGACTATACTGGTCGTATTAAGCTGGCCGTGGTTATTTGCCATCAACATTCCGCTTGGCGCGGCGGCCATCGCGCTTGCCCTGCGGGCGATTCCTGATAAGCCCACCACCTCACCTGGCACCTTTGATTTCGCCGGTGCCGTCCTGTCAGCAGTGATGCTGGGCGGGCTGATCCTCTGCGCCAATGCCTTTTCTCAGCCTGGCAGCGCTACACAGCCTGCCTCTGCTCTGACGACGGCCCTGGCCTGGGGCCTCACCGCCGCGATGGCAGGCGGATTATTTATCTGGCGCCAGCGTCGTGCCGCCAGTCCTCTTCTGCCGCTGGCGATTTTCCGCTCAGCCCGTTTCTCGCTGGCAGCCTTAACCTCGCTGGCCTCTTTCGTCAGCCAGGGGATGACGTTTATCGCCCTGCCTTTTCTGTTTCAGGGCGTCTATGGCTACAGCGCATTCGTTTCTGCCCTGCTGTTTCTGCCATGGCCTTTAGGGATTGTCCTTGCCGCCCCCCACGCCGGCCGTCTTGCCGATCGTCATTCCCCCGCCGTTATCTCTTCGGCAGGACTGTGCATATTTGCCTGTGGATTAGTCTCACTCGCGCTGCTGCCTGAGCACGCGCAGGCGTGGAATACAGGCCTGCGAAATCTGCTGTGCGGTATCGGATTTGGCTGTTTTCAAAGCCCGAATAACCGTGAAATGCTGGCGAACGTGGCGCGTGAGCATAGCGGCTATGCGTCAGGCGTGCTGGCGATAATGCGCACGTTCGGGCAGTGCCTGGGCGCGGCCCTGGTCGGCGCAATTTTATCGGTGATGGCTAATAGCGTGGCTCCGCAGGCCGAGGGGGTGCGATTGAGCCTTTGGGTCGCCAGCGCCGCTACGGTCGTTGCCCTTCTTTTTAGCCTGAGTCGTTCAGGCAACAGGCGCGGACAAAAGCAGGCAGCCTGAAGACGAAAAAAAAGCACCGCCGATAGAATCGTGCGGTGCTTTTGCTGGCTCTTTCTTTCGAAAGGGCCATTTTATGGCATGGCATTTAAGGGTTAAGCGCTTTGAGGGTTACGCTTATTTACTGCTTTGTTTACTGCTTCTTTACTGCTTTGTTTACGGCTTATTTGTAGATAACAGCGGTCCCGTGCAGGGTGTTGGGGCCCGTCACGGAAGTAATACGGAAAGATTTAGCGCCCATGGCGTCGGCTTTTGCCGCCAGCTGGTCTTCCAGCGAGCTAAGGTTAGTCCCCGCGTTGGCACTGATGGTGCCGACTTTCTGCTGATCGGCAGGGGTGGACTGAACTTCTACAGCCGCGAGGCTTGCGAAAGAAACGGTGCTAAGCAGAGCCGCCGCGATAAGAGTTTTGATATTTTTCATGGTCGATGCCTTCAGCAGGTGATTTTTTAAGGTCGCTAACGTAATTAGTTAACGATTGATAGGTAAATCATAAACGTGATCTGCGTCACACGTCAACATCATTTTTTAATGACCGTTAAGTAATTAAAAAAAGCAATGTTTTTCATTAGCATAGTAAATATTTATTTTTCGAAAGATGCTGCTGGCTACCGGCGGCGATAGTTTTTATAATGATCGTTCACTAATCAGAAAAAGGTTAAACGGCACACTATGTCTACTGACACAGCCTGTATCAAAAAAAGCCGTGGCCGACCGAAGGTGTTCGACAGGGAAGCAGCACTCGACAAGGCCATGGCTTTGTTCTGGCAACATGGTTATGAAGCCACCTCGATGGCGCACCTGGTGGAAGCCACCGGCGCAAAAGCGCCTACGCTGTATGCGGAATTTACCAATAAAGAAGGCCTGTTCCGGGCCGTGCTCGACAGATACATCGCCCGCTTCGCTGAAAAACACGAAGCCTGTCTGTTCTGCGAAGACCGCACGCTTGAGGAGGCGCTGGAGGACTACCTTGCCACGGTGGCCAAAAGATTTACCGATAAGGACACGCCGTCAGGCTGCTTTATTATCTGCACCTCATCGGTTCTTGCCGCCTCCTCCGAGGATATTGCGACCACCATTAAGGCCCGCCATGCCATGCAGGAAGAGACGCTGGTGCGTTTTCTGCAACAACGACAGCAAAAAGGTGAACTGCCAACCAGCAGTGATGCACGGGCGCTGGCAAAATATCTGTGCTGCATT
>CAMLJN010000006.1 GCA_946480445.1 uncultured Buttiauxella sp.
AGCACCTCCTTTACACGGAGGGGGTCGGCGGTTCGAGCCCGTCATCACCCACCATCTCCTCTCTTACAGGCAGTAAGCAGTACCGAAGTTTGGGTGATTAGCTCAGTTGGTAGAGCACCTCCTTTACACGGAGGGGGTCGGCGGTTCGAGCCCGTCATCACCCACCATTCGGGTCGTTAGCTCAGTTGGTAGAGCAGTTGACTTTTAATCAATTGGTCGCAGGTTCGAATCCTGCACGACCCACCAATGTAGAAAGGCGCCCTAAAGGCGCCTTTTTGCTATGTGTAATTCGGGCAGGATGAAGAACCTGCCGCAGGTTCGAGTGGAGCAAAGCGACACAACGTTGCTTTAGCAACGACCCGCAGGGTGAGGCCAAAGGCCGAATAATCCTGCACGACCCACCAATGTAGAAAGGCGCCCTAAAGGCGCCTTTTTGCTATGTGTAATTCGGGCAGGATGAAGAACCTGCCGCAGGTTCGAGTGGAGCAAAGCGACACAACGTTGCTTTAGCAACGACCCGCAGGGTGAAAATCAGCACAAGTGTTCATCACCGACCTTCTGTTTATGGCCTGCCAGCGAGCGGGCGTGAGGCCGTAGGTTTTGGTGAAGTGTCTTGCCATATGGCTTTGATCGAAAAAACCGGCGATAAGCGCAGCCTCGGTGATTGACTCCCCAACCCTCAAACATGATTTTACAATATCCAGGCGTCTCATCGTCATATACCTGTGCGGACTGGTGCCAAATAACAGCCTGAAGTCACGTGAAAGACTCCAACGGTCCCGGCCCACGTTTGATTCAAGCTCATCCAGCCTGATATTCCTGTCTAACGAGCTGTGAATGTATTCCCTCGCTCGTTCCGCCGCCAGATAATCAAAACTTTTTTTCGTCACCACCGGCTGACCCGCGGCCGCAAGCAAAGCAATAGCCACATCATAAAGAGCATCGTCCTCTTCCAGCGCATCCAGTTTGTAATCCATGCTTTGGAGCAGTGTATCTGTCGCTTTAAATAACCTGGCGTCATTGGTGACGCCATTTTTTATGAAGGGTAAGGGGTTTCCTTTAATTATGCTTTGCAGCATTGCGGGTTCGATATAGATCATACGGTAATGAAATCCCGCGCAGGTCCCGGCTTCACCGTCATGTTCTTCATCAGGATGCAGGACCATTGTTTTGCCCGGTAGGCTGTGCTGCATAGTGCCACGATAGCGGAAACGTTGTACTCCCGATAACGTTCTGCCGATAGCGTAGGTGTCATGACGATGGGGATCGTAACCATGCTTTGAGAAATAGGCCTCTATCCTTTCTATTTTTCTGTTTTCGGCCGCCCGGTATACCCAATCCCTGGATTTCGGTAAATCTCTCATCATTCCTCCCCGCAAAACTCGCTCACCGCATAAGGTCTTTTTTAGCCTAATACTTTTATCAGCCCAGGTCACGCAGCCCCATTTCCCGCGTTGCACAAACGTACAAGACACTCATTCATGTCTTATCAGAGTATTACGGAAGTCGTAAACCCAGACTGTGACGGAGAGATATCCTTAATGTTTGAAACAAAAATCGCGTTTATCGTGCGGGATGATTTACAGACATGGCAGAAGCTGAACGTTGTTGCCTTTCTTGCCACCGGTATTGCCTCATCAGCCCCGGAGATTATTGGAAAACCCTATGTGGATGCCTCAGGGCATCAGTACGGCAGCATGTCCGGTCAGCCAATGCTCATTTTTGCAGCTAACCTTGCTGAGCTGCAAAAAACGCATCGTCAGGGACTGGAACGAGAGCTGCTTATGATTCCGTATGTGCACGCTATGTTTTCAACCGGGCATGATGAAGCAAACCGGGAGGTTTTTACGGCCGAAGATGCCGGGAACTTAAATTTCGTGGGCTTAGCCCTGCACGGCCCTAAAAAAATGGTCGATAAAGCAATCAAGGGTATTTCATTGCATAAATAACAATTTATCTTAGCGCCGGGGAAAGGCTCCCTGTCCAACCCCGGCGCAGGAGTACAGCATCTCAAGGCTCGTCATGTGCTGCGCGAGGTAAAAGTTATTGCCCACCCAAAATAGCCATCAACTTCCCCTGTCTCTGGCCGATAACTTCTTAACCATTTCCATCAAGGAGTTACTATGACTACCATTAATAATACCTCTATGCAGGGCAGCGCGGTCAGTGCTGGCGCAACTACCGCCAAATCGGGCGCTTCGGACAACAGCCTGGCCTCACAGATTAAGCAGGTCATGCAGCAGATCACCAAAGTAACCAAACAACTGGCGGATCTTGCCAGCTCTGATATGAGCGTCGAGGATAAGAAAAAACAGCAGGAGACGCTGCAAACGCAGCTCAAGATGTTGCAGGCCCAGCTCGCCCAGCTACAGCGCCAGCAGGCCCAGGAAGCGGAAGAGAAGGCCCGGCAGCAGGCGATGAAAAATCAGCAGAAAGTCGAAGGCGTGAACCATCCTTCTGACGACCACCAGGTGGACATCTATATCTGACCGTCTTCGTTTGGCTCACCAAACAAGGGGTCGCCACAGCGGGCTGCAGTTAGCTGCTGCGCCTGCTGGCGGATTACCTGCCAGATAACTTCCGCGGCGCGCGAAAGCGAACGATTTTTTCTGCGTACCAGCATCAGCTGCCTTTCAACGACCGGCGTCAGGCGTTTAACAAGCAGCGGTCTGCCTTCCGGCAACGGCAAAGCGAGAGCAGGCAGCACGCTGATACCAATGCCAGCCTCCACCATCGGGTAGAGCGTGGCAGGATGGCCAATTTCCTGCACAATATTGGCTTCTATCCCCTGCCTTGCCAGCGCCTCGTCAATAAGCGGGCGGCTTCCGGAAGCATAATCCTGCAAAACGAGGTTCGCACCCTGAAGTGACTGCCAGGCGACGCTGCTGCGCCCGGCAAAAGAATGATCGTTACGGCACAGCAGCAAGAAAGGTTCTGAGAGCACGGCTTCACAAGCCAGATCGCCTGCCTGAATCGGATCGATAACAATGCCAAAATCCACTTCCCCCTGGCGAATACTTTGCAGCACCCACTGCTGCGGCCTGTCGTGCAGCATAAAACGGATCGCCGGGAACTCAACGGCCGCCGCCGCAATAGACTGCGGCATCAGATGGGCGGAAATCGTCTGGCTGGCGGCAACTCTCACCGTGCCGCTGAGCCGATCGCCCACGCTTCTGGCATCCAAAAGCGTAGAATTAAGCTCCTCCAGCAGACGCTCGAGACGTCCTGCAAGCTGCACGCCTGCGTCAGTTAACACCACTTCGCGGGTCGTGCGATCCAGCAGCTTAACCCCCACCTCATTTTCCAGCTCCTTAACGCTATGGCTTACCGCGGACTGACTCAAACCAATGCGCTCCCCCGCCCGGCTAAAACTCCCCGCCAGGGCCACCGCAACAAACACTCGTAACTGACGCAGGGAATAATTCATCTGTTTAATTCATTAATGCATTCAATAAATCAATTTTATTTCTTAAACCAGACAAAGCACAATAGCGAGACTCCAGTCTGAGGAATAATGATGAAACTCTTTCGCGTGCTCGACCCCTTTACCCTGACGCTGATTTGTACCGTTTTACTGGCGTCTTTCTTCCCGGCTCAGGGCAGCTTTGTCGGCTTTTTTGAAGGATTAACGACGGCGGCAATCGCTCTGCTGTTCTTTATGCACGGTGCCAAACTTTCTCGCGAAGCGATTATCTCAGGCGGGAGCCACTGGCGGCTGCATCTGTGGGTGATGTGCAGCACGTTTATTCTGTTCCCGGTGCTGGGCGTGTTATTTGCCTGGTGGGCACCGGTTAACGTTAGTCCGGAAATCTATAGCGGCTTTTTATATCTGTGTATTTTGCCTGCCACAGTGCAGTCGGCCATTGCCTTTACCTCTATTGCGGGCGGCAATGTGGCGGCAGCCGTTTGCTCGGCGTCTGCTTCCAGCCTGCTGGGGATCTTCCTTTCGCCTTTACTGGTCGGCATGGTGATGCATGTGCAGGGGGCAAGCGGCAGCTTGCAGCAGGTGGGCAGTATTATGCTGCAGCTGCTGGTGCCTTTTGTTGCCGGGCATCTTTCGCGCCCCTGGATTGGAGAGTGGGTTGCACGCCATAAAAAATGGATCGGCAAAACCGATCAGACATCGATCCTGCTGGTGGTGTATTCCGCCTTCAGCGAGGCCGTTACGCATGGTATCTGGCATAAAGTCGGCATCGGATCGCTGCTGTTTATCGCGATCGTAAGCCTGGTTCTGTTGGGCCTGGTTCTGGCCGTGAATATTTTCGTCGCCCGCAGACTGGGCTTTAATAAAGCTGACGAAATCACTATTGTGTTCTGCGGTTCGAAAAAGAGCCTGGCCAACGGTATTCCCATGGCCAATATCCTTTTCCCGGCGGCTACCGTGGGGATGATGGTGCTGCCGCTGATGATTTTCCACCAGCTGCAGCTTATGGTTTGTGCCGTGCTGGCACAGCGTTACCAGCGCCAGACGGCAAAAGCGGCGGCCGAAAAAAATGCCGCCGCGCAGGCTTAGCTCTTTTTGAGGGGCTTTACCAGCCCCTCCAGCCCTTCCGTTTTAATGAGCAAAGTCAGCTGCATGAGTTCACCAAGATGTCCCTTAGGGAATTCATCCTTGCGGGCAAACCACAGAAAATACTCCTCCGGTACGTCAATCAACACCCGGCCTTTATATTTCCCAAACGGCATGACCGTATTAGCTATCTCAATAAGCTGCTCTTTGTCCATGTTACTCACCCAGTAAACGTATCATTTCCGCTTCGTCGATAACGGCAATGCCCAGCTCCTGGGCTTTGGCAAGCTTGGAGCCTGCGGCTTCACCGGCGATGACTAAGTCAGTTTTCTTTGAAACACTGCCGGCCACCTTCGCCCCAAGAGCAACCAGACGTGCTTTGGCATCATCCCTGGCCATCACACTAAGTGAGCCGGTCAGTACGACCGTTTTGCCCGCAAACGGGCTGTCTATCTCCTCGGCTTTAATCACCACGGGAGCAGGCCAGTGCACGCCCGCTTCCTCGATAAGCTGACGGATCGCTTCGCGGTTGCTTTCTTCTTCAAAGAAGTTAAAGACGTGTGTCGCCACAACAATCCCTACATCCGGCACTTTTTGCAGCTCCTCAATGGAGGCGGCGGCCAGAGCATCCAGCGAGCCAAAATACGCGGCTAAACCTGCGGCCGTAGCCTCGCCCACCTCGCGGATACCCAGCGCATACAGAAAACGTGCAAAAGTCGTTTCTTTAGACTTCGCAAGGGCGTCAACAACGTTTTGTGCAGATTTGGGTCCCATACGGTCCAGCCCGGTGAGCTTTCCAGGCGTCAGGCGAAACAGATCCGCTGGCGTATGCACGTATTCTTTTTCAACCAGCTGGTCGATGATCTTGTCACCCATGCCGTCGACGTCCAGCGCGCGGCGGGAGACAAAATGCTTGAGCGCCTCTTTACGCTGTGCGCCGCAAATCAGGCCGCCGGTACAGCGGGTCACGGCTTCACCTTCAACGCGTTCGACATCCGAGCCGCAGACCGGGCAGTGCGTCGGGAAGATAATCTCCCGGGTATCCGCCGGACGCTCAGATTCAACGACGCCGACAACCTGCGGAATCACATCCCCGGCGCGACGAATCACAACCCGGTCGCCAATACGCAAGCCAAGGCGCTCTATTTCATCCGCGTTGTGTAAGGTCGCATTGCTGACCAGCACGCCTGCAACCTGAACAGGCTCAAGGCGGGCAACAGGAGTTATTGCTCCGGTGCGGCCAACCTGGAATTCCACATCACGTACAAACGTCATCTGTTCCTGGGCCGGGAATTTAAACGCCACGGCCCAGCGCGGTGCGCGGGCAACAAAGCCCAGTGTTTCCTGCAACGCCAGCGAGTCGACTTTGATCACCACGCCGTCGATATCAAATCCGAGCGTTGGGCGGTCAGCCTCCACCTGATGATAGAACGCCAGCACTTCCTCAGGCGTGTTGCACAGGCGGATACGGTCGCTGACCGGCAGCCCCCAGGCCTTAAACTGTTGCAGGCGTGCCATATGACTGGCTGGCAGGTCACCGCCTTCAAGCAGGCCCACGCCGTAGCAGAAGAAAGTGAGCGGCCGCTTCGCCGTGATTCGCGGATCGAGCTGACGCAGCGAACCGGCTGCCGCATTGCGCGGGTTGGCAAATATTTTGCCTCCTGTGCGACGAGCCTCTTCGTTGATCTTTTCAAACCCCGCCTGCGGGAGAAACACCTCGCCGCGTACTTCCAGGCGACGGGGAATGTTCTCGCCGTGCAGCTTCAACGGGATCGCCCGAATGGTTCGGACGTTGGCCGTAATGTTTTCGCCCGTCGTACCGTCACCGCGTGTAGCGGCACGCACCAGCACGCCATCTTCATAAAGCAGGCTGACAGCCAGACCGTCAAGCTTCAGCTCGCAGCAAAAGGTCAGGTCATCGGTACTTTTTAATCTGTCCTGTACGCGTTTGTTAAAGGCCAGGTAGCTTGTCTCATCGAAGACGTTATCCAGCGAAAGCATCGGGACTTCATGCCGTACCTGGGTGAATTCGCTTAGCGGAGCGGCACCAACCCGTTGCGTCGGCGAATCCGGCGTAATGAACTCAGGATGAGCTTCTTCCAGCGCACGCAGCTCTCGCATCAGGCGATCGTATTCGGCGTCGGGAATCTCTGGGTTATCAAGGACATGATAAAGATATTCATGATGGCGAAGCGTGGTTCGCAGTTCAGTGAGTTGTTGTTCGAGTGAGTCCATATCGCACCATCAATAGAAAACCCCCGACATGCGGGGGTTTGGGGGAAACAGTCCTGCGGGGATCAGGCGTTGGCCTCAACGACCTCACGGATACGATCCTGATACTCACGCATTTTTTGCGGTGTCATCATACGGCGCTGATCGTCCAGCACGACGCCACCTACCTCATCGGCAATATGCTGCGCGGATTGCAGCATCAGCTTAAAGTTTTGATGCGGGTCACCATACGACGGCACCTGCATAAAGATTGTCACGCCCGGCGTGGCAAAGTTTGCCATGGTTTCCGGATCGAAGGATCCCGGCTTCACCATATTAGCCAGACTAAAGAGCACAGGGCCACTGCCGTCCGGGCTCAGATGGCGGTGGAAGATACTCATTTCGCCAAAGATAAAGCCTGCCTGCTGAATGCTGTTAAGCAGCACATCACCATTAATCATGCTGCCAGCGTGGGCAGAAACGTTCATCACAATGACCGTTTCTTTTAACGCCTGCGGCGCTGGAGCTGGGGCTGGTTTTTCAACCACCGGCTCGGCAACAGGCTCTGGCTGGCTAAGGTGCTGAGCCTTTTCCGGCTCCGGCTCTGGCTGCCTGACCGGCTCAGGTGCTACCGGGCGCACAGGCTCAGATGGCTGAACAGCAACAGGCTGCACGGGCGCAGGCTGCTGCACGGGCACGTCCTGGCGCGGCGCTTCGGGTGCTGGCTGCGGCTGAGGCGGCACGGCACGACGCGGCTCGGCGGTTGCGTAGGGCGGTTCATACTGATGCTGAGGCGCCTGCGGCTGTCGAGGCGTCACCGGCTCACGAGTTACTGGCTGTTGCGCAGGCGCTACCCTGTGCACACGCACCTCACCAACCCCTTCATCTTCTTCATCGTCAGCATCGTCTTCTGCTTCGTACTCGTCACGCTTCGACTTCATACGCTTTATCGGACGATCGCGGAAAACGGAAGAACGCTCCTTACGGCTGGTCCAAAGGCCATGTACCAGTAAGGCGATTATGGCGATCGCGCCAACAATGATTAATATCAGACGCAAATCCTGCATCATTATATTCTCTGTTGTTCTAACACCTTGCCAACGCGGCAAACATTTACTCACTAAGAGTATTTGCCCATCCGCCCAAGTGCAAGTACGGACACGGTTTTCTCAGCATAAAGATGCTACGAAATCGTTTTTTTGCTGATTTTTCGACCATTTCTTAATAAGTTTTTCATCCGCCGCTCGGTTATGATAGCAGGGCTGGTCATTGTACTGACGTAAAAGGAGTCTGTTACGACTATGGTTGCCTCTTCAGGAAGCGTCTCAAAAAGCGGCGTTTACTATTTTTCTCAGGGCTGGAAGCTGGTTCGTGAACCCGGCATCAAGCGCTATGTGATTTTACCTTTGCTGGTCAATATTCTGTTGATGGGGGGCGCATTCTGGTGGCTGTTCACCCGTCTTGATAGCTGGATCCCGGCCATGCTCTCGCATGTGCCGGACTGGTTGCAGTGGCTCAGCTATCTTATCTGGCCGCTGGCGGTCGTCTCTTTGCTGCTCGTTTTTGGCTATTTCTTCTCAACCCTCGCTAACTGGATTGCCGCACCTTTTAATGGCCTGCTTGCCGAACAGCTCGAAGCCAGACTGACGGGAGCCACGCCGCCAGATACCGGTGTACTGGGCGTGATGAAGGACGTGCCGCGAATTATGAAGCGCGAATGGCAGAAATTTGCCTGGTATTTACCGCGCGCGCTTGCCCTGCTGATTTTGTACTTTATTCCCGGTATCGGCCAGACGGTTGCTCCGGTGCTGTGGTTCCTGTTCAGCGCCTGGATGCTGGCGATTCAGTACTGCGATTATCCTTTCGATAATCACAAAGTGCCGTTTCGCGAAATGCGTGTTGCGCTGCGCAAGAAAAAAGTCGTCAATATGCAGTTCGGCTCGCTCGTCAGCCTGTTTACCCTGATTCCCTTCCTGAATCTCTTTATTATGCCCGTCGCCGTCTGCGGAGCTACGGCGATGTGGGTGGACTGCTACCGTCCTGAACATGCGATGTGGAAATAGCGTTGCAGGGAGCGACTTTATGTCGCTCCTCAGACCGACGCCAGATCTTATCCTCGCGCAGGCCACGCGAAAGTAACCCGGCATAAAAACATGGAAAATCAATTTATTGCTTATCAACAGCCGGTTACAAAGGTGGAAAACCCCCGCTTTTCCCTTCTTTATAAGCCAGGGCTCCTTATTCCTTCTTGCAATCCCTTATTTCCCTTCTACATATAGATATACGATTTCTTTACTTCCCCCTCACTCACGAGCAGGTATGCTGGTGAGGTTTCCCAAATTTCATACAGTTAAGGACGGGCTATGAGCAAGATCTATGAAGACAATTCTCTGACAATCGGTCATACGCCGCTGGTTCGACTGAACCGCATCGGTAATGGACGCATCCTGGCTAAGGTCGAGTCCCGCAACCCAAGCTTTAGCGTCAAATGCCGTATCGGTGCCAATATGATTTGGGATGCTGAAAAACGCGGTGTACTAAAACCGGGCGTTGAGCTGGTGGAGCCGACCAGTGGTAACACAGGTATCGCTCTGGCTTACGTGGCGGCTGCCCGTGGCTATAAGCTGACGCTGACCATGCCAGAAACAATGAGTATTGAACGCCGTAAACTGCTCAAAGCGCTGGGGGCGAATCTGGTGCTGACGGAAGGCGCGAAAGGCATGAAAGGCGCGATCCAGAAAGCAGAGGAGATTGTCGCCAGCGACCCGGCAAAATATCTGCTGCTTCAGCAGTTCAGTAACCCGGCCAACCCGGAAATCCATGAAAAAACCACCGGCCCGGAAATCTGGGAAGACACCGACGGTGAAGTCGATGTGTTTATCGCAGGCGTAGGTACAGGCGGTACGCTGACCGGCGTGAGCCGCTACATTAAGAACACGAAAGGAAAAACCGGTCTGATTACCGTGGCCGTCGAGCCAACGGATTCGCCGGTTATCGCTCAGGCGCTGGCGGGTGAAGAGCTCAAGCCAGGCCCACACAAAATTCAGGGGATCGGCGCAGGCTTCATCCCAGGCAACCTCGATCTGAAGCTTGTCGACAAAGTCGTCGCCATCACCAACGACGAAGCGATCTCCACCGCACGCCGTTTGATGGAAGAAGAAGGAATCCTTGCAGGGATCTCCTCAGGTGCTGCCGTGGCCGCCGCCCTGAAACTGCAGGAAGATGAGGCCTTTACCAATAAGAATATTGTGGTTATCCTGCCCTCTTCCGGGGAGCGTTATCTCAGTACGGCGTTGTTCGCAGATCTCTTTACCGAGAAAGAACTGCAACAGTGATGCCAGGTTGTTAAAACTGACGAAAAAAGCACCCGAACGGGTGCTTTTTTGTGGCATTCGTCAAAGTTTTATCCACCTCAGGATTGCTTCACCCTGTCAGGTCTGGTATTTAACCAGCAAATTATTTTGATGCGCGAAATTAATCGCTTTGTGCGCTGCCGCAGCTGAATCGATTTTACGGTTTGGTTCAGGTCTGATTTTCACGGCATAATGATGATGGACGAACGAAACGCGAATCGCCGGGCAGAAGCCGCAGCACTTTCGTGATTCTTAAAGCATCCTGTGTCGCATAGAGTTAACGTCGACGCTAACTATACAGGCTAAAGTTAAGCCGCCAGGCTAGACTTTAGTTCCACAACACTAAACCTATAAGTTGGGGAAATACAATGTTCCAGCAAGAAGTTACCATTACCGCTCCAAACGGTCTGCACACCCGCCCTGCTGCTCAGTTTGTTAAAGAAGCGAAAGGCTTCACTTCTGAGATCACTGTGACCTCTAACGGCAAAAGCGCTAGCGCAAAAAGCCTGTTCAAACTGCAAACCCTGGGCCTGACCCAAGGGACTGTTGTCACCATCTCCGCTGAAGGTGAAGACGATCAGAAAGCCGTTGAGCATTTAGTAAAACTGATGGCTGAACTCGAGTAAGTTCTGGGTTTTTTGTCAATATCAGTCACAAGTAAGGTAGGGTTATGATTTCAGGCATTTTAGCATCCCCGGGTATCGCTTTCGGCAAGGCACTTTTGCTGAAGGAAGATGAAATTGTCATCGACCGGAAGAAAATTTCTGCCGACAAAGTAGAGCAGGAAGTTGAACGTTTTCTGAGCGGCCGCGCCAAAGCGTCTGCGCAGTTAGAAACGATCAAAATTAAAGCTGGCGAGACCTTCGGTGAAGAAAAGGAAGCTATCTTCGAAGGCCACATTATGTTGCTGGAAGACGAAGAGCTTGAGCAGGAAATCATAGCCCTGATCAAAGATAAGTTAGTCACGGCAGACGCCGCGGCCTACGAAATCATTGAAGGTCAGGCTACGGCTCTTGAAGAGCTGGACGATGAATATCTGAAAGAACGTGCGGCAGACGTACGTGATATCGGTAAGCGCCTGCTGCGTAATATTCTGGGCCTCGCCATTATCGATCTGAGCGCCATTCAGGATGAAGTTATCCTGGTCGCGAAAGATTTGACGCCGTCTGAAACCGCACAGCTGAACCTGCAAAAGGTGCTGGGTTTCATCACCGACATCGGCGGTCGCACCTCCCACACTTCTATCATGGCGCGTTCTCTGGAACTGCCCGCGATTGTGGGCACCGGTAGCGTCACCAACGACGTCAAAAACGGCGATTACCTGATCCTCGATGCGGTTAACAACAAAGTGTACGTTAACCCGACCAACGAAGAGATCGAAGCCCTGCGTGCCGTACAGCAGCAGGTTGCGACCGAGAAAGCTGAACTGGCAAAACTCAAAGATCTGCCGGCCATCACTCTCGACGGTCATCAGGTTGAAGTTTGTGCCAACATCGGTACCGTGCGTGATATCGACGGTGCAGAGCGCAATGGTGCTGAAGGTGTCGGCCTGTACCGTACCGAATTCTTGTTTATGGACCGTGATTCGCTGCCAACTGAAGAAGAACAGTTTGCCGCGTATAAAGCCGTTGCTGAAGCCTGTGGCTCACAGGCGGTAATCGTTCGTACCATGGACATCGGCGGCGATAAAGAGCTGCCGTACATGAACTTCCCGAAAGAAGAGAACCCGTTCCTGGGCTGGCGTGCGATTCGTATCGCAATGGATCGCAAAGAGATCCTGCGCGACCAGGTACGTGCCATCCTGCGCGCCTCGGCTTTCGGCAAGCTGCGCATTATGTTCCCGATGATCATCTCTGTTGAAGAAGTGCGTGCGCTGAAGAAAGAGATCGAAATCTACAAGCAGGAACTGCGTGACGAAGGGAAAGCCTTTGACGAATCAATCGAAATTGGCGTGATGGTAGAAACCCCTGCCGCTGCAACGATTGCGCGTCATTTAGCCAAAGAAGTTGATTTCTTTAGTATCGGCACCAATGATTTAACTCAGTATACGCTGGCAGTTGACCGCGGTAATGATATGATCTCCCATCTTTACCAGCCAATGTCACCGTCCGTACTGACTCTGATTAAGCAAGTTATTGATGCTTCTCATGCAGAAGGTAAGTGGACCGGTATGTGTGGTGAGCTTGCAGGCGACGAACGTGCTACACTTCTGTTGCTGGGGATGGGTCTGGACGAATTCAGTATGAGTGCCATTTCTATCCCGCGCATTAAGAAGATTATTCGTAACACGAACTTCGAAGATGCGAAGGTGTTAGCAGAGCAGGCTCTTGCTCAACCGACAACGGACGAGTTAATGACGCTGGTTAACAAGTTCATTGAAGAAAAAACAATCTGCTAATCCACCGGATGCGGCCCAATTTACTGCTTAGGAGAAGATCATGGGTTTGTTTGATAAACTGAAATCTCTGGTTTCTGATGATAAAAAAGACACCGGAACCATTGAGATTGTTGCCCCGCTTTCTGGCGAAATCGTCAATATTGAAGATGTGCCGGATGTGGTGTTTGCCGAGAAGATCGTAGGCGATGGCATTGCGATTAAACCGACTGGCAACAAAATGGTTGCTCCGGTTGACGGCACCATCGGCAAAATCTTTGAAACCAACCATGCTTTCTCTATCGAGTCTGATAGTGGCATCGAGCTGTTCGTTCACTTCGGTATTGATACCGTTGAACTGAAAGGCGAAGGTTTCAAACGCATCGCAGAAGAAGGCCAGCGCGTTAAGAAAGGCGACGTGGTTATTGAATTTGATCTGCCCCTGTTAGAAGAGAAAGCCAAGTCTACCCTGACTCCGGTTGTTATCTCCAACATGGATGAAATCAAAGAGCTGATCAAACTGTCTGGTAGCGTGACCGTGGGTGAAACCCCGGTGATCCGCATCAAGAAGTAAGCTTCCGCATCTTGAATGAAAAACGGCACCCTCGCGGTGCCGTTTTTTTCTGCCTTGAAAAGCTAAATACCCGCGCCCTGAGAATAACTCTCCTCGCCAAAGACGCCGGTCGATAAATATCTGTCGCCCCGGTCACAAATTATCGCCACCACGACGCTTTCCGGATTGGCCTGCGCCACGCGCAAAGCCCCTGCAACCGCCCCGCCGGAACTGACCCCGCAGAAGATACCTTCCGTGGTTGCCAGCCGCCGCATGGTTTGCTCAGCCTCAGGCTGTGACATATCTATGACCTGGTCTACCAGCTCGGGGTTAAAAATCTTCGGCAGCCACGCTTCAGGCCAGCGGCGGATCCCCGGAATACTGCTGCCTTCATCGGGCTGCAGGCCAACGATAGTCACCTTTCTACTCTGCTCGCGCATAAAACGGCTGACGCCGGTAATGGTGCCTGTGGTGCCCATGCTGGAGACGAAATGCGTGATGCGCCCTTCCGTTTGTCGCCAGATTTCAGGCCCGGTCGTCCTGTAGTGCGCATAGGGATTATCGGGATTATTAAACTGATCGAGCACTTTGCCTTCGCCGCGCTCGCCCATCTGGCGGGCCAGCTCGCGTGCGCCTTCCATGCCCTGCTCTTTGCTGACCAGAATCAGCTCCGCGCCATAGGCCTGCATGGCCGCTTTGCGCTCCATGCTCATATTATCCGGCATCAGCAGCTTCATGCGATACCCCTTCAGGGCTGCAATCATCGCCAGCGCAATGCCGGTATTGCCGCTGGTCGCTTCGATAAGCGTGTCACCCGGCGCGATTTCACCGCGTTCCTGCGCACGGACAATCATCGACAGCGCCGCACGATCCTTTACCGAGCCAGCCGGGTTATTCCCTTCAAGCTTAACCCAAATCTCGCTGCCGTTAGTGAGGCCCGTGCGCTGCAACTGCACCAGGGGTGTATTGCCGATTGTGCTTTCTAAAGTTGTCACTGAATATCCACAAGATAAAGAGGCGGCCACAGGGGCCGCCATTGCGATTCATGTCGTATTCTAAAGTTATCAGGCTGATTGCGCGAGGTCTACCTGGCCTGAGTAACCAGGCTGAATACGATCGTTGCCGTTATAAAGGCGGGCGTGTTGCAGACCGACAAACAGACGCTCGCCCCGCACAGGAACGTGATCCTCACGTAGCACAACCGTCAGCGGCTCGTCATACCAGCCCAGGGGCTGTACCACCAACTGCATATAATGCCCGCGCGGGCTGATTTCCAGCACCTGCACAGGTAAAGGCGAATCAAGATTTGTACGGCGGCTGACGTCCACCTCCCACGGGCGCAGGAAAAGATCCACCGGCCCCTGATGCGCAGGCGTAAAGCCAAGCGGCCAGCGGTGAGCCCCCACATGGAACTGGCTGCCGCGAATGATACCTTTCATACGGTTAACTTCCCCAAGGAACTCCAGCACGAAGCGGGTAGCAGGCTCGCGCCACACGGCCTCAGGGGTATCTACCTGTTCGATATTGCCCTGACTCATCACCACAACGCGATCCGCGACCTCCATGGCCTCTTCCTGATCGTGGGTGACAAACACGCTGGTAAACTTCAGCTCTTCATGAAGCTGACGCAGCCAGCGACGCAACTCTTTACGTACCTGAGCATCCAGCGCGCCGAAAGGTTCATCCAGCAGCAGGATTTGCGGCTCCACGGCCAGCGCACGCGCCAGGGCAACGCGCTGTTTCTGGCCGCCAGATAGCTGTGCCGGGAAACGATCGGCCAGGTGAGAAAGCTGCACCATCTCCAGCAGGCGCGTAACTTTCTGCTTAATCACCGCGGCTGAAGGACGCTCGCGGCGCGGCAGCACGGTCAGGCCAAAGGCGATGTTGTCGAAGACCGACATATGGCGAAACAGTGCATAGTGCTGGAACACAAAGCCCACTTTACGATCGCGTGCGTGAATACGGCTCACGTCCGTGCCGTGGAAGCTGATTCGGCCGCTGTTCTGATGCTCAAGACCCGCAATAATACGCAGCAGCATTGTTTTACCGGAGCCTGACGGCCCGAGCAGCGCCACCATCTGACCAGAAGGAATATCCAGAGAAATATCGTTGAGCACCTGGGTGCGACCAAAAGATTTCTTAATATGCGAAATATCAATGCTCATGATTTGCCTCCTGCTGCAGACGTTTTTCCTGATTATTCAGACGCCACTGCAACGCACTCTTCAAAAACAGGGTAAGAATCGCCATCAGGGTCAACAGCGCAGCGGCGGTAAAGGAGCCCACGGTGTTGTAATCCTGCTGGAGTAGTTCAATCTGCAACGGCAGCGAGAACGTCTCGCCGCGAATAGAACCGGACACCACCGACACTGCGCCAAACTCGCCGATCGCACGGGCATTGGTAAGCACCACGCCATAAAGCAGCGCCCAGCGAATATTCGGCAGCGTTACGCGTTTAAACATCTGCCAGCCGGAAGCGCCCAACAAAATAGCCGCTTCATCTTCCTGGCTGCCCTGGCTAAGCATGACCGGCACCAGTTCGCGCACCACAAACGGACAGGTCACAAAAATGGTCACCAGCACCATGCCCGGCCAGGCGAACATGATCTGGATGTTATGCTCATCCAGGAAACCGGCCAGCGGGCCGTTGGAGCCATAGAACAGCAGGTAGACCAGACCGGCCACTACCGGCGAGACGGCAAAAGGAATATCGAGCAGCGTCAGCAGCAGCTGGCGGCCCGGGAAGTTAAATCGCGTCACCAGCCAGGCGAGCAGAATACCGAACACCAGGTTTACCGGGACGGTAATCAGGGCGATCATCACCGTCAGCCAGATGGCGTGCAGCATGTCCGGGTCAGCGATATTGTGCAGCGCAGGCATCAGCCCTTTCGAGAAAGCCTGAGCAAATATTGACGCCACCGGCACCACCAGCAGCAGGAACGAAATCAACACGCCGAGACTAATCAGCGTCCATTTCCCCCAGTTAAAACCGGAGCGGCGATAGCTTTTCAATTCGGTTACGTCCGTCATCAGTGACCTACCACGCGCCGACCAAAGCGACTTTGCAGCGTGTTAATGGTGAACAGCAGCAGCAAAGAGGCGGCAAGAATGACCGAGGCGATGGCGCTGGCTGCCGGATAATCAAACTCCTGGAGGCGCACAAAAATCATCAGCGAGGTGACTTCCGTTTTCCAGGCAATGTTCCCGGCAATAAAGATCACCGCGCCAAATTCGCCGAGGCTGCGTGTAAAAGAGAGCGCCACGCCGGCCAGCAGCGCCGGAGAAAGCTCAGGCAAAATCACCCGGCGGAAACTCTGCCAGCGGGTTGCGCCAAGCGTCTCAGCCGCCTCTTCATATTCCGGGCCGAGCTCTTCAAGCACCGGCTGTACGGTGCGCACCATAAACGGGATGCTGGTAAACGCCATCGCCACGGCGATACCCAGCCAGGTATAGGTAACTTTGATACCAAACTGCGCCAGCCATTCACCGTACCAGCCGTTAACGGAAAACAGGCCCGCAAGCGTCAGGCCCGCCACCGCCGTTGGCAGCGCAAACGGTAAATCCATCAGCGCGTCTAACAGGCTGCGGCCCGGAAACTGATAGCGGGTCAGGATCCACGCCATCAGCATCCCGAACAGCCCGTTAAAGAGGGAGGCAACTCCCGCTGAAAGCAGCGTGACTTTATAAGCCGCCACCACCTGCGGGTTGGTGATGACCTCCCAGTATTGCGCGAACGTCATCTCGGAAAGCTGCATCACCAGCGCGCTTAAAGGCAGCAGTAAAATCAGGCAAACAAACAGCAAACTGGTGCCGAGACTCAGGGTAAAGCCCGGCAGCACGCGTTTGGAAGAAACCGCAAACATTACTTATGCCCCGCCGCGATCAGCTTGTCGAATTCACCGCCGGTCGCAAAATGGGTTTTCATCACTTCGGGCCAGCCGCCGAACTCGTCTTCCACACGGAACAGCTCGGTCTGCGGGAATTTATCCTTCAGCTTGTCCATCACCTCTGGGGCGTTCACGCGATAGTAATAGTCGGTAATGATGGTTTGCGCCGCCGGACTGTATAAGAAGTTCAGGTAATCTTTCGCTGCTTTTTCAGTGCCGTTAGCCTTAACGTTTTTATCCACCCAGGCTACCGGGAACTCGGCAAAAATATTCACTTTCGGCACCACAACTTCGTAGCCGTCTTTTTCGTACTGTTTACGGATATTGTTCACTTCGGACTCAAAACTTATCAGCACATCACCCAGACCACGCTCAACGAAGGTAGTGGTTGCCCCGCGACCGCCGGTATCAAACACTTCGACATTTTTCAGGAACTGGGTCATAAACTGCTCGGTTTTGGCTTTATCGCCGCCGTCAGCTTTGTCTGCCGCGCCCCACGCGCCCAGATAGGTATAACGCGCGTTACCGGAGGTTTTAGGATTCGGGAAAATAAGCTTCACGTCCGGGCGGATAAGATCGTGCCAGTCGTGAATGTTCTTCGGGTTGCCCTTACGCACCAGGAAAGCCATGGTGGAATAGAACGGCGAGCTGTTATTCGGCAAGCGACTTTGCCAGTCGGCCGGGATCAGCTTGCCTTTATCATGCAGGATCTGGACGTCCGTTACCTGGTTATAAGTTACTACGTCTGCTTTTAAGCCCTGTAAAATCGCCAGCGCCTGTTTTGATGACCCGGCATGAGATTGTTTAATCGTCAGCTTGTCACCGTTATTTTCCTGCGCCCATTTTTGCTCGAACGCCGGGTTTAACGCGGCAAACAGTTCGCGGGACACATCATAAGAGCTGTTGAGCAGCTCGGTGGCATAAGCAGAGCCTGCCAGTAAGGCCCAGACAACCAGCGCGCTCCATACTTTATTAACCGACGTCATTGCCATTCTGCACCCTTATAAATGTGATAGCGGTCATGCTTAACATACGACCAGTTTATTTATAACGAGTGTCAAAGCTGTAACGGTTTTATATACCGTTTAGTGATTGGCAATAAGAAAGGGGTATAAGAAGTCAAACGGCGCAGCGGGCGCTACGCCGTGCAATATTACAGGCTTAAAAGCTTGTCCAGGGAAGGCGCAAAATAGTAGCCGCCGGTGACGGGCCTGGTGAAGCGCAGCATACCATCACGTTTGCCGTCGGTTTCGCCAAACATGCTCAGCAGCTGCTGTTCAATGTTGTGCAGACGCGCGCAGTAGGCAATAAAGTACAGGCCGTGCGTGCCGCTGGCGGTGCCGTATGGCAGGCTCTGACGCACGATTTTTAGCCCTTTACCATTCTCTTTTAAATCGACACGGCTAAGATGGGAAGTCGCCGGGCGCTCGTCGCCGTCGATCTCTTCGTTGGCTTCTTTGGTGCGACCGATGATCATCTCCTGATCGCCCACGCTCATGCGGTTAAGCTGTCGGAGGTTATGTTCCCAGCGCTGTACGAAGACGTAGCTGCCGCCCGCATCCACGCCTTCGTTGATCACCGCCACTTCACGGCGCGTCTCTTCACCCTGCGGGTTTTCGGTGCCGTCGATAAAGCCGCTTAAATCTCGCTCTTCAACCCAACGGAAGCCGTGAATCTCTTCTTCAATATGCAACGCATCACCAAAAGCGGCCAGCGCAGCCTGCGCGACGGAGAAGTTCACATCGTGGCGCAAAGACAGAATATGAATCATCACATCATGCTGCGTCGCCGGAGCCAGGCCCTTACCCAAAGGCGTAAAGTTCTTTAGCTCCTGCGCCCCAACGCCGCCACTCAGATCGCGCCACAGGTCATGGCCAAACGCCACTACCGCCCCCAGCTTCGCCTCCGGGAATTTATCCTGAAAAGCACTCAGCGATGCGTTGAAGGTTTTGCAGCCCTGACGAATAGCGTCAAAATCACCCTGCAAACTCGCTTCCAGCCAGACGGCAGCACGACAATGTTCCGGCAAAATACCGGTTTGAACCCGAGACATGAATCCTCCTGAAATAAAACACGCCACTTTGCGTGGCGTTTATCGTCCTATCATACCTGATTCCGGCGGCGCCTTCTTGAGAAGGCGCAAACCTGTCGCGGTTTTATCTGCGCCAGATAATTTTACTGATGGTCCATTTTTTCAACGTATCATCAGACGGCATCAGGCCTTCGGGGCCGCGCCACTGGCCGTTAAAAAGATAGCTAATATGCTGACTGCCCGGCGCTTTACATTCCACGCTTCCCGCGTCATCCCCGGTTGCGCTTACACAGGCGCCATACGCTTTATCGTAAAGGTCGCTAAAGGCCGTCCCTGTTTTTACACCGCCGTCTGTTTCAACGTCTTTATCCATCACGTCGACCCGACTAACTTTGCCGTTCTCGCCGTGGACAATCATCATTAGAGTCTTATCGTCCATTGCTTCGAAATAGCGTACTACGGTGCCGTTATCCGTTTTCATTCCGCTGCGCAGGCGATAGTTGTCGTTCAGCCCTTCGCTTACGGCTTTTTCAGTCATCGGCGTACTGGCGGTCAGCCCGCCTACGCCCTGCTCGCTAACTTCCAGCGAGGAGCTAAACCAGCTCATTGGCGAGAGGCTTGACCAGTGCATACCAGAAAGCGTGGAACAACCGCTCAAAACCAGCGGAGCGGCTAACATCATCAGACGCAAAGTCTTCATCAATCATTCCTTGTTTTGGAAAGGTAACGGGCATTGGAGTACAAACTCCCGTAAAAGTGCCCCGTTATTCGCTGTGCGGCAAAAAGGCGTCCCGCAGGCGGCGATCGGTCGCCAGCCACCACAGCGCAAAGACGTCGCCCGTCAAAATGGCAAGCGTGATACCGCTAAGGCTCTCTCCCTGCCATAAAATAATCAGCTGCCAGACTAAGACCGCAACCTGGGCGCCGATTAATACCCAGCGCCATGCTGCCCAAAGACGCGGCCATAGCTGGCGACGCCCGCTAATCACAAAAGCCGCAGCGGCGGGAATTCCCGGTAGCAGCCCCAGCCAGAAGTTATCCCGGTCGGGATAAAACAGCCCTAATATCGCCTCACCTTGCTGGCGGGACGCGCCCGCCAGCACCAGCAAAAACCAGGTCCGGGCCTGAAAAAGGAGAATGCACCAGAATAAAAAGGGCGCTTTCAGATTGCCGTGAACGTCATAGTCCGAGGGGGGATACATGTGACTTAACCTGTCCGCAGGCATTAATATTCCTGGTCTTCAATCAGCCGTTTGCCCAACATCACTACGTCCTGCTGCTCGTACTCAAGGCGTTCGTACATGCCAATAACAAGATCGTTTTCTTCCCGCACCATGATGTGGATCTTCGGGCAGCCGCGCGCGATGAGTTTCTTCTCAAGGCGATTAAGCAACGCGTTGGCAATACCGCGCCCGCGAAATTCCGGATGGACGCCAAGATAGTAGGCCGATCCCCGATGACCGTCATAGCCGCCCATTAACGACCCGACAACTTCGCCCCCCACTTCCGCCACCAGAAACAGATCGGCATCGTGTTGCAGCTTACGTTCGATGTCCATTTCAGGGTCGTTCCACGGGCGCAGTAGATCGCAGCGCTCCCAAAGGGTGATGACCTCTTCGAAATCTTCCTGTCGAAAAACGCGTATTTCCATGGTATGACCCGCTTATAGTCTTAAAAACCTGATTATGGCGGGAACCAGGCATTAAGCCAATATCTGCCGCAAAAGCAGGTAAAAAATGGCATACTGGCCGCTTATTCATGGATTGAAATGAAATGATAAACATTTCGGTCAAACGCCTGTCGTTAACGCGTTGACGATACGATATAAAGGCCAATCAAGAATTTATAAGACAAACCATCACCCGCATGAGCAAAATTAAATCACTAACGCAACTCACTACTCGCCGCCAGCTGTTGCTTACTGGTTTGGCAGCCCTGACCTTAACCGGTGCCAGTAAGGCGTTGGCTCAGCAGGAGACCAAAAAGCTTAAAACCAGCAATAGCCACAGTAAACCGGCCAAAAAGTCCGGTTCTCGCCGGGTTGTCGTGCTGGATCCTGGACATGGCGGTATTGACACCGGCGCCATCGGGCACAACGGTTCGAAGGAAAAACACGTGGTACTGGCGATTGCCAAAAACGTACGCAGCATCCTTAGAAGCAAAGGTATTGATGCAAAGCTGACACGCACCAGCGATGAATTCATTCCGTTGTACGACCGCGTGGAGATTGCCCATAAACATGGTGCCGATCTGTTTATGTCTATTCATGCCGATGGCTTTACCAGCCCAACGGCAGCAGGCGCCTCGGTATTTGCGCTTTCCAATCGCGGCGCCAGTAGCGCGATGGCAAAATACCTTTCCGATAGGGAAAACGCCGCCGATGATGTAGCCGGCAGTAAAGTCAAAAATAAAGATCATTACCTGCAGCAGGTGCTGTTTGATCTGGTGCAAACCGACACAATCAAAAACAGTCTGACGCTGGGTTCGCATATACTGAAGCAAATTAAGCCGGTGCATAAGCTGCACAGCCGCAGCACGGAACAGGCCGCCTTCGTGGTATTAAAATCGCCGTCTATTCCTTCAGTCCTGGTTGAAACGTCGTTTATTACCAACCCCGGGGAAGAAAAGCTGCTGGGTACTGCGGCCTTTCGCCAGAAGATTGCCAACGCCATCGCTCAGGGCGTGATCGGTTACTTCAACTGGTTCGATAACCACAAAGCGCACGGAAAAAAACGGTAATTCTATGAATACGCCCAATATTCACGCCGTAAAACGGTATCTGCTGCAATTGCAGGACAGGCTCTGCCAGCAGCTCGCAGCCGTTGATGGCGGCGTCTTTGAAGAAGACAGCTGGCAAAGAGAAGGCGGCGGCGGAGGCCGCAGCCGCGTGCTGCGTGGCGGCGAGGTCTTCGAACAGGCGGGCGTTAATTTCTCACATGTTCACGGCAATGCGATGCCTGCCTCGGCAACGGCCCATCGCCCGGAGCTTGCCGGACGCAGTTTTGAAGCCATGGGCGTTTCGCTGGTGGTACATCCGCTGAATCCTTACGTCCCGACCAGCCACGCCAACGTGCGTTTTTTCATTGCGGAGAAACCCGGCAGCGAGCCAGTCTGGTGGTTCGGCGGCGGTTTTGACTTAACGCCCTTCTATGGTTTTGAGGAAGATGCCGTTCACTGGCATAAAACGGCGTACGCCCTCTGCCAGCCCTTTGGCGACGACGTTTTCCCACGCTACAAAAAATGGTGCGACGATTACTTCTTTATTAAACATCGCAATGAACAGCGCGGTATAGGTGGTCTGTTCTTTGACGATCTGAACACGCCGGATTTCAGCCACTGCTTTAGCTTTATGCAGGCCGTAGGCAACGGTTATCTGGACGCCTACCTGCCCATTGTGAGACGGCGTAAAGATATGGCGTGGGGTGAGCGCGAGCGTGACTTCCAGCTGTACCGCCGTGGTCGCTACGTGGAGTTCAATCTGGTGTGGGATCGCGGAACGCTGTTTGGCCTGCAAACCGGTGGGCGCACGGAGTCGATATTAATGTCGATGCCGCCGTTGGTTCGCTGGGAATATAGCTACCAGCCGAAAGAAGGCAGCCCGGAGGCTGCCCTGTATCGTGATTTCTTACCTGTCCGGGAGTGGGTTTAACTCGTTCTCTTCTCCCGGCTGGGAGGGGAAAAAATCAAACCACAGCTTTCTCCCCTGACCCGGTGAGGGGAGAAAAGATCAAAGCGGAGCGGTCTGCGCCTCAACTACCGCCAGCGCCACCATATTAACGATACGGCGTACCGAGGCAATCGGCGTTAAGACGTGAACCGGCTTCGCCACGCCCATCAGCACCGGCCCAACCGTCACCCCTTCCGAACTGGAAACACGCAGCAGGTTATAGCTGATACGTGCCGCTTCGACGTTTGGCATGATCAGGATATTAGCCGAACCTTTAAGCGGGCTGTCAGGCATACGGTCGTTGCGGATGCTTTCCACCAGGGCTGCGTCACCGTGCATTTCCCCGTCGATTTCCAGCTCCGGCGCACGCTCGCGAACCATCTCAAGCGTCGCGCGCATTTTACAGGCGGCTTTTGAGTTGGAAGAGCCGTAGTTTGAGTGGGACAGCAGCGCAACTTTCGGTTCGATACCGAAGCGACGAACCGTTTCCGCTGCCAGCAGCGTGATTTCAGCCAGCTCTTCCGGAGACGGATCGTCATTCACATAGGTATCGGCAATAAAGGTGTTGCCGCTCGGCAGCAGCAGCGCGTTCATCGCCCCCGCCGCTTTTACGCCCTCGCGATAGCCAAACAGTTTTTCGACCACTTCGAAGTGTTCGTGATATTCACCGATGGTGCCGCAAATCATCGCGTCCGCTTCACCACGATGCACCATAATGGCACCGATGACCGTGGTATTGCTGATCACCGCACGCTGCGCCTGCTCCTGGGTAATACCGCGACGTTTCATAATGTTGTAGTACTCATTCCAGTACTCTTTGAAACGCGGATCTGACTCGTTGTTGACGATCTCAAAATCTTTACCGGCACGCATTTGCAGACCCAGTTTCTTCAGGCGCATCTCAATAACGGCGGGACGGCCAATCAGAATAGGTTTCGCCAGGCCCAGGGTGATCAGCTCCTGGGTTGCATGGAGCACACGCGCCTCTTCCCCTTCCGCCAGCACAACGCGCTTAGGATCTTTGCGCGCCTGGGAGAAAATAGGCTTCATAAACAGGTTAGTTTTGTAGACGAACTCGGCGAGCTTCTCTTTGTAGGCTTCAAAATCCTGAATCGGCCGTGTCGCCACGCCGGTATCCATCGCGGCTTTCGCCACCGCAGGCGCGATCTGGACGATCAGGCGCGGGTCGAACGGTTTAGGGATCAGGTAATCAGGACCAAAGGTCAGCTCTTCTTCACCGTAGGCGGAGGCGACCACGTCACTTTGCTCGGCGTGAGCCAGCTCGGCGATGGCGTGCACGGCGGCAAGTTTCATCTCTTCGTTAATCGCCGTGGCGCCTACGTCCAGCGCACCACGGAAGATGAACGGGAAGCACAGCACGTTGTTAACCTGATTTGGGAAGTCAGAACGACCGGTACAGATAATCGCGTCCGGACGTACTTCTTTGGCCAGCGGCGGCAGAATTTCCGGCTCCGGGTTAGCCAGCGCCAGAATCAGCGGCGCACGGGCCATCTTCTTGACCATCTCCTGGCTCATCGCTTTCGGGCCAGAACAACCAAGGAAAATATCTGCCCCTTCAATGACTTCATCCAACGTGCGTTTGCCGTTATCTTCCACCGCATAGGCCGCTTTGGTTTCCGCCATGTTTTCTTCACGGCCTTTGTAGATAACCCCTTTGGAATCGCAAACCACGATGTTGCGCTTCTGAATACCCAACTGCACCAGCAAATTCATACAGGCAATAGCGGAAGCGCCCGCCCCGGAAACGACCAGGCGCACGTCAGAGATATTTTTCTCCACCACGCGCAGGCCGTTAAGAACGGCGGCGGTGCAGATGATGGCGGTGCCGTGCTGATCGTCATGGAACACGGGAATGTTCATGCGTTCACGCAGCTTTTTCTCAATGTAGAAGCACTCTGGCGCTTTAATATCTTCCAGGTTGATCCCGCCAAAGGTAGGCTCCAGGGCGGCGATCACGTCGATAAGCTTATCCGGGTCCATCTCATCGACTTCAATATCGAAGACGTCGATACCGGCAAATTTTTTAAACAGAACGCCTTTACCTTCCATCACCGGCTTACCGGCCAGCGCGCCGATATTGCCAAGTCCAAGCACGGCGGTACCGTTAGAAACAACGCCGACCAGGTTGCCACGCGCGGTGTACTTATAGGCCGCCAGCGGATCTTTTTCGATCTCAAGACAAGGTGCCGCAACGCCCGGTGAGTAGGCCAGAGCCAAATCACGCTGCGTTGCCAGCGGTTTAGTTGGCGAAACCTGAATTTTTCCGGGAACAGGGAATTCATGAAAATCGAGGGCACTTTGCTTCAGTTGTTCATCCATTGCTTCGTTCCTTTATTGCTCTTTCTCTGAGGTCGCTAAGGTCACGTAGTATCACGCCTGCGCGCCTCGTAAACTTTGAACGCGACCATACTATCAACATCCGCGATCAATTTTGTTAGAGAATTATAGTCGCTGTGTTACCCATCATTAACAGCATCCCCCTGGCCGTCTGCTATGCTTTTTAGTTATGTATTGAGTGACTGTTCCCCGCGAGTGACATGGAGCACTCCATAAAGACATTGCATTTCAAGGAGATAGTTATGAACCAGCTCGAAGGCATTAAGCAATTCACCACCATCGTCGCCGACAGCGGAGATATCGAGTCCATCCGCCACTACCAGCCGATTGATGCCACCACCAATCCCTCACTGTTACTGAAAGCCGCAGGATTAGAACATTATCAATCACTTATTGATGACGCCCTGGCATGGGGCAGAAAACGTGGCGGCACGCAGGAAGAGCAGGTTGTGGAAGCCAGCGATAAACTGGCGGTCAATTTTGGTGCAGAAATTCTGAAAAGCATTCCCGGCCGCGTGTCGACGGAAGTCGACGCCCGCCTCTCCTTCGATAAAGAAAAAAGCATCGCCAAAGCGCGCCGTCTGGTGGCGCTGTATGCCGACCAGGGCATTGATAAATCACGCATCCTTATCAAGCTTGCTTCCACCTGGGAGGGGATCCGCGCCGCAGAGGAGCTGCAAAAAGAAGGCATCGACTGTAACCTGACGCTGCTCTTCTCCTTTGCCCAGGCGAGAGCCTGCGCCGAAGCGGGCGTGTTCCTTATTTCGCCTTTCGTGGGGCGCATCTACGACTGGTATCAGGCCCGTAAACCGATGGACCCTTATGTGGTTGAAGAGGATCCGGGCGTTAAATCCGTTCGCAATATTTACGATTACTTCAAACAGCACAACTACAGCACCGTGGTGATGGGCGCGAGCTTCCGCCGCACCGAGCAGATCCTGGCGCTGGCGGGCTGTGACCGTCTGACCATTGCCCCCAACCTTCTCCAGCAGCTACAGGAGAGCGAAGAGCCGGTTATCCGCAAACTGGTGCCGATGTCCCAGGGCTTCCGCCGCCCGCAGCCGCTAAGCGAAGCGGAGTTCCGCTGGGAGCATAGCCAGGATCCGATGGCGGTCGAAAAACTGGCAGAAGGCATCCGTTTGTTCGCCGTGGACCAACGCAAACTGGAAGATTTACTCGCCGCCAAACTTTAACAACACCCTGGAGTGAAACATGTCATCTCGTAAAGAGCTTGCCAACGCCATTCGTGCCCTGAGCATGGACGCGGTACAAAAAGCGAATTCTGGCCACCCCGGCGCGCCAATGGGCATGGCAGATATCGCCGAAGTGTTATGGAACGACTTTCTCAAGCATAACCCTACCGACCCCGCCTGGGCCGATCGCGATCGCTTTATTCTCTCCAACGGGCACGCCTCAATGCTGCTGTACAGCCTGCTGCACCTGAGCGGCTACGACCTGCCGATGGAAGAGCTGAAGCACTTCCGTCAGCTGCATTCCAAAACGCCAGGGCACCCCGAGCTTGGCTATACGCCAGGCGTGGAAACCACCACCGGGCCGCTTGGCCAGGGGCTGGCTAATGCGGTCGGCCTGGCGATTGCCGAAAGGACGCTGGGGGCACAGTTCAACCGTCCCAGCCATGAGATTGTCGATCACTACACCTACGTTTTTATGGGTGATGGCTGCCTGATGGAAGGCATCTCCCACGAAGTTTGCTCCCTGGCGGGCACGCTAGGCCTGGGTAAACTTATCGGTTTCTACGATCACAACGGCATTTCCATCGACGGTGAAACTGAAGGCTGGTTTACGGATGACACCGCCAAACGTTTCGAGGCCTATCACTGGCATGTCGTGCATGAGATAGACGGGCACGACCCGGAGGCGATTAAAAAGGCCATTCAGGAAGCGCAAAGCGTAAAAGACAAGCCGTCGCTTATCATCTGCCGCACGGTGATTGGCTTTGGTTCGCCGAATAAGGCAGGCAAAGAAGAAGCCCACGGCGCCGCGCTGGGTGAAGAAGAAGTGGCTCTTGCGCGCAAGCAGCTCGGCTGGAAATACCCTGCTTTTGAGATCCCAAAAGCTATTTATCACGCCTGGGATGCCCGTGAAGATGGCGAAAAAGCACAGGCCGCATGGAAAGATAAATTCGCCGCTTACCAGAAGGCCTACCCGGATCTCGCCGCCGAATTTACTCGTCGTATGCAAGGGGAAATGCCAAAAGACTGGCAGGAAACCACGCAGAAACTGATTGAGGATTTACAGGCCAACCCAGCGAAAATCGCCACTCGCAAAGCCTCGCAGAACACGCTTAACGCCATTGGCCCCGTGTTACCTGAACTGCTGGGCGGCTCGGCGGATCTTGCGCCAAGTAACCTGACAATCTGGTCTGGCTCAAAATCTATTAAGGAGGATATGGCGGGCAACTATATTCACTACGGCGTGCGTGAATTTGGCATGACAGCCATCGCCAACGGCATAGCGCATCACGGCGGATTCATCCCTTACACCGCCACCTTCCTGATGTTTGTGGAATATGCCCGTAACGCAGCGCGTATGGCGGCGCTGATGAAAGCCCGGCAGATTATGGTCTACACGCATGATTCCATTGGGTTGGGTGAAGATGGTCCGACGCACCAGGCGGTGGAACAACTTGCCAGCCTGCGCCTGACGCCAAACTTCAGCACCTGGCGTCCCTGCGATCAGGTGGAGGCAGCCGTCGCGTGGAAAGCCGCGGTGGAAAGGCATAACGGCCCAACGGCGCTGATCCTCTCCCGGCAGAATCTGGCGCAAATGGAACGCAGCCCGGAACAGTTAAAAGCAGTCAGCCGCGGCGGCTATATTCTGAAGGATAGCGAAGGCACGCCGGATATCATCCTGATCGCCACCGGTTCAGAGATGGAAATCACCGTGCAGGCGGCGGGAAAGCTGACCGCCGAAGGCCATAAAGTAAGGGTTGTTTCTCTGCCATCCACAGACGTCTTTGACGCGCAGGATGAAGCCTGGCGGGAATCTGTTCTCCCTTCAGACATTGCCGCGCGCGTAGCCGTTGAGGCCGGGATAGCGGACTACTGGTACAAATATGTCGGTCTGAAAGGTGCCATCGTCGGCATGACCGGCTACGGCGAATCCGCTCCGGCAGACAAGCTGTTCCCGTATTTCGGCTTTACCGTTGAGAACGTGGTGAGCAAGGCTAAGAAGGTATTGGGGAAATAATTCTCCTTTCCCCCACTCCCAAAAGGGAGCGGGGGAAGATCACTTCGTCACCCACAACGTTGGCCAGGCGCCGCTGCCGTGCCAGCCATCGCAGCTGGGTTCCTGCGCGTAACGCACCAGCCGGAAGCGCTGGCCGTCAAAGCGCCAGCGGCTGGCTATTCCGCAGTCTCCTATGCCCCGCCCTTTGGCAAGCGTAGTTAACTCCTTATTGACGTCGTCATAGCCGGTATTCATTAGCTCCAGATCCGTATTCCCGCTTGCCGGGGTAAACGGCAGCCTGAGATGAATTTGCCGGGCAAAAAAGGGCTTCATGCGGGAGACGACCCAGGCGAGATCCACAACATTGTATGCGCCCGCTTCGCAGCTAAGCAGCATCAGCGCCTTATCATCACTGAGAGCAAAAACCCGCACTTCACGGCGCAGAGGGTCGAGCGAGCACTGACTGTTGTTCATGCGCCAGGTGCCGTAGTCCAGCAAATCGTTGAGTTCATCCTGAGCAAAAGGTGTTGGGGTGGGATTGGTGATCGTCACCTCTTTTAGCGCGGGTGCGGGCGGTACGCTGAGCGGCGGATCGTCCCCTTTTTTAATCCAGGCCGTTTCACTACCGACGCGTTTTTGCTGGCTATCAATAAACAGCAGCGCGGCTTTCAGTCCGGCCAGCGACAAATTCCCCTGCCCGTTTAGCAAGGTAATCGCGGTGGCATTTCCGATGGTCTCCAGCACGGCGTTCACCGTAGCGGGATCGTCTGTGACGAGATGATGCGGTGATTCCCGCCACTTCGCTTTGTCCAGGATCAGAGGTTCACCATCCACCAGGAGGCGCGGCGCAATAGGAGGAGCATCAGTTTCTGCCGTATCAAGATTGCCAAGATCGATACGCAAATTAACATCCGTATGCGCTCCGGCACTGCGACTAAGCGTCATCACCAGCCCCTGATGCAGACCGGTGTTACGTGCGGAGCAAAAATTTTGGTTGTTGCAGGTGACCTGCCAGTCGGAAAAGGATTTTTGTGCCGGAGCGGCGAAGGCAGAACTCGCCAGCAAGAAAATGAAGAGAAGAAGTGATTTCATCCGGTCATACATTAGCGGCACATATCCTGAGAAGGCGAAGATAAAAAACGTACAGATTTTGGCGATATCTTCGGCTTCTCAGTGCGCGCACTCAATCGGATTTATCGGATAGCGCTAATTGAGAAAAGCCATCAAATAACCTTTTGAGTTATATAGGTTTTATTCCATTACTTTGCGTAATTGCAGCTGCTGTAACAGGATTACCGTCTTGCCGTCACGAATTTCACCCCGGGCGACCATGCCCAGCGCCTGCTTAAACGGCATCTCCAGCACGTCGATATCTTCGTCATCAATGCCCCCGCCTGCAAATTCACGTTGGGCATCAGTGTATTCCGCAAGATAGAAGTGGATCAGTTCAGTCACGCCGCCGGGCGACATATACAGCTCGAAGAGCTTTTCGACTTCTCCCACAAGGAAGCCCGTCTCTTCCATTGCCTCTTTACGCGCGCAAACCTCCGGCTCGTCCGCATCCAGCAACCCCGCGCAGGCTTCAATCAGCAGGCCGTCCGCATTTCCGTTAACCCAGGTGGCCACGCGAAACTGGCGCGTCAGGACGACGGTTTTCTTCTCGCGGTTGTACAACAGGATGGTGGCACCGTTGCCACGATCGTACACCTCACGCTTATGACGGACGGTTTCGCCTTCATTGCGGGTCAGGTCGTAGGTGATATTGCGCAGAATAAAGTAGTTATCTGAGAGGAGCTTATCTTTGATGACTTCGATTGTTACCGACATAGGATCTCCGCTGCGGATGAAAGGAGCCGGTAATCATAGGCTGGAATGTGACGCTTGTCTCGCTGTGAAGCCTGGCTGAGAAAAAAAACGGAGGGCGGAAAAATGCTGCGCCCTCCGTTTAATGCTCAAAATGCTCAGAACCCGTTCTTTACATCCCGCATATCGGGCAGCTTATGCGCGATACCCTTGTGACAGTCGACGCAGGTTTGTCCGTCTTTAATCGCCTGGTCGTGCATCTTCGCCGCCACGGTTTTCTGCGCGGTAAGATCCATATAGTCAAAGTTATGGCAGTTACGGCATTCCTGGGAATTGTTATTCTTCATTCTGCGCCATTCGTTTTGCGCCATCGCCAGGCGGTGGTCGTCAAATTTCTGCGGCGTATCTATCAGGCCAAACGCTTTTGCATACAGCTCTTTGCTGGCCTGCAGCTTACGGATCATCTTCGGCACCCACTCATGCGGAACATGGCAGTCAGGACAGGTGGCACGAACGCCGCTGCGGTTGTTGTAATGCACCGTCTCCATATATTCCTGGTAAACGTTGGCGCGCATTTCATGACAGCTAATACAGAACTCTTCCCGGTTGGTCATTTCCATGCCGGTGTTAAAACCGCCCCAAAAAATGATCCCTCCGGCAAAACCAATCAGCAGCAGCGTGCCCAACGCGAGGCGACTTGGGCGACGCCACCACTGCCAGATACGGCGGATGACGCCCGGTTTACGGTTTGCTTTATCCATGTCGGCCCCTATTTCCCAAAGCCTTTAGACGGCGTAAATGTATTTTCCACAATAGGCGCCGCATCGGTTTGCGGCACATGGCATTGCAGGCAGAAGTAACGACGCGGCGCAACGTTTGAAAGCACTTTGCCGTCGCTGTCCATAAAGTGAGTTGGGCTGATGCGAGGCGCACCTGTCGCACGATAATGCTCCACACCATGACATTGCAGGCAGCGGTTGGTGTTAGTGCTCACCTGATAGCCGTCCACGCTGTGCGGGATCATCGGCGGCTGGTTCACGTAGTTCAGCGCCATGCGATCCTGCTGTTTAGGCATACGAACCGATCCTTCCGGCGTGCCAGAGACTTCTGGCGACCGGTTGAGATCGACCGCATTTGCCGCCCATAGCGCCCCACTCACCACCAGGGTTAATGCCGCCATCCATTGAAACAACGCCTTTGTCAGGACATGGCTTTTCATGATTTTGCTCCCGAACTCCATCGTAGTGTTATTTTGAAGACATCCTCGGGGCAGATATCAATGCAGCGACCGCAGTTCAGGCAGTCGCGGCTCTTGACCCGCGCCGGGCTGTGTTTATCCAGTACCGGGCCGCGCAGAATCTGCGGCTCCGGGCAAACGTGAAAACAATCCATACAGCGAGTACAGCCTTCGCGCCCTGTGGTTTTCACCTCAAGCACGCCTTTGCAGCCCATCGCGCCATACAGCGCACCAAGCGGGCAAAGATGACCGCACCAGCCATGTTCAACGACCAGTAAATCGAAGATAAAAAGTGCAACCAGAAGCCAGACGCCCGCGCCAAAACCAAACACCAGACCACGCCCCATCAGCGAAACAGGGTTGACCCACTCCCACAGAAGCGTGCCGGTTAGCGCGCTGCCCGCAAGCACCATCCCCAGCAGCAGATAACGCAGCCAGCGAGGTAGCGAGGCGGAGGCGTTAAAGCCCGTTTTACGACGTAGCCAGGCGGCAAGATCGGTCAGAGGATTTATCGGGCAAATCCATCCGCAAAAGATTCGTTTGCCCGCCAGCGCGTAGCCGCCCGCCACAATACCCGCCCCGCTTAAAGCAAGGACCGCAGGAAGATGGCCGCTAAACAGGCTTTGCAAAACCATAAGCGGATCGCTGAGCGGTACCCTGTCCAGCAGCAGGCTGCTGCTGTAGTTGCCGCGCAGGATCCACACGCCCAACAGCGGACCGCTGAGAAACATCCCCAGGACGATAAGCTGGAAAAAGCGACGCAGCAGTAGCCACTTATGACTACGCCACCAGCCTTTTTTGGCTACGGCATCGCGCCCGGCATCCTGCTTATAGTTTGCCATCTTTGCCCTCCAGCCAGCCGAAGCGGTAGTGATGTCCCAGCTCTCCTCTTGCCAGCGATCGCGGCAGCACTTTTATGGCCGCCTGATCCAGCACACAGGCCTGCTCGCATTTGCCACAGCCGGTGCAGGCATCGCTGTGTACCGTGGGAAGGAAACGCGCGTGTTTACCGGTACGCATATTGCGTTCCAGCTCAAGCGTGATAGCTGTGTCGATGGCCGGGCAAACGCGGTAGCAAACATCGCAGCGCAGCCCCTGGAAATTCAGGCAGTTTTCATGGTCCAGCAGCACCGCAAGCCCCATACGCGCCTCATCAATGGACACCATGTCATCGCTGAGCGCGCCGCTCGGGCAAGCTTTAGCGCAGGGAATGTCCTCACACATTTCGCAAGGAATATCCCTGGCCACAAAGTACGGCGTGCCTGCCGATAACCCGGAAGCCAGCGTCGCCAGCTTCAGCGTGTCGTAAGGGCAGGCCTGCACACATTGCCCGCAGCGCACACAGGCGCGGGAAAATGCCTCCTCATCCAGCGCGCCCGGCGGGCGCAGTCGCACCCCCTGAGCTTTGGCAGTCTGCTGTTGCAGCCCCAAAGCCACGGTGACGGCAGCAAGCCCACCCGCCGCTCGCGCAACATCACGCAAAAAGCGGCGGCGTGCCGGTTGAGAGTTATCGGCGCGGGACATAGCGCATTACACCTTCGCCAGCTTCACGGCGCACTTCTTGAAATCCGTCTCTTTAGAAAGCGGATCGGTGGCATCCAGCGTCAGGTTATTTACCAGCTGTGCTGCGTCGAAGAACGGCATATACACCAGCCCCTGCGGCGGCTTATTACGACCGCGGGTTTCCACGATGGAAATCACTTCCCCACGGCGAGAGATCACCTTCACTTTGTCGCCGCGTTTAAGATCGCGCGCTTTAGCATCCAGCGGATGGATAAACAGCACGGCTTCCGGGAAGGCGCGATGCAGCTCCGGCACGCGACGGGTCATACTGCCGGTATGCCAGTGTTCCAGCACGCGTCCGGTGGACAGCCACAGGTCGTATTCTTTATCCGGCACTTCCGCTGCCGGTTCGAACGGCAGCGCGAAAATTACCGCTTTACCGTCCGGCTTGCCGTAGAACTTGAAGCCCTCTCCGGCTTTTACATAGGGATCGTTGCCTTCGCTGTAGCGCCATTGCGTCTCTTTCCCGTTGACCACAGGCCAGCGTAAACCACGCGCTTTGTGGTAATCATCGAAAGGCGCAAGGTCGTGGCCGTGCCCACGGCCAAAGGCGGCATACTCTTCAAACAGGCCTTTTTGCAGATAAAAGCCCAGTTCACGGGATTCATCGTTAAGCTGATCTGCCGCCAGTTCGGTAATCGGAAACTTGCTCACCGCTTCGTTGGCAAACAGCACGTCGAACAGCGTTTTGCCGCGGTATTCGGGCTTTTTCTCAACCAATTCCGCAGGCCACACCTCTTCAACTTTGAAGCGTTTAGCAAACAGCACCAGCTGCCACAGATCGGATTTTGCCTCGCCCGGCGCAGGCACCTGCTGACGCCAGAACTGCGTGCGGCGCTCTGCGTTGCCGTACGCCCCTTCTTTTTCCACCCACATCGCCGTAGGCAAGATCAGATCAGCTGCCAGCGCGCTGATGGTTGGATAAGGGTCAGAGACGATGACAAAGTTGCGCGGATCGCGCCAGCCCGGCATACGCTCTTCGTTAATATTCGGCCCGGCCTGCATGTTGTTGTTACACATCACCCAGTAGACGTTCAGCTTGCCGTCTTTCAGCGCCCTGTCCTGGGCTACCGCATGCAACCCGACCTTCGACGGGATAGTGCCCGCAGGCAGTTTCCACATGTTTTCAGCGATTTCACGGTGTTTATCGTTGGTAACAACCATATCCGCAGGCAGGCGGTGTGAGAACGTGCCGACTTCACGGGCGGTGCCGCAGGCGGAAGGCTGACCGGTCAGCGAGAACGGCCCACAGCCCGGCTGGGAGATTTTCCCCGTCAGTAGGTGCAGGTTATAAACCAGGTTGTTTGCCCAGACGCCGCGCGTGTGCTGGTTAAAGCCCATCGTCCAGTAGGAGATCACTTTCTTGTTCGGATCGGCGTACAGCTTCGCCAGTGCCTCAAGCTGATCTTTTGGCACGCCGCTCATTTCAGCGGTTTTCTCCAGCGTGTACTCCGCCACAAAGGCTTTGTACTCTTCAAAGCTCATGGGTTCGGAGGCGTCTGATCCCGGGTTCTTCGCCGCTTTCTCAAGCGGGTGCGTCGGACGCAAGCCGTAACCAATATCCGTCACACCTTTACGCAGATTAACGTGCTGCTTAAAGAACGACTCGTTAATCGCGTTGTTCTGGATAATGTAGTTGGCGATGTAGTTCAGAATGACCAAATCGCTTTGCGGCGCGAAGACCATGCCGTTGTCAGCCAGCTCAAAGCTGCGGTGCTGATAGGTTGAAAGCACCGCGACGTTGACATTTTCATCAGACAGGCGGCGGTTGGTGATGCGCGACCATAAGATCGGGTGCATCTCCGCCATGTTGGAGCCCCAGAGCACGAAGGCATCGGCCTGTTCGATGTCGTCGTAGCAGCCCATCGGTTCATCCATACCAAAAGTACGCATAAACCCGACTACCGCAGACGCCATGCAGTGACGCGCATTAGGATCGATATTGTTGGAACGGAAGCCCGCCTTAAAAAGCTTGGCCGCCGCGTAGCCTTCCCACACGGTCCACTGCCCGGAGCCAAACATGCCGATGGCGTCCGGCCCTTTCGCTTTCAGACTGGTTTTGAATTTCTCTTCCATGATATCGAAGGCCTGCTCCCAGCTAATCGGGGCAAACTCGCCTTCTTTATCATAATGACCGTCTTTCATACGCAGCAGCGGCTGAGTCAGGCGGTCTTTTCCGTACATAATTTTGGGCAGAAAATAGCCTTTGATGCAGTTCAGCCCGCGGTTAACCGGCGCATCCGGATCGCCCTGACTTGCCACAATGCGGCCATTTTGCGTCCCCACCAGCACGCCGCAACCTGTACCGCAGAAGCGGCACGGGGCTTTGTCCCACTTGATAGCATCTTGTTTTCCGACAACCGCACGGGCCACGCTCGGCACGCTCAGGCCTGCCGCCGCTGCGGCTGCCGCGACGGCGTTCGCTTTCATAAAACTACGACGACTGAGTTTCATGGTGTTTCCTCACCTTCCTCATCCTGCTGGTGATAAACCAGCGACACCGCCAGCACGTTTGCAATATTGCGTGCCGACTCAATTTGGTTAAGCAGCTCGTCGCTGCGCGCTGCCTCCATTACCACCACCAGCTTGCCGTGTTCGGCATCGCTGGCCGCGACTTCACTGCCGGCAAGCTCGCTCAGGGCGGCGCTGACGGCAGGAATATGTTGGGGGTGTGCCTGGACGACCAGGCCGCAGACGTGCCAGCTAGTTTGCATCGGCGTGCCTCATCGTTAGAGCGGATACCGGACAACCGGTAATACAGGCCCCGCATGCGGTACATGCGGAGTGGTTAAGCTTAGGTACAGCAATGCCCTGGCTCGACGGACGAAACGTGATAGCCTGGGTGTCGCAGCTGTCCTGGCAGCTGCGACATTCCACGCTGGCGTAGGCCATGCAGCCATCTCCAATAGAAAGGGAGTGCTCCCAGGGCGTGGTTTCGCGCGGGTAGAAGAGCTTTTGAGGACAGCTATCGGCGCAGGCGTAGCAGAAAGTGCATTCACCTTTGCTGAAATCCACTTCCGGATAGCCACTCAGGCCACGTCGTAAAATGCGGGTTTCGCACGCGGTCATACACTCGCTACAGCGAATACATTCCACAAGAAAATGGGTTTCATCCCCGCTCCAGGGAGGACGAAATACCGTCGCATTGCTGCGCCAGCTGCCGGTAAGTAATCCGCGTCGGGAAAGGTCTGCCATTGAATACGTCCTTGCTTCACAAACGAGCCGCCTGGTCGCTGACTCGAAAACACATCATTTTTATTTCCGTATTTTTTTACGGGTTTTTAGTGAGCTTAACGTTATGTGACAAAGGGGTAAGTAAGGCATCCCCCTAAAGGGGTAAATGCCGTTGTGGGATCAAAAATGAGTGCGGTTTGCAGATTTCATCTGCATACGGCGAGTGAGAAAGCCTGTTTTTTACATGGAGGCTTTATTGCCTGAGCAAATGTGTCGCTGACATGGGGCTGATACCAGGTTTAGCGGTAAACGAGGGAAAAACGCCCTGTCAGATAAAACAGCATGCCGCACCGACGGAAGCTTGTCACACAGGCGTAAATATTCTGCTGTACAGCCGTTAAGCGCCGGTTCAATTTTGGAATACAGGCCGAAATAACGCTCATTAACGTTTGTACCTGAGCGGCTTTCTGGTACGTTTCGACCACCGCAGAATTAAAGAGGTTATTACCCGGTGACGGTTAGACGCTCAGTCTCCGCGAGCCTTGCCCGCGCATTCTTTTACATTGTTTTGCTTTCGCTGCTTTCCACCGGCGTGGCAATGCTGACCCTGGCCAGCAGTTTGCGCGACGCCGAAGCGGTTAACGTCGCCGGATCGCTTCGCATGCAGAGCTACCGTTTGGGCTACGACTTACAGGGCGATCCGCAGGCGATACGCGGGCATCTGGCGCAATACGAACACTCGCTACACTCCGAGGCGCTGCTCAATCCTGGCCGTCTTTGGGTGCCGAAGGAAGTCAGGGAGCGGTACAATGCCATCGACGCGGCCTGGCACGAAATGGCCCGCCATATCCGTCAGGGCGATCTGGTCTGGTATCAGGCAAATATTGCGAGCTATGTGGCGCAGATCGATCTCTTCGTGCTGGCGCTGCAACACTACGCCGAACGCAAAATGATGCAGGTGGTTATTACTTCCGTGGTGGGCTTTATGGCTATTTTCACGCTGGTGTTTTTTACTTTGCGCCGTTTCCGCCATCAGGTTGTTGCCCCGCTTAACAAGCTGATGCTCGCCAGCGAATCCATTGAGCACGGAAAGTTTGATCATCCGCCGCTGGATACCACTTTACCGAATGAAATTGGCCTGCTGGCTCACACCTTCACACGCATGGCCGACGAACTGCAAAAACTCTACCGCTCCCTGGAAGATAAGGTGCAGGAAAAAACGCTGGGCCTTCAGGAAGCAAACCGCACGCTCGAAGTGCTCTATTCCTGCTCGCAGGCGCTCAATGTCAGCACTATCGACCCATATTGCTTTAGCCAAATCCTCCGCCTGGTTCGCCAGCACGAAAAGGTGGATTATCTGGAGATGCGGGTGGGCCAAAACTGGCTGCTCAGCGAAGGGACACCGCAGGAAGGAGCCGCCTGGCAAACATTACCGATAGCGCAGCAGGAAGAGACAATAGGGCAACTACGCTGGCAGGCCCTGGCCGGTATGCCCCCCGTCCCTTTAATGCAAAGCATCGCCAATATGCTGGGGCGCGGGCTTTATTTTAATCAGGCACAGAAGGACTATCAGCAGCTTTTGCTGATGCAGGAACGCGCGACTATCGCTCGCGAGCTGCATGATTCCCTGGCACAGGTGCTTTCCTATTTGCGCATCCAACTGACGCTGCTTAAACGTGCGGTGCCGCAAGAAAATGAACAGGCGCAGAGCCTCATCGGCAACTTCTCACAGGCGCTTAATGATGCCTACCGGCAGCTGCGCGAACTGCTAACCACCTTCCGCCTCACGCTACAGCAGGCTGATTTGCCCGCCGCGCTTCAGGAAACGATCGCCCCGCTTCGGCAACAAACAGATGCAACGATTCATCTCGACTGTAGAATGCCCACGCAGGCCCTGGATGCCCAGCAGCAGGTGCACTTGCTGCAAATTATCCGTGAAGCGGTGCTCAACGCCATTAAACATGCGGATGCGCAGGAAATATCAGTAACCTGTTCGACATCATCCACGGGGGAACACTGTGCGACTATTCTTGATAATGGCAAAGGCATTGCCAGCCTCGAAGAGCCAGTAGGCCACTACGGCCTGAATATCATGCATGAACGTGCGGCCCAGCTGGGTGGACAGTTAACCATTTCCCGCCCCAAAGAGGGGGGAACGCTGATCGCGATAGCGTTTCGATCGGCACCCGTAGAAAATAACAATAATGATGAAAAAATAGCCAGGAGCAGCTATGAGTGAGCAAAATGTCTTTGAAGTATTAATTGTTGATGACCATCCTTTGATGCGCCGGGGTATACGCCAGCTGTTAGAAATAGACGACAGCTTTTGCGTGGTGGGCGAAGCCAGCAGCGGGCCCGAAGCCATCAGCCTGGCTAACCGCCTGGCCCCCGATCTCATCCTGCTGGATCTGAATATGAAAGGCCTGAGCGGGCTGGATACACTCAACGCGCTGCGCCGGGACGGCATTGTGGCACGCATTATCATCCTGACAGTCTCAGACTCACGCAGCGACATTTTTACCCTGATCGATGCCGGTGCCGACGGCTATTTACTCAAGGATAGCGATCCGGAAGTGTTACTGGATGATATTCGGCGGGGTGCCCAGGGCGGCGAAGCCTTCAGCGAACAGGTAGCCGAATATTTACGCACCCGCGGTTCGGAAAAACGCGCCAGCGATCCTTTCAGCACGCTGACCGAACGTGAGCTTGATGTGTTGCAGGAGGTGGCGAGAGGCCTGTCAAATAAGCAAATCGCGGCGGGCCTGCATATTTCTGAGGAGACGGTGAAGGTCCATATCCGCAATTTATTGCGCAAACTTCAGGTGCGTTCGCGCGTGGCGGCAACGGTACTTTTCCTTGAGAGCCGGGGAGTTTAAGCCTTCGCCTGTCGCCGCCGACATCTATAGCGCGCTAATATTATTTACACTATCTCCTCATTTTCTCCACGTTTGGACCTGAGGCAGGCGCTACAGTGACGGCTGCCCCCATTATAACAATCTGAAGTGCTTACGAGGTCCTGACCAGATGGCGAATTTCTTTATCAATCGCCCCATTTTTGCATGGGTGCTGGCCATTATTTTGTGCCTCACCGGTACGCTTGCTATTTTTTCGCTCCCCGTGGAGCAATATCCCGACCTGGCTCCGCCTAACGTGCGTATCACCGCCAGCTATCCAGGGGCTTCAGCCCAGACCCTGGAAAATACCGTCACCCAGGTCATAGAACAGAATATGACCGGGCTGGATAATATGATGTATATGTCCTCCCAGAGCAGCAGCACCGGGCAGGTCAGCATTATGCTGAGCTTTAAGGCCGGCACCGATCCGGATGAAGCCGTGCAGCAGGTGCAAAATCAGCTGCAATCCGCGCTGCGAAAATTACCGCAGGCCGTACAGACCCAGGGTGTCACGGTGAGAAAAACCGGGGATAGCAACATCCTGATGGTGGCGTTCGTCTCCACCGACGGCAGCATGGATAAACAGGATATTTCGGATTACGTCGCGAGTAATATTCAGGACCCGCTCAGCCGCATCAACGGCGTCGGGGACGTGGACGCTTACGGCTCGCAGTATTCCATGCGTATCTGGCTCAATCCCAATAAACTGACCAGCTATCAGCTGACGACCCAGGATGTTGTCGACGCAATTAAGTCGCAGAACGCTCAGATTGCCGTCGGCCAGCTGGGCGGGACGCCGTCGGTCGAAAGACAGGCGCTTAACGCTACGATAAACTCTCAGTCTTTACTGCAAACGCCCCAGCAGTTTAAGGATATTACCCTGCGGGTGAATCAGGACGGGTCGCTTGTCACCCTTGGCGACGTGGCCGAGGTAGAACTGGGGGCAGAGAAATATGATTTCCTGAGCCGCTACAACGGTCAGGCAGCCTCTGGCATAGGTATCAAGCTGGCTTCCGGCGCGAATGAAATGGAAACGGATAAGCTGGTGCGCGCCAAAATCGAAGAGCTCTCGCAGTTCTTTCCACACGGGCTGGAGGCGAAAATCGCCTATGAAACCGCGCCGTTTGTGAAGGCTTCCATTGAGGACGTAGTGAAAACGCTGCTGGAAGCTATCGCCCTGGTCTTCCTCGTCATGTATCTGTTTTTGCAAAACTTCCGCGCAACGCTGATCCCAACCATCGCCGTCCCGGTCGTGTTAATGGGCACTTTCTCCGTGCTTTACGCTTTTGGTTATAGTATCAACACCCTGACGATGTTCGCGATGGTGCTGGCGATAGGCCTGCTGGTGGATGATGCCATCGTCGTGGTAGAGAACGTCGAACGCATCATGAGTGAGGAAGGGCTGTCGCCCAGAGCCGCCACCCGTAAATCTATGGGACAGATTCAGGGTGCGCTGGTCGGGATTGCTATGGTCCTCTCCGCCGTGTTTGTGCCTATGGCGTTCTTCGGCGGCACCACGGGCGCCATTTATCGCCAGTTTTCGATTACCATAGTGTCGGCAATGGTACTTTCGGTGCTGGTCGCGCTGATCCTGACCCCTGCCCTATGCGCCACCCTTCTCAAGCCGCTACATAAAGGCGAACACCACGGTCAAAAGGGCTTCTTTGGCTGGTTTAACCGCATGTTCAACCTTAGCGCCGCTCGCTATGAAAGCAGCGTTGGGAGAATACTGGCGCGCAGCGCGCGGTGGATACTGATCTACGCTGTGCTTTTGGGCGGCATGGTGTTCCTGTTCTTACGCCTGCCAACCTCTTTCCTTCCGCTTGAGGATCGCGGCGTATTCATCACCTCGGTACAGTTGCCGAGCGGTTCCACGCAGCAGCAAACCCTGAAAGTCGTTGAGCGTCTCGAACAGTATTATCTGAGCAAAGAGCAGGACAACGTGCTGTCGGTCTTCTCCACCATTGGCTCAGGGCCGGGCGGAAATGGCCAGAACGTGGCCCGGATGTTTGTCCGTCTCAAAGACTGGAACGAGAGGGAGGCGGATAGCGGCAGCTCTTTCGCGATTATTGAGCGCGCAACAAAAGCCTTCCGTAACATTAAAGAGGCCCGCGTGATCGCCAGCAGCCCACCCGCGATCAGTGGCTTAGGGAACGCCGCCGGTTTCGATATGCAGTTACAGGACCACAGCGGGGCCGGGCATGACGCGCTGATGCAGGCCCGTGACAAACTGCTGGAGCTGGCCGGCAACGAGAAACAGCTCACCCGCGTGCGCCACAACGGTCTGGATGACAGCCCGCAAATGCAGATAGATATCGATCAGCGAAAAGCCCAGGCGCTGGGCGTGTCTATCGACGATATCAATAACACCCTGCAAACCGCCTGGGGCTCGAGCTATGTGAACGATTTTATGGACCGCGGACGCGTGAAGAAGGTCTACGTTCAGGCCGCCGCCAAATACCGCATGCTGCCGGATGATATCAACAGCTGGTATGTGCGCAATAAAGACGGCGGCATGGTGCCTTTCTCCGCTTTTGCGACCTCGCGCTGGGAAACCGGCTCTCCACGTCTGGAACGCTACAACGGCTACTCAGCCGTGGAAATTGTCGGAGAAGCCGCCCCGGGGATCAGTACGGGAACGGCGATGAACATTATGGAAAACCTGGTGCGCCAGCTGCCAAATGGGTTCGGGCTGGAATGGACCGGCATGTCTTATCAGGAACGGCTTTCCGGCGCGCAGGCTCCGGCGCTTTACGCCATTTCGCTGCTGGTGGTGTTCTTATGCCTTGCTGCGCTCTATGAAAGCTGGTCGGTTCCTTTCTCCGTAATGCTTGTCGTTCCGCTTGGGGTAATAGGCGCCCTGCTGGCGACATGGATGCGGGGCCTGGAGAACGACGTGTACTTCCAGGTGGGGCTGCTTACGGTCATTGGGCTGGCGGCGAAGAACGCTATCTTAATCGTTGAATTCGCCAACGATCTGAATGCCCGGGGACAAGAGCTGGTCGCCGCTACACTTGACGCTTGCCGCCAGCGTTTGCGCCCAATACTGATGACCTCTCTGGCGTTTATCTTCGGCGTACTGCCGATGGCAACCAGCAGCGGTGCAGGCTCCAGCAGCCAGCACGCGGTGGGCACAGGCGTAATGGGCGGCATGATTTCAGCCACCGTGCTGGCGATCTTTTTCGTGCCGCTGTTCTTTGTGCTGGTGCGCCGTCGCTTCCCACTCAAAGAGCCACACGATGACTGATCGCTAACACCGGGATAAACCGACGACTGGCAAGGGAGTGCCAGGACGGAATAAGGGCTAGTGACCGAGCTGCGCCAGATCTTCTTCGGTTAAACCGGTCATTTTCATGACAGCAGTACGCTCAAGACCGTTCTGCAACATTACCAGGGCAACCTCCAGCTTACCTTCAAGTTTGCCTTCCTGCCAACCGAGCTGGATACCTTCAGCTCGTCCTTGCCTGATACCTTTCTCGATACCTTTTTGTTCAAGCTGTTGTGCGATGGTCATCAGTTCGTCCTCAATGATTATTGCATGGTCAGATTGTAGCGGAGCGGCAAGCGGGGATTTGTGGCATCCGTCATGATGCTGTAACCATTATCATTTGCGAATAGCCGGGTATTTCGTTGGATTTGATGTATCAGGCAGGGTTAAGGGATTTGATTCCGGGCTACAGAATATGCCCACTAAAAAGGCGACTATCTGGTCGCCATTTTAGTGATGTTACTCACAGAGAATTTCAAATAACATCATCACGCTCTTACTCTTTGCTGGTAAGCTCATTTACGAAGCATATCTTCAATGAAGTCTTTCCAGTTCCCCAGTTCATGCTCAATCATAACAGCCTCTCTTATAATTGCTTTAATTATACGCAATCCCGACCGGGGAGTGAAGCCATACTGAGCTGCTGCTTCCACATCGCCATCATCTAATTATCGCGATTGCGTTATGTCCTGATTTTAATCCGCCTGCCGTTGAATAATGTGACGGCACACCTGAAACAAAATTTTTCTTTGAATTTAGGAATTTGGTGTGGTCAGCAGAGTCTGCTACTGAACAGGATTGAGAGATTAATGGCAACGAATATCAAGGTGCAGGATAGGGCTTAACCTGAACGAGAAATCCTTATCTATTCATTTTCACCAGCATCAGTTATCGGCAGAGCGGCTAATTTCAAGCTTCTCAGAATGGCCTTATGCATAATTGATGAAAAGTCATTCAAAGTATCTCCTGGGTGTTATATTTCGTGACGGCCAGCGTAGCAATTAGGTAATATTTTTCCCGGGTACTTGATTATCATTTTCAATCATTCCCCTCTCCTGATTAAAAACCAATGTTTCAACAAAAGGACTGAAGCCACGTGATAACCCTTTACGGCATTAAAAACTGCGACACCATCAAGAAAGCGCGCCGCTGGCTGGAAGCTCAGGGAGTGGATTATCAGTTTCATGATTACCGCCTGGACGGGCTGGATGCCGATCTTCTGAACCGCTTTATCGCAGAGCTGGGGTGGGAAGCCTTGCTAAATACCCGCGGCACAACCTGGCGCAAGCTTGATGAGGCCTACCGGGCAACCATTACTGACGCACATTCGGCTGCCGCCTTAATGCTTGAAATGCCAGCAATCATCAAACGACCATTGCTCTGCGCGCCCGGTCAGCCTATGCTGCTGGGTTTCAATGAATCGAACTATCAGCAGTTTATCAACGAGGTATAGTCCTATGTCCTGCCCGGTTATTGAGCTGACGCAACAGCTTATCCGCCGCCCTTCCCTGAGCCCCGACGATGCTGGCTGCCAGGCGCTGCTTATCGAGCGGCTGCGCGCCATCGGCTTTACCGTTGAGCCTATGGATTTTGGCGACACACAAAACTTCTGGGCATGGAGAGGACAAGGCGAAACGCTGGCGTTCGCAGGCCATACCGATGTTGTGCCGTCCGGCGATGCGGACCGCTGGATCAATCCGCCGTTCGAACCCACAATCCGCGATGGCATGCTGTTCGGGCGCGGTGCGGCCGACATGAAGGGTTCGCTTGCGGCCATGGTGGTGGCCGCTGAACGTTTTGTGGCTCAGCATCCTGACCACAAAGGTCGGCTGGCGTTTTTGATTACCTCAGATGAAGAGGCCAGCGCTAAAAACGGCACCGTCAAAGTCGTTGAAACGCTGATGGAACGCCGTGAACGCCTTGATTACTGCCTGGTCGGAGAGCCTTCCAGCACCGAGGTTGTCGGCGACGTGGTGAAAAATGGCCGTCGCGGTTCTCTGACCTGCAACCTGACCATCCACGGAGTACAGGGCCACGTTGCCTACCCGCATCTTGCCGATAACCCGGTACACCGTGCGGCACCAATGCTCAGCGAGCTGGTGGCTATCGAATGGGATCGCGGCAATGAGTTTTTCCCGGCCACCAGCATGCAAATCGCTAATATTCAGGCTGGCACCGGCAGCAACAATGTTATTCCAGGCGATCTCTTCGTGCAGTTTAACTTCCGCTTCAGCACCGAGCTGACCGATGCGGACATCAAACAGCGCGTAATTGCCCTGCTGGAAAAGCACCAGCTGCGCTATACCCTGGACTGGTGGCTTTCCGGCCAGCCTTTCCTGACCGCACGCGGCAAGCTCGTCGATGCGGTGGTTAACGCGGTTGAGCACTATAATGAAATCAGGCCGCAACTTTTAACGACCGGTGGCACCTCCGACGGACGCTTTATCGCCCGTATGGGTGCGCAGGTGGTGGAGCTGGGACCGGTGAACGCGACCATTCATAAGATTAACGAGTGCGTTAACGCCGCCGATTTGCAGCTTCTCGCCCGCATGTACCAACGCATTATGGAACAGCTTGTCGCCTGACAGGCTTCATTTAATTATCGCAAGGTTAGCAAGCGAAAGAGAGGTATCGGCATGGAATGGCTATCGCATTACTGGTGGATTATTGTTCTGGTGCTGCTGTTGGGGATTTTCCTTAATGTAATTAAGGATCTCAAGCGTATCGATCCAAAGAAATATATGGCCAACAAGCCTGAACTGCCGCCGCATCGCGACTGCAACGACAAATGGGACGATGAAGACGACTGGCCGAAGAAAAAGCCATAGCCTGCAAACCACCCTCTCCGACAGGAGAGGGTGTCCTTACTCACAGCAGCTCGATAACATCGTCGTCTTTCGGCGTACCGCCGCTTAAAGCCTCATCGAAATAATGCTTCGGCACCGTGTAGCGCAGGTGGTCCAGCGCCTTCTGGATGCTGCGATCGTCAATGGCATGACCCAGACCGTCTATCACATCCAGCGTAAAGTCGCCGCCGATGCGTTCAAGCGCTTCCGCTGAGTCGAAGGCATATTTCACGTCAATCACCGTATCTTCATCGCCGTGAATTAAATGGACGGTAGTATTAGACGGGATCTGCTGAGGAAGCCCGGCATAGCGTCCGCTAAACGCCACCACTCGCGAGGCCAGGTTCGGTTCAGCTTTGATGCCTTCCAACGCCATTATCGCCCCCTGAGAGAAACCAATCAGCGCCGTAGCCTGCGGCGTCACACCGCTTTGCCGCTGCCAGTCGCGCACGACATCTATAAACGTCGGCATAATGGCGTCGATACGCTGCTGGCGGTTTTCCTCCGTTACGCCTGTAACAGAAAACCACTCCCGCCCCGGCTCTCTTCCACTCGGCAACGGGCCGCCGATACTCACCACCAGCGCGTCAGGAAATACCGGTGCAAACCAGCTACCGATCTCGCCCATCGCTACCGGATTATCACCCACGCCATGAAACAGCAACAGCAGCTGTTTTGCCGGGGCCGTTGGGCTTTGGACAACAAAGTGGTCGTGTTTCATGGTTATCTCCTTACGTTTCTGGCGTTGACTATACGCCGACTGAAAACGATGACCATGCCATTTGACTGAACGACTTAGTGGAAAAATTGCAATTGCGTAACGGCATTTTTGAGCGTAATGCTTTGTGACAAATCAAGTTTTTCAAGCGCCCGCTGCACCTCCTGACGCATCGCGCTAAGCAGCGCTTTGCGTCCGGAAAGGCGCAGGCTCTCGCAGAGTGCGTTTATCTCCAGCCGGCCCTGCACTCTGCCACGCAAAGCGTGCATGGGCAGATCGCAACCCTCAAGCAGGCGATTAAGCGAACCAAGGCAGGCCTCAAGCGGGCGATGAGCGTATGCGAAACCGGCCAGCTCCAGCCAGTCATCCCCATTTAGCGAGGGTGCTGGCCGCGAAGCTATCGGCAGCGGCTGTTCAATCCAGGGCTGCAGATAAGCATAGTCCCTTTCCAGACGCTGCTGCTCGTGCCGTGTCAGGAGGCTGCCCGCCTCACTGATGGGCAGCAGCGCCATGGCCGCGTAGCATCCGCTGCTGGCTTCGCGATGGCTGCCTACCCGCACAAGCGTAAACCCGCAGCTTTGCCAGAATCGCCACAGCTCGTCGGTAAAACCAAAGCTCACGGACAGATAGTCGAATCCCTGGCGGGCATGTTGTTCAGCCCAGGCAATCATCTGCTGGCCTGTTTGCTGCCTCTGGCGTAGCGGGTGCACGGCTATCCGGGTCACTCGTAGCCCCCGGAGCGTTGCCGCCAAAGGACTCCCTCCGTGAGCGGCAAGAGACTGCGCCACCAGATTTCCTCTGGGACGACGGAAGCCTGCCCACACCGCGCGGCTCAGGTTTTCGTCAAGCCCCCCCTCTTCCACAAGCCAGGTTGCCCCTACGATGTCCTCGCCGCAGCTTGCCGCGATGTAACGCTGGCCCTGCGCATCCAGCATCCGCCGCCAGTCCAGCGGAGAGGTACGGTAATGCGCCCCTGAGAGAAGCCTGTACATCTGCTCAAGCTGCTGGTGTTCACCCTGCCTGACCTCGCCAAGGGTTATCCTGCCCTGAGCTACGTGGGTAATATCTGTCTCATCAAACAGCAGGATACGTTCTATAACGGATTCCAGTGGGTCGTGCTGCGCCCAGCGAATGGGGGAAGAAAGCGTGTAATGCGTAAGAGACTCTATGCCGGCGCAAAACTTCAGCATAAAACCGCGTCCGGTGCCCTCATAGCCCTGCACCGTAGTGGTGAGCAATGTTCGCGGGAAACGCGCAATGAGCTGGCGAAGCTGAGGTGCCGGCAGCGCCGCCGCCTCATCAATAATCAACCACGCCACCTCTTCTGAGCTCGCCTGTGCAAGCAGGGCATCCGGCGCGATGAACGTAAAGTTATCTCCGGCGTGAAAAGCCAGCACATCGGTTGCCGCTCGCGCAGGAGCGGTAACTAAAGCGTTACCCTGAAGGCTTTTCAGAAACATACCGGCCAACGCTGACTTTCCTCGCCCACGCGGGGCCGTGACTACGGCAACACCTGGAGGCATTGACTGCAAGGCGCCAAGAATGTCTGCCTGTTCCTGCTCGGGCGCCCCGCTCGCCGAGTGCCATGCGGCACGCGGTTGGTAGTCCGGCAGGGAGAATGGCTGATGCTGCCGCCAGACAGAAGACTCAGGGTCCGTCAGGACGCAGCGCTGAAGATGGGTGATAAAGTTCGGCGTGGCGATGGGCTGAGAAGAATCGCTCCAGCGACAGGAGTCCGCATCGGGAAGCTGCGACCAACGCGACCAGTCAGGAGTCAGCAAGATCAGCCAGCTTCCCGCCTTCAGCGTGCCGGAAAGGGCGGCAAGCGCCTCCGCATCCAGCCCGCTGCGCGCGTCAAACACCGCGTGGGTAAACTCCCGACCAAGCAGGGTTCGCATGGCCGACGGCGCACAATGCAGCGGAAATTCCGCCGCCGCCCCCACCCACAGCCAGTCGCCGGGAAGCAGGCTGGCGAGAGTTGCCACCTGCTTACTGCTCCAGCTCGACTCACCCGCAAGGATAAGCAGGCGCCGGATGCCTGAGCAGGCCTGGGTAGCCGTCACCTGTTGAAGCTGTTCCATGCCTGCGATCCTTGTTGCTGATTAACCGTATGCGATCAGCGAACGCTGTTGCCGAAGGTGTTACATTGCGCCGGATCGCCGCTGTCAAAGCCGCGTTTGAACCAGGTGTAACGCTGCTCGGAGGTACCGTGGGTAAAACTGTCCGGAATCACTCGCCCCTGCCCTTTCTGTTGCAGGCGATCGTCACCGATAGCCTCTGCGGCATTCAGCGCTTCCTGTAAATCACCGGCATCCAGCACTTCCTGTTTTTGCATGCTGTGGCCCCAGACGCCCGCAAAGCAGTCGGCCTGTAGCTCCATTTTCACCGACAAACGGTTGCCCTCAACCTGAGAAGCCCCCTGCTGCAACTGGCGCACCTTCGGTTCTATCCCCAGCAGTTTCTGGACATGGTGGCCTACCTCATGGGCGATAACGTAGCCCTGAGCAAAGTCGCCGTCGGCGCCCAGCTTGTTTTTCATTTCGTCATAGAAGGAGAGGTCGATATACACCGTGCTGTCGGCCGGGCAGTAAAATGGCCCCATCACCGACTGGCCCGTGCCACATCCCGTGCGCGTGGCACCGCGGTACATCACCAGTTTTGGCTGCTGATAGGTACGCCCCATTTGCTGGAAAATCTGCCCCCAGGTCTCTTCCGTCGTCGCCAGAATCACCGAGGTAAATTTGGCCGCTTCGTCATCTTTAGGGCTGATGGAGCGCTGGGTAGTTTGCTGCTGAATGGCAGGCTGCCCGCCAGAGAGGAGTGCTGTGAGGTCTACACCGTAATAACCCGCCACGACCACAACAATTAGCAGGACTATCCCGCCTTTGCCACTCGGCAGACGAAAGCCGCCTCCGCCGCCACCAAAGCTGGGGCCGGAGGAATTATTACGCCTGTCTTCTACGTTGTCGCTTTCGCGACGCCCTTGCCAACGCATAGCCTACCTCTATTGTTCACCACTTTTAATAGGTAGATCGTAGGTGGTTAATGGCAGGATTACCATAGAAACAAGCACCGAAAAATCCGGATGCGCAAAACGCACCCGGAGGAAGGAGAAAGCCTGGAGGTTAGTCTAATTTCACGCCAAGACGGTGGGCCACTTCTTCATAGGCTTCGATCAGGCCACCAAGACTTTGACGGAAACGGTCTTTGTCCATTTTGTCCAGCGTCTCTTTGTCCCACAGGCGGCTGCCGTCCGGGGAAAACTCGTCGCCCAACACCACTTCACCTTTAAACAGACCAAACTCCAGTTTGAAATCGACCAGGATCAGGCCCGCGTCATCAAAGAGTTTGCTCAGCACCTCGTTGGCTTTATAGCTCAGCTCGCGCATACGAGCGAGGTTCTCTTTACTGACCCAGCCAAAGGTTTCGCAGTAGGATTCGTTGACCATCGGATCGTGCATGGCGTCGTTTTTTAAGAACAGATCGAACAACGGCGGATTCAGCTCAATGCCTTCTTCGATGCCCAGACGTTTGACCAGTGAACCCGCAGCGCGGTTACGGATAACACACTCAACCGGCACCATATCGAGTTTTTTCACCAGCACTTCATTATCGGAAAGCAAGGCTTCCATCTGGGTAGGGATACCCGCTTCTTCCAGCTTCGCCATAATGAAATGGTTGAACTTGTTGTTCACCATGCCTTTACGATCGAACTGTTCGATGCGCGCGCCGTCTCCTGCTGACGTATCATTGCGGAATTCGAGCACCAACAGATCCGGGTTTTCCGTGCTGTATACGGTCTTCGCTTTGCCACGATACAACTCAGCTTGCTTTTGCATCTTTCTTACTCCAGGTGTGATTTAACTAAAAATTCCGCGCTTTGCGGCGACGCACACGTTTGCGTAGACCGCCAGAAAAAAGGCCGGACTGCTCCGGCCTGTTCAATTACTTGCTGAATGCTGCCTGGAATACTGCTACCAGCGCGTCATTCTGAGCCTGCGTCAGCGTATGCCCTTTCGGGTCGATGAACTGCAGACTGCTGCGATTATCGAGATCGCCAACCTGCAGTTTGTAGTCGCCGCTGACCAGATCCGGGTCTTTCGCCCCTAAATCCTGCCATGCGCTGTCGGACAACGGTTTGTAAGTCACGGCCATGCTGCCGGTTGAACGCGTAGAATCGGTCACTTTCATGCCCGCTTTTTCAAGCGTGGCCGGCAGGCGATTCCAGACGACGTTGAACGGGCCGCGTACCACGAGCATCGGTAAACCGGTATCGTCCGCGGCGCTTTGCACATCAAGCTGCGTGGAGGTGCGGCTGTCTTTCGCGTTCTGAGTATCCGTCTGGGTTTTATCCAGCCCTGCGCTAAGAACGTTAAGCATCTGAGCACTGTAGCGCTGCATAGACGCCGCATCGGCAACCGGCTTGCCTGCCTGCTCCAGGTTCAGCAGCTTAACCACCACTGCCTGCTGATAGCCCTGCGGCTGCACGCTGATCTGGTAACGGCCACGATACTGCTCGTCTTCGTCCGCACGGTTCCACTGCACCCAGTCGGTGGTCAGCGTCTGCGTCGCATCATCACGTTTCTCGATGCCGTAGTTGTTAGCCTGAATCACGCTTACCACCTGCGGCCACAGCGTGGTGCCGCGCGCGCTTTCAACCATCAGCGATGCGGTGTCCCCGGTGAACTGGGTACGTGCACCGTTGACCAGCGCCAGCGGCTGGGCTGGCGGACGGATGTCCAGCTGTTTGCCTACTGCGCCGCTGCCGTTGGTGACCGGAATATTATAATCGCCGTTCTGCACCGGCAGGATCATGCCCGCCGGAGAGTGAATATCTGCCAGAGGCGCGGCATCCAGGTAGGATTCATCGCCGCTAACCTGGCGTTTATAACGTTGGTCGCTGCTGCAAGCCGCCAGCAACATGGCAAGCGAAACCACCGCAACTTTTGCCACCATCGACTTCTGTACTGAGTAAGCCATCAAATCTCCCTAAACTTTACAGCAGACCGGCATGCTTAAGCGCGCTGAGGATCACCGGGCGACTGGCATCAGTCAGCGGCGTCATTGGCAGGCGTAAGGTATCGGTCGCCACAAGTCCCAATTCTCTACAGGCCCATTTCACCGGGATAGGATTGGGTTCAACAAATAATTTATTGTGCAACGGCATCAGTCGCTGATTAATTTCACGCGCCTGAGCAAATTGCCCGCTGGCCGCCAGTTTACACATTTCCGCCATTTCACGCGCGGCTACGTTTGCCGTCACGGAAATCACACCGTGGCCGCCGAGCTGCATAAAGTCCAGCGCGCTGGCATCATCACCGCTGACCAGGATGAAGTCATCTTCAACCAGCTCTTTGATCTGGTTAACACGGGTTAAGTTCCCGGTGGCTTCCTTGATACCGATAATATTTTTAACTTTGGCCAGGCGCCCCACGGTTTCCGGCAGCATATCGCAGCCTGTACGGGACGGGACATTGTACAACATTTGCGGCAGATCGGTGCTTTCAGCGATAGCTTTGAAGTGCTGGAACAGCCCTTCCTGAGTAGGACGGTTGTAGTAAGGCGTCACGGTCAGGCAGCCAACGATGCCGCTATTTTGGAAGCGCTTCGTTAAGGAGATGGCTTCAGAAGTGGCGTTCGCGCCCGTGCCTGCGATAACCGGGATACGGCCGTCCGCCAGCTCCAGCGTTAACATGACCACATCGCCATGTTCGTCGTGGCTTAAGGTTGCAGACTCTCCGGTGGTCCCTACCGACACAATCGCCGAGGTTCCGCAGGCGACATGGTAATCAATCAGTTTTTTCAGGCTTGACCGGCAGACATTACCTTTCTCATCCATCGGTGTTACAAGCGCGACAATACTTCCCGTGAACATTGGCCATCCTCTGTGCAAACAAGTGCCTCAATGGTACGTTTGGTGCAGGATCAAAAGCAAGCTGCCAGCTCACTCTACACGGTTGTATGCAGGATTTTTTTATGCTTTCCTTATGATTCCCCACCGATTTACAGGAAGAATGCGCTTGACTCCTTCACCACACCATTATTTGGTTATCACAGCCCTTGGGGCGGACAGGCCTGGTATTGTGAATACCATCACCCGCCATGTCAGCAGTTGCGGCTGTAACATCGAAGACAGCCGGCTTGCGATGCTGGGTGAGGAGTTCACGTTTATTATGCTGCTGTCCGGCAGCTGGAACGCGATAACCCTGATTGAATCGACGCTGCCGCTCAAAGGCGCAGAGCTGGATTTACTGATCGTCATGAAGCGTACCGCAGCCCAGGACCGGCCAGCGATGCCCGCCACCGTCTGGGTGCAGGTAGAAGTGGCAGACTCGCCGCATTTGATTGAGCGCTTCACCGATCTGTTCGACACCCATCATATGAATATTGCCGAGCTGGTTTCGCGCACGCAGCCCGCGCAGGATGATACGCCGCCGCAGTTATATATTCAGATAACTGCCCACAGCCCGGCTTCGGAAGATGCGGCTATTATCGAGCAGGCCTTCAAAGGCCTATGTACAGAACTCAAAGCACAAGGCACTATTAGCGTGGTGAATCCACAGCAAGATGATTAAAACGGAGAGTAGTGATGACCCCACTGAAAGCCGGTGACAGCGCACCGAAATTTAGCCTGCCCGATCAGGACGGCGAGCAAGTAAATTTGACCGACTTCCAGGGACAGCGCGTTCTGGTTTACTTCTATCCCAAAGCGATGACGCCAGGCTGTACCGTTCAGGCATGCGGGCTGCGCGATAATATGGATGAGTTGAAAAAAGCGGGCGTGGAAGTGCTGGGTATCAGCACCGACAAACCCGAGAAGCTTTCGCGTTTTGCTGAAAAAGAGCTGTTGAACTTCACCCTGCTGTCCGACGAAGACCACCAGGTCTGCGAACAGTTTGGCGTGTGGGGCGAGAAGTCCTTTATGGGCAAAACCTACGACGGTATCCACCGCATCAGCTTCCTGCTGGACGGCGAAGGCAAAGTTGAAAAAGTGTTTGATGACTTCAAGACCAGCAACCATCACGACATCGTGGTGAACTGGCTGAAAGACAACGCTTAACCCGTCTTAAAAACCGACGGCTCGTCCTGCGAAAGGATGAGGTTAAGCCCCGCCTGTAAAAGCCGACTTCCCGTCGGCTTTTTCCTGGTTAGTCTTTTTCTTCCACGACCAGACCATCCGGCCAGGCATGAACCACCGCTTTTATCAGCGTGGCGAGCGGAATGGCGAAGAACACGCCCCAGAATCCCCACAGCCCGCCAAAGATCACTACCGAAAGAATAATCACTAACGGGTGAAGATTAACGGCTTCCGAAAACAGCACCGGCACCAGCAGGTTGCCGTCTAACGCCTGAATAATCAGATATACCGCAAACAGCGTCCAGAATTCCGTGCCCAGGCCAAACTGGAACAGCGCCACACAAATGACCGGGATGGTCACCACAAAAGCACCGATATACGGAATCAGCACCGAGAAACCAACCAGCACGGCCAGCAGCAGCGAATAGTTGAGGCCAAAAATGATAAAGCCAATGTAGGTGGCGATGCCCACCACGATCATTTCCAGCACTTTCCCGCGGATATAGTTGGTTATTTGCTGGTTCATCTCCAGCCAGACCTGCCCCGCAAGCCCACGGTTGCGAGGCAGAACCCGGCGCACGGCGTTGAGCATCTGCTCTTTATCTTTGACGAGGAAAAAGACCATCAGCGGCACCAGCACAAGATAAATCGCAAGCGTAAGCAGCCCCACCAGCGAGGCCAGCGAGTACTTCACCACCTGGTCGCCCATGCCGGACATTCGTCCGCGCAGGTTTTCAGCCATTGCATCAATAATGCCGGCATCGACCAGGGCCGGATAACGTTTCGGCAGGGTGGCGGCAAAATCCGACAGCTTATTGAGCATGCCGGGCATATCACGAATCAGGTAGATCCCCTGCTGCCAGGCCACCGGCGCGACGACCAGCACCATCACCATTAAGATGCCGACAAACAGCACCAGAACGAGGGTTGCAGCCCAGGTGCGCGAACAGCCCAGGCGCTGCAGGCGAGCCGTTGGCCACTCCAGCAGATAAGCCAGCACGATTGCGACCAACAGCGGAGCTAAAAGCCCGTGGAAGAAAAAGAGAATGACAAAACCTGCCAGCAAAATGACCAGCAAGGCGATGGCCTCCGGATCGCTAAATCGCCGACGATACCACTGCAACAACATCTCAAGCATACATCCCTTCCCTGACAGCATTGTGCGAACCGGGATTGTATCGAAATGTCCCAGGAAAGACTTCGCTTTTTGCGCCCGGTCACCACCTGGTTGAGGAAGGATGAAGGTTTCAGTGTTAAGATTTTCTTCGTTCGTTACCCGGTCGACATAACACGGCAATAATACGAACAAAACAGCCCGAAACGTGTCGAAACTAGACCCCGATGAAACAGGATAGAGGTTATGTTCAAGCAGTTAAAAAAAACGCTGGTTGCAACACTGATAACAACCTTATTTGCCGCACAGGTAGCACCTGCCTTTGCGGATGTGGCCGATCAGCTGCCGGATATGGGCACCACGGCCGGAAACACGCTGTCCATAGGTCAGGAATTGCAGATGGGCGATTTTTACGTACGCCAGCTGCGCGGCAGCGCCCCCCTGATAAACGATCCGCTACTGGTACAGTACATCAACGGCCTGGGCATGCGCCTGGTGAGCCATGCCGACTCGGTCAGGACGTCCTTTCACTTTTTCCTGATCAATAACGATGAAATTAACGCCTTTGCCTTCTTCGGCGGTAACGTCGTGCTGCACTCGGCCCTGTTCCGCTATGCCGATAGCGAAAGCCAGCTCGCCTCAGTGATGGCGCACGAAATCTCGCACGTCACGCAGCGCCACCTCGCAAGGGCGATGGAAGATCAGAAAAGAAATGCCCCCCTTACCTGGGTCGGCGCTTTAGGATCTATTTTGTTGGCCATGGCCAGCCCGCAGGCCGGGATGGCCGCGTTAACCGGCACGCTGGCCGGTACCCGGCAAGGCATGATCAGCTTTACCCAGCAAAACGAGCAGGAAGCGGATCGCATTGGCATTCAGGTTTTGCAGCGCGCAGGCTTTGACCCACAGGCAATGCCCACCTTCCTTGAAAAGCTGCTCGACCAGGCCCGCTTTTCCACCCGCCCGCCGGAAATTCTGCTGACCCACCCCTTGCCGGAAAGCCGTCTGGCCGACGCGCGAAACCGCGCCAACCAGATGCGACCGATAGTGGTGCAGTCATCGGCAGATTTTTACATGGCGAAGGTGCGCACACTGGGCATGTATAACTCCGGCCGCAATCAGCTGACCCAGGATTTACTTGATGCCTGGTCGAAAGGTAACGTCCGCGAGCAGCAGGCGGCCACCTATGGCCGCGCGCTGCAGGCCATGGAAGCCAAAAACTGGAGCGAAGCCCGCAAACAGCTTCAGCCCCTGCTGGCCGCACAGCCCGCAAACCCGTGGTATCTCGATTTATCGACGGATATAGACTTAGGGCAAAACAAACCGCTGGACGCCATCAATCGCCTGAAGAGCGCGCCGGGTGTGAACCTTAACCCGGTTTTACAGCTTAACCTTGCCAACGCCTACGTGCAGGCCGGGCAAAATGCCCAGGCGGCGACCCTTCTTAATCGCTACACCTTCGCCTATCCGGACGACGGCAACGGCTGGGATCTGCTGGCCCAGGCACAAGCCGGGCTGGGCAATCGCGATCAGGAGCTGGCGGCACGCGCCGAAGGCATGGCTCTGGCAGGCCGCCTGGATCAGGCTATCTCTCTGCTCAGCAGCGCCAGCTCGCAGGTAAAAGTCGGCAGTCTGCAACAGGCGCGTTACGACGCGCGTATCGATCAGTTCCGCGAGCTGCAAAAGCGCTTCCTTCAATATCAGAAGATGTAACAGGAGTTTTAATGACTACGACCGTCACCATTTATCACAATCCGCGTTGCTCCAAGAGCCGCGAAACCCTGGCTTTATTAAAGGAAAACGGCGTTGAGCCTGAAGTCGTGCTGTATCTGGACACCCCCCCGGATGCGGCTACCCTCGCATCGCTGCTGAGCAAACTGGGTTTTACCAGCGCGCGTGAGCTTATGCGCCAGAAAGAAGATCTCTATAAGGAACTGAATTTAGGTGACAAGCAGCTGAGCGAAGCGCAGCTGATTCAGGCGATGATCGATAATCCTAAACTGATTGAACGTCCGATCGTGCTGGCAAACGGGAAAGCGCGTATTGGCCGCCCGCCGGAGTCAGTGCTGGCGATTTTGTAACGCTTGCGCCTTCTCCTCCCACAGGGAGAAGGCCCGGATAAGGGGCTACAGCCCCAGTATCTCTTTCACAAAAGGTATGGTTAGCTTGCGCTGGGCGGTAATAGAGGCGCGATCGAGCTGATCGAGAGTCATAAAGAGCGTGCGCATTTCGCGGTCGAGACGTTTGAGTAAAAAGCGCCCCACATCTTCCGGCAGTTCAAATCCGCGCTGGCGCGCGCGCAACTGCAGGGCCTGAAGTTTATCATCGTCCGACAGCGGCTGAAGCTTATAGATTTGCCCCCAATCCAGACGGGAAGCCAAATCGGGTAATTGCAGATTAAGCTGGCGCGGTGGCCGATCGCCGGTGATCAGTAGCCGGGTATTACCCGTTTCCAGGATGCGGTTATAGAGATTAAAGATCGCCATTTCCCACAGTTCGTCACCCGCCACGCATTCGATATTATCAATACATACCAGCGAAAGCTGTTCCATGCCGTCTAACACTTCCGGGACGAACCAGGTGCGTTTATCCAAAGGCACATAGCCTACCGCTTCCCCCCGCTGCGACAGTTCCGCACAGGCAGCATGCAATAAGTGGCTACGCCCGCCCCCTTCCCGCGACCAAAAATAGATGTACCCGCTGTGATCCTGACGGAGCACGGCCTGGAGGGCGGCAAGTAAAGAGGGGTTATCACCCGGCCAGAAACTGGCAAAAGTTTCATCGTCAGGCAAATAGAGTGGCAAGGAGAGCTGTGCCGGTGTATTCAGAAGGACCTCAATCATAACGGGCAGAAAACGCGAAGAGTTTAACACAGATTTGCCAGACAGGAGAACCGGACGGGAACGCCGCCCGGTCTGTCAATCTTATGATTTAATCTCGCTTTCGTGCGCGTCCAGCACAACCTCTTCCGGGCGAAGCATGCTGATAAGCTTAAAGATCAGGCTCAGGCCAACGCCCACAATAGTGGCCAGCGCCATGCCTTTCAGCTCGGCCGCGCCGATATGCACCTTCGCGCCGCTCACGCCGATGATCAGGATGACCGAGGTCAGGATCAGGTTTTGCGCCTTGCTGTAATCCACTTTCGATTCGATCAGCACGCGAATACCGGAAGCGCCGATCACGCCGTACAGCAGCAGCGAAACGCCGCCCATGACCGGTACGGGGATAATCTGAATCGCCGCCGCCAGTTTTCCGACGCAGGAAAGCAGGATCGCCAGAATCGCCGCGCCGCCGATAACCCAGGTGGAATACACACGGGTGATAGCCATCACGCCGATGTTTTCGCCGTAGGTGGTATTTGGCGTAGAGCCGAAGAAGCCGGAGAAAATCGTCGAAACGCCGTTGGCGAACATAGAGCGATGCAGGCCGGGATCGCGAATCAAATCTTTCTTCACGATATTCGCCGTCACCACCAGGTGGCCAACGTGCTCGGCAATCACCACCAGCGCGGCAGGCAGAATGGTGAAGATGGCAAACCACTCAAAACGCGGCGTATAGAAAGTTGGCAGAGCAAACCAGTGCGCTTCACGGATTGGCGTCACATCGACCACGCCCATCGCAAAGGAGAGTGCGTAACCCGCCAGCACGCCGATCAGAATCGGGATAATCGCCAGGAAGCCACGGAACAGAACGGAGCCAAAAACCGTTACCGCAAGCGTTACCAGAGAAATAATAATCGTGGTGGAGTCAGGAGAAGTCCCTTCCGCAGGCAACAGGCCCGCCATATTCGCGGCAACCCCCGCCAGCTCAAGGCCGATAACCGCCACGATCGCGCCCATCGCCGCCGGAGGGAACATCACGTCCAGCCAGCCGGTCCCCGCCTTCTTCACAATCAGCGCCACAATACAGAACAGCACGCCGCACATGATAAAGCCGCCCAGCGCGACTTCGTAGCCCAGCGGCAGCAGAAGCAAAACCGGGGAGATAAAGGCAAAGCTCGATCCCAGATACGCCGGGATTTTACCTTTACAGATAAACAGATACAGCAGCGTGCCCAGGCCGTTAAACAGCAGGACCGTCGCCGGGTTAATGTGAAACAGGATAGGCACCAGAACGGTGGCCCCAAACATAGCGAACAGGTGCTGCAAGCTTAACGGAATCGTTTGCAACAGCGGGGGTCTTTCACTTACCCCGATAGCGCGGCGGGTCATGTTGTTGTCCTCAGAGTATTGTTTTTAAGAACGACGTGCTTTAAAAATCAAAAAAAAGCCGACTTTCGAAGTCGGCTGCTTTTTTTATTTCGTACCAAATATCTTGTCACCGGCATCGCCGAGGCCCGGAATAATGTAACCGTGCTCGTTGAGACCCTGATCGATAGAAGCCGTGTACAGCTCCACGTCCGGGTGCACTTTCTCAAGGGCGGCAATCCCTTCCGGCGCGGCAACCAGCACCAGCACTTTAATGCTGGTACAGCCAGCATTTTTCAACAGGTCGATGGTAGCAATCATCGAGCCGCCGGTCGCCAGCATCGGGTCAACCACCAGCGCCATGCGCTCTTCAATATTAGAAACCAGCTTCTGGAAGTAAGGCACCGGCTCCAGGGTTTCTTCATTACGGTAAACGCCCACCACGCTGATGCGCGCGCTTGGGACGTTTTCCAGTACGCCTTCCATCATGCCCAGGCCGGCACGCAGAATAGGAACAACGGTAATTTTCTTACCTTTGATCTGGTCGATCTCCACCGGACCGTTCCAGCCCTCGATGGTTACTTTTTCCGTTTCCAGATCCGCGGTAGCTTCGTAAGTCAGCAGACTGCCAACCTCTGAGGCGAGTTCACGAAAGCGCTTGGTACTGATGTCCTGCTCACGCATCAGGCCCAGCTTGTGTTTGACGAGTGGGTGTTTCACTTCCACGATCTTCATACTCTTTCTCCCCGAGAGATTGGCGTCCACAAAAAAAATCGCCGGATTATACCGCTTTTTCAGCGCTCCGCCACCGCTATTGGGGTTGATCGAGATCAACCCGCCTCGATTGAGTATAAATCAACAATATTTATTCCCGCGTGATAAGAGGCTCGCAAACGTTTGCCTGCACTGTTAGAATTGCCGCGTTTTTTATTTCAGCCCAGCCTATCTGGCTGATGACAAGCCTTATGCCACCACCAAAAGCAAAGGCTTTGCCAGATAGATGACCAGGAAAATCACTTTATTGGTTTTCGGCTGATAACCACAAAGAGCGAAAAACCACGCTTTTTCACTCTTTGTCAGCAATCTTACCGATGGAACCTGAACCATGACCGACAAAACCTCCCTTAGCTACAAAGATGCTGGCGTTGATATTGATGCGGGTAACGCTCTGGTCGACAGAATTAAAGGCGTAGTGAAAAAGACCCGCCGCCCGGAAGTGATGGGTGGACTGGGCGGTTTCGGTGCGCTGTGCGCGCTGCCACAGAAATACCGCGAACCCGTGCTGGTTTCCGGCACCGATGGTGTAGGCACCAAGCTGCGTCTGGCTATGGATTTAAAACGTCACGATACCATCGGTATCGATCTGGTCGCGATGTGCGTGAACGACCTGGTGGTACAAGGTGCCGAGCCGCTGTTCTTCCTTGATTACTACGCCACCGGCAAGCTGGATGTGGAAACGGCTGCCAGCGTCATCACCGGTATTGCGGAAGGTTGCCTGCAATCGGGCTGCGCGCTGGTCGGCGGCGAAACCGCTGAAATGCCGGGCATGTATCACGGTGAAGATTACGACGTGGCAGGTTTCTGCGTTGGTGTGGTTGAGAAGTCTGAAATCATCGACGGCTCGAAAGTGACCGACGGCGACGTGCTGATTGCCCTGGCCTCAAGCGGCCCGCACTCCAACGGCTACTCGCTGGTACGCAAAGTGCTGGAAGTAAGCGGCACCGATCCTCTGACCACCGAGCTGGAAGGCAAGCCGCTGGCGGATCATCTGCTGGCACCAACCCGCATTTACGTGAAAAACCTGCTTGAGCTGATTGCCGAAGTGGACGTGCATGCCATCGCCCACCTGACCGGCGGCGGCTTCTGGGAAAACATTCCGCGCGTGCTGCCGGATAACACCCAGGCCGTCATCGACGAATCCTCGTGGCAGTGGCCAGCCGTGTTCAACTGGCTGCAAAAAGCCGGGAATATCAGCAGCCATGAAATGTATCGCACCTTTAACTGCGGCGTCGGTATGCTTATTGCCCTGCCTGCGGCGGAAGCGGATAAAGCGGTTAAACTGCTGAATGCCAAAGGTGAAAACGCCTGGAAAATCGGTATGATCAAAGCCTCCGATTCCGATGAGCGTGTGGTTATTGAGTGATGAAACGCATTGTGGTGCTGATTTCCGGTAACGGAAGCAATCTTCAGGCAATAATTGACGCCTGCCAGGCCAGAAAGATTAACGGCACCCTTGCCGCGGTATTCAGCAATAAGGCCGATGCGTTCGGCCTTGAGCGCGCGAGTGACGCAGGCATTCCTGCCCACGCGCTGGCCGCCAGCCAGTTTGCCGATCGCGCCGCTTTCGATCGCGAACTGATGCTGGAGATCGACGCTTACGCCCCGGATCTGGTGGTGCTTGCGGGATACATGCGAATCTTAAGCCCTGAGTTCGTCGCCCATTACAGCGGCCGACTGATCAATATTCACCCTTCCCTGCTGCCGAAATATCCCGGCCTGCATACGCATCGCCAGGTGCTGGACAACGGTGATACCGAGCACGGCACCTCGGTGCATTTTGTCACGGAAGAGTTGGACGGCGGCCCGGTGATTCTGCAGGCCAAAATCCCGGTGTTTGACGGCGATAGCGAAGACGAAATCACCGCTCGCGTACAGCATCAGGAGCACGCCATTTATCCGCTGGTGGTTAGCTGGTTTATGGACGGGCGTCTGGAAATGCGCGAGAACAAAGCCTGGCTCGATGGCGCAGAACTCCCCCCGCAGGGTCACGCGGCAGAAGAATAAAACGCAAGGGGCCACTCAGGCCCCTTTTTTTACGCCTGGGTTTCAGGAAAAGCAGGTGCAAAACAGCCAAACACACGACTTTGGCTTACGTCGTTGGACATTCCACGGCAAAGCTCGCCATAATGAGGGGCGTGACGGCATTTATCGTCCACGAAAACGGAAGTGAGGGCTAATGGGTCAGGATAAGCTGTATATCGAAAAAGAACTGAGCTGGTTGTCTTTTAACGAACGTGTGCTCCAGGAAGCGGCGGATAAAATCAACCCGCTTATCGAAAGAATGCGTTTTCTCGGCATCTATTCGAATAACCTTGATGAGTTTTACAAGGTGCGTTTCGCCGAGCTTAAGCGGCGTATTCTGATCAGTGAAGAACAAGGCACAGCGCCTAACTCGCGTCATCTGCTCAATAAAATTCAGGCCCGGGTGCTAAAGGCCGATCAGGAATTTGACAGCCTGTATAACGATCTGCTGCTGGAAATGGCGCGCAACCAGATATTCCTGATTAACGAACGTCAGCTTTCTGAGAACCAGCAAAACTGGCTACGCCATTACTTCAAGCACTACCTGCGCCAGCACATTACCCCCATCCTCATCAACCACGACACCGATCTGGTGCAGTTTTTAAAGGATGATTACACCTATCTGGCGGTGGAGATTATCCGCGGCAGCGACACCCGCTACGCGCTGCTGGAGATCCCGTCGGATAAAGTGCCGCGTTTTGTGAACCTGCCGCCGGAAGCACCGCGCCGCCGTAAGCCGATGATCCTGCTGGACAACATTCTGCGCTACTGCCTGGATGATATTTTTAAAGGCTTCTTCGACTACGACGCGCTGAACGCCTACTCGATGAAAATGACCCGCGACGCGGAGTATGACCTGGTGACCGAAATGGAATCCAGCCTGCTTGAGCTGATGTCATCGAGCCTGAAGCAGCGTCTTACCGCCGAGCCGGTGCGCTTTGTTTACCAGCGCGACATGCCCGATGCGATGGTCGAAATGCTGCGCAACAAGCTGACCATTACCAACTACGACTCCATTATTCCGGGCGGGCGTTACCACAATTTTAAAGATTTTATTAACTTCCCGAACGTCGGCAAAGCTAACCTGGTCAATAAGCCGCTGCCGCGCCTGCGCCATATCTGGTTCGATAAATTCCGCAACGGTTTCGACGCAATCCGCAACCGCGACGTGCTGCTTTACTACCCTTACCACACCTTTGAGCACGTGCTGGAGCTGCTGCGCCAGGCCTCGTTTGACCCGAGCGTACTGGCGATAAAAATCAATATTTACCGCGTAGCAAAAGACTCACGCATTATTGAGTCCATGATCCATGCGGCGCACAACGGCAAAAAAGTCACCGTCGTGGTGGAACTACAGGCGCGTTTCGACGAAGAAGCCAACATCCACTGGGCAAAACGCCTGACGGAAGCCGGGGTGCACGTTATCTTCTCGGCGCCAGGCCTGAAAATTCACGCCAAGCTGTTTCTTATCTCGCGTAAAGAAAACGATGAGGTTGTACGCTACGCGCATATCGGTACCGGCAACTTTAACGAGAAAACCGCTCGTCTTTACACCGACTATTCGCTGCTGACCGCCGATGCGCGCATCACCAATGAAGTGCGCCGGGTATTCAACTTTATTGAAAACCCTTACCGTCCGGTGACCTTCGAGTACCTGATGGTTTCACCGCAAAACTCTCGCCGCCTGCTCTACGATCTGGTCGATCGCGAGATTGCTAACGCGCAAAACGGTGCACCCTCCGGCATTACGCTGAAGCTTAATAACCTGGTGGATAAAGGCCTGGTCGACAGACTCTATGCTGCCTCCAGCTCCGGCGTGAAGGTCAATCTGCTGGTGCGCGGCATGTGTTCCCTGATCCCGAACCTCGAAGGCATCAGCGATAACATTCGGGTTATCAGCATCGTCGATCGCTATCTTGAGCACGACCGCGTGTACGTGTTTGAGAACGGCGGCGACAAAAAAGTCTATCTCTCCTCAGCAGACTGGATGACGCGTAACATCGACTACCGCATCGAAGTGGCCGTGGCGATCCTCGACCCGCGCCTCAGACAGCGCGTGCTGGATATTATTGACATTCTATTTAGCGATACCGTAAAAGCACGCTATCTCGATAAAGAACTGAGTAATCGCTACGTGCCGCGAGGCAACCGCCGCAAGGTGCGCTCGCAGTTGGCGATTTACGATTACATTAAATCTCTGGAACAACCTGACTAAACGCTATGCCGATAAAAAAACATGCTCCCCGACCGCAGGAGTTTGCTGCGGTCGATCTCGGCTCGAACAGCTTTCACATGGTTATTGCCCGTGTGGTGGATGGCGCGATGCAAATCATCGGTCGCCTGAAACAACGCGTCCATCTTGCCGACGGACTTAACGCTGAGAATGAGCTAAGCGAAGAGGCGATAGAACGCGGGCTTTCCTGCCTTGCGTTATTTGCTGAACGTCTGCAGGGTTTTGCGGCGCAGAACGTCTGCATTGTCGGCACGCACAGCCTGCGTGAAGCGGTCAACGCCGAGGAGTTTCTCAAACGCGCCGAGCAGGTGATCCCCTACCCGATCGAGATTATTTCCGGTAACGAAGAAGCGCGACTGATTTTTATGGGCGTGGAGCACACGCAGCCTGAAAAAGGCCGCAAGCTGGTTATCGACATCGGCGGCGGTTCCACCGAACTGGTGATCGGGGAAGACTTCGAACCCATGCTGGTGGAAAGTCGCCGTATGGGCTGCGTAAGCTTTGCCCAGAACTTTTTCCCAAACGGGGTGATTACGCCAGAAAACTTCAGGCGGGCACGTCTGGCGGCGGTACAAAAGCTTGAAAACCTCTCCTGGCAATATCGTTTGCAGGGCTGGAATGTGGCGATGGGCGCCTCCGGTACCATTAAGGCCGCCCATGAAGTGCTGATCAATATGGGTGAAAAAGACGGGATCGTCACGCCTGAGCGGCTGGAAAAACTGCGCGATGAGGTACTGAAGTTTAAAAACTTCAGCTCAATGAGCCTGCCGGGTTTGTCTGATGAACGTAAAGCGGTCTTTGTGCCGGGACTGGCCATTCTCTGCGGGGTATTCGATTCGCTGGCGATCCGCGAGCTTCGCCTGTCGGACGGGGCGCTGCGCGAAGGCGTGCTCTACGAAATGGAAGGCCGTTTCCGCCACCAGGATATTCGAATTCGCACCGCGCAAAGCCTTGCTGACCAGTATCATATCGACAGCGACCAGGCCCGGCGAGTGCTGGAAACCACAGAACATATTTATCAGCAGTGGGAAGCACAAAACCCTAAGCAGGCCAATCCGCAGATGGCCGCCCTGCTAAAGTGGTCGGTGATGCTCCATGAGGTCGGCCTGAATATTAATCACAGCGGCCTGCATCGCCACTCGGCATATATTCTCCAGCACAGCAACCTGCCCGGCTTTAATCAGGAGCAACAGATGCTGATTGCTTCGCTGGTTCGCTATCATCGTAAGGCGATCAAAATTGACGATCTGCCGCGCTTTACGCTGTTTAAGAAAAAGCAGTTCCTGCCGCTGCTGCAAATTTTGCGCCTCGGCGTCCTGCTCAATAACCAGCGCCAGGCGACAACCAGGCCCCCGACCCTGGTGCTGGAAACCGACGATAATCACTGGACCCTGCGCTTCCCCTATGGCTGGTTTGCTCAGAACTCGCTGGTGCTGCTCGATCTCGAGCGGGAGCAGCAATACTGGGATAACACGCCCGGCTGGAAGCTGAAAATAGAAGAGGAGGCCGCTCCTGACGTTGCGGCCTGAGAGAAGGCACAGGTCGGATAGCATGATGCTTATCCGACCGCCAGCGCCATCCCCTGCCCCACAGTTACTCTCCTTGCGGTAACAACGACTCAAGCGGCTGAGGGCGGCCAATCAGGTTCCCCTGCAGGTAGTCAATACCGAGACGCTCTGCCGCCTCACGCAGCGAGTTGCTTTCTGTCACCTCAAAAATAAGCTGCCAGGGTTCGATACCATACTCTTCCAGCAGCGCTTTCACTTCCTGCGGGAACTGGCTACGGCTTACAGAAGCCGGCGTCAGGTTAATCGCAAAGCGGCAGCCCGGGAGGCTCTCCCGGGACGCCGCCATAAATTGCAGGGTTGAAATGATCACCCAGCGATCTATCCGGGACGACAAACCAAACTCATGCGCCACGGGCAGGAAACTATCGGGTGCATATAATTTTCCGCCCTCTCCTTTCATGCGCAGCAGGATTTCATGGTAACCGTCACCACGCATTCCCTCGATACGCTGAGCCATAAGCGCGAAGTGGCCAGAATCCAGCGCAACCTGCAAACGATTCATCATCGCCACTTTGTCTTTCACCGCATTCTGGACCTGGTTTGACCCCTGCTGCTGCAGGTTTTCAGGATGGTAAGTCGTGAGCGAAAGATCGGCCATGGTGCTCAACTCGCCGAGCAGCAAGTAGAGATGCGTTATCGGCTGCCTGATATAGCAATAGCTGATGCCAACCTGGGGCTGCAAGGGCATCCCGTCCCAGATAAAGCGAAACTGCTTCACTCGCCGATCTATGGCTTCAATCTGCGCTTCATGAGAGTCGTAGTTTAAGCGCACAATCAGCTCATGCCCGGAAAGGTTGTACACCTTTTCCTTGGCCAGCAAGATCGGCTGCAAATACTCGGCAATTTGCTGCTTGTACTGGATGCGCAGCAGCACGCCATAATTTCGCCCCAGCAGCTCAAGCTCCGGGACCCTTAAAATGGCCAGCGCCGACCAGGGATGGCTGGCAATATCGCGATTAAGCGCACGCAAATTCGGCATCTGAACAATAGGGTCAATAAAGGCAACCCGGCGGGCTTTCTCATGCAGGAATCTCTGGCGGGTGGTCACCGCAGCCATCATAAAAATAGTGATGGAAAATATCGCATAGCAGGAGGTCGCGATGGCCAGGTGAAGCAGAAAGCCCATATCCGGCGGCAGATAATTATGAAAGCCGTCGCAAAGGATAATCAGAATGATTGCCCAGACGTTGGTAATAAACAGAAAACCAAATCTCATCGCTCCCCATAACATCACCGGAAGAATCAGCGTCAGCGTATAATCGGTGGCAAAAATAGTCGGAGAATCACCGGCCGGGACAAGCAGCACCCCCACCAGAAAGACGGTCAGCACAATCCACAGCAGCACTTCGGTTTTTGTCACGCCCTGCTGCGCCTGCCTGCGCATCTGGGAATAGAAGGAGAGGATGAAGTGCGGATTGTTAATCATCCTGATAATGAAATAGAAAAAGGGCATCCCGGTTAATGTCCCCACCAGCACAGCCTGGAAATTTATCAGGGTGCGCGGGTGGAAGGGGTTTTCCGTTGCCATGCTCAGGGAAGCATCGTACCAGCCAAAGAACAGGCCTACCTGGTAGATAAACAGAAAAATCGCGGCGTTAAAGAAGATCAGCCAAAACATGCGCTGCAAGGTAAGTTTCATCACGCCAAACATCACATTGTGGCGACGAGGCACAAAAACCCGATACCCCGCAAACCCCAGCGAGAGCGGAATCAGAAAATGGGCTATCGAAACCAGGACCAGCAGCTCACCTTTGGCCGGCAGATAACGGATAAACAACGCCAGAATAATGCCTGGTAAAGCGGCCCAGCCGTAGAACATGATAAAAGCGCTCATCAGCCCAAGCGGCAGGTAAATCAGGAAGGCACGCCCGCCATCAATCCAGGTGTTGGCGTTAAGCCATACGGACACAGGAAGCAGCAAGGCGGGGAGGATCAGCGGCAGCGCCCACCAGTTATTCTTATGTTTGTTGTACCAGGTCGTCGCAAAACGCATAAATGGTCACCAGAAACCCTGTCAATCCTGCTCGGGTAGTGTTCAGAGAGGGCTCCAGCCTGACTGATTAAAACCATATTGCTATGGCACGGAGCGCCATTTTAGTTATGGATCCCCACATTAAATTGATTCAGGTCAATTTTCACCTAAAGTTCTTTAATTTCAGATTAAGCAAACTTTGTGCAATGCTCGATATTTCACCGGCTGAATGTTCAGTAAACTTTATATTACCAGGGTGAATGAGTAGTTTAACGCACATTTACACCTTTAAGAATTGACCCGGGCGAGCGGCTATGACTAAATATTCCTGTCGCCCGCAGTTGACGGGCAAACCCTAAAGGCTTTTTTGCGTGACACAGGTTACGAGTATGCGAAGACGACACCGATTTAATAATCGAATGACCCGCATTATTCTGCTTATCAGTTTTCTTTTCCTTTTTGGCCGTTTTGTCTATTCCTCCATTGGCGCCTGGTACCATCATCAGGACAAAAAAACAGACGTGCAGCAAAGCAGCCCGTCAGTGGAAACCCCTAACCGGTAACGCAAGTCCACGCATTAACATTTCAATCGCTGCCCGCAGTGGGCTTTGTCACGCCTATTGAAAGTTGGGTAACATATAAAAAAACAGGCGGCCTATGGCCGCCTGTTTTGTCTCAGTTCCACGACGTGGGGGATTATTCCCACTCAATCGTCGCTGGCGGTTTGCCGGAAATATCGTAAACCACGCGGGAGATGCCGTTAACTTCGTTGATGATGCGGTTAGACACGCGGCCAAGGAAGTCGTATGGCAGATGCGCCCAGTGTGCGGTCATAAAGTCGATGGTTTCCACGGCGCGCAGGGAAACAACCCAGTCGTACTTGCGGCCGTCGCCCATCACGCCAACTGAACGAACCGGCAGGAACACGGTAAATGCCTGGCTGACCTTGTTATAAAGATCCGCTTTGTGCAGCTCCTCGATGAAGATAGCATCGGCGCGACGCAGCAGGTCGCAATACTCTTTCTTCACTTCACCCAGCACACGCACGCCCAGGCCTGGCCCCGGGAACGGGTGGCGATAGAGCATGTCGTACGGCAGCCCCAGCTCCAGGCCGATTTTACGCACTTCGTCTTTGAACAGCTCGCGCAGCGGCTCAACCAGCCCCATCTTCATCTCTTTCGGCAGGCCGCCCACGTTGTGGTGAGATTTAATAACGTGCGCTTTGCCGGTAGCCGAAGCCGCCGATTCGATCACGTCAGGATAGATGGTACCCTGCGCCAGCCACTTCACGTCTTCAAGCTTCAGCGCCTCTTCATCGAACACTTCCACAAACACGCGGCCGATGATCTTACGTTTCGCTTCCGGATCGTTCTCACCTGCCAGCGCGTCCAGGAAGCGCTTTTCACCTTCAACGTGAACGATGTTCAGACCGAAGTGGTCGCCGAACATGTCCATTACCTGCTGGGCTTCGTTCAGGCGCAGCAGTCCGTTATCCACGAAGACGCAGGTCAGGTTTTTGCCGATGGCGCGGTGCAGCAGCATAGCGGTCACGGAGGAGTCCACGCCGCCGGACAGGCCAAGGATCACCTTGTCATTGCCAACCTGCTCGCGAATACGCTCGATGGCATCTTCAATAATTTTTGCTGGCGTCCACAGCGCTTCGCAGCCGCAGATTTCCAGCACAAAGCGTTCCAGCAGACGCTGACCCTGACGGGTATGCGTCACTTCCGGATGGAACTGCACGCCATAGAAGCGTTTTTCTTCGTTGGCCATAATGGCAAACGGGCAGGTTTCGGTGCTGGCAACGGTCACGAAATCAGCAGGGATAGCGGTCACTTTGTCACCGTGGCTCATCCACACGTCGAGCAGCGGTTTACCTGCCTGGCTCAGCGAGTCTTCAATACCACGAACCAGCGCGCTGTCAGTTTTAACTTCAACCTGCGCATAGCCAAACTCACGCTCGTTGGAACCTTCAACGTGGCCACCCAGCTGCATTGCCATGGTCTGCATGCCGTAGCACACACCAAAGACCGGCACGCCAGCCGTAAACACGTATTCCGGCGCACGCGGGCTGTTAAGCTCGGTGGTACTTTCCGGGCCACCGGAAAGGATAATACCGCTTGGATTAAATTCACGAATCTGTGCTTCGGTTACGTCCCAGGCCCAGAGTTCGCAATAAACCCCCAGTTCACGCACGCGGCGCGCAACCAGCTGGGTGTACTGAGAGCCGAAATCAAGGATCAGGATACGGTGCTTATGAATATTTTCGCTCATGAGGGGCGTTTTCCAGAAAGCAATAAAAGCATTAATAAATAAGAACTGAAAACAACTCGGGGATTTCCAGTCGGCAAGACCAGGCGGTTTATTCACGCCCGCAGGGCTTTTGCCCGCGGACGTTATCGACTCGCCAGGGTACAGCCCCTAGAATCAGGAGCCCATACGGTAGTTAGGGGACTCTTTGGTGATCGTCACGTCATGTACGTGGCTTTCCTGAATGCCCGCTCCGCTGATACGTACAAATTCCGCTTTGGTACGCAGCTCGTCGATAGTACCACAGCCGGTCAGCCCCATACAGGAGCGCAAGCCGCCCATCTGCTGGTGAACGATCTCTTTCAGACGGCCTTTGTAAGCCACGCGGCCTTCAATACCTTCCGGTACCAGTTTGTCAGCTGCGTTATCCGTCTGGAAGTAACGGTCGGAGGAACCTTTAGACATCGCCCCCAGGGAACCCATGCCGCGGTAGGATTTGAAAGAACGGCCCTGGTAAAGTTCGATTTCACCCGGGGATTCTTCCGTACCGGCCAGCATACCGCCAACCATCACGGCAGAAGCACCGGCCGCGATAGCTTTAGCGATGTCACCTGAGAAACGGATACCGCCGTCGGCGATAACAGGAATGCCAGTGCCTTCCAGCGCTTCAACGGCATCGGCCACAGCGGTGATTTGCGGTACGCCAACGCCAGTTACGATACGGGTGGTACAAATTGAGCCCGGGCCGATGCCCACTTTCACCGCGCTACAGCCAGCTTCGGCCAGGGCGCGAGCGCCAGCCGCGGTAGCTACGTTACCGCCGATGATTTGCAGATCAGGATATTTAGCGCGGGTTTCACGGATGCGCTGCAGAACGCCCTCGGAGTGACCGTGGGAGGAGTCAATGAGCAGAATGTCCACGCCAGCGGCGACCAGAGCGTCAACACGCTCTTCGTTACCGGCACCAGCCCCAACGGCAGCCCCAACGCGCAAACGGCCCTGCTCGTCCTTACAGGCGTTAGGTTTACGCTCTGCTTTCTGGAAGTCTTTAACGGTGATCATCCCCAGCAGGTGGAAACCGGCGTCAACGACCAGCGCTTTCTCAACGCGTTTTTCGTGCATTTTAGACAGTACGACGTCGCGCGCTTCGCCTTCCTTCACGGTTACCAGACGCTCTTTCGGCGTCATGTACACGCTAACAGGCTGGTTCAGGTCGGTAACAAAACGCACGTCACGGCCGGTAATAATGCCGACCAGCTCGTTGTCTTCGGTGACGACCGGGTAGCCGGCAAAGCCGTTACGCTCGGTTAACTCTTTCACTTCACGCAGGGTGGTGGTCGGCAGCACGGTTTGCGGGTCGGTGACCACGCCACTTTCGTGTTTCTTCACGCGTTTGACTTCTTCAGCCTGGCGCTCAATCGACATATTTTTGTGGATGAAACCCAGCCCGCCTTCCTGAGCCAGGGCAATGGCCAGACGCGCTTCTGTCACCGTATCCATCGCTGCGGACAGCATAGGGATATTCAGGCGAATAGTTTTGGTCAGTTGGGTGCCGAGATCCGCCGTGTTAGGCAGAACAGTGGAGTGAGCTGGAACGAGGAGAACGTCATCAAACGTCAGTGCTTCTTTGGCGATTCGTAGCATGGCAATATCTCAACCTGGGGTGAATGAGAACAGATAAAATATTGCCGCGGCATTATACAGAGCGTAACCGATTGCATCCACACTTTTTTAAGAAAACTCCTTGCCAGCTTCGCTATGAAAGGTATTATCGACTGAATAACCTGCTGATTTAAAATTTGATCCAGCTCACATGCCGATAGCAAATAGCCCCTCAATTTTTACCGTCACCCGCCTGAATCAGACGGTCCGTTTGCTCCTCGAGCAGGAAATGGGGCAGGTGTGGATCAGCGGTGAAATCTCCAATTTCAGCCAGCCCTCCTCCGGGCACTGGTACTTCACGCTCAAAGACGACACCGCCCAGGTTCGCTGCGCGATGTTCCGTAACAGCAACCGGCGTGTCACCTTTCGCCCGCAGCATGGGCAACAGGTTTTGGTACGCGCCAACATTACGCTTTACGAGCCGCGTGGCGATTACCAGATCATTGTCGAGAGTATGCAGCCAGCCGGTGAAGGCCTGCTGCAACAGCAGTACGAACAGCTCAAGCAGCGGCTAACGGCCGAGGGGCTTTTTGACCAGCAGCATAAGCAGCCCTTGCCGAGCCCCGCCCGCCAGGTGGGGGTGATCACCTCAAAAACCGGTGCCGCCCTGCACGATATTCTGCATGTGCTGAAGCGTCGCGATCCTTCCCTGCCCATCGTGATTTACCCTACAGCGGTTCAGGGTGCCGACGCTCCGGCGCAAATTGTTCGCGCCATTGAGCTGGCAAACAGCCGTCAGGAATGTGATGTGCTGATCGTCGGGCGCGGCGGCGGCTCGCTTGAAGACCTGTGGAGCTTCAACGACGAGCGTGTCGCACGCGCTATATTTGCCAGCCGAATCCCGGTCGTTAGCGCCGTAGGACATGAAACTGACCTCACGATCGCCGATTTTATTGCCGATTTGCGTGCACCGACGCCTTCGGCGGCAGCAGAAATGGTCAGCCGGAACCAGGTCGAATTGCTGCGTCAGATCCAGTCCCAGCAGGTGAGGATGGAAATGGCGATGGATTATTACCTGGCCCAGCGCACACAGCGATTTACGCGCCTGCAACACCGCCTGCAACAGCAGCATCCTCAGCTACGTCTGGCCCGCCAGCAAACCACGTTGGATCGCCTGCAACAGCGCCTGACTGGCGCAATGGAAGGGAAACTCCGCCGCAGCGCGCAGCAGCAACAGCGGCTGGCACAGCGGTTAACTCAGCAGCAGCCGCAGGCAAGAATTCACCGCGCCCAGACCCGCATACAGCAGCTGGAATATCGTTTATCACAGGTCATTACGGCTCGTCTGAGCGGGACTCGCCAGCGCTTTGCAACGGCGATAGCCCAGCTGGAAGCCGTAAGCCCGCTGGCAACCTTAGCACGCGGCTACAGCGTGACGACGGCAACCGACGGCAAGGTGCTGAAAAAGGCCAGACAGGTTAAATCCGGCGACCTGCTCAAAACGCGTCTTGAAGACGGCTGGGTTGAAAGCCAGGTTACAGAAGTGCTGCCCGTTAAACCAGCGCGTAAGCGTAAACCAGCGGCCAAAAGTTAGCTTTCAGCTGGCAACGGCGACGAACTCGAGGCGTTTTTTTGAGATTAGGCCGTGGCCATGCTGGCAAAAATAGTCCACCGCGCCGCACGCCTTCAGCACCTCCAGTGGTTTATGGCAGTCCGGGCAACGGGCTTCCAGCATGAAATCCTGCTCACAGCTTTCGCAGCGCGCACCGTTATCGGTCGTATCCAGCGGTTTACCGCAGTCCGGGCAAGTCAGTTCCATAGCGTTTACTCCAGCAAGCGAAAAGAAAACGGGAGCCTTTGCTCCCGTCTGCATCCATTATTTGCTTTTCTTAATATGTTTAATCAAGCGCTTACGCTTACGCATCTGGTTTGGGGTCAGGGTATTACGTTTGTTGGCAAACGGGTTATCCCCTTCCTTGAACTGGATACGAATTGGCGTCCCCATAACGTCCAGCGATTTGCGGAAGTAGTTCATCAGATAGCGCTTGTAGGAATCCGGCAGGTCTTTGACCTGATTGCCGTGGATCACCACGATCGGCGGGTTATAACCACCGGCGTGCGCATACTTCAGCTTCACGCGACGACCACGCACCAGCGGCGGCTGGTGGTCTTCTGAGGCCATGTTCATGATACGGGTCAGCAGCGCGGTGCTCACGCGACGCGTGGAGCTGTCATAAGCTTCGCGTACGGATTCAAAGAGGTTGCCTACGCCGCTGCCGTGCAGAGCGGAAATAAAGTGCACGCGGGCAAAGTCAATAAAGCCCAGACGGAAGTCCAGCGTCTCTTTTACCTGCTCCCTGACTTCGTTGCTCAGGCCATCCCACTTGTTGACCACAATCACCAGTGAGCGCCCACTATTGAGGATAAAGCCCAGCAAAGAGAGATCCTGGTCAGAAATGCCTTCGCGGGCATCAATCACCAGCAGCACAACGTTGGCATCTTCAATCGCCTGGAGCGTCTTGATAACGGAGAATTTCTCTACCGTTTCGGTGATCTTACCGCGTTTACGCACCCCGGCGGTGTCGATAAGAATGTACTCACGCTCATCGCGTTCCATCGGGATATAGATACTGTCCCGGGTGGTACCCGGCATATCGTAAACCACCACGCGGTCTTCACCCAGAATACGGTTGGTAAGCGTTGACTTACCCACGTTAGGACGCCCGACGATGGCCAGCTTGATCGGCAGATCCTGCGGATTGAAGGCTTCCTCTTCTTCAGCCTCTTCTTCTTCGTCCTGCGAAACAATGCCGTTTTTAGCATTAAACGCCGCCCAGTAGGCAGCATCTTCGTCAATCTCTTCTTCCGCTTCACGAGGGTTTACCTCGTCAATAAACGGCATCAGTACATGTTCCAGCAGGCTGGTCACGCCGCGACCGTGAGAGGCCGCTATCGGGTGAATTTCACCTAAGCCTAAGGAATAGAAATCAATTACCGCCTGGTCCGGGTCCATGCCGTCCGTTTTGTTGGCTACCAGAAACGTTGGTTTCTGGCGCGAGCGCAGGTGTTTGGCGATAGCTTCATCGGCAGGCATCAACCCGGCGCGCGCATCGACCATAAACAGCACGACGTCGGCTTCTTCAATCGCCAGCAGAGACTGTTCCGCCATACGCGTTTCCACGCCGTCTTCGGTGCCGTCGATACCGCCGGTATCAATCGCAATAAACTCGCGGCCTTCCACTTCAGCACGACCATACTTGCGGTCGCGAGTCAGCCCCGGGAAATCCGCGACCAGCGCATCACGGGTACGCGTCAAGCGGTTAAACAACGTGGATTTTCCGACATTAGGGCGCCCGACCAGCGCAACCACAGGTACCATTATAAAAGCCTCATTACTCAAAATTCATCGTCAAACGACGCCAGAACGCGCCGCTCTCAAAAACAGGAAACGGCTCCCAGGCATCGGGAACCGTTTCACACTCACTGCTTGCTCAGTAAAGCCTAGCGTTTGATGGAGTACAGCGTTCCGTCTTTCGCCTGAATCAGCAGCTTATCACTGGCGACAACCGGCTCAGTCTGGAAGCCGGAGCTGTCCATTTTTTGCTGAGCAACAAAACGGCCATCGTCAGTGTTAATCCAGTGCATATAACCTTCGCTGTCGCCGACTACCAGGTAACCGTTGTACAGCACAGGGGACGTAAGATTACGGTGCAGCAGGTCGCTCTGTGTCCACAGGGTAACACCGCCGTCGGCGTTAAGCGCCACAACACGGTCATTCTGATCGACCAGGAAGATGCGGTTGGCGTCGACGATGAAATCGTGCACTGACCCCAGCTCACGCTTCCACATAATCTGGCCGGAGCGCAGATCCAGCGCGGTCAGGTTGCCGTTATAGGCAAGCGCATAAACCACACCGTTGACGATAACCGGCGTCGTATCCACGTCGCTCAGGCGATCGATTTCTGTCGCGCCCGTTGCCTGGGAGATACGCTGCTGCCAGATCAGCTGACCTTCTTTCATCAGCACGGCGCTAACGCGGCCGTTATCGCCGCCAACAATAGCCGCACCAAAGGCCACCGCTGGGGCAGATTCACCGCGCAGAGACAGCGCAGGCATATCCAGGTTAACCGTCCACGCCACCGCACCGTCGGTTTCGTTCATGGCCTGCAGCTGACCGTTGCTGGTGTGCACCAGCACTAAGCCGTCGCTGACAACCGGACGAGAGAGCACCTCGCCCGCCGCCTTGCTTTGCCATGCAATACTACCATCGGAAGTGTTCAGCGCGAAAACCTGCGCTTTTTCACTGCCGATATACACATGAGCGCCGTCTACAGTCAGGCCACCGGACAGTAAGGCCGGACGGTTGCTGGAGAAGAAACCTGTTTTCTCGGAGAGATCGACAGACCAGACTTCTTTTCCGTCATCAGCGTTAACCGCTTTCACGGTTCCACGGCGATCGGCGGCATAGATGTTGCCGTCCTGCCAGGCCGGGTGGAGGTTGGAGTAAAAATCCCCAATCCCATTACCGACAGAAGTGCTCCACACTTTTTCTGGCTCAAACTGGTTTTCAACCTTTGGCAAAGGTGACATTTTTACCACGTCTTCTTCGCCACTGAACAATGAGCAGCCGCTGAGCAGCGTCAGAGAAATCAGCCCTGGCACAAGTAATTTACGCAATTGCATCGGGTCCCTCTTAGCTGGACAAATTATTGATTTTCATCTGCATCATTTCGCGCAGCGCTGGCGAAGCGTCGGTCTGCGTGCCTTTACTCCAGGCATCGCGCGCACCTTGCTTATCACCTTTGCTGAGCAGCGCTTCACCGCGTAGATCGGCCACTATCGCTACCCAACCTTCGCCTTTGATGCCGTCGAGGGTCTTCAGCGCTGTATCAGCCTTTTTTTGTTGAATCTGGATACGAGCCAGACGCGTATTAATCAGGGCCTGAAGATTGACGTCGCTGGTATTTCCGAGGCCAAGCTGCAGCTGGGCTGCCGCTTTTTCAAGATCGTTGTTATCAACGTACTTTTGCGCCAGCTCCAGTGAAGTCAGCGCACCGTAGGTGTTTTTGGTGTCTGCCGCAAACTTTGCCGCCGCGCTAAGCGTGGCCGGTTCATCGGCACGAACAGCGCTGGTGACGTTTTGATATTCCATGGAAGAAGCCATGGCGGAGTCAGCCTGATGACTGTTCCAGTAACGCCAGCCGACCAGCGCACCGATCCCCAGCACCACACCCACGACCAGCGCTTTGCCGTTTTCGGCAAAGAAGCGCTTTAACGCTTCCACCTGCTCGTTTTCGTTCTCGTAAACTTCCACGCAGTCCTTCTCCTTAACGATTAATCTCCGGGGTATTAGCCCAGTAGCGCCTGCAGATGTGAACCCGCGAGTTTAAGCTCTACGGTTTGCTGCTCACCTGTGCGCAGATCCTTCACGACAACCTGACCGTTGGCCACCTCGTCTTCGCCCAGAACCAATGCGACGCGGGCGCCCCACTTATCTGCACGTGCGAACTGTTTCTTAAAGTTGCCGCCGCCGTAGTTGGTCATTAACTTCAGTCCCGGAACCTCATCGCGCAGCTGCTCGGCTAACAGCATCGCTGCCGCCTGAGTGCCCAGGCCCTGGGATACCAGGTAAATATCGACAACAGATTCCGCTTTAAATTCAGGATTAATTGCCTGAACCAGTAAAACAAGACGCTCGAGTCCCATGGCGAAGCCAACTGCCGGAGCCGCACGGCCACCAAGCTGCTCGACCAGGCCATCGTAGCGGCCGCCCGCGCACACTGTCCCCTGGGAGCCCAGGCTTGTGGTCACCCACTCAAACACGGTACGGTTATAGTAATCGAGACCACGCACCAGACGCTGGTTCACGGTGTAGGCAATGCCTGCGGCATCGAGGAACTGACACAGGCCAGCAAAGTGTTCGCGGGACGCTTCGTCCAGATAATCGCCTAACGCTGGCGCATCGTCCAGCAGAGCCTGCACATCCGGGTTTTTGGAGTCCAGCACGCGCAGCGGATTGCTGTACATACGACGCTGGCTGTCTTCATCCAGCTTGTCTTTAAACTGTTCCAGGTACGCCACCAGCGCTTCACGGTATTTTGCGCGCGCTTCTGGTGAGCCAATGGAGTTCAGCTCCAGGCTAACATGTTTGTCGATGCCCAGCGCTCGCCACCAGCGGGCGGTGAGCATGATCAGCTCAGCATCAATATCCGGCCCTTGCAGACCAAAGACTTCCGCCCCCAGCTGATTAAACTGGCGATAGCGTCCTTTCTGCGGACGCTCGTGGCGGAACATCGGCCCGATGTACCACAAGCGCTGTTCCTGATTGTACAGAAGACCATGTTCGATACCGGCACGCACGCAGCCCGCGGTGCCTTCAGGACGTAACGTCAGACTATCGCCGTTGCGGTCCTCAAAGGTATACATCTCTTTTTCAACCACGTCGGTCACTTCACCGATAGCGCGTTTGAATAACGGGGTCTGCTCTACAATCGGCAAACGGATTTCGCTGTAACCGTAGCTTGCGAGCACCTGTTTCAGAATGCCTTCAATGCGCTGCCAGATGGCGGTGTCGCCCGGCAGGTAATCGTTCATGCCGCGGATGGCTTGAATGTTTTTTGCCACGTTTGTTCTCTGTCGTTATATACAAAAAATGAACCCGAAATCAGGCTCTTCGCTGCTGCCAAAAGCCTGGCGGGTTCAATCATACACTCAGAAGGCTTACGCTTCCCATGTTTCGCACTATTTTTCCAGCTGCTGGATGCTAATACGCTGCTTCTCATCGAGCATACTGGCCTTGGCCCGAATCCGCGCCTCCAGCTGAGCAATCATGTCATGGTTATCCATGCGCTCTTTCTGGCGTACGCCGTCTTCGTAGAAACCACTCTTCTTGTTACCGCCGGTTACGCCCAGCGTGGAAACCAGTGCCTCACCCGGCCCATTCACCACGCAGCCAATAATGGAAACATCCATCGGCGTGATGATGTCTTCAAGACGCTGCTCCAGCGCGTTCACGGTACCGATAACGTCAAACTCCTGGCGGGAGCACGTTGGGCAGGCGATAAAGTTGATCCCACGGGAACGAATACGCAGTGATTTCAGAATATCGAAGCCAACTTTGATCTCTTCAACAGGATCCGCCGCCAGCGAAACACGTAGCGTATCGCCGATGCCTTCTGAAAGCAGGAGGCCCAGACCGATAGCCGATTTCACGGAACCGCTGCGGAAACCGCCGGCTTCGGTGATGCCAAGATGCAAAGGCTGATCGATCTGTTTTGCCAGCAGACGATAAGACTCCACCGCGAGGAAGACGTCGGAGGCTTTTACGCTAACCTTGAATTGATCGAAGTTGAGGCGATCCAGATGATCGACATGACGCATGGCAGACTCAAGCAGCGCCTGCGGCGTTGGTTCACCGTATTTTTCCTGAAGATCTTTTTCCAGGGAACCGGCGTTCACGCCGATACGGATCGGGATATTTTTATCCCGCGCGCAGTCAACAACCTGACGAATACGCTCTTCGCTCCCGATATTGCCCGGGTTGATACGCAGGCAGTCAACGCCGTATTCAGCAACTTTCAGCGCGATGCGATAATCGAAATGGATATCCGCAACCAGCGGGACATTGACCTGCTGTTTGATCAGTTTGAAAGCTTCAGCCGCGTCCATCGTAGGCACAGACACACGAACGATATCGGCCCCCACTCTCTCCAGCGCTTTAATCTGATTGACCGTGGCTTCAACATCCGTGGTACGGGTGTTCGTCATGGACTGGACGGCGATAGGGGCACCATCGCCGACAGGCACATTCCCGACATAAATGCGCTTAGATTTTCTACGCTGAATCGGGGTTTCGTTATGCATTACAAGTCTCCACAATTACACGTCTTGCCCGGGGCGATTATTCCGCACTCACGGTCAGACGGGCAACCTGGTTAGTTCTGATAAAGCGACTCAGATCGACAGGCTTGCCCTGGAACTGAATCTGTACTGCTGCCGGAGCGCCGATTTTAAGCTTATACGGCGCCTGACCCGCTAAATTCAAATTACCGTCTTTACGCTGCATGCCGCTGAAGAGTTTTTTGCCAGTGGCATCCGTCACTTCCAGCCAGCAGTCGGCGGTAAAATTCATGACCAGCGCGTTTGCATCCGCCGCGGGTTGAGCCACACCAGCCTGATCGGTTGGCAATGGCGCTGCGGTATTTGACGCGGTCTGCGCGTTATCGACCGGAGCCTGAGAAGGCGACACAACGGCGGAATTATCCGCAGGCACGTTTGGTGCAACGGCGGCATTTTGCGCCGTGTTGTTAACCGGAGCGGGTTGAGGTTCTGTGGTTGACGTCGGCTCAGGCTGCGTCGTCGCGACTGGTGCGGCAGAAGAAGCCTCTTCACCAGTATTCAAAGGCACCGACTGCGCAGTGTTGCCCGCAGAAAGCTCCGCAGAAGACTGGTCTGCCATAGTGGAGATCTCTTCCTGCTGCGCCTTGTGGTTTTGCCACCACCATGCGCCCGTCAGGCCGACCACAACGAACAGAATCAGCCAGGTGAAACTCATCAGCCAGCCGTCCCGTTTTTTACGACGCTTGCCCAATGAAAAACTCTGCATCGGTGCCACTTTTGCTGCCCTGACCGGCGCCTGCTTCTCCATCATAGGCAGCAGCTCTTCTTCAGGAATATGCACCAGACGGGCATACGAGCGGATATAGCCGCGCAGGAAAGTCGACGCCAGTTCAGCAGGAGCCTTGTCGTCTTCAATATCCCGAACGGTAGAAACCTTCAGACATAACCGTTCTGCCACGGCTTGTTGGCTGAGACCGAGTTGCTCACGAGCGTTGCGTAAACGAACGCCGGTGGTTTGTGCTGCATTTGTTTCTTGAGTGGCTTCAGTATTCATTAGCTACAACTGCTGGGACTGTTCAATTGAGGAATTAGGTACGAGCCTTGTATCGCAACATTCCGCTACGCCACGCTCACCCGTACCGCGAAACTAATCTGACACCTGAAGGATAAACCTTCTGCAACTGTACCCGGCTTAGATGACCTGATTCAGGCAAATGCGCCCTGATTCATGGCTACGTTTCCAGCCGGTTTAGTTAACCATAGACTGCATTTACACATGCCGTCGGCTAAAGTGTTGTTGTACGGCTACATACTGCCTTAAAGCGCGAAGAAACGCACCGTAATTATTGACCGGACCCCGTATCAATGTACCAAATTTACAGTTAGTTATGTTTCGCCACTATTTTGCCCGCAGCAGAGTAGATTCCACTGTGCTGCGCCGCACAACACGACTTATCAAACCGCCTTCACCGCGATAGGTTCACCCTGCATACGCTTGCGCATAGTACGCTTGGTGCGGTCGATAACTTCACCCGCTAACTGACCACAGGCCGCATCAATATCGTCCCCACGCGTTTTACGCACGATGGTGGTGAAACCATAGCTCATCAGGACCTTAGAGAAACGGTCGATACGGCTATTGGAGCTGCGTCCATACGGTGCCCCCGGGAACGGGTTCCATGGGATCAGGTTAATTTTACACGGCGTATCTTTCAGGCACTCCGCCAGCTGATGGGCATGTTCGGTGCCATCGTTAACGTGATCCAGCAGGACGTACTCGACGGTTACACGCCCCTGATTCGCGTTGGACTTCTCCAGATAACGGCGAACAGCGGCCAGGAAGGTTTCGATATTGTACTTCTTGTTGATCGGCATGATTTCGTCGCGAATATCATCCGTTGGTGCATGCAAAGAGATAGCCAGCGCGACATCAATCATATCACCCAGCTTATCCAGTGCCGGCACCACGCCGGACGTCGACAGCGTGACGCGGCGCTTGGACAGCCCGAAGCCAAAATCATCGAGCATGATTTCCATGGCTGGCACTACGTTATTGAGATTCAGCAAGGGTTCACCCATGCCCATCATCACCACATTAGTGATAGGACGCACGCCGGTTTTCTTCTGCGCGCCGATGATTTTCGCTGCACGCCAGACCTGGCCGATAATTTCGGACACGCGCAGGTTACGGTTAAAGCCCTGCTGTGCCGTGGAGCAGAACTTACATTCCAGCGCACAACCAACCTGGGAGGAAACGCACAGCGTGGCACGGTCTTCTTCCGGGATATAGACGGTTTCAACAAGCTGATCGGCAATCCTGATGGCCCATTTAATGGTGCCGTCCGCAGAACGTTGCTCTTCTGCAACCTCCGGCGCGCGGATTTCCGCGACTTCTTTGAGCTTGTTACGCAGTACCTTGTTGATGTCCGTCATCTCGTCGAAGTCATCACTGCAATAGTGATACATCCATTTCATCACCTGATCGGCACGGAACGGTTTTTCGCCCATTTCAGCGAAGAACTCGCGCAGTTGCTGACGGTTGAGATCCAACAGGTTAATTTTTTCAGATTTAGCAGAAACGACAGCAGCTGGCGTCTCGGAGGTGACAATTTGCTCAGACATAATTTTTTCCGGCCTCGTTGTTACACGTTACGGCCCCAGGTGGGTTAAAAAGATGCGCCCCGGAGAGTTGGCTCATCCGGGGCGCAGTATTGTACAAATTCTATGGCATGGATGCCATGACTGAAAGCGGCATGACTTAAATAAACTGTAAATGTCGCTTAACAGTTAACCCGCATTAGCGAGTGCGCGGGCACACTTCGCCTTCTGCGAAGAAGTAAGCGATTTCGCGAGCGGCGGATTCAACAGAATCGGAACCGTGGGTGCCGTTCTCGGTGAAGCTGTCAGCGTAATCTGCACGCAGAGTCCCTGCCAGGGCGTTAGCCGGGTTAGTGGCGCCCAGGATGTCACGGTGACGCTGCACGGCGTTTTCACCTTCAAGTACGGTGACCATAATCGGGCCGGAGGTCATGAAGGCGACCAGGCCGTCGAAGAAAGGTTTGCCTGCGTGCTCAGCATAGAAGCCCTGCGCCTGCTCTGAACTCAGGTGCAGCATTTTTGCGCCAACAATTTTAAACCCTGCTGATTCAAAACGAGCATAAATGTTACCAATAACGTTTTTTGCCACCGCGTTTGGTTTGATGATGGAAAAAGTACGTTCAATAGCCATGATTACCTCAGTGTTTGTTCTGTTTGCCCGGTCGCCCGGTTATGAATTGGCGCAGATTATAATGAGCAAGTCTCTCGTTGCCTATGGACGAAGATAACATTTTTTTAAAATAAGATGATTTTCAGCAACACAGGCTATTTGAGGACACAAATTAACCGCTTTGCCCTACTGCAAAATAAAGTTTGCGGTGGCGATTTGCCCGCTGTCATCCAGCACCAGCACCTGATACGTACCCGGTTTATCCAGCGTCAGCGCCACACCCGCGTCGCTTTCACCCACGGCATCACCATTCAAAAACCACCAGCGAGCGCCCTGCCCACCCTGGCTGGACAGACGCAGCAGCAGCTGGGGTTGCCCCGGCAGGCGCTTTAAAATAGCCCCCTCGCGCACGCCTAACAATAGTAAAGGCGTAACGTCATTTTTCTGCACAGGAGGACATGTTACAGAAACCGGGGGTAAGCGCAGCGCACGCCGTTCCGCTACCGGCAACCACGGCTCAAGTGGCAGTGGCCAAAGCGCAATACTCTGCTCTGTTGCCCCGGCACAATCTGCCGCCACGCGCTGACCTTGCTTATCCAGCCAGAGACGCTGCTGAATGCCCTGAATACTCTCCTGTCCCGGCGCCTGTAGCGTTGGCGGCTCGCTCTTGTCCAGCAGCCAGCCCGATAATCGCCGCCTGCAATTGCTGTCACCCGCAGGCAGACTCTGCCCGCCAGGCCAGCAGATCTCCCCTGTCGAGACGGAGGCAGGACGGGGATCTGTCGGCAGGCGAACCTGCTGCACGCGGGAGCTGGCCTGCAGCAAATTATTGACCTGGTTAAGCAACGGCACGGCGCTCCCCAGACCAAATTGCCCCGCAACCGGCGTACTGTCCGGCCGCCCCGTCCAGACGCCAATCAGATAGCGTGAGTTGATGCCGATAGCCCAGGCATCGCGATAGCCATAGCTGGTGCCGGTCTTCCAGGCCAGCGGTACCACGGCAGGCAATGAAGCATCCGGCTGCGGCAAAGCCTCCCCGGCGAGAATACGACGGATAATCCACGCCGACCCCGGCGAAAGCAGAGGTCTTTCCACCAGCGGCTGATCTGGCCGGATGCGAAGCTGTGCTGCCCGTCCGTGGCGGGCGAACGCACTGTAGGCCGCGACAAGCTGGTCAAGACGCGCCCCGCCGCCGCCAAGGATGAGGGAAAGATTTGGCTCGCTCCCCTGCGGAAAACGTAAATCCAGCCCCACGTTGCGCAGCTGCGCGGCAAAACGCTTTGGCCCGTAGGCCTCCAGTACCTGCACCGCCGGTAAATTGAGAGAACGCACCAGCGCTTCGCTCATGCTGACCGGGCCATGAAATCCCGTATCGAAATTCCCCGGACGGTAATCGCCAAAACGCCTCGGCACATCCTGCAGCAGCGACGAGGGATGGATTAACCCGTCATCCAGCGCCATACCGTAAACAAAGGGCTTCAGCACCGACCCCGGGGAGCGTATCGCGGTGACCATATCGACGTGCCCGAACCGGGTATCATCATTGATATCCGACGACCCTACCCAGCCGCGCACTTCCATGGTCGTATGATCAACAACCAGCAGCGCAAGGGAAGAACGTGGCGGCAGCTGGCTTTTCCAGTTCATAGCCAGCTCTTCCAGCTGGCGCTGAAGGGAGGCGTCCAGCGTCGTGGCAATCTTGTACGCTTTTGTACGGCTGGCGGCATAGCGGGAAAAAAGCGGAGCAAGCTGAGGCATCTGACGCGGGGCCAGCCAGACGGGTTCTTCAAGCGACTCGTTCACCTGCTGGCGTGACCAGACGCCCTGCTCAGCCATGCGCATCAGGACTTTATTGCGCGCGGCCTGCGCCCTTTCAGGCCAGCGGTCGGGGCGCAGACGACTCGGTGCCTGCGGGAGAACCGCAAGCAAAGCCGCATCGGAATAGCTAAGCTGCGCGGGTGACTTCCCAAGATAAGCCCAGCTGGCCGCGCCAACCCCCTGCAACGTGCCGCCAAAAGGCGCTCTGTTGAGATAAAGGGTCAGTATCTGCTGTTTAGAAAGATGCCATTCCAGCTGCATGGCCCGCCAGACCTGGCGCGCCTTACCGCCAAAGGTGCGGGGATGAGGATCCAGCAGGCGGGCCACCTGCATGGTTAACGTACTGCCCCCCGAGATCACCTGGCCGCTGCGAAGATCCTGCCAGGCGGCACGCAGAATGGCGAAAGGATTGATCCCCGGATGATCCCAGAAGTAACGATCTTCGTAGTTGATGAGGGCTGCAAGATAGCGCGGGGAAACCTCGCTTATCGTGACCGGGTAGCGCCAGATCCCCTCTTCATCGGCAAACCGCCACAGCGGAGTGCCGTCTGCCGCGACGACCACCCGCGCGGGGTGAGCTTCACTGAGCGGAAGCGGCCAGCATTTATCAGCCAGCCACAGGCTGAGAACCAGTAACACAGGCGCCCCCACTAAAAGATAGCGAAGGCGCCAGCGCGGTCGTTTAATCACTTCATCACCGTCTTAGGGTAAAACGGTGAGCACACCAACACTGGCTCCTGTCGCTCGCCACTGCGGAACATACATAGATTCCACCTGCGGCACCGGCACGGTATAGCTGCCCGGCGTGACCGCACGCGCCAGATAAACCAGGGTGGCATGCTGCCCTTCACTCAGAGGCAGAGCGGCCACGAAGCGATCGTCCCGGAACTCAAGGTGCTGAATATCCGCCTGCTGCATCTGACTGACCAGGCCCTGCACTTCGTTACTGCTGTCCGCAAGGCTTGCGCTGCTGTCGGACAGATTTTGGTTTTCCAGCTCTAATCCGGCGGGGAGAAGATCGACCACCAGCGCATCCGGCACGTTTTTATTCGCCCACACGTCCAGCCACACCATCACCAGCTCACCGCTTTTCAGGGCCGAAACCGGTTTGCTGTTGCCTTTGGCATCGAGGAAATGACGCTCAATATGCAGCACGTTGCTGTAAGGCGCCGGAGCCTGCCGGGCATAGCCGGTGCTATCCAGACGCAGATAGAGGTTTTCAGTGCCGGTGTTAGTAACCTGCAACGCAGTTAGCTGGTCATTGGTCAGGTTGCGGGTAACACCTTTATCGGCACCCAGCGGTTCTGCGCTGAATGAGGCCTGCGCCTGCCAGTCACCTTTCGCCGTTTGCCCGTTACGCCCGGCCAGGAACAACGCATTGCTTTCCTGCGTCGAGAGCCAGCGCTGGCTGTAAGCGAGGTTAGAAAGTTCAAGCAGTAAGCTATTGCGCTGCTCCGACTGGAGCTTATTCTCCTCCAGCAGGCTCAGCATCATGGCTTTATCGCGCAGCTCGCTGCCATAGTCGGCCATCCAGATACGTTCATCGCTGCGTTTAGTTTGCAGCCCGAGCGCGAGCGCCTCCTGGCTACGCGGCGCATCGCCCATCAGTTTTAACGCCACGCCCAGCTGAACCAACGGTAAACCTGCTTTAGCCGTACTGTGCCGTTGCCACAGTTCGCGCAGCGCACCCAGCGGCGCTTTTTGCTGGCGAGCCAGCACCAGCCCCGCATAGGCCTGCACGGCAAACTTGCTGGCAGCCGAATCGTCGCTGTAGCGCAATGCAATCAGGCCCGGATCCTGTAAATAGCGCAGCAAACGCTGATTCGCCTTATTCAGCGCCTCGGTATTGACGCTGTAGCCCTGCTCGTTGGCGCGCACCAGGAAATCGGTAACATAGGCGGTAAGCCAGTACTCCTCCGGTCCGCCTTTGTCCCACAGCCCGAAGCCGCCGTTATCGCGCTGCATATCAAGCAGGCGCGAGATGCCCAGATCGATCGCCGCCCGGCGTTGTTCATCGCCGGTCCCGGTAATCCCTAACGCTGTAAGCTGGGCCTGACTGGTATAGAGCGAAGGGAACAGGCCGCTTGTCGTCTGCTCGAGGCAGCCATACGGGTAAGCTTTCAACTCGCGAATATAGCGCGCAAGATTCAGCGGCGGCCGCCCGCTAAGCAGCAGCTGTCCTTCCAGTGTCTTCGGCGCCAGGCCGGAAAGATGCTCCGCCGGAATCGACCACACCTCGCCCGGCGTCAGTACCGCGCCGCTGTTCGTTGTTTGTGCCGGGAAGGCCGGGCGCACGCCCAGCTTCCAGCTTTTCACCTGCGGTGCCACCGTTTCACCCGGCAGGTTCAGGCCCGTGATCTCGGCGCGGAGTTCACCGTCGCCAAAACCTTCCTGTGCACGTACCGGGATGTACAACGTCGATCGCGCTCCCGGTGCAAGTTTCACGGGTAAAGATGTCGCGCCATCCAGAGACAGCAGGCCGCTGGTTTTCAGGTTGACGTTCAGCGCCTGCGGCTGGTCGGTCAGGTTGGTTAAATCCAGAGCCAGGCGGCTGTTATCGCCGCTAGCCATAAAGCGCGGGGCGGCCAGCTCGGTAACCAGCGGGGCGGCCACTACCACTTTTTCCTCGCTGTTGCCAAAACGATCGTCAGTCCATGCCTGCGCCATCACGCGCAGCTCACCGTTAAAATCACCTATCGGCAGGCTGATGCTCCCTTCGCCATGCTCATCGAGCTGCACCGGCTGCGCCTGCTGGGCGATAATGGTTACGTGATTAACCGGTTTTTTACCGCCCCGGCTGAGCTGATCCCCTTCATCGCCGTCGCCGCCAAAGCGCAGCGCGGCCAGCTTCCCGTCGCCTTCTATCACCTGCCCGTAAATATCGTAGAGATCAGCCCCGTAACGTTTACGGCCGAAGAAAGCTTCCCACGGATCAGGGGTTTTATAGTCGGTGATATTCAGCACGCCGCTGTCCACGGCGGAGAGCAGCACGTTAATCTGTTTCGGTATCTCGCCGTGCTTCGCGCTCGCTTTTATCTTCACCGTCAGATTCTGGTTCGGCCGCATTTTTGCCGGGCCTTGCAAAGAAAGATTCAGACGACGGCCTTCGTCACCCAGCGGTAAATGGAGAAGACCGACAGCACGTTTCGGGGTAGCAGCATGGTTTTTATCACCAGGGCGAACGACCAGCGTGCTCAGATAGAGATCGTGGCGCTGCCAGTTTTTATCCACGGGAATAGAGATATCCAGCCCTTCAGCCGGAACATCAATCTCTTTCCACCACAGCGGCCCGTCGCTCGACTCCACCATCGCATAGCCTTTACCCGCGGCCGGTGCCGCGATATGGAGTTTGATGGTATCGCCTGGTTTGTAGCCCGGTTTATCCATTTTCAACGTGACGCGGTCAGGGCGTACGGCCCCGGTACCATCGCTGTTGTCCTGCCAGCTATAGCCAGCCCAGAAACGCACGCTGCTGACGATAGGGGTATCCGGCGAGCGAACCTCCAGGCGATAGGCGCCCCACTCTACCGGGAAAGCAACCTTGCCGGTTTCTCCGGCCTTGATATCCAGCTTCTGCTCCGCTTCGACCAGGTCTTTTTGATCGTACTGCGACTGCCAGCCCTGCCCGTCTTCCCAGCTCCAGTAGTAGTCGCGACGCTCACGAATCAGACGTACATCGAGACCGGTAGCGGCCAGCTTTTCACCTTTTGCATTGGCATAGACGATATCAAATCCGGCATTGCTGTCTTCATCTACAATCGGCTGAGTACGCGTTGTGTCCGTGCGGTAGTCGTAGACCTCTTTGCTGGCAAACTGCGGACGGATGCCGGGCAGCGCGTCTGAAGGCCAGATAGCCTGCTCTGCACGACGCGTGACGGGACGGCCGCCCGACTCCAGCAGGCTGGCCTGCAGCACCAGACGCAGCGGCGAATGAACATCGCTCCACTGGCTGTCGGTACTGACGGTGGTGTTGCCCTGCTCGTCCAGCTGGAGCTGCACTTCATCGAGGCTGCGGGATAAATTTTCTTCGTTGATATCGCCAAACTGGAAGCCCGGCAGCGCCGCAACGGCCTCCCGTAGCGGACGCAGGAAAAGCTGCCCTTGCAGGTTATTCCCGGCCGCAGGAGCGCCATAGAGATAACGGCCGTAGACCTGGAAACTGATGGCCTCGTCCGGGCTTGCCGGCTGCTGCGCCGGGGTGAGCGTCAGCGCCATGCGCTCCGGCATAAAGTCTTCGACTTTAAAAGACCAGACTCTTGGCTGATTGTCCCCGGTGTTGACCCTCACCTGCCAGTTACCGGTCTGCACGTCGCCTGCTAAGGAATATGTGAACTGATACAGACCGTTTTCCGGCTGCCACACCTGCGTTCTGGCTACCTGTCCGTCCGGCTTAACAACGTCAAGTTTCACCGGCTGCGCTGGCAGCGGTTTGCCGTCGCTGTCGCGCAGCAGGGCGTTTAACACCACCGTTTCACCGGGGCGATACAGATCCCGTGGGCCAAACATAAAGAACTGCTTGCTGTATCCCTCTTCCCCGGCAATATCAAATTCGGCCAAATCCAGCGCGGGACGATTGAGATCGAGTAACGTGGTCTGTTCGCCGCTGCGCGCCAGAATCAGCACGCCCTTGTTGATTTTTTCCAACAGCGCATGGCCGTCACCGTCGCTTTTCGCCTGCGCGACGCTCTGGCCTTTATCATTAAGCAGCGTGATTTCAACGCCTGACTGCGCGGCACCGTTCTCCAGGCTTTGGGCAAAGACATCCAGGCGATCGTGATAGCGATGGAGCGATACGCCGATGTCGCTTAAGGTAAAGAGCGTGGCGGCATTACTGTAGCTGTAATGCCCCGCTTCATTCATGATGGCAAGATAAACACCCGGCTGCTGTAAGGGCTTAATGTCGCCCAGCGGCAGCATGATCTTCTCGCGAGTATTCCGTTCGGGGTTGAGATCGAACCGGCCGGTGTAAACCAAATCCGCAAGCTTAAGTAGATTGTCCGACTCCCAGTTAGAAACCGAACTACGGTATTCCCACTGGCTGACAAAAGCGGCAAGAGATTCATTCTTGATACGGTAAAAGTTCACGTCCACCTTACTGACGTTCAGCGCCATCACCGGCAGACCGGCAATGACTTTTGTCGGCAGCAAAGAGCCGCGGCTGGCAAAGCCCACACTTGGCTGTATGTCACGCGTGTCGATTTTCTTCTCAAAGGTGCTCGCGAAGGTGGCCTTATTGAGCGCCACCAGCTCAGGATCGACGGTGAGCAGCAGGCTACGTTTCGGTTCGAGATGGCGCATGCGAAGTTCTTTCAGGTCCTGGGATAGCTCCCAGGCACCGTCAACTTTCCCGCTGGTTTTGTCTACCAGATGCACCACGCGGGAAAAATCCTGATCGGGACTGAGCGGCACGGAGAAGGCCAGCACCAGAGTGCTTGCACCGTCCAGCTGCACTTCTGAAGCATCAAGCAATTTTAAAGGCTTGCCCGCCGACTGTTGTGCCAGCTTTTCCAGCTGGGCCGCATCCGGTTTTGCAGCTGGCTTCTGCGCCTGCTTTTGTGCCGCAGGCGTCGGGGCTGCAACCTGCGTCGCCTCTTTATCGTCGCATCCCGTCAGCGCTAAAGCTGCCAACAGCGTGGCCGTCAGACTCACCAAACGTACCGATGTCATTTTTTTATCCCTGGCCGGTGCGGCCGCTAACCGAAAACGTAGTGGAAGTATTATGCGGATTAACAAAAAAAGCGAAAGCTGCAAAGTGAGTCATTGCGGGATGCCTCGCAAAGCGAAGGTCGGCCTGGCAAAGGTTTCAGGAAAGGGGCGACAGCAAACTGGAAGCAGGATCACAGCCTGAAAGGTTACATGTAACCTTATGAGTCATTTGTTTTTAAAACAATAGGATAAGTGGATTACACGCACTCATTCTTGCTACCTTCAGGTCAGTTCCGCAGCCTTAACGCGGTGTTTAGCCAGAGTGATAATCAGAGACAGCCAAATGAAAAGAGCCGTTAACGCCCTGCAAAATTTTGGAAAATCGCTTTATGGTCCGGTGCTGATTTTACCCATCGTCGGTCTATTTATCGCGTTTGGTAACGTGTTGGGCAACGGCAACCTTGCGGAATATTTCCCTGTCCTCGGACACCCTTCCGTGCAGCACATCGGCGTACTTATCTCTAAATCCGCCGTCTCGGTGCTGGCCAACCTGGCGCTGGTCTTTGGCGTGGGGATCCCCATCGGCCTTGCCGCCAAAGATAAAGGCTACGCGGCCCTTATTGGCCTGGTAACTTTTATCGTCTTTATTAATGCGATGAATGTGACGCTCCAGTTGCAGGGCGAACTGGCTCCGGCAGAGCAGATGCGCGCCGCCGGGCAAAGCATGGTTCTGGGTGTACAGGTGCTGGAGATGGGCGTGTTCGCAGGCATCCTCACCGGCGCGCTTTCCGGTTTTCTGTATAACCGCTATTCCGGCGTGCAGTTTTCCGGCGCGATGGCGATTTACTCCGGCCACTGCTTTGTAGCGATAATTATGCTGCCCGTCTCTATGCTGCTGGGTGTGGTCATGAGCGAGCTATGGCCCTTTGCGCAGCACGGTATTAGCGCCCTTGCCCTGGCGATAAAAGGCGCAGGAGTCGCAGGTGTCGCTATCTATGGTTTTCTCGAGCGTATTCTGGTGCCAACCGGTCTGCACCATCTCGTCTACACGCCGTTCCTGTATACCGAATTAGGCGGCACGGCGGATGTCTGCGGCAGCGTTTATCAGGGCGCCCGCAACATTTATTTTGCAGAAATGGCCTGCCCGGACGTGCATCAGCTCAGCAACACCGTCGTCTGGGACGCGCGCGGCATCAGTAAAATGTTTGGTCTGCCCGCCACCGCGCTGGCGATGTACATGACGGCCAGACCGGAACGCAAAGCCGTGGCGAAAGCGATCCTTATCCCCGCCGCGCTGACATCAATGCTGGTTGGCGTTACCGAGCCGCTGGAGTTCTCTTTCCTGTTCGTCGCCCCGATGCTGTTTGTCGTGCATGCGCTGCTGACGGGCGTGGGCATGATGCTGTTTTCTCTGCTGGGCGTCCACGCCATCGGCGCTAACGGCGTTATCGACTTTATTCTTTATAACCTGCCGCTCGGCACCGAAAAGTCCAACTGGCCGATGTATCTGCTGGTCGGACTGATCATGTCTGCCCTTTATTTCGTGGTCTTCCGCTTTCTTATTCAGCACTTTGATATGAAGACGCCGGGCCGCGAAGCCGATGACCAGCAAACCAGGCTCTACAGCAAGCAGGAATACCAGGCCAAAGGCAGTAACGACGGCCTGGGCGAAGCCATCATCGCAGGATTAGGTGGGCGAACAAATATTGAAGTGGTCGATAACTGTTACACCCGCCTGCGCGTCACAGTGCGCGATGTCTCAGCCATCGACGAACCCCGCCTGCAGGCCACGGGGGCAAAAGGGGTCATTAAACAAGGTAATAACGTTCAGGTGGTCTACGGACTGCATGTCAAAAAAATGCGTGAAGCGGTAGAGACGTTTCTCTAAAGGAGTCAACGATGTTTAACCCCCCATTTATACTGTCTATTGCCGGTGGCGGCAGCACCTATACGCCTGGCATTGTGAAGAGCCTGATGGTTCGCCTGCAAGATTTCCCGCTGGCCGAGATTCGCCTGTACGATATTGACGGCGAGCGCCAGTCGGTCATTGCTCCGGTGGTGGAGAAAGTGATTCGCGATCACAGCCAGGCGATCAAATTCACCGTTACCACCGACCCGGAAGTGGCCTTCAGCGGCGCACATTTCGTCTTCGCTCAGATGCGCGTCGGGCAGTACAAAATGCGTGAGCAGGATGAGAAAATCCCTTTACGCCATGGCGTCGTCGGCCAGGAAACCTGCGGTCCGGGCGGGCTGGCCTACGGTTTACGAACCATTTTACCGATGGTGGAGCTGTGCGATTTAGTGGAACGCTATGCGCATCCAAAAGCGTGGATAGTGAACTATTCCAACCCGGCGGCGATTGTTGCCGAAGGTGTTCGTCGCCTGCGTCCGAATGCGCGCGTACTCAACATCTGCGATATGCCGGTTGCGGCAATGCGTAACATGGGTGCCATTCTGGGCGTCGATCGTCACAAACTTGTCATGGATTATTTCGGTCTGAACCACTTTGGCTGGTTTACCCGCGTACTGGTTGACGGCGAAGATCGGCTGCCTGAACTGCGCCGCCATATTGCAAAATTTGGTTTGCTGACGCAAGACGCGGCACAAACCGATCCGCAGCACTCCGATCCTTCATGGGTGAAAACCTGGCGCCATATTAAACCCATTATGGATCACTTCCCGGAGTATCTGCCGAATCCTTACCTGCAATATTACCTGATGCCCAACGACATCGTGGAGCATCAAAACCCGGATTATACCCGCGCCAATGAAGTGATGGACGGGCGTGAGAAGAAGCTGTTTGCCGCCGCAGCCGAATATAAGCAAACAGGTATTCTGCCCGATGCCTTCCATGTCGGCGTGCACGGAGCCTTTATCGTGGATGTTGCTTGTTCGCTGGCCTTTGACTTACGCCAGCGTCATCTGGTGATAGTCGAAAACAAAGGCGCTATCGCTAACCTGCCGTATGACGCGATGGTTGAGGTGCCAGCTTATATCACCTCTGAAGGGCCAGAGCCCGTGAGGATGGGAGCGGTCCCGCTGTTCCACCAGACGCTACTGATGCAGCAGCTGGCATCAGAGCAGCTGCTGGTCGAGGCCACGATTGAGGGGAGCTACGAGAAAGCGCTACAGGCCTTCACGCTTAACCGCACGGTGCCAACCATGCAGCATGCCAAAGCGATTCTTGATGAGATGATCGAAGCCAACCGCGACTACTGGCCGAAACTGCAGCAGGCATGGCAGAACGGCGAACAACTTTAAGGGAATTTTATTTAATAAACTCGAGATACCTCGCGCCCCTGGAGATGGTTGCTTGTCGGTTTGCGCAAAAACATCGACAATCCGTGAATGAATAATGCTACGGAGGCAACCATGTCCACTTCTTTCTTTGTCGCGGGCGACTGGCTCGCAGAACACCTTAACGATGCCAATATTCAGATCCTGGATGCCCGCATGGCCCCTCCTGGCCAGGAACACCGTGACGTCGCCGCCGAGTATCGGGCGGGCCACCTTCCCGGCGCGCTATTTTTTGATATTGAAGCCCTCTCCGATCATACCAGCCCCCTGCCGCATATGATGCCGCGGGCGGAAGCCTTTGCCGTGGCAATGCGCGAGCTGGGCGTCAGCAACGATAAACATCTGGTTGTTTATGACGAAGGCAATCTGTTCTCTGCCCCGCGAGCCTGGTGGATGCTGCGAACCTTTGGCGTGGAAAATGTCTCGATCCTGGCGGGCGGCCTTGCCGACTGGCAGCGTGAAGAGCTGGCGCTGGAACAGGGTAATTCCGCCCGGGCTGAAGGCGAGTTCGAGGTAAACTTTGATCCGCTGGTCATTAAGCGTCTGACGGATGTTCTGCTCGTCAGCCATGAAGGCACGGCGCAGCTTGTAGATGCCCGTCCCGCCGCGCGTTTCCATGCCGAAGTGGACGAGCCGCGTCCGGGCCTGCGCCGGGGGCACATCCCTGGCGCGCTGAACGTGCCCTGGAGCGATCTGGTGGAAAATGGCCAGTTGAAAACCACCGAGGACCTGACCGACATTTTCACCCGTCAGGGCGTCGATTTCGCGAAACCTATTATCGCCAGCTGCGGTTCAGGCGTCACCGCCGCCGTGGTGGTGCTGGCTTTGACCACGCTTGGCGTCAACGGCGTTTCACTGTATGACGGCTCCTGGAGTGAATGGGGCGCGCGCGCGGATTTGCCTGTTGAACCCGCACAATAATGGATAACCGGCTGGCAGGGCTGCTGGAGCGCGGGGATACTTTGACCCGCGCGGAGTATCGGGTGCTGTCTCATCTGACAGCCCATCCACTGCTGGTGGGCAATATTACCGTTCGTCAGCTGGCGCAGGCGACCTTTGTCTCCAGCGCCACCATTATGCGGCTGTGCCACAAGCTTGGCTTCAGCGGCTATAGCGAATTTATCTGGCACTGCAAACAGCTGCTCTCCAGCACGCCGCATATCACAAACCAGCCGCCCCGGCCTGCCGCCGAACTCCCGGCGCTATTCGACAATTTTGTGGCTAATTACCAGCAAACTTTCCGCTGGGTTACGCCGCAGCTGATGGCGCAGTTCGCCGCGCTGCTACGCGAGAAAGGCAGCTTCTTTTTATATGGCGCGGGCTTCTCGTACCTCTTCGCCGAATACCTGACGAAAAAACTTCAGGTGCTGGGCAAAACGGCTTTTATTTCCGGGCCGGGGGACAGCCGGGGGATCTTCCTGAGCAACGCGTCAAAATATGAGGTATTTATCGCAATTTCACGCAGCGGTGAAACCGAACAGGTGCTGGATAAAGCAAGGATTGCGCACAATGTCGGCATGCAGATTGTGGCGTTTACTCGCGCTTCGCCAAACAGCCTGGCGGAGCTGGCTGACGTACATTTTGCGCTGTATGACGAAGCAATCCATTATGACGCCGAAGCCGCCGGGATCACCTCGTTTGAATCCAATCTGGTGATGCTGATTGATTTGCTGCTGCTCCAGGCAACAGACTGACCCCCTGGAGAGGGGGGCCTAAAAATCAGATGATGCGATTGGCTTTAAAATCACGCAGGAAGCTGCCCCAGCGGCGTTCATAGAATGGGCTGATATGTGCCATCATAAAGTGGCTGATGCCCTTCTCCCCTTCTTTCACCAGGCAAATATCGACAGGCTCGTCTCCGGGTAAGGTATCCGTCGCCACGCTGCCCGCCTGACGAATAATCGCGTCGATATCCCCTTCGGCTTCAATGCCAATCAGCAGGTTCGGCTGCTCATCCGCCTGCTCTTTGATTGAGCACAGAAAAGCACGCTTTACGGTTTTCAGGCTTTTGAACAGGGTCGACAGGGATTCCACCATCTGCGCTGGCGGCTCAGCCACTTCAGACAGCAGCAACGAACTGCCCCCCTCCAGCACTTCCTGCTGGCTAAGCGGATCGCCTTCGGCGCTGACCAGATGGCTGATTTCACGCGGGGTGAACTCTTTGCCCGTTGGCAGTTTAGCGTTGAGGAATAATGTTTCGCCCAGCGTCATTTCAAACAGGGTGCGCACCGGCATGGCGACAAAGGCCTGCTCGTGGCTGATCGCCTGCTCTAAAGCTTCTGGCGACGTGAAAAAAGGAATGACGGACGTGCCGTCTTCTTTTTCCCAGTGCTGCAGCTCAACCGCGCTATCGGCATCAACGGTCTCACCTTCTGCCGCTTCTCCTGGCACCCAAACGGTGGAGTCGAGCAGCACACGGAAGAAAGCCGGGCGATGAGCAGGCTCGGTCGCCGCCTGTTCCAGCAGGGTTTCAAGTTCGTTTTTGGATTCTGACATGGAGGTTCCAGGATAATGATTTGTCCCCTCTCTCAGCGAGAGAGGGGGAAAACAGGTTATTTACCCGTCAACAGATTGGCAATGGCGCGCACGCCCAGACCCGTTGCACCGGCAGACCACTGCTCAACCGCACCTTTGCGGTAAGTTGCCGAGCAGTCAATGTGCAGCCAGCCTTGATGATAGTTTTCCACAAAGTGAGACAGGAAACCTGCCGCCGTGCTCGCCCCCGCCGGGAAAGAGGCGTTAGAGGTGTTGTTAAGCTCGGCAAAGTTAGACGGCAGCTGGTTACGATGAAACTCCGCCAGCGGCAGACGCCAGAACGGCTCGTTTTCCTGGGCTGCACTTTCCAGCAGGCGGTTAACCAGCGCATCGTCGAAGCTGAACAGGGCATGGTAGTCGTTACCGAGGGCTGTCTTCGCCGCACCGGTTAAGGTGGCGCAGTCGATGATAAGCTCCGGTTTTTGCGCGCAGGCGTCGATCAGGCCATCGGCCAGCACCAGACGGCCTTCGGCGTCGGTGTTCATCACCTCGACGGTTTTGCCGTTGCGGTATTTGATGATATCGCCCAGCTTAAAGGCGTTGCCGCTTACCATGTTATCCGCGCAGCACAGATAGAGTTTTACGCGTTTATTCAGGCCACGCGTAATGGCAAAAGCCAGCGCACCGGTGATGGTTGCCGCGCCGCCCATATCGGACTTCATGGAGTCCATAAACGCGCTTTGCTTCAGGCTATAGCCGCCGGAGTCAAAGGTGATACCTTTGCCCACCAGCGCAGCGTATACCGGCGCTTCCGGGTTGCCGGTTGGGTTGTAATCCAGCGCCAGCAATACAGGAGGACGTTCGGAACCACGACCAACGGTATGGATCCCCATATAGTTCTGCTCGCGCAGATCTTCGCCTTTGGTGATACGGTAGGAAACGTGATCGCAGGCCACGTCGCACAGCAGGTCAACGGCGCGGGAAGCCAGCTGTTCAGGACCAAGCTCTTCGGCAGGGGCGTTGATGGTGTTACGCACCCAGTCGATGATTTTCAGACGGTTTTCAAGCTCTTTCTGCCCGGCTTCACCAAGCTGCGCCCATTCAACCTTGCGCGTGCCTTTTGGCGCGCGATAGCCCTGCCAGAAGGCCCAGCTTTTCTCCACGTCCCAGCCTTCGCCCGCCAGCTGCACGTGCTTCAGGCCCTGGCCGTCGATTTTACGGGCGGCGCGCTGGATTAAACCCAGGTCATCCTTGCCGGTCAAGTGCAGGGTGATCCCTTCATCGTTGATACTGTAAGCGGCTTTTTCGCCCCAGCGCGCATCGGCAGGCGCGGTGGAAAGCGTGATTTTCATGGCTTCTGACATGTTATTTTCCTTCTAATTTTTCAGCACATGCTCAATATGAAACGGGCCGCCTGAGGCAGCCCGTTTGTTTTAATTAGTCTGCTTCATCTAACCAGACTAACAGAATCGCTTCCAGAATTTTTTCATTGGATGCGTTTGGATCGTCGTCGAACTCTTCGAGGTCGCAGATCCACTGATGCAGATCGGTGAAGCGCACCGTTTTCGGATCGAGATCCGGACGGCTGTCGTAGAGCGCTTCGCCTATCTCGCGGCTATCGGTCCATTTCAGTCCCATGTCTGCTCCTGTTAATGCTCGCGCGCATGGTTGATGGTGTAGCGCGGCATTTCAACAACCAGATCTTCGTCGGTGACACGAGCCTGGCAGCTCAGACGGCTTTCAGGCTCCAGCCCCCAGGCTTTGTCGAGCATGTCATCTTCGTCTTCCGTGCTTTCCGCAAGGGAGTCGAAGCCTTCACGCACCACACAGTGGCAGGTGGTGCAGGCGCAGGATTTTTCACAGGCGTGTTCAATCTCGATTCCGTTGCGCAGCGCAACGTCAAGAATGGTTTCACCGGCATTCGCTTCCAGAACTGCACCATCCGGACACAAATCCTGATGAGGCAGAAAAACAATCTTTGGCATGTTAAACCTCGTCCACGGAGTGGCCTTTCAGCGCCTTACGGATGGATTCATCCATACGACGAGCGGCAAATTCCTGGGTTTGTTTGTCTACGTTTTTAATGGCTTGTTCAATTGCGTCGGTGTCATCACCGGCAGCGGCGGCGCTAAGGGCCACCATCGCTTCGTCAATGTCCGCACGCTCAGCGGCGCTTAGCAGCGCGGCATCCGTGGCTAACGCACCCTGCAGGCTTTCCAGCACGCGGGCCGCGTCAACTTTTTGCTCCGCAAGCATACGCGCTTTCACATCGTGTTCGGCGTAGCTCATGGAATCCTGAATCATAGAGGCGATTTCGCCGTCGCTCAGGCCGTAGGAAGGTTTGACCTGAATGGAAGCCTCCACGCCGGTGGACTTTTCCATCGCCGTTACGCTAAGCAGCCCGTCCGCATCCACCTGGAAGGTCACGCGAATATGCGCCCCGCCCGCAGGCATTGCCGGAATACCGCGCAGCGTGAAGCGGGCAAGAGAGCGGCAATCCTGCACCAGCTCGCGCTCGCCCTGCAAAACCTGTATCGCCATGGCGGTCTGACCGTCTTTAAACGTCGTAAAGTCCTGCGCGCGCGCCACCGGAATAGTGGTATTACGCGGAATGACTTTCTCCACCAGCCCGCCCATGGTTTCAAGGCCCAGCGACAGCGGGATAACATCCAGCAGCAGCATTTCGCTGTCCGGCTTGTTGCCCACCAGAATATCCGCCTGAATGGCCGCCCCGATAGCAACGACTTTGTCCGGGTCAATAGAGGTTAAAGGCTTACGGCCAAAGAATTCACCCACGCGCTCGCGCACCAGCGGCACTCGCGTTGAACCCCCGACCATCACCACTTCCAGCACTTCTTCAGCTTCCACCGCAGCATCTTTCAAGGCGCGGCGACAGGCCAACAATGTGCGTTTGACCAGGGAGGCAATCAGCTCGTTGAACTGCTCCCGGGTGACGGTGCCCTGCCAGCCTGCGACCTCAACCAGGGTGCTGTCCGCGTCGCTCAGGGCGATTTTCGCCGCGATGGCCGCATCCAGCAGCTGGCGCTGGACACGATCGTCACTGCGATCGGCAACCCCTGCCTGCTCCCGCAGCCAGTCGGCCAGCAGGTGGTCAAAGTCATCGCCACCCAGCGCAGAATCGCCGCCGGTAGCGAGCACTTCAAACACTCCGCGGCTTAAACGCAGAATGGAGATATCGAAGGTGCCACCGCCCAGATCGTAAACGGCAATCACGCCTTCTTTGCCTGAGTCCAGGCCGTAGGCAATCGCCGCCGCCGTTGGCTCGTTCAGCAAACGCAGGACGTGCAGGCCCGCAAGACGCGCGGCGTCTTTAGTGCCCTGACGCTGCGCATCGTCGAAATAAGCAGGAACGGTGATCACCACGCCATCGAGTTCACCTTCCAGTGATTCTGTCGCGCGAGCGGCAAGCGCTTTAAGGATATCGGCGGAGATACGAACTGGGTTTAGCAATCCCGACGGGGTCTGGATCATCGGCAGGCCGTTTTCACTGGCCTGAAGATGATAAGGAAGATGAGGGTAACGCGCCTGAATATCAGCCAGAGAGCGGCCCATCAGACGTTTTACGGAACTGATGGTGTTAGCCGGGTCAAGCGCCGCCTGAGCGCGCGCGTCCCAGCCGACGTTCAGGCCGTTATGCTGATAATGGACGACTGAGGGTAACAGATGGCGCCCTTCATGGTCGGGCAAGGTTTCGGCTTGCCCACTGCGTACCGTCGCGACCAGAGAATTGGTGGTACCCAGGTCGATGCCCGCCGCCAGTTTACGCTGATGCGGCGCAGCGCTAAGGCCTGGCTCACTGATTTGTAATAACGCCATTTTGAGCTTCCAGTTAAAAATCGAGCAGCTTTTCTTCGAGTTGTTCTATTTGGCTGCGCAGTTTATCGAGAAAACGCAGTTTGCGCACGGTATCCGCCGCCAGTGTCCAGTCCTGAGCGTCCAGCTGCTCTACCATCTGCTCGCTGCGGGCTTTTACCATCGCCGTAACGCTTCTGGCGAAGGTTTCGAGACGCTCAGCGTCTTTCGCCTGCTCAATGTTATCAAGCTCTTCGCGCAGTTCCAGCTGCTCCATCAGGAACGCGGTATCGCGCACGGTATGCTGTTCATTAGCCAGATCAAAACCGTTAAGGGAGAGGATGTACTCGGCGCGCAGCAGCGGGTGACGCAGGGTTTGCCAGGCCTGGTTGATGGTCGCAGATTGCTGGACCGCCAACAGCTGTTCCGCCTGAGGGCGGCTGGCGTATTTGTCCGGGTGGAACTGGCGTTGCAGCTCCTGGTAACGGGTAGCCAGCAGCTCGGTGTTGACGGAGTAGCCTACCGGTAACCCAAAGAGGGTAAAGTAATCCATAACAGACTCGGGGTTAACGTGGTAAAGCGTCATCCCCCACAGGCGCGGGGGATGAGCTGAAATCAGACGTGGAAGCTTTCGCCGCAGCCGCACTCATCTTTAACGTTTGGGTTGGTAAACTTAAACCCTTCGTTAAGGCCTTCTTTGACGAAGTCGAGTTCGGTGCCGTCCAAAAATTGCAGGCTTTTACCATCGACGACCACTTTCACGCCTTTGTCTTCAAACACCGTATCTTCTGCCATAGGTGCGTCAACAAATTCAAGAACATAAGCCATGCCAGAGCAGCCGGATGTGCGCACACCTAAACGTAAGCCAAAACCTTTACCCCGGTTGGCTAAAAAGGCATTCACACGAGCGGCAGCACTGTCGCTAAGGGTAATCGACATACAACAACCTCAATTCAACAATGATTATTTCGCTTCACGTTTGCTTTTGTAATCCGCGATAGCCGCTTTAATGGCGTCTTCCGCAAGGATTGAGCAGTGAATCTTCACCGGCGGCAGCTCGAGTTCGTCTGCGATATCGGTGTTTTTGATCGCCTGCGCTTCATCCAGGGATTTGCCCTTTACCCACTCGGTAACCAGCGAGCTGGAAGCAATCGCTGAGCCACAACCGTAAGTTTTGAAGCGTGCGTCTTCAATAATACCTTCATTGTTGACTTTGATCTGCAACTTCATGACGTCGCCACAGGCTGGTGCACCCACCATGCCGGAACCTACGCTGTCATCGCCGTTATCAAAAGAACCGACGTTGCGTGGATTCTCGTAGTGATCAATTACTTTTTCGCTGTAAGCCATTTTTACTTCTCCTGCATTCGAGACCGACGTCCGCGACGAATGATTAGTGGTGAGCCCATTCGATGGAATTAATATCCACGCCCTGCTTGAACATATCCCACAGTGGAGAAAGGTCGCGCAGACGGCCAATAGATTTACGCACCAGCTCAATGGTGTAGTCGATCTCTTCTTCGGTGGTGAAACGACCCAAAGAGAAACGGATGGAGCTGTGGGCGAGTTCATCGCTCATGCCCAACGCACGCAGCACATAAGATGGCTCAAGGCTTGCGGAGGTACAGGCGGAACCTGAAGAAACCGCGAGGTCTTTCAGGGCCATAATCAGGGACTCACCTTCAACGTAGTTAAAGCTCACGTTGAGGATGTTCGGTGCGCCATGCTCCAGATCGCCGTTCAGATACACTTCTTCCATATCTTTCACGCCGTTCCACAGACGGTTACGCAGCGAGCGCAGACGGGCCATTTCAGACGCCATCTCTTCTTTCGCGATACGGTAAGCTTCACCCATGCCGACGATCTGGTGAACAGGCAGCGTGCCTGAACGCATACCGCGCTCGTGACCGCCACCGTGAACCTGCGCTTCGATACGAATACGCGGCTTACGACGAACGTACAGGGCGCCGATACCTTTAGGACCGTAGATTTTGTGGCCGGAGAAGGACATCAAATCAACTTTCAGCGTGCTGAGATCGATAGGCAATTTGCCCACGCTCTGCGTGGCATCAACGTGATAGATAATACCGCGTGCACGGCACATTTCGCCGATAGCCGCGATATCCTGCACCACGCCAATTTCGTTGTTGACGTGCATGATGGAAACCAGAATGGTGTCATCACGCATTGCCTCTTCCAGCGCCTGCAAAGAAACGATGCCGTTGCTCTGCGGGGCCAGATAAGTCACCTCGAAACCTTCGCGCTCAAGCTGGCGGCAGGTATCAAGCACGGCTTTATGTTCAGTTTTCACGGTGATGATGTGCTTGCCTTTCTTCTGATAGAAGTTGGCCGCACCTTTAATCGCGAGGTTATCAGATTCTGTTGCGCCTGAAGTGAACACGATCTCACGCGGGTCAGCGCCCACCAGGTCAGCAATTTGGTTACGAGCGATATCGACCGCCTCTTCCGCCTGCCACCCAAAACGGTGCGAGCGGGAAGCCGGGTTACCGAAGGTGCCATCCATCGTCAAAAACTGCATCATCTTCTCGGCAACACGCGGATCGACCGGCGTGGTTGCGGAGTAGTCGAGATAAATCGGTAATTTCATTGCTCTTAAGCTCCGTACATCACTTCAATACGAAGAATCAGGCATAAAAGGTCCAGCCGGGTGCCTCGCACCCGAGCCTGATTCTAAAAGTCTATTTTTCTGCTTATGCGCGCAGTTTAACGTCGATGGCGTCCTGAGAACGCGTAGAGCGATGGTTTTCATGTTGCTGACGGTCTGAAACATCCAGGACTTCCTGGTTATTCACCAGTTCACCCAGGGTGATGTTATTCAAAAAGCCGGTCAGACGGTCGCTCAGATCGCGCCACAGCGCATGAGTTAAGCATTTATCGCCACCCTGGCAGCCGCCTTTACCCTGGCAGCGGGTTGCGTCGACGGATTCATCAACGGCGCTGATGACTTCGCCCACGGCGATGCTTCCTGCATCTTTACCTAACAGATAACCGCCGCCAGGCCCACGCACGCTGGCCACCAGGCCATTTTTACGCAGGCGGGAGAACAACTGCTCCAGATAGGAGAGTGAAATACCCTGACGTTCGGAAATATCGGCCAACGGAACAGGACCCGATTCGGAGTTCAGCGCAACGTCGAGCATTGCGGTCACAGCGTAACGTCCTTTTGATGTCAGTCTCATCTCTTACTTAACCTCAAATAGCCCCTCGAGCCGGGGGTTTTTAAAAATGTGATTGTCCACATAGCAGGCCGCAAGTCTGACATTCCTGAGTAAAATGGTCAACTATTTAACCCAGTAATTTACTCAAGTATTATTTGCTCGATTTCTTGTCGCTTTCGATAGAAGAAAGCATGCCGCGCAGGATGTTAAGTTCCTGACTTTCCGGGCGCGCACGAGTAAACAGACGACGGATTCTGCTCATCACCTGCCCCGGATGGCTGGCACGGATAAAGCCGGTTTTTAGCATTACTTGCTCAAGATGCCCATAGAAACGCTCGAGATCGTCCACCAGCGGATACGGGATTTCTTCTTCTTTTTCTGCTTCCGGCTGCGCCTGGGTAGCAAGCCAGGCGATACGCACTTCATAGGCAAGGATTTGCACGGCCATCGCCAGGTTCAGCGAGCTGTATTCCGGGTTAGCCTGAATCGCGACGTGATAGTGGCACTTTTGCAGCTCGTCGTTCGTTAAGCCTACGCGTTCACGACCAAAGACAATGGCAACCGGGGCGTGCCTGGCTTCAGAGATGCTTTTCAGACCGCATTCGCGCGGATCCAGCATCGGCCAGGGCAGCGTACGGGAACGCGCGCTGGTGCCTACCACAAGGCTGCAACCAGTCAGCGCTTCGTCGAGCGTATCGACGATTTTCGCCTCGCCAATCACATCGCTGGCACCCGCCGCAAGGGCAATGGCCTGTGAGTCCGGCTTAACCAGTGGGTTCACCAGCCACAGATTCGTTAATCCCATTGTTTTCATGGCACGGGCTACCGAGCCCATGTTGCCGGTGTGGGAAGTCTCAACCAGCACAATACGTACGTTATCCAGCATGCTTCATTCATAGCCTTAAAAGAATATCGCAATATCCTATCATAACCCTGGGACATAATCCGAACGCTCTGCTATACTCCGCGGCGTTTTCCGTTCTTTAACATCCAGTGAGAGAGACCGATGCATCCGATGCTCAACATCGCCGTGCGTGCTGCGCGCAAGGCGGGTAATTTAATTGCCAAAAACTACGAAACACCAGACGCCGTTGAAGCAAGCCAGAAAGGCAGCAACGATTTTGTGACTAACGTTGATAAAGACGCCGAGCGCCTGATTATCGAAGTTATCCGTAAATCCTACCCGCAACACACCATCATCGCCGAAGAATCTGGCGAACTGGCGGGGACAGAACAGGATGTGCAATGGGTTATCGATCCACTGGATGGCACATCTAACTTTATCAAACGTCTGCCGCACTTCGCGGTCTCTATCGCTGTTCGTGTCAAAGGCCGCACCGAAGTTGCTGTGGTATATGACCCGATGCGTAACGAGCTGTTCACCGCCGTACGCGGCCAGGGCGCACAGCTGAACGGTTACCGTCTGCGCGGCAGCAGCGCTCGCGATCTGGATGGCACCATCCTTGCGACCGGCTTCCCGTTCAAAGCGAAACAACACGCGACTTCTTATATCAACATTCTTGGCAAACTGTTCACCCAGTGTGCAGACTTCCGCCGCACCGGTTCCGCCGCGCTCGATCTGGCTTACGTTGCCGCAGGCCGCGTGGACGGTTTCTTCGAGATTGGCCTGAAGCCATGGGATTTCGCCGCAGGCGAACTGATCGCTCGCGAATCCGGCAGCCTGGTTTGTGATTTTACCGGTGGCCATAACCACCTGCTGACCGGCAACATCGTTGCGGGTAACCCGCGCGTAGTGAAAGCGATGCTGGCTACCATGCGTGACGAGCTGAGCGAAGCGCTGAAGCGTTAATCGCGACTCACCCTCTCCTGCCAGGGAGAGGGTTAATTAATATCAGAAAGGCCGTATCCCGCGTGCTGGGGGCTGAGCACTTAGCCACATCACCGTCGCCGCAATCATCAAAATCACACTCCCTGCTAACGCAAGCGTCGCCCAGCCGACCTGCCGCCACAATACCGGCGTTTTATTGCCGCTAAGACGAACCGCAAAACGGCGAAAACTGTGCACCAGCAGCGCCAGACCCGAAATGGTTATTGAAGTGCCCGCCGCCATGGCGAGGGCAGATAACATTCCCCAGTAAAATACGCCGATGACCTTGCTGAACAGCAGCACCATGATCGCTCCCGAGCAGGGCCGCATCCCCATGGATATCACAATCATCAGGCGCGCTCGCCAGTCATCACCTTTGGCCAGCTGCTCTTCCGTCGGCAGATGCTGATGCCCGCATCCGCAGCTTTCGCTGTGCACGTGCTGCGGGGAAAAAGCCTTAAACCTGCGCGGGTTACGTAACACCTGGCGTAGCTGCCGAAGCGCACGCCAACCAAGCATCACGCCCAGAATACCTACCAGCGCGTAGCTGCCTTTTTCAAGCCAGAAGCTGCTCAGATGCAGCTGGCGCGAAGGGAGTTGCAGCATCCCTAAGACCACCACCACCAGCGCTATCGCCACGCCGCCCTGCAACAGCGAAGCGGCAAAGGTCAGATTCAGGCTGCTTTTCAGCTTTGACGGATGGGTTGCAAGCCAGGTTGCGATCACGACTTTGCCATGCCCCGGCCCCAGCGCATGCAGCACACCGTACACAAAGCTAAAGGAAAGCAAAGACCAGCCCGCCCGTGCGGGATTTTCCGCCACCTGACGCAGCAGGCTGCTCAACTGCTGATTAATTGATTTCTGCCACGCAGCGCTGTTAAGCAAAATTTGCGGCCAGTATTGCCAGAGCGCGTAGAATGCCAGCAGGGACAGCAGCAGAAAAAGCGCCAGCGGCCAAAGATGGAGCCAGCGACGCGAGGCCTTTTTAGCCGATAGCATCACTGACATTGCATCCTGACCTGTTGAGCGAACTGTTTCCCCAGGCCCATATCTTCCGGCGGGGCATCGGCCTTATCCAGCGATTGTGCGAAAGCCAGAATGTTTTCATCCGGCTGTGGCGTGGTGACAGAAATTTTGCATGCCTCCACCAGCGCCTGTGGCAGCCTGGCATCCATCGGCTGGTCATAGCTCATATCGACATAGTAGCTCGGGTCAAAGGTGGAAAAGGTGTAGGTTTGCCCTTTCAGCGGCTGCGGGTGGGCGAGCGGCAGCAGGAAGGTGAGCACCGCCTGGTGGTCAACGCGGGCCAGCCCGTATTCCGCTGGCAAATCAATAAACGTTACCTTATTACCGTTATGCCAGATCTCGGTAAAATAGTGTTGCTCCAGCACGTTAGCCATCACCTCAGCGGCCAGCTTTTTCCATACTGCGGAGCCAGGCTTTGCATCACCTGCGTCATACAGTAAATCCGCGGAGGTGATTTCATCCATCGTCCACTGCATTTTCAGCCCGGTAAACTGACCGTCCTGAGCCACTACCGTGGTCACCAGCGAAATGAAACTGTGAGGATGCGCTAACGCAACGGGTGCCCAAAGCATCGCCGCAAGCGCGAACATCCCTATTTTGTTACACAAATTCCTGTGCATTTTCCCCTCTGGATAAAAATTCTGTGAGCCAGCCAAAATTCCGCGATGAAAATCTACGGATGCGGCGATCTGCATCAATTGCTTTAGCTACGCTTAGCAATAATCAACCTAACTGGACTCTACGGATGATGACATTGCTCTCCCCTCCACCATCTGTGCTCTCCAGCCCGCAGCGACGCTGCCACCTGCTTTTAATGCTTTATTTACCGGGACAAACGGTGACGCCAGAGATTCTGGGCAGGATTAACGGTGTAGACAGCACTAAATCCCTGCAAGATATAGCCGACACCAGCGATGAAATCCAGCGTTATCACCGGCTGGCGATGATCACCGAACACGACGGCAGCTACCGGATAGAAGGCACGGCCCTCGATAAGCGCTTATGTTTGCTGCACTGGCTGCGACGCGCCCTGCGGCTGTGCCCGCACTTTGTGCAGCACCATTTTATGCCCGCCTTTAAAGACCAGCTCAGAAAACAGGGCATCGCCAAGGCGCTGTATGATGAAACGAATCTTCAGGCGCTGATAAGTCTGTGCGCGCGCCGTTTACAACGGCAGTACGAATCCCGCGACAGACAGTTCCTGAGCCTCTATCTGCAATATTGTCTGCATCAGCACCATCTGGGCAATACGCCAGCGTTTAACGATCGTCAAAAAGAATGGACGCGCTTACGGCCGGAATACCTTGCCGCCCAGGAAATAGCCCGCCACTGGACCCGACGCGTGAAGCAGCCAGCCGATGAAAACGAACAGCTGTTCCTCGCCCTGCTGTTCCAGATGCTGCGCACCCCGGACCCGATTCACGACAACCATCAACAGGATCTGCGCCTGCGCCGCGCGATAACTGCGATGATAGATCGCTTCCGCACGCTGGCCGGTATGTCGTTTAGCGACGAACAAGGGCTTAGCGACCAGCTATATATTCATCTCGCTCAGGCGCTGGATCGCTGCCTGTTCAGCATCGGCATCGACAACAGCCTGCCGGAAGAGATCACCCTGCTGTATCCCAGGCTGATGCGTACCACGCGCCAGGCTTTCGACACCTTCGAGGCCGATTATGGCTTACAGTTTTCAGATGAAGAAGTCGGGCTGGTCGCGGTCATTTTCGGGGCCTGGCTTATGCAGGAGAATGATTTGCAGGAAAAACAGGTGCTCCTGCTGACGGGGAATAATGCGGAGCTGGAGCAACAAATTGAACGGCAGCTTCGCGAACTGACGCTGCTGCCGCTGAATATCAAACGCCTGACCGTGCACGGTTTTCAGAAGGAGGGCGCACCGAAAGAAGTGGTGCTGGTTGTCACACCTTATTCCACCAGCCTGCCGCTATATTCGCCGCCGCTGATTCACGCGACGTTACCGTTGGGGGAGCATTTACAGCAGCGTATCCGTGAAATTCTTGAGGCATAACGCCGGGTGGCTTGCGCTTAACCGACTACTGCGCAGGATTATTTTTGCCGGGCATCTTACCTTCGTCCGCCAGGGAAAGGTGAGATGCCGCTCTTGCCTTTATTAGCTCTTCTGAATCAGCCCTTCTGACGAACGCGAGCGATAAACTGATCCACGTTATCAATCTGATCGGCAATCACAATCAGGAATTTGCCCAGCTCAATGGCGTGGCCGATGCAGGCTATGCGCGTCTCATGTTCTTCAATAGTGTCCAGATCCGCGACGTGCGACATGCCCACAGTGCGCCGTACCAGCTCCGTTCCGCAGTAGCCTATCGCATCCTGCCAGACGTGCTTCAGGAAACGTTCAACATACCCTGGATAGCCTAGCGCCACGTCGCGGGTTTTCGTCCGGGCCAGAGCAGTAAAGCGTTCTGCAAAGGTAAGCCACAGCTCACGAATATCCTGCAGGCGCTGCTCACGATGTGCCGCCGCATCACGGGGGCCAAAATGCCCCGGCTGGGCGCAATAGTTCAGCAGCAGGTTGCCGATAGCGGTGCCGATATCAAAACCTATTGGCCCGAAGTAGCCAAACTCGGCGTCAATGGCCTTCAGGCTCCCTTCCGCCACAAAAATAGATCCGCTGTGAATATCGCCGTGCAGCAACGCTTCGGCGCTGGAGAAAAAGCGGTGCTTGAGGCTCGCCACGGCAATTTTCAGAGCATCATCGTTTCTCAGCGCCACCACCCGCTCTGCCAGTTCCGCAGGATAGCTGTTTCTTTCATGGTCGGTGAAAGGATCGTTAAAGAAGAGATCTTCGGTGATCTCGCACATTTCGGGATTAATAAAACGAGCCACCTGCGCTTTTTTATCGTGCGGATGCAGGAAAAAATCCGAGGTGTGGAACAGCGTCCTGGCGAGGTATTCCCCAAGCTGCGTGGCAGCCTGCGGATAATAAACGCCGCTCACCAGTTCACCGCGCCAGATCCGGTGGCTGGAGAGGTCTTCCATCACCATGGCCGCAAGCTCGGGATCGTAATGCAGGATATTCACCGTGTGCTCAGGGCTGTGCTTGTAATGCTCCACCAGCGTTTGCGCCTCCAGACGCGCACGATCCAGCGTCAGCGGCCAGGATTCCCCCACGCAGCGCACGTACGGCAGCGCCTGCTTTACCACAATGCGGCTGACGCCTTCGCTATCAAAGATTTTAAAGACCAGATTCAGGTTGCCGTCGCCCACTTCCTGAGCGTTTACCAGAGCGGCCGGTTTTGCCAGGCCGCCAAATTGTTGAGCGTATGCCACCGCGTCAGCTGCGGTAAACGTGCGGTACTGAGACATGGCCGGTTCCTCTGCGAAATAAGTTAAATTAAGCCGTTCAGACGTCTATACATCCATGAGGCATGTTGGCACAATGTGAAGCATCAACGCAACATGGATTTAACACGCATGCATAATTTAAAAACAACCAGCCTGCACGTACGCGATAACCAGCTGTGGATCCTTGACCAGCAGGCGCTGCCGCAGCAGCAAAACTGGCTGCCTGCCCATACGGTCGAACAGCTTGTGGAGCATATACACGCTCTGCGCGTTCGCGGCGCCCCGCTGATCGGGCTTTCGGCCAGCCTTTTGCTCGCTCTGCTGGCCGAAAACGGGCTTGCCAGAGCCGGTCTTGCTCAGGCGCTTGAGGTGCTGCGGGCGTCGCGTCCGACGGCCGTTAACCTGATGAACAATCTGGATCGGATGAAGCTCGCGCTGGCGCAGGATGAGTTTGTCGCCGCGCTCGGCAAAGAAGCGCTGCGGTTGATAGAAGAAGATAAGCTTCTGTGCGAAAACATCGCCCGGGCAGGCTGTGAGCTGGTGAAGCCCGGCAGCCGCCTGCTGACCCACTGCAACACAGGCGGCCTGGCGACAGCGGGCGTGGGCACCGCTATCGGCGTCATCCATCGCGCTTTCGGACAGGGCAAAATCGAGAATATCTGGGTGGACGAAACCCGCCCGCTCCTGCAAGGCGGCCGCCTTACCGCCTGGGAGCTGGGCGAGCTGGGTATTCCCTATCAGCTAATTTGTGATTCGATGGCCGCCAGCCTGATGGCGAAAAAACAGGTTGATGCCGTCTGGGTCGGCGCAGATCGCATTGCGGCCAACGGGGACGTCGCCAATAAAATTGGCACCTACAGCCTGGCCGTACTGGCAAACTATCACGGCATCCCGTTTTACGTCGCGGCTCCGCAAACCACCCTGGACAGCAACTGCCCAAATGGCGAAGCGATCCCCATTGAACAGCGTTCGCCCCTTGAAGTGACCGGCGTGGCAGGCAGTTTTGGCGCGGTGCAGTGGGCGCCAGCAAATGCGGCAGTGTATAACCCGGCCTTCGACGTGACGCCCGCAGAATTAATCAGCGCCTGGGTGCTGGACACCGGAATAGTGACACCGGAAAGGGTTCGTGATGGGGTGTTTAGCGCCAGAAAGTAATCTGGCGGTTGGCGCTGTTGCTTAGCTCCCCTGCATTTTGCAATGTATACAGGGGGCTAAGTCTTCATTCGCCGTGGAAGCTTCAGGGCAGCTTAGGATAAGCGTCCGCAATGGCATCGCCGGTGAAATTCGCAATCCAGCCTTCCGGGTTATCGAAAATACGGATCGCGGTGAAATGCGGCTGTGACCCCATATCGAACCAGTGCGGCGTGCCTGCAGGGACTGAGATCAGATCGTTCTTCTCACACAGGATCTGGTAAACCTTGCCGTCCAGATGCAGGCAAAACAGCCCGGCACCCTCCACAAAAAAACGGACCTCATCTTCGCCATGGGTGTGCTCAGAGAGAAACTTGCTGCGCATCACCTCTTTTTGCGGGTTATCGGCCCGCATGCTGATCACATCCCAGCTTTGATAGCCTTTCTGGGCCACCAGCCTGTCGATGGCATGCTGGTAGGCATCCAGCACCTTCTGTGGCGCCGGGTTTTGCCCTAAATCGCGGTCAGCTTCCCAGCGTTCGAAGCGCACGCCTTTGGCGTTAAGCTGCTGGCGAATCTCTTCTGCATCTGTGCTGTGCCAGACCGGCTCAGCGGCTTCGGTATCGGTAAAAACAGTCAGTGCGCTCATGGGGAAACTTGCTCCAGGGTTATCTCGTCAAAACCGTTCACCTGCGGGTGCACGCTCTGTGTGTCTGCCTCGCCACGAATTAGCTGTACGGTTTGCCAGCCAGCCTCGCGTGCGGCATCCAGCTCCTGACGAATATCGGACAGGAACAGGAGCTCATGGCCAGCCTTACCCGTCTGAGCGGCAATATTGTGATAGGACTGTACGTCGCGCTTAGCCCCCACATGGGTATCAAAATAGCCGCTGAACACCGGGGTAATATCCCCTTCGTCACTATAGCCAAATAACAATTTTTGCGCGCTTACGGAGCCAGATGAATAGACATAAAGCGCCACGCCCTGCTGCTGCCAGGCTTTAAAAGCGGGCAGAACATCGGCATAGAGATGGCCGGTAAAATTGCCGTTCACGTAGCCATCACGCCAGATCAATCCCTGAAGAGCCTTAAGCGCCGTGGACTTACGGTCCTCATCCATAAAACGAAAAAGCACCTCAATCAGACGCTCAGTTGTGGCCTGCGGTTCGCCTGTCTCCACGCGCAGATCGCTGAGGATCGCTTTTATTTGCTCTTCATGCTGATGCCCGGCAATAAACCCCGCCAGCCGCTCGCGGGCGTAGGGAAAGAGGACGTTATGCACAAAGCGAATATCCGTTGTGGTGCCTTCAATATCGGTAACGATAGCGCGGATCATATTTTCTCCAGCTGACGTAAGCGCAGTTCGCACGCAAATAAAAACTCCAGCCCTTCCAGGTGTTGACGGGCCTGCGCCACGTTTTTACCCCAGCAGGTCAGCCCGTGGCCGCGAAGCAGGAAGCCGTAACGCAGTGGATTTTCAGCTGCGTAGTGCTCAATACGGCTCGCCAGCTTTTCAATATCCTGGTCATTATCAAAAATGGCAATCGTCAGCGCATCCAGATGAGAAGTTTGCCCGCTGAGTGCCTTCTGCATTTCATAGCCCTGCAAGACCAGCGCGTGAGATTTCTCGACTCTGGAAAGCACGGTGGCGTTAACAGTGTGGGTATGGAGTACCGCCCCCGCCTCCGGGAACAAACGATAGATTAGGGTATGCAGGCCCGTTTCCGCCGAAGATTTTCGGCCCGAAGGCGCACGTCCGCAGGCTATGTCGACCTGAATAAAGTCCTGGGTCGTCAGGCTGCCTTTATCTTTTCCGGATTCGCTAAGCAGACAATGGGTTTCATCCTCACGAACCGACATATTCCCGCCGGTCGCCGGAGCCCAGCCTTTCGCACCCAGCCAGTGGCAGGCCGCCACCAGCTCGGTAAGCTGCAGATGTGCTGTCATACCCTTCCTTATGTGCAGGTTGCAGGAACGCTATATCGTTATAGTTTAGCCGTCTAAGCGTCTTGATTGCCAAATCTTAACATCGTGTTATAGTCCCGGCAACACAAGGAATACAGGCATGACTTCAAAGGGCGCAGAAAAATGACGCAAAATCCGTTGATTCCCGAAAGCAAATTACCCGCGCTGGGCACCACCATCTTCACGCAGATGAGCCAGCTTGCGCAGCAGCATCAGGCCATTAATCTTTCGCAGGGCTTTCCTGATTTTGACGGGCCAACGTATCTACAAGAACGTCTTGCCTTTCACGTCGCTAACGGCGCAAATCAGTACGCGCCAATGACCGGCGTGCAGGCGCTGCGCGAAGCTATTGCGGATAAAACCGCAGCGCTTTACGGGCATAAACCAGATGCGAACAGGGATATCACCGTCACCGCCGGAGCAACCGAAGCGCTGTATGCCGCCATTACCGCGCTCGTCAGGCCCGGCGATGAAGTGATTTGCTTTGATCCAAGCTATGACAGCTATGCTCCGGCGGTGGAGCTTTCCGGCGGAATACTCAAACGCATTGCGCTGCAACCCCCCTCTTTCCGCGTCGACTGGGATGAATTTTCCACCCTGCTCAGCTCGCGAACACGCCTGGTCATTCTCAACACGCCGCACAATCCCTCGGCTACCGTATGGCGCAAAAGCGATTTTGCGGCGCTGTGGCAGGCCATTGGGCAACATGAAATTTATGTGTTAAGCGATGAAGTCTACGAACATATTTGTTTCGCAGAAGAAGGTCACGCCAGCGTGCTGGCCCACCCGCAGCTGCGCGAGCGCGCCGTTGCCGTATCGTCCTTTGGCAAAACATTCCATATGACGGGCTGGAAGGTGGGTTACTGCGTGGCACCGGCGGCCATAAGCGCCGAGCTGCGTAAGGTTCATCAGTATCTGACCTTCGCGGTGAATACCCCGGCACAGCTTGCCATCGCGGATATGCTTCGTGTCGGGCCAGAACATTACCGGGAATTACCGGATTTTTATCGCGCGCGCAGGGACAAATTTATTCAGGCGCTGGCGGGCAGCCGTTTAGAAATACTGCCGTGCGAAGGCACCTACTTTCTGCTGGCGGATTACAGCGCTATCTCCGATCTGGACGATGTGAGTTTCTGCCGGTGGCTGACCACGGAAGTGGGCGTCGCGGCCATTCCGCTCTCCGTGTTCTGCGCCGCTCCCTTCCCGCATAAATTGATTCGCCTGTGCTTTGCGAAACAGGAAGCCACGCTGGATGCGGCCGCGCAGCGTTTGCGTAAGATTTGAGTGAAGAAGGGAAGCGGATGGGCGTTCACGCTTATCCACGCCACAAAGAAGCTGGTCGGGTAAGCCTGATCGCCACCCGACCTCCAGCTAAACCTATGCCGCTGGCACCACTTTGATGTCTACCATGCCAATTCCCAGCTTGCGTGGTTCATGCCCCAGAATATTGCCTTCGTTGGAGAGCTGCGGCTCTGGCGGCACGATGACCAGAGTATTGCTCCGCTCCGGGTTAGCAAAATGCAGCGTTGTGGTGCTCAGCGCTTCGCTTAACGTCAGCGACTGCTGCTGGCTGCCCACTTTTACCGGTATCGCTTTTCCGGCATTTGGCCCGAACGCCCTGGCGGTGATCACCAGATCGAATTTTTCCGGCAGCGGCGCGTCGTACTCAATTTTCACCTCCGGGGCTAAATTCGCATTTGACCAGCGGCCCCAGGCTTCCGGCCGTGAAATGCCGCTGAACTGCTTCACGTTTTGCGGCGCGCCCGGCACGCTGAAGATAAAGCTGTCGGCCTGATAGCGAATCGCATTTTCGTCGACTTTCAGCGCCGCCACGCTTTTATTAAAACGATCTTTATCGAGCTGTTCTTCGGCAAACTTCACCGGCTGCTTATCAAGCTGCGCCTCGATAAGGCGAATCTTTGGTTTACCGCCAAGCTGCCCTTGCGACACGCAAAGTCCGCTAGAAAGCGCGAGCTGCGGCTCCCACAGGCGCGCCATTTTAAAGCAGCGATCGACCCAGATAAATTTATCCTTCACCGAAAATTCTGCCAGCTGATAGCGCAGCGGGGCGGAATATTCGCTCTCCGGCAGCGGCTCGATTTTGTCGTCGGTAATCCGCAGCAGCAGCGGCATTTTGAAGTGCGCGCCTGAGAAGCTGAAGGTGTTTTTCTTCTGATCGATGGCGTAGTCGGTGATGGATTTCGGGAAATGCCACAGGTCGATGACGTCCGGTTTCCAGGCGATGATTTTCTCTTTGATGTTCATAAACACCGATGAGAGCGACTCGCCGGAAATACTGCTTCGCCCAAGCCCGATATAGTTATCTCCGCCGAGAATATCCAGCACGGTGGCGCCGTTATCCAGCGTGCTGCGTTTTACCGGCATCAATTTAGCATCAGGTTTATCGCCGCGGATAATAAAGAACAGGTTGTTACGCTCCTGCTTATTAAGATATTTATAGGCGGTGTTATTCATCGCCAGGTGATCGGACGAAACAACAATCACGGTATTTTTAAAATACGGCGAAGATTTAATTTTTTCTATTAAGCCTGCAATGTGCTCCTGGCTACAGGCGACGGCGCTAAATGACTGATTAACTTTTCCGTCAACTGAATAGCTGCGGCGCTGACAGGTTTTAGAAATAAAGCCGTCGGGATGGTGGGTATCCACCGTCAGCGTAAACAAAGAGAAGCGCTTCCGGGCCTTTGAAAGCTCGATGAATTTTTCATAAACCTCATCCAGAACGGTGTCGTCATAGTAGCCCCAGTTATTTTTATAACCCGGATCGGCGACCATCGTTTTCAGTTCCTGCGCACCGTACATATGGTCGAAGCCGTGAGATTGTAAAAAGACGTCTTTACCGGCAAAACGCAGATCTGCGCCCTGTATAAAGTAGTTTTCATAGCCGGAAGCTTTGAGAATATCTCCCAGACAGATGTTCTTCGGGAAAAAGCTCGACATCGACGCCGAGGAGTTGCCTTCAAACGGTGCGAACAACGGAATACCGCACTGGGAGGAAACCATCCCCGCAATGGTGTAATCCGTGCCGGGCAGCTGGCCCGTATGGCTGAAATCCAGGGCGGAATCCTTCAACGCTGTTAATTCCGGCGCTAAATCCGGGAAGACGTCTGGCTGAAAATAAGTACGCTCCAGACTTTCACCGTAAATATAAACCAGATTTAATTTTGGGTTATTAATTACGCCGTGCGGCACTTTATAAAATGCGGCGAAGTCTGAGTCGCCGCTGCGTGTCTGGGATTTCACCAGATCCACTACCTGGCGAAAAGCTGAGGAGGCATCCACCGAGGCCAGGGCAAGGAGCAGCGCCAGCAGGCTGTAGCCAAAATGATGCGGATGGTGTCGACGACGACGCAGGATCCACGTCAGCAGGCCAAAAATGACCACCAGCCCGGCCGCCACGCCCAGCCCCGGCAACACGTATTTGCCTATCCCCGCCCCCGTCAGGCTGCTGGTCAGGGTATAGAGCACGGCGTCGTTGATGCCTTCCCCGGTAAAATAGTTGCTGGCGACCAGCGTCACGTTCAGGACGATATAAAGCGACAAAATCACCAGGATGGAAGCAAACCACCAGATATTTCGCCCGGCTTTAACGGCATATACAGCAATGGCTGCCACAAACAACACGATTGAAAGCAATTCCGACAACTGCTGCCCCTCACAAAAATGGACGCCCACGCGGCGCGATACCTGCTTTACAGAAATTCAGAGCGCTAAATCTAGCGTCGTTGCCTGAGCGTTGCAATTTGTCTGTCATAAAACTGTGCTGCATTTCGGAATTGTTGAGCAACGCCCAATAATAGGATTTATCTATTGCAACCATCGTTACGACAATCGCCGCCCCGATTGACCTTTTCACCGCTTCGGTGCTGTAATCCCCCGCGCTGTTACTATTTTTTAAAGTGGAATGGTAACGCGCAACATTAAGAGGCCGCCCTGGCAACAGGGTGGCCTTTTTCTTGGGCGAAAAAGCGTTGTAAGGTATGGCTTATTGATTCGATAAAACCTACCCATTAGAGATAAGTGCCCAACTTCGGTACCTTTCCCCCATCGCAAAACGGAGGAAGTACAGATGTCTTTAATTAATACAAAAATCAAACCTTTCAAAAACAGCGCTTTTAAAAACGGTGAATTTATCGAAGTCACCGAGCAGGACGTAGAAGGTCGCTGGAGCGTGTTCTTCTTCTATCCGGCTGACTTTACCTTTGTATGCCCGACTGAGCTGGGCGACGTGGCCGACCACTACGAAGAGTTCCAGAAACTGGGCGTGGATATTTACTCTGTGTCCACCGACACCCACTTCACCCACAAAGCGTGGCACAGCAGCTCCGAAACCATCGCTAAAATCAAATATGCGATGATCGGCGACCCAACCGGCGCCCTGACCCGCAACTTCGAAAACATGCGTGAAGATGAAGGCCTGGCGGACCGCGGTACCTTTATCGTTGACCCGCAGGGCATCATCCAGGCTATCGAAGTCACCGCCGAAGGCATTGGCCGCGACGCCTCCGACCTGCTGCGTAAAGTGAAGGCCGCTCAGTACGTTGCCTCTCACCCAGGCGAAGTTTGCCCGGCAAAATGGAAAGAAGGCGAAGCGACGCTGGCTCCGTCCCTGGACCTGGTCGGTAAAATCTAATTCTAAGCCTGTCTGACACTCTTTTATCGGCTGCGCCGCAGCCGATTTTTCTCGCGTAACACCAGGGAGACTTCCCATGCTCGACACCAACATGAAAACCCAGCTCAAAGCCTATCTTGAGCGATTAACTAAACCTGTTGAGCTGATTGCCACACTGGATGACGGTGCAAAATCAGCGGAGATAAAGGAACTCCTCGCAGAGATTGCCGACCTGTCTGACAAGGTTTCCTTTACCATTAACAACGACCTGCCGGTGCGCAAGCCGTCGTTCCTGATTACTAACCCAGGCTCTGATAAGGGTCCGCGTTTTGCGGGTTCCCCGCTTGGCCACGAATTTACTTCTCTGGTGCTGGCGCTGTTGCAGACCGGGGGACATCCGTCGAAAGAGTCGCAGGATTTGCTGGCGCAGATCCGCGAGATCGACGGGGATTTCCACTTTGAAACCTATTACTCCCTCTCCTGCCACAACTGCCCGGACGTTGTGCAGGCGCTGAACCTGATGAGCGTGCTGAATCCGCGCATCAGCCATACCGCCATCGACGGTGGCGTGTATCAGCATGAAATTCAGGAACGTAACGTGATGGGCGTGCCCGCCGTATTCCTGAACGGCAAAGAGTTTGGCCAGGGCCGCATGACGCTTGCTGAGATCGTCGGTAAAATTGACACCGGGGCAGAAAAGCGTGCGGTGGCAGCATTAAACCAACGTGAAGCCTACGACGTGCTAATCGTCGGCAGCGGCCCTGCTGGCGCGGCGGCGGCGGTTTACGCGGCGCGTAAAGGTATCCGTACCGGCCTGATGGGCGAACGCTTTGGCGGCCAGGTTTTAGATACCGTAGACATTGAAAACTACATTTCTGTGCCTAAGACCGAAGGCCAGAAGCTGGCTGGTGCGTTAAAGGCCCACGTTGACGATTACGATGTGGATGTGATTGATACCCAGAGCGCAAGCAAGCTGATCCCCGCCCGGGAAGAAGGTGGCCTGCATCAGATCCAGACGGCGTCGGGGGCCACCCTGAGCGCACGCAGCGTTATCATTGCCACCGGTGCCAAATGGCGCAATATGAACGTGCCGGGTGAAGAGCAGTACCGCACCAAAGGCGTCACCTACTGCCCGCATTGCGATGGCCCGCTGTTTAAAGGCAAGCGCGTGGCGGTGATCGGCGGCGGTAACTCCGGTGTGGAAGCAGCCATCGACCTTGCGGGAATTGTTGAGCATGTCACGCTGCTGGAGTTTGCCCCTGAGATGAAAGCCGACCAGGTATTGCAGAACAAAGTACGCAGCCTGCGCAACGTCGACATTATCCTGAATGCGCAAACGCTGGAAGTAAAAGGCGATGGCAGCAAAGTAACCGGCCTGCAGTATAAGGATCGCGTTTCAGAAAGCGTTCATGATATCGCGCTTTCCGGCATCTTCGTGCAGATTGGCCTGCTGCCAAACACCACCTGGCTTGAAGGCAGCGTTGAGCGCAACCGCATGGGTGAAATTATGATCGATGCGAAGTGCGAAACTACCGTGAAAGGGGTGTTTGCCGCAGGCGACTGCACAACAGTGCCCTACAAACAAATCATCATTGCGACCGGCGAAGGCGCCAAAGCCTCGCTGAGCGCTTTTGATTACCTGATCCGCACCTCAGCACCAGAATAAATAAGCCTGCACACAGCAAAAATAAGGCCGCATATAAGCGGCCAATAATAATCAGTATGAAGCGGCCTTTGCAGAGGCCGCTTTTTTACAGCTAAAACTACTTACGACGCCAGGTTGTCCCCGCCGCGCCATCTTCCAGCACAATCCCCATCTCGTTTAAGCGATCGCGCGCCTGATCGGCCAGCGCCCAGTCTTTTGCCTTGCGGGCGTCGTTGCGTTGCTTGATCAGCGCTTCGATCTCGGCCACTTCGCCGTCGTCCGCCTGGGCACCGCTTTGCAGGAAGGCTTCCGGCTCCTGCTCCAGCAGGCCCAGCACGCCAGACAGCTGACGTAGCGCCGCCGCCAGACCGTTTGCGGCGGCCAGGTCTTCCGTTTTCAGGCGGTTAACTTCGCGGGCCATATCAAACAGCACCGAGTAGGCTTCCGGGGTGTTGAAGTCATCGTCCATGGCTTCGCGGAAGCGTGCTTCAAAGGCTTCGCCCCCGGCTGGCTGAACGCTGCTGTCCGTGCCGCGCAGCGCGGTATACAGACGCTCAAGGGAGGTGCGCGCCTGCTTTAAGTTTTCTTCGCTGTAGTTCAGCTGGCTGCGGTAGTGGCCGGACATCAGGAAGTAGCGAATGGTTTCCGCATCGTAGTATTTCAGCACGTCGCGCACGGTGAAGAAGTTGCCCAGCGATTTGGACATCTTTTCACGATCCACCATCACCATTCCGGAGTGCATCCAGGTATTGACGTATTCCCCGTCGTGGGCGCAGGTGGACTGAGCAATTTCGTTTTCATGGTGCGGGAACATCAGGTCTGAACCGCCGCCGTGAATATCAAAATGGTTGCCGAGCTGCTTGCAGTTCATGGCGGAACATTCGATATGCCAGCCCGGACGGCCTTCGCCCCACGGGGAAGTCCAGCTTGGCTCGCCCGGCTTGGACATCTTCCACAGCACGAAGTCCATCGGGTTGCGCTTTACGTTCGCTTCAACTTCCACGCGCGCCCCAGCCTGCAGCTGATCCAGATCCTGCCGGGAAAGTTTGCCGTAGGCAGGATCGGTTTCCACCGAGAACATCACGTCGCCATTTGAAGCAACGTAAGCATGGTTGCGGGCGATCAGTTGTTCAACGATTTCGATAATTTCCGGAATATGTTTGGTCGCACGCGGCTCGCTGTCCGGACGCAAAATGTTCAGCGCATCGAAGTCTGCGTGCATTTCAGCGACCATACGATCCACAAGCGCGACAAAATCTTCGCCGTTTTCGTGGGCGCGTTTAATAATTTTATCGTCGATGTCGGTGATATTGCGCACGTACTTCAGCTTGTAGCCCAGAAAACGCAGGTAGCGGGCGACAACATCAAAGGCCACAAAAGTACGCCCGTGGCCAATATGGCACAGGTCGTAAACGGTAATCCCACACACGTACATGCCAACAGCGCCTGCATGAATAGGTTTGAATTCCTCTTTTTGACGACTCATTGTATTGAAGATTTTTAACATCAGGGGATTCCATATCAACGTGTGTAAGCAAAATATTGCTCTATGTTACCTCAAAATTACACACACAAGCAGCACGCTTTGCAAGGTGATGATGATGTGCAGTTATGCTATAACAACCACCTTGTGTGGCGGCACCGTCTGCCGGAACACTGTCTGACTAAATATAGGATGCACAGCATGGTTACTTTTCATACTAATCACGGCGATATCGTCATCAAAACTTTTGACGATAAAGCGCCAGTTACCGTTAAAAACTTCCTGGATTACTGTCGCGAAGGTTTCTACGACAACACCATTTTCCACCGTGTGATCAACGGTTTTATGATCCAGGGCGGCGGTTTTGAACCCGGCATGAAGCAGAAAGAAACCAAAGACACCATTCAGAACGAAGCCAACAACGGTCTGAAAAACACCCGCGGTACGCTGGCTATGGCGCGTACCCAGGCTCCACACTCTGCCAGCGCACAGTTCTTTATCAACGTGGTGGATAACGACTTCCTGAACTTCAGCGGCGAAAGCCTGCAGGGCTGGGGCTACTGCGTCTTTGCTGAAGTCGTTGAAGGCATGGATGTCGTGGATAAAATCAAAGCCGTCTCTACCGGCCGCAGCGGTATGCACCAGGACGTGCCGAAAGAAGACGTCATTATTAACAGCGTCACCGTAAGCGAATAATTTCCGCTTTATGATCCTGTTTATTGCAGATTTACATCTCTGCTCAGAAGAACCGGCGATTACCGCCGGTTTTCTGCGTTTTCTGGCCGGTGAGGCAAGAAAAGCGCAGGCGCTGTACATTCTGGGCGATCTCTTTGAAGCCTGGATTGGCGATGACGACCCGGAACCGCTGCACCGCCAGATAGCCTCGGCCATTAAAGAGCTGGTTGATTCCGGCGTGCCCTGCTACTTCATTCACGGCAACCGTGATTTTCTGGTCGGCAAAGGCTTTGCCCGCCTGAGCGGCATGACGCTGCTGCCGGAAGAAAAAGTCCTCGAGTTATACGGCCGAAAAATACTTATCCTGCACGGTGACACCCTCTGCACGGACGATCTCGGCTATCAGGCATTTCGTCAGAAAGTCCATAATCCCGTCATTCAGTGGCTTTTTCTCGCGCTACCGCTGTTTATCCGCAAACGTATTGCCGCCAGAATGCGCGCGGGCAGCAAAGCGGCGAACAGCAGTAAGTCCATGGCTATCATGGACGTAAACCCGCAGGCCGTGCTCAATGCCCTCACCCGCCATCAGGTGCAGTGGATGATCCACGGCCACACGCATCGCCCTGAAATTCACTCTCTTACGGCGAGGGGTAAGCCTGCTTTCCGCTGTGTACTCGGCGCCTGGCACACCCACGGGTCGATGATAAAAGTCACCCGCGAAGACGTCGAACTTATTCCCTTCGATTTTTAACGGCAAACGCCCCTTTTCGCCGTTTTGTTAACCACGCAACCGTTTTCCTTGCCCGTTGTTCATGCTATTCTCTGAGCCCTTCTGACCGACCGCCAGGCGTTCGGTGATGTTTGCCTACCCACAGGAGTTTTGAGACGCATGTCCTCCAACCAGACCCCGGCGCGTATCGCCATTGTCATGGGTTCCAAAAGTGACTGGGCTACCATGCAGTTTGCCGCAGAAATCCTCACCGCCCTTGATGTTCCGCACCACCTCGAAGTCGTCTCCGCCCACCGCACGCCGGACAAGCTGTTTAGCTTTGCCGAACAGGCGCAAAGCAACGGTTTCCAGGTGATAATTGCCGGAGCGGGAGGAGCTGCGCACCTGCCGGGTATGCTGGCGGCCAAAACGCTGGTGCCGGTGCTGGGCGTGCCGGTACAAAGCGCAGCGCTGAGCGGCGTGGACAGTCTCTACTCCATCGTACAAATGCCGCGCGGCATTCCTGTTGGCACCTTGGCGATCGGTAAAGCAGGGGCGGCCAACGCAGCCCTGCTGGCGGCACAAATTCTTGCCCTGCACGATAGCGAATTACGTACACGTCTGGCCGCATGGCGTGACGCGCAAACCGAAGAAGTGCTGGAGAACCCGGACCCGCGGGGTGAGGCATGAAACACGTCTGCGTATTAGGTAACGGCCAGCTGGGCAGAATGCTGCGCCAGGCAGGTGAGCCGCTGGGCATCGCCGTTTACCCGGTGGGGCTGGACGCGGAGCCGGAAGCGGTGCCTTTCGCGCAAAGCGTAATCACCGCAGAAATTGAACGCTGGCCTGAAACGCCGCTCACTCGAGAGCTTGCGCGTCACAACGCTTTTGTTAACCGCGATGTATTCCCGATCATCGCAGACCGCCTTACCCAAAAACAGCTGTTCGATAAGCTGGGCCTCCCCACCGCACCGTGGCAGCTGCTTGCCAGCCGCGAAGAATGGGCGACCGTATTTGCAAGCCCTGGCAATCTGGCGATCGTTAAGCGCCGCGTCGGGGGCTACGATGGCCGCGGCCAGTGGCGTTTGCGCAGCGAAGAGACCCACCTGCTGCCTGATGAATGCTACGGCGAATGCATCGTTGAACAGGGCATTAACTTTACCGGCGAAGTCTCCCTTGTTGGCGCGCGTGGGCGCGACGGCAGCATGGTGTTCTATCCTCTGACGCACAACCTGCATCAGGACGGGATCTTACGTACCAGCGTTGTCTTCCCGCAGGCTAACGCCGAACAGCAGCGTCAGGCGGAAGAGATGCTCTGCGCCATTATGCACGAGCTGAACTATGTCGGCGTGATGGCGATGGAGTGCTTTATTACCCCGGCCGGGCTGTTGATTAACGAGCTGGCCCCGCGCGTGCATAACAGCGGGCACTGGACGCAAAACGGCGCCTCCATCAGCCAGTTCGAGCTGCATCTGCGTGCGATTGTCGACCTGCCGCTGCCGCAACCGGTAGTTAATGCCCCGTCGGTGATGATCAACCTTATCGGCACAGCGTTAAACTACGCCTGGCTGAAGCTGCCGCTGGTGCATCTGCACTGGTATGACAAAGACGTCCGCGAAGGCCGCAAGCTGGGCCACCTGAACCTGAACGACAGCGACACGGACAGGCTGAGCGCCTCGCTCGAAGCTCTGATTCCGCTCCTGCCGCCAGAATATACCAGCGGCATTGCCTGGGCACAGAGCAAACTGAGCCGCTAGTTTTTTACCCCTTTCTCCCGCCCGGGAGAAAGGGGATGCTGAACGCACCCTTCCCTTTCTCGCCCCGCTGGCGCACAATCCCCGGCGTTTCACCCCATTCGCTTTAAGGTTTAGCCATGCAAAATATCCGCCCGAACACCCAAAATTACGAACATTTGCTGCGCACAGAGGCGCCACTAATCGACGTGCGTGCGCCGGTAGAGTTTGCTCAAGGGGCAATGCCTGGGGCAATCAATCTCCCGCTGATGTCCGATGATGAACGAGCGGCGGTCGGCACCTGCTACAAGCAGCGCGGGCAAAATGCAGCGGTTGAGCTTGGCCATAGCCTGGTGAACGGCGAGGTTCGCGCCGGTCGTTTACAAAGCTGGCTTGCGCAGGCAAAAGACCACCCACGGGGGTATCTGTGCTGCGCCAGGGGCGGTATGCGCTCTCATATCGTCCAGCAGTGGCTAAGGGAAGCCGGGGTGAACTACCCGCTGGTGGAGGGCGGTTATAAGGCGCTGCGTCAGTTTGCACTCCAGGCGATCGACGCTCGCGCTCAGTGGCCGATGATGATGGTGAGCGGTAACACCGGCTGCGGCAAAACGATACTGATCCGCTCCCTGCCTACGGGGGTCGATCTGGAAGGTCTTGCGCACCATCGGGGTTCTTCATTTGGCCGGACTATCGTCGAGCAGCCTTCTCAGGCGAGCTTTGAAAACAACCTTGCCGTCACGCTGCTTAAGCTTAGCGAAGCCGACCCAGTAACGCTGGTGATTGAGGATGAAGGCCGCATGATTGGCTCCCGCCATATTCCTGAGTCCCTGCGGGAGCAAATGCTGCGTTCGCCAATTGTGGTGATTGAAGATCCGTTTGAGCTACGTCTGGAGCGCCTGAAAACCGAATATTTCCAGCAGATGAGCGAGGCATTTTTGTCCGTCAGCGACGAAGAAAGCGCGTGGCAAAATTACGCCGGGTATCTGCATCACGGCCTGTATGCGATCCGCCGTCGCCTGGGGATGGAACGTTTTCAGCAGTTCACAACGGTTCTGGATATGGCCCTGGCGTATCAACGCAAGACCGGCTCATGCGACGGACATCTGGCGTGGCTGTCCCCGCTGCTGGAAGAGTATTACGACCCGATGTACCGCTATCAGCTCAGCAAAAAAGCAGATCAAATTGTCTTTCGCGGAGATTACCAGCAGGTTGAATCCTGGCTGCGTGAACGCACCGGCAGCGGACGGGCGAGATAAAAGCAGCGTCGGTCACAGTAACGGCTGGCGCTGCTGCAGATAATCTATTTGCCCTGCTTTTGCCCGAACAGGCTATTACGTATTCAGTTTTAATCAGCTTCTCCGTTCATTTATTCGGGTAGCAGGAAACGCACCAAAAATACGAAATGGCGAATTGTCCCGGCGTGGTAGAGTGTGAATTGCTCAAAGAATAATGAGAGGTTTGCGCTATGCAGGAAATTGATTTTTATATGATAGATGCCTTTAGCAGCACGGCTTTTGGCGGTAATGCCGCGGCGGTTTGTCCGCTCGCAGAATGGTTGCCTGACCAGACATTATTAAAAATGGCTAAGCAGCATAACCAGTCAGAAACAGCATTTTTTGTCGCAAATGATAAGGGCTTTGAGCTGCGATGGTTTACCACTAAGGCTGAAATAAATCTGTGCGGACATGCCACGCTGGCCGCAGCGCACGTTATCTTTGAACATCTTGCTTACCCGGACACGGCTATTCACTTTGACACCCGCTTCGTTGGCCCCCTGACGGTGACACGCAACGGTGACTGGCTGACGCTTGATTTTCCTGCCTGGGAAACCGAGTCCGTTACGCCGCCGCCGTTACTGCGGAAACGTTGGGCATCGCGGAATGCAAAGAAGTGCGCGTGGCACGTGATTACCTGGTCGTCATGGAGAATCAACGGCAGGTAGAAGCGGTATGCCCGAATATCAATGCCATGCTTCCTCTGGGAAAAATGGTTTGTATAACAGCACCGGGTGACGGGGAATATGATTTTGTTAGCCGTTTCTTCTGCCCGGGCGAAGCTGTAGCGGAAGACCCTGTAACAGGTTCGGCGCACAGCATGCTTATTCCTTACTGGGCTGAAAAACTGAATAAAACGCGGATGCTGGCGCATCAGGGAGCTGAGCGTGGCGGGGATTTACGCTGCCAGCTCGCAGGCGATCGCGTATTCATTGGCGGACAGGCAACAACGTATCTGACAGGCAAAGTGCTGTTGCCCACGTAACGTGAGGCTCACGCCGTCTCTGATGGTCAGTTTTCTTGCTTGGGGTTCTGGCGTGTTTTCTGATGACGGAAAGTCCGAACGTTTATAGAGCCGCAGGATCACCGCCAATTTCCGCGACAGCTGCCTGATGGCATCAGGCACAGGATATTGCCGCCGTTGCAGGTCACAGCTTTTAAGCCACTCTTTATTGACTGGCTGGAAAACGAAGAGAAACATGACGGGCATCCGATATGGCTGCCCTGCTTTATAAGGCGGGCAGCAAAACTGCCGCCCGCCCTTTTACGATTAGAAATCGTAACGCAGACGTACCAAGTTCATATCGCCCAGGTTGTCGGTGCTGGAGGTGAAGACGTGTTCGTAGTCCACCTGGAAGCCATAATCCAGCTTAAAGCTCACGCCCACGCCGTTATCAATGCGCTGGTAGTTGCGGCCATTGATGTACTCAATGCGGTCGCCCATAAAGTAAGGCTGCACGGATTTCAGCGCGTACTGCTCAACCGGGATGGTGTAGCCCGCGAAGTATTCCACGCCCCACGCATCGCCTGCGAAGTAATTGTTTACGTCCACTTTTTTGGTGGTCATAAAGTTCTGGTACCAGCCGCCGCCGAGGCTGAATGTCCAGTTATCCGGTTTCCAGCTCAGAGCCGTACCAAGGATATTCTGGTCGTAGGTTTTGCTGTCGCTGTTGCCTGGGTTACGCATTTCCGCGCGGGTATAGTTCCACGCCGCGCCCCAGCTCAGGTCTTTGCTCAGATGATAATCCACGCCCAGGGAGCCGCCGCCTTTACGCTTGTAGCGCAGGCCGTTACCCGGCAGGTATTCACCGTCATCAAACAGGTACGACGCGTAAACATCGGCATCGCCAAAGGTGTTTTTGTATTTCAGCATCTTACGTGAACGGTAAGAGCCGTCGTAGTCGCCGTTGATACCGTTACCCGGCGCCTGGCCGATCATGTCGTAGTCCCAGATATCGGTTTTCGCGCCCACCACATCGTAGTACACGCTGTTCTGCTGGCCAAAGGTCAGCTGACCCCAGGTTTTGCTTTTCAGGCCGGTGTACAGCATACGGCGTGAGGTGTCGTTCGCGCCTTCAGCATAGTGGTTATCCCAGTCGAAGACGGCCGGAATATTTACGCCCAGTTCGTAATAGCTGATCCAGCTAATATCGTCGAACAAATAATAATCGGCTGCGAAACGAAAACGAGTGCCACCGTCAAAACCGTTACGTTTATAGGAACCTTTGTCGCCGTCGCCGGTCATCATATTGAACTGCGGACGGATGCTTCCGCCAACGGTGAAGTTCAGGCGGCTAAGAGGATCGCCCGCCTGAGGATCCTGTTTTAATACCGTGATTTCAGCATGAGCCGCGGTAGAAACCATACCCAACAGCAGACCCGCCCCCACCAGCTGGGGAAGAACGCGCATTTTACTTTTCATTAACAAACCTTATTAAACGTATTTTTGTTTTAAGCGCAAGGATATTACCGTTTATTTTTGGCGTTGAGTTCGCCATTTTTAATGATTTGTGCGGTTATCGTTATGCTGATTTATTAATAGATATTACAAAAAACAAGCGAAGTGGCGGAAATATGCTCTGGCGCAATGAAAAGCGGAATATAATGAAGTTTATAACGAAAAATCAGGTCCGGCGCTGCCGTCTTTCACCGCAGCGCCGGACCTGATTTTGTAGCAATTACGCAACAAACTGGCGGAACAAAGCTTTGCCTTTCAGCAGTCGGACACCTAACCACCCGCCGCACAAAGACAGCAACACCGCCCCGGTTAGCGGCAAAATGGCCCACAGCCGCCAGTCCGGCTCCCAGGGGAAATCAAACACGCTGGTTTGCAGCAGGCCCAGCGCCGTTTCCGCACCGATGGCGGCCACCAGCCCGGAGACCAGACCCAGTAGCGCAAATTCGCACCATAACGTCGTGCGCAGCAGGCGCTTGCCCGCCCCTAACGTGCGGTATACCACCAGCTCCTGATGACGCTGGCGCATCCCCACCTGCACCTGAGCCAGCAGCAGTAAGATGCCGCAGGCGGTGACCAGCACCACCATCACCTCCAGCGCCCGGCTTACCTGCTCCAGCACCTGACCGACCTGGCGCAAAATAGCCCCAATATCCAGCAGGCTGACCGTCGGAAACTCGCGGTTAAGCTGCGTGAGCAGACCACTGGTACCTTCCCAGCGGAAGCTTGTGAGCCAGCTTTGCGGCTGGTTATCCAGCGCACCAGGCGGGAAGATAAAGTAGAAGTTTGGCCGCAGACTTTCCCAGTCGACTTTGCGCAGGCTGGACACTTTGGCAGAGAAATCCTGCGTGTCGCCCGTGAAGGTTAGGGTATCACCCAGCTTGATATTCAGGCGCTTCGCCACGCCCTGGTCCATCGAAACTTCCCCGGTTTTCGGCGGCCAGCTGCCTGCAAGGATCGGATTGTGCGCAGGCTTACGGCTCTGCCAAGTCAGGTTCAGCTCACGATTGAGCGCCTCGTCAGGATTGCCTTCCGTCGCTTTGCCGTTTATCGCCGTCATGCGCACCCGCACAATCGGGTAGAACGCTTCCGGGATAATCTGATGCTCGGCCAGGAACTCTTTGACCGGCTGTACCTGATCGGCCGCGATATTAATCAAAAAGTAGTTCGGGCTTTCCGGCGGGAGCTGTTGCTGCCAGCGATCCAGCAGGTCACCGCGCAGCACCAGCAGCAAAGCCAGCAGCATAAATGACAGCGAAAAGGCGGCCAGCTGGCTTAATGTCCCCCACGGCTGGCGCAGTAGACGATTAACGGCCAGCCGCAGCGCAAGGTTTTTCACCGTCAGCTTTTTGAGCAGTTGCAGTACACCCCAGCCAACAACGCCGCACAGCGCCGCCAGAACCAGAGTACCGGCAAGCACCGCCCACAGCAGCGTGCTGCCACCCATCAGTAAGGCCAGCAGCAGCACCACAACCATACTGATAAGGGGAAGATAGACTTTCAGCGGCCAAACGTTGGCCACGGCGTCACGACGTAAAACGCGCAGCGGCTGCGTGGCCAGCAGCAGGCGGTAAGGACGCAGCCCAACCAGCATTGAGATGACCACCATCGAGCCTATCGCCCAGGCCCAGGGCCACAGGCTGGCAGGCGGCAGCGCGGCGGGCAGCACAGGTTTTAGCAGGTGCATCAGCACGGCTTCAAATCCGCTGCCGACCACGCCGCCGGTAATAGCGGCCAGCGCAAGCACCATCAGCCATTGTCCAATGATCAGCTTACGCAGCGCAGCACGCCCTGCGCCCAGCGTTTTCAGGATCGCCACCAGGTCATAGCGGCTGCGGCAGTAGTGGCTCATCGCCACCGCCACGGCGGCCACGGCCAGCAACAACGTCAGCAGCGCAGAAAGCAGTAAAAACTGCTGGGAGCGTTCCAGAGATTTGCCCAGCGCGCCGTCGTCCTGCTCCATACCGTACCAGCGCTGTTCCGGCTTGAGCTTTGGCAGAAGGTAGTTTTCATAGGTTTCCAGCTGCTGCGGGGTACCGCCAAATTTATAGCGCCAGGTTATGCGGCTGCCCGGCTGCACCGCGCCCGTTTTCTCCACGTCGTTCAGGTTCATCAGCAGGCGCGGAGCCATCTCAAACGGGTTAAACCCTGAATCAGGCTCCTGCACCACCTCTCCGGCAATGCGCAACGTGGCGTCGCCCACATCAAGCGTATCGCCGACCTTAAGATTCAGCAGCGCCATCAGACGCGGCGCAAGTAATACGCTGCCTGGCTGCGGTTTTAAATGGGGCGGATTCGTTTCCAGCTCGCCGTACATCGGATAAACAGTATCCACCGCCTTGACGCTGGCCAGCTGCGGCGTGTCGCCCGCAAAGGTCATGGTAGCAAAGGTGAGCTGTTTACCGACTTGCAGGCCGTCTTTCCGCGCCTGCGTCAGCCACGCCTCCGGCACGGCTCGCGAACTGCGCAACGCCCGGTCCCCCGCCATAAAATCACGGCTTTGCTGGTTTAGTCCCTGCTCCATTCGATCGCTGATATTGCCTAACGCCAGCACACAGGCCACCGCCAGGCTCAGGGCAAGCCAGACGATAAGTAACGAGGGCGAGCGCCATTCGCGCCAGAACCAGCGGGCGATCATGCTTCCTCCCACAGTTTACCTTCACGCAGGCGCAGTCGGCGGTCGCAGCGGGCGGCAAGCTGTTCATCGTGGGTGACAAGAATAAGCGTGGTGCCGAAGTCGCGGTTCAGGGAAAAGAGAAGATCGGCAATGCGGTCGCCGGTCTGCCGGTCGAGGTTTCCCGTTGGCTCATCGGCAAACAGCACGCCAGGGCGGCCGTTAAAGGCGCGGGCCAGGGCAACACGCTGCTGTTCACCGCCGGAGAGCTGGGCCGGAAGGTGATCCAGGCGTTTACCCAATCCTAACTGCTCCAGTAAGGCTCTGGCCTGCGCCCGGCTGGCCGAGTCGTTTTCACCGCGCAGCAAAGCGGGAAGCTCTACGTTTTCCAGGGCGTTTAACGTCGGCACCAGCATAAAGGACTGGAAGACAAAGCCGACGTTTTTCGCCCGCAGCGCCGCGCGCGCTTCTTCGTTCATGCTGTGCAAAGGCTGGCCGCACAGATGCACTTCCCCTTCGCTGCCGTCATCTAAACCGGCCAGAATGGCCAACAGCGTCGATTTTCCCGAGCCGGACTCGCCAATCAGCGCAAGGGTCTGCCCCGGTTTGACAACCAGCTCAACTCCGGTAAGGATGGAGAGCTGATGCTCCCCATGACCTACGGACTTACTAAGATGATGAACTTCAACAATGTTTTCCGCTGGCATTTGCCCTTCCTGTTTCTGGCTCTGATGACCTTCCGTGCCGCAGCCGCGGACACGTTGTTGATTCTGGGTGACAGCCTGAGCGCCGGGTATCGCATGTCGGCGACCGCCGCCTGGCCTGCGCTGCTGGACAGCAAATGGCAGCAGCAAAAGATGAATGTGATTAACGCCAGCATCAGCGGGGATACCGCGCCGCAGGGACTGGCACGTCTGCCCGCACTCCTCAAACAGCACCAGCCGCGCTGGGTCCTGATTGAGCTGGGTGGCAACGACGGACTGCGTGGCTTTCAGCCGCAGGCCATCGAGAAAAGTTTGCGGCAAATTATTACCGACGTTAAAGCGGCAAACGCTCAGCCACTGCTGATGCAAATTCGTCTGCCTGCCAACTACGGTCGCCGGTATAATGAAGCGTTTAGCGCTATTTATCCGCAGCTTGCCAAAGAGTTTTCCGTTCCTCTGCTGCCGTTCTTTATGGAGGAAGTTTATCTGAAACCGCAATGGATGCAGGATGACGGCATTCACCCTAACAGTGATGCCCAGCCGTTTATCGCCGACTGGATGGCCACCCGCCTGGCTCCTTTAGTCAATCACAACAGTTAACCACGACTTATAAACAATTGGGGCACCCCTCGGGTAAAGTTATGCAAAAATCCGTCTTAATTACAGGTTGTTCCAGCGGCATTGGCCTGGCCTGCGCGCACGCCTTACAAAAGCAGGGTTTCCGCATTCTCGCGGCCTGCCGTAAACCAGAAGATGTCGAGCGTATGAAGCAGGCCGGTTTTACCGGCGTACTGCTGGATCTCGACTCCCCGCAAAGCGTTGAGCAGGCTGCCGCCGAGGTTATCGCGCTGACGGGCAATCGCCTGTACGGGATATTCAATAACGGCGGCTACGGCGTATATGGCCCGCTACAAACGCTCTCCCGCGAGCAGATGGAACAGCAGTTTTCCACCAACTTATTTGGTGCACACCAGCTCACCATGCTGCTGTTACCCGCCATGCTGCCGCACCGCGAGGGGCGCATCGTGATGACAAGTTCGGTGATGGGCCTTATCGCAACGCCCGGCCGCGGTGCCTATGCCGCCAGCAAATACGCGCTGGAAGCCTGGTCTGATACCTTGCGTATGGAGCTGCACCACAGCGGCATCAAGGTCAGTCTGATTGAGCCTGGTCCTATCCGTACAAAATTCACCGAGAATGTAAACCAGACGCGTTCCGACCAGCCGGTTGAAAACCCGGGTATTGCCGCCCGCTTTACGCTCGGGCCTGAAGCGGTGGTGGAGAAAGTGCGTCATGCTTTTGAAAATCCGAAACCGAAATTGCGCTATCCGGTGACGATGGTTGCCCACGCCATGTCGTGGCTACGCCGCCTTCTTCCGGGCCGCGCGCTGGATAAAATTTTACGTGGCTGAGTTGAAGCAGCCTTATTCAACCCCATGTAAAACCTAAATCGTTATAAGAGAGTGACTCATGTCAGCCCAATACACTATCGACATTACCGAAGCGAACCTGCACCAGACGCTGGAACAGTCCGTTACCACGCCGATCCTGTTTTACTTCTGGTCTGCCCGCAGCCAGCATTGTGAACAGCTGACGCCCGTGCTGGATAAGCTCGCCGCTCAGTATCAGGGGCAGTTTATTCTCGCCAGAGTGGATTGCGATGCCGAGCAGATGGTCGCCTCCCAGTTTGGTTTACGCAGCATTCCAACCGTCTATCTGTTCCAGAACGGGCAGCCGGTAGACGGCTTCCAGGGTCCACAGCCGGAAGAAGCGATTCGCGCCCTGCTGGAAAAAGTGCTGCCGCGTGAACAAGAGCTGAAGGCTCAGGAAGCGATGCAGCTGGTGCAGGAAGGCAAACATGCAGAAGCCCTGCCGCTGCTGAAGGACGCCTGGCAGCTGTCCGGCCAGAGTAGCGAAATTGGCCTGCTGCTGGCGGAGGTGCAGATCGCCCTTAACCGCAGTGATGATGCTGAAGCCGTACTGAAGACCATCCCTTTACAGGATCAGGACACCCGCTATCAGGGGCTGATCGCTCAGATCGACCTGCTCCGTCAGGCCGCAGATACCCCAGAGATCCAGCTGTTGCAACAGCAGGTAGAACAGGATCCAGAGAATGCACAGTTAGCCAGCCAGCTGGCTTTGCAGCTGCATCAGGTCGGTCGCAACGAAGAGGCGCTGGCACTGCTTTATACCCACCTGAAAAAAGATCTGGGGGCCGCTGACGGCCAGGTGCGTAAAATGCTGATGGAGATCCTGGCCGCACTGGGTACAGGTGATGCGCTGGCCTCAAAATATCGCCGCCAGATCTACTCCCTGCTCTACTGATAATTAAATCGCTCTCATGACGCGGAAGTCACTGAATGTTTCCGCGTCAGCGGTTAAACTAGCATCAAAACAAACAGGAGGTTTTTTTGATGCTTATCGTTATTCCAGTACTCATCCTTGTCGCGTTGATCGTCGTTGGCGCCGGGGTAAAAATTGTGCCTCAGGGCTTCCAATGGACCGTAGAGCGCTTTGGCCGTTACACCAAAACCCTGATGCCGGGCCTGAACCTTGTGGTGCCGTTTATGGACCGCATCGGGCGCAAAATCAATATGATGGAGCAGGTGCTCGACATCCCTTCCCAGGAAGTTATTTCCAAAGATAACGCCAACGTCGCCATTGACGCGGTGTGCTTTATCCAGGTCGTTGACGCGCCGCGCGCGGCCTATGAGGTCAGCAATCTTGAGCTGGCCATCATCAACCTCACCATGACCAATATCCGTACCGTGCTCGGCTCTATGGAGCTGGATGAAATGCTGTCGCAGCGCGACAACATCAACACGCGCCTGCTGCATATTGTGGATGAGGCGACAAATCCGTGGGGCATCAAAATCACGCGTATTGAAATTCGCGACGTGCGCCCGCCTGCGGAACTGATCGATGCGATGAACGCGCAGATGAAAGCGGAGCGTACCAAGCGCGCCTACATTCTTGAGGCAGAAGGTATTCGTCAGGCGGAAATCGTGAAGGCCGAGGGTGAGAAGCAGTCGAAGATCCTGAAAGCCGAGGGTGAGCGCCAGTCGGCCTTCCTCGAGGCAGAAGCCCGCGAGCGTAGTGCAGAAGCGGAAGCCCGTGCGACACAGATGGTTTCTGAAGCTATTGCGAAAGGGGATATCCAGGCGGTGAACTACTTTGTCGCCCAGAAATACACCGACGCGCTCCAGCAGATTGGTTCTGCCAACAACAGCAAAGTGGTGCTGATGCCGCTGGATGCCAGCAGCCTGATGGGTTCTATCGCCGGGATCAGCGAACTTATCGCGCAAAGCGGTAACGAGCGTAAAAAATGATGGCCTTACTGCTTGCCCATCCGCACGTCTTCTGGCTCTCGCTGGGCGGCCTGCTGCTGGCGGCAGAAATGCTCGGCGCCAGCGGTTATCTGCTGTGGAGCGGCGTGGCAGCGGTGGTTACGGGCCTGTTGGTCTGGGTGCTGCCGCTGGGCTGGGAGACGCAGGGCGTCTGCTTTGCCTTGCTTACGCTGGTCGCGGCGTTTTTATGGTGGCGCTGGCTTTCCACGCGCAGGCAGCAGTCGCCGGGGGAAGTGCTTAACCAGCGCGGCCACCAGCTGGTAGGCCGTCCTCTTCGACTGGATAATGCCCTGGTCAATGGACGCGGCCATGTGCGGGTAGCCGATAGCTCCTGGCCGGTGATGGCAGACAGCGATTTGCCTGCGGGCAGCGAAGTCGTAGTGGTCGCCGTCGAGGGCATCACCCTGAAAGTGCAGGCGCGTTAGCTCGCCTGATGACGATGGCAGCAGCCGGAAAGGTTGTCGATAATCGGACAATCGGCGCTGTCATCGCCAGGACAGGATTCCGCAAGCGCCAGCAGCTGCTGGTGCATCGCCTGTAGCTCCTCAATGTGCTTTTCAATCTCCGCCACCTTTTGCAGTGTCCTCGTTTTCACATCCGCGCTGTGGCGCGCAGGATTGTTAAACAGGCCGACCAAATCCCGACACTCCTCCAGATTAAACCCCACCTGACGCGCCTGACGTAGCAGGGTCAGTTCATCCAGATGCTTCTGGGTGTAAGTCCGGTAGCCGTTATCGGAGCGGTTCGGCGCGGTAACTAACCCTTTTTCTTCGTAAAAACGGATCGTCTTACTGGTTAGCCCGGTCTTTTTCGCCACGTCGCTGATATTCATCTTTCCTCCTGCGGGTGGGATGTGCTGGCGATGATTGTAGCCCGATGCCTCTGATATATCCTGGAGCAAGCGCAAAGAAGCCTCGGTAACTTAGTTGCTTTATAAATAACAGGCCTTTAAAATTTCGCCAAAAATAATACTCACTTTTTAGGGATAACAGGATGTCAAACATGGTTTTTTGTCGCGGCTGCGGCAAACAGTTGCATGAAACTGCACACGCATGCCCGCACTGCGGAGCACCTAATCAGGCTGTGGGCAGCAAAAGCCGCATTACCGCCGCCGTACTCGCCTTTTTCCTGGGATGGTTTGGCGCGCACAAATTCTATTTAGGCAAAGCCGGTCAGGGCATTTTATATCTTCTGTTTTTCTGGACGGGGATCCCGGCGATCATTGCCTTTGTTGAATTCATTATTTATCTGTGCAACAGCGACGCCGATTTCGCCAGAAAGTACGGCTAAAATACATCCTCATCTTATCCGGGGCCTCATTATTGAGGCCCTTTTACTTTGCATGGCAGGCACAGGTGTCCGGCGCGGCCATCGCGCTTTTTTACTCCCCAACATGAAAAACTTGACCTTCCCCTGACTGGAAGGTTTAGGCTTACAGCATTCCAGAAAAAAGGAGTCTGAAGATGTCCCAAATTATCGATCTCAATCTTGACGGCCTGAGCTGCGGCCACTGCGTTAAACGCGTGAAAGAAAGTCTTGAGCAGCGCGCCGATGTTGAACTTGCCGAAGTCACCCAAACCCACGCCCGCGTCACCGGCAGCGCCTCCGCTGACGCGCTGATCGACACGGTGAAACAGGCAGGCTACGCCGCAGAAGTTGCCAGCCACCCAAAGGCTGAACCGCTGACAGATGAGTCATCAATCCCGTCGGAAGCCCTGACAGCGGTCGAACCTTCGCTTCCGGCAGCCACCGATATTGATGACAGCCAGCAGCTGTTGATCGACGGGATGAGCTGCGCGAGCTGCGTCAGCCGGGTACAGACTGCTTTGCAAAATGTTCCCGGCGTCAGCCTGGCACGGGTAAACCTTGCCGAGCGCAGCGCCCTGGTGATGGGCACTGCCTCCGCCGAATCCTTAATTCAGGCCGTGGAAGGCGCAGGCTACGGTGCCGAAGCCATCGAAGATGATGCCAAACGGCGTGAGCGCCAGCTCGAAACCGCAAACGCCGCGGTAAAACGCTTCCGCTGGCAGGCCATTTTAGCCCTGGCGGTGGGCATTCCGGTGATGGTATGGGGAATGCTGGGCGATAATATGATGCTCACCGAGGCCAACCGTTCGCTGTGGATGACTATCGGCGTGATGACGCTGGCGGTGATGGTTGTGGCCGGCGGGCATTTTTACCGCAGCGCCTGGCGCAGCCTGATGAACCGCACGGCCACCATGGACACGCTTGTCGCCCTCGGGACCGGGGCCGCCTGGCTGTATTCCATATCGGTCAATATCTGGCCGCAGCATTTCCCGATGGAGGCCCGCCACCTCTATTACGAAGCCAGCGCGATGATTATCGGCCTGATTAACCTCGGACATATGCTGGAGCAGCGCGCTCGTCAGCGCTCGTCTAAAGCGCTCGAACGCCTGCTGGATTTAACCCCGCCGACCGCTCGTGTGGTAACGGAAGAAGGCGAAAAAGCTCTCCCGCTGGCTGAAGTAACCGCCGGAATGACGCTGCGCCTCACCACGGGTGATCGCGTCCCTGTAGACGGCGAGATTACGCAGGGCGAGGCCTGGTTTGACGAGGCCATGCTGACCGGCGAACCGGTTCCACAACAAAAAGCAGACGGCGACACCGTACACGCGGGAACAGTCGTGCAGGACGGCAGCGTGCTGTTCCGGGCTACCGCGACGGGCAGCCATACCACTCTCTCACGCATTATTCGCATGGTGCGCCAGGCGCAGAGCAGCAAACCTGAAATCGGTCAGCTGGCGGATAAAATCTCTGCCGTCTTTGTGCCGGTGGTGGTGGTGATTGCGCTGTTTAGCGCAGCCGTGTGGTACTTCGTCGGCCCTGCCCCGCAACTTGTTTATACCCTGGTGATTGCCACCACGGTGCTGATTATTGCCTGCCCTTGTGCGCTGGGCCTGGCCACGCCGATGTCGATTATTTCAGGCGTTGGACGAGCGGCAGAGTTTGGCGTGCTGGTGCGCGATGCGGATGCCTTACAGCGGGCCAGTACGCTCGACACCCTGGTCTTTGACAAAACCGGGACGCTGACCGAGGGCAAGCCTCAGGTGGTGGCGGTGACCGCTCAGGGCAACATAGCAGAAAGCGAAGCGCTGAAGCTGGCTGCGGCACTTGAGCAAGGTTCCAGCCATCCGCTGGCCCGGGCAATTCTCGACAAAGCGGGTGACGCGACGCTTGCCCAGGTCACGGCTTTCCGCACTCTGCGTGGCCTTGGCGTTAGCGGTGAAGTGGACGGACAAAGGCTGCTGCTGGGCAACAAGGCGCTGCTTGATGAGCAGAACGTGGATACCCAGCCGCTGGCGCAGGAAATTGAGGCTCAGGCAAGCCGGGGCGCAACCCCTGTCCTGCTGGCGGTAAACGGTAAACTGACCGCCCTCTTCGCCATCCGGGATCCTTTGCGGGCAGATAGCGTAAGCGCCCTGCAACGGTTGCACCGCAACGGCTATCGTCTGGTGATGCTTACCGGCGATAACCCAACCACGGCGAATGCCATCGCGCAGGAAGCCGGGATTGATGAGGTGATTGCCGGAGTACTGCCGGACGGCAAGGCTGAGGCCATTAAGAAATTGCAGCTGCAGGGGCGTCAGGTTGCCATGATTGGCGACGGCATTAACGATGCGCCGGCGCTGGCCCAGGCAGAAGTGGGCATCGCCATGGGTGGCGGCAGCGACGTTGCCATTGAAACCGCGGCCATTACGCTGATGCGCCATAGCCTTGTTGGCGTTGCCGATGCGCTGGCCATCTCAAAAGCCACGCTGCGAAATATGAAGCAGAATCTGATGGGAGCCTTTGTTTATAACGTGCTGGGGATCCCGATTGCCGCAGGCGTGCTCTATCCGCTAACCGGCACGCTGCTCAATCCGGTTGTGGCCGGGGCAGCTATGGCGCTCTCATCCATTACCGTGGTAAGCAACGCCAACCGCCTGCTGCGCTATAAGCCAAAAGACTGAATGCACGGGGGCGCTGCGCTTATCAGACCGGCCACTTATTATCCTGCCTGACTGCGAGTAGCAGCGCATTACCTCAACCAAATCTGCATCAGCTGCTTGTTAACGCCCATAGCCTTAACAAGCAGCTGGTCGGATACTTCAGCAACAGAATAACCACCTTTGGCAAAAGGGCAGATATCTTCTTCCTTAAATTCAGATGTAATTCATGGTTTGCCCGCAGCGCGTCTGAACGATGAGCTGTACAGATAGCCCAACGGGGCGAGCCGTTTGTTCAGTTGGCCTGTTTATCCTTATTCTGAGCACTTTTAAGTGCGATCTCCTTCGCTAACTCCAGCGTGTTAGCTGGCATTTGCCATTTCCTGTCATGCGCAAATTTAATGTTATTGTCATTATTAAACCCAGCGAGTAAAGCTTTAGCTACAAATCTCGAACAATTATGACTTAATATATTAAACTTATGCTCCCCAGAGCTGTTAATATGATCCTCCATTTTTTCAACATTAAGGTCATGCAGATATACTATACTCTCATCCTGAAGCATATCGCCCCAATGCTTCATCTCATTGAAAATTTCGAACGCAATTCCGTCTCGATCATTTTTAATAAAACGACCCTCTTTGTCATTACCATACACAGAATATATACTAAACCTATCATTTCCATGATGGATAACAATAACACTATGTGCAGATTTTTTAAAACTTAGCAACGCAACATTATTATTTTTTTCAGCCAGCTTATTAATAATGCCTCTGGCCCTGTCAGAGACAGTATGTTCATTAATTTTGACACTATGCTTTGCTGTTTTAGCTTCAGAGAACCAAGATCTAATACCACGAAGAAACTTATGATCCTTTGAATCAACACCTGGAGAATCATTACCGTTCTGTTTTATATTTTCCGATAAATCAGTAGATACTGGCGGTTTACCAGCCTTACGAAGGCCTGAAGCAACGGGTATATTTTCTACATATTTTATTTTATCAATAACGCCACCAGCGTCAATCTCACTTCTGTTTCCCTTTGACGTAAGGTCACATATCCCTCTGACCCCACAAAAAAAACGGTTAATACTAAAATTATTCAACTTCATATCTATCCTCACTTATAAAAACAATAAATAAAAAACCATCATAAAACACCATTACACAGTGCTTCTTCAATAGAGAACGCTCTTGATTATCAATCATATGTTTATAATGCTTTTATAACATATAAGACCTTTTCTGCCTTGCATAAATCAATCATGGTTAAGCGTTCTAATGGAGTGATTTGATCTACTCTGACTGGCAAACATCATCACAACTGGGTAAATATTTTCACTGTTTCGATGCGCCGAAAAGAACGGAAAACCGCGACACCTCCAGAACAAATAAGCATAAATTTGCACCTTATCCCACACAGCGGTAGCATGACTTTTTTGCCAGGGAATCTGATATATGGGTCTGCTCCAGCGAATTAGCTCACTGTTTTCAAGCCTCTCCACCCCGACCTATCCCTGGCCCGCGCTTGACGTTGTGCTTCCTGGCGACCGCCATTTTCATCTGGTAGGCAGTATCCATATGGGCACCCGAGATATGGCCCCCTTATCCGGGCGTTTGCTCGATAAGCTGCGTAAAGCCGATGCGTTAATCGTTGAGGCCGATATTACCGGGGGCGCATCACCTTTTGCGAACGACGGCAATGAGCGGCCTCTTGAGCAGCGTCTGTCCGCCGACGACTGGCAGCGGGTTGTTTCCCTGGCACAGGAGATGGGGATCGCGCTCGAGAGCCTCAATACTCAGCAAGCCTGGCAAATTGCCTTAACCTTGCAGGCTCATCAGGCCCAGCGCCTGGGCCTACGCCCCGAGTACGGCATTGATTATCAGCTGCTGGAGGCGGCAAAAGATCTCTGCGTTCCGATCGTTGAACTTGAGGGGGCGCAAAACCAGATTGATATTCTGCTGCAGCTTCCTGACGGTGGTATACCGCTGCTGACCGACACGCTGACCCACTGGCATACTAATGCCCGCCTGCTGCAAATGATGATTAGCTGGTGGCTGGAGTCCCCGCCCAGGCAGGAAAAAGTCGTGCTGCCGAGCACCTTTGGCGATGAGCTCTACGACGTGCTTATGCATCAGCGAAACCGCCAGTGGCTGACTTTCCTGCGGCAGCTTCCCGCCGGTCACTATGTCGTGGCCGTCGGGGCACTCCATTTATATGGCGAAGGAAACTTGCCTGAGTTGCTGAAAAATAGCTAAAAAAATGGCCAATATTGCTATTGGCCCGTCAAAGAGGAATAAATTTATTATTGTAGTTATTTCGTTCGATTTCTCGACCGAAGCTGGAATTGTCGCTCAATGTGACGATTAACGCTATCACTATTAAGCAGCAGTATAGTATCTGTAAAACATATCAGCTGGATTACTTATCTGTGCGTTTTTGAGACAACTTTACCTGGAAGGAAGACATGACCCCTGCCGTAAAACTCCTCGAAAAAAATAACATTCTCTTTCAGCTCCACGCCTACGACCACGATCCCCATGAAACAAACTTTGGCGACGAGGTGGTGCGCAAACTGGGACTGAATGCTGAGCAGGTTTATAAGACACTGCTGGTGGCCATCAATGGCGATATGAAGCATCTGGCCGTGGCGATAACGCCGGTTGCCGGGCAGCTGGATCTGAAGAAAGTAGCGAAGGCGCTGGGCGCCAAAAAAGTCGATATGGCCAACCCGATGGTCGCACAGCGCGTCACCGGCTATTTAGTCGGCGGCATCAGCCCGCTTGGGCAGAAGAAACGCCTGCCGACGGTGATTGATGCCCCGGCAAAAGAGTTCGACGTGATTTACATTTCCGGCGGCAAACGCGGGTTAGATATTGAGCTGGCGGCAGGCGATCTGGCTAAGCTGCTTAATGCAACCTTTGCCGATATCGCCCGCCGGGATTAACGGACAGGCGGCCCACGGTGAAATAAGCAGAGTGCCCGGTAAAAAGACTGAACGCCCTCACCGACTATGCAGAAAGCTCAGGTGGGCACCCCTCACCCCCTCTCTTCGGACCGTACACGGCAGAGAGGGGTGGAGGAGAAGGTTAGCGCCAGCTTACCTCGCCTTTGGGTTCGTAAGCGTTCACATCCAGTGGTGAGTTTTGCTCGATGTATTCCTTCAGCACCTCGGCATCCACAAACCCGGTATTCACATAGCCCGGTTTTTTATCAATGGCAGGATAGCTGTCGCCGCCGGTAGCGTTAAAACTTAACGTGGCCATGCGGTAGGTTTTAGCCGGGTCAATCGGCTCGCCCTTGATCTTCAATTCCTGCAAATTGCCGCCTGCGGACACAAAGCTCACGTTGGCAAACTGCGGGTAGGCTCCGGAATCCGGGGTTTTCTTTGCCACCGCCGTCAGATACTCAACGACCTCTTTGCCTGACATATCGACATAAGCTACGGTATTGCCAAACGGCTGCACCTTCAGTACGTCTTTATAAGAGATGTCGCCCGCTTCGATAGAGTCGCGAACGCCGCCGCCGCTCATCACCGCAAAATCTGCGCTGGTACGCGCTATTTGCGCGGCAAGCAGCACGCGCGCAAGGTTGGTTTGCACAAAGCGAACTTTGCTGCGGTCCCCTTCCAGATGCCCGTTCACGCTGCCCACTTTCACTTTAAGCTGCGCCTGACCTTTGTTCTGGAATGGCGTCAGCAGTGAGAGCATCTGCTGATTCTCGGCAATTTTCGGCGTGTAAAGTACGCGCTCACTTTCGCCGTTGTCGTAGGTGATTTTCTTCTTCAGGTTAATCGGTATGAGCTGATAGCGAACCAGCTTCATCTCGCCGTTACGGAACTCAAAGTCCGCACGGCCAACATATTTGCCCCACTCGTGGGCCTGAACAATCCAGATGCCGTTTTGTTTATCAGGGGCGCAGGGCGTACCCGGCACGTAATCCACCTGTTTTTTGTTTTCGGAAGCCATACAGACAGGATTTTGTGAGTGACCGCCCACAATCATGGTCAGCGCGCCCGCAGGCAGGCTACGCGCCATTTCAACGTCACCCGGCGCGTTTGAACCGTGGTCGCCATTATCGTAGTGGCCCATATGGGTCGCCGCGATAATCACGTCGGGTTTTTCGTTGGCCTGCAGGTCCTGAATCACCAGCTTCGCTTCGTCGGCCGGTTTGCGGAATTCAATATCGGTAAAGAACTCAGGGTTGCCAATTTTTGCGGTGTCGTCGGTTGTCAGGCCGATCACGGCAATTTTGATCCCCTGCGGTTTGAAAATGGCCCAGGGCTTAAATAGCCGCTCGCCGGTGCTTTTCTGATAAATATTGGCGGACAGCAGCGGGAACTTCGCCCATTTTTCCTGTTGACGCAACACGGTCAGCGGATTGTCGAACTCATGGTTTCCAACGGCCATCGCATCGTAGCCGATAAGGTTCATACCGCGAAAATCCGGCTCTGCATCCTGCAAATCGGACTCCGGGACACCGGTATTGATGTCACCGCCGGAGAGCAGCAGCACGCTACCACCTTCCTGTGCCACCTCTTTGCGTACGCTGTCCACCAGCGTTTTCTGCGCTGCCAGACCATATTCACCGTATTCATTACGCCAGAAATGCCCGTGATGGTCGTTGGTGTGCAGAATCGTGATGTTGTAGGTTTTATCTTTTTCCCACGCCAGCACTGAAGCGCTCGTAAAACTCAACGCCACCAGCAGTGACGAAGCCAGCCCTTTAATTGCGAACCGCATTGAAAATCTCCATGTTCTTAAACCTGATGCGCACCAATAACAGAATGTTAGCAGCATAGACAAATAAGTTTTGCTAATTGCGACTTTCTTCAAATCTCTGCTGCAGGTATGTTAGCAGGGTAACTATCACAGGGGCACGCCTGCTGCCGCTTATAATAAACCTTCAGCACTCGACAATTATCAGGTGTTTATGGCATTTTCCGATCAAACCCTCACGCCGTCAGCGGCGAAAAAGGCACGAACCTCCTTTGGTATTTTAGGGGCAATAAGTCTCTCGCACCTGCTAAACGACATGATTCAGTCGTTGATTCTGGCGCTCTATCCGCTATTGCAGGCGGAGTTTTCTTTAAGCTTTGTGCAGATAGGCCTGATAACGCTCACCTTTCAGCTAACATCATCCCTGTTCCAGCCGGTGGTCGGCTATCTGACCGATAAGCATCCGATGCCCTGGTCACTGCCGGTGGGGATGTGCTTTACGCTGTGCGGGCTGATTCTTCTGGCCATGGCTGGCAGTTTCCCTGCGGTGCTGCTGGCAGCCGCTCTGGTTGGCACCGGGTCGTCAATTTTCCATCCAGAGTCCTCACGCGTCGCTCGTATGGCTTCCGGCGGGCGTCACGGCCTTGCTCAATCAATCTTTCAGGTCGGCGGTAACTTTGGCAGCTCGCTGGGGCCGCTGCTGGCCGCGCTGATTATCGCCCCTTACGGCAAGGGCAACGTGGCCTGGTTCGTGCTGGCCGCGCTGCTGGCGATTGTGGTGCTGTTGCAGGTCAGCCGCTGGTATGCCGCGCAACATCGCATAGCGAAAGGGAAAGCGACAGCCGCCGTGGTTAACCCGCTGCCGCGTAATAAGGTGATACTGGCCGTCTCCGTTCTGCTGGTGCTGATTTTCTCAAAATATTTCTATATGGCGAGCATCAGCAGCTATTACACCTTCTATCTGATGCACAAGTTTGGCCTGTCGGTACAGAACGCGCAGTTCCACCTGTTTGCTTTCCTGTTTGCCGTTGCGGCGGGGACGGTGATAGGCGGACCGGTAGGCGATAAAATTGGCCGTAAATATGTCATCTGGGGCTCAATCCTCGGCGTCGCTCCGTTTACGCTAATGTTGCCCTATGCAACCCTTGAATGGACGGGGATCCTGACGGTGATAATCGGCTTTATCCTTGCATCAGCCTTCTCTGCGATCCTCGTTTACGCCCAGGAGCTGATGCCTGGACGTATCGGCATGGTTTCCGGACTGTTTTTCGGCTTTGCTTTTGGTATGGGAGGCCTCGGTGCCGCCGTGCTGGGCATGGTAGCCGACCATACCAGTATCGAATTGGTCTACAAAATATGTGCCTTCCTCCCTCTTCTTGGGATGTTGACCATATTCCTGCCTGATAACCGTCATAAAGCGTAATTTTATCCGGCCAATGCGTTGCACTGGCCGGGTTCTGCCCCCATATACTTCTGCATTCTCCATCACTTAAGTGGCTGAAACGCTAATCAGCGTGTTTTTTTTGTCGAAATGCGCTTTTTATTCAATATTCAATCATTATTGATCCACGCCGACAGTGATATTGTCATAAACTTATGACGGGAATATCAAAGTCCCCGCTGACCCTGGACCCAACATCACGAAAGGAGACGGAATGCACCACGCTACACCGCTTATCACCACCATTGTGGGTGGCCTAGTTCTCGCTTTTTTATTTGGCATGATCGCCAACAAGCTGCGTATCTCGCCGCTGGTAGGCTATTTATTAGCTGGGGTTCTTGCAGGGCCTTTTACCCCGGGGTTTGTAGCGGATACTAAACTTGCCCCGGAGCTGGCGGAGTTAGGTGTTATTCTGCTGATGTTCGGCGTTGGGCTGCATTTTTCACTGAAGGATTTGATGGCGGTAAAGACCATCGCCATCCCCGGAGCGATCGCGCAGATAGCTGTAGCGACGTTACTGGGCATGGCGCTTTCAACATTGATGGGCTGGTCGATAATGACCGGCATCGTTTTTGGTCTTTGTCTTTCTACGGCCAGTACCGTGGTGCTACTGCGCGCGCTTGAGGAGAGACAGCTGATAGACAGCCAGAGAGGACAAATCGCGATTGGCTGGCTGATTGTTGAAGATCTGGTGATGGTGTTAACCCTGGTCTTGCTGCCAGCGGTCGCAGGCATGATGGAGAAGGGCAACGTCGGCCTGGCGTCGCTTTCGCTGGATATGGCGCTGACCATCGGTAAAGTGGTGGCCTTTATCGCCATTATGCTGGTTGTGGGTCGCCGCCTCGTCCCCTGGATCCTGGCCCGCAGCGCCGCTACGGGTTCACGCGAGCTGTTTACCCTTTCCGTTCTGGCGCTGGCGCTGGGTATCGCATTTGGCGCGGTTGAGCTGTTCGATGTGTCCTTCGCCCTGGGCGCTTTCTTCGCGGGTATGGTGTTAAACGAATCGGAGCTAAGCCACCGTGCCGCGCACGACACGCTGCCGCTGCGCGACGCCTTCGCCGTACTGTTCTTTGTTTCCGTCGGGATGCTGTTCGACCCGATGATCCTCATTCAGGAGCCGCTGGCGGTGCTGGGCACGCTGGCCATTATCGTCTTTGGTAAATCCGTGGCCGCCTTCGGTCTGGTGCGCCTGTTTGGCCACTCGCAGCGCACTGCCCTGACTATCGCGACCAGCCTCGCACAAATCGGCGAGTTCGCCTTTATTCTTGCGGGCCTCGGCATGGCGCTGAATCTGCTGCCGCAAACCGGCCAGAATCTGGTGCTGGCGGGCGCTATCCTGTCGATTATGCTCAACCCTATTCTGTTCGCCGTGCTTGAGCGCTATCTCTCCAAAACAGAGACGCTGGAAGAGCAGACCCTGGAAGAGGCTATTGAAGAAGAAAAACAAATCCCGGTGGATATCTGCAATCACGCCCTGCTGATAGGGTTTGGCCGCGTCGGCAGCCTGCTGGGTGAGAAGCTGATGGCCCAGGGGATCCCACTGGTGGTCGTGGAAACCTCCCGCAGCCGCGTGGACGAACTGCGTGAACGCGGTGTACGCGCCGTGCTGGGCAATGCGGCTAACGAGGAAATCATGAATCTGGCGCATCTGGACTGCGCCCGCTGGCTGCTGCTCACCATTCCCAACGGCTACGAGGCTGGGGAAATCGTCGCCGCCGCGCGTGCGAAGTGCCCGAATATAGAAATCATTGCCCGTGCGCACTACGACGACGAGGTAGATTATATAACCGAACGCGGGGCGAACCAGGTCGTGATGGGTGAAAGGGAGATTGCCAACACCATGATTGGACTGCTGGAGAAACCAGCGGATCAGGAAGCGGTAACAGGCTAGTCTGCCGCCCTTACCACGCCCCTCTCCCCAAGGGAGAGGGGCGTTTTACTTAACGATCCCAGTAAGACTCTTCAAGGCTATCTTCACGCTCAGGCAAACCACGCGTCAGGCGCGGAGAATGCTGATTCAGCACCTGGTAGCTCACGCGATTCGCATACTTACACACCTGTGCCAGAGACGAATAGGTCAGCCAGGTGAACTGGTGCTTGCTGGAATTTGGCACATTGGAGCGGTGATAGTTATTCGCGGTGATATCATGCAGCAAGGCGGCTAATGCCCCGTCACCTGCGCCGTTAGTGTTCATGATTTTCTCCGGGCCGCCCATATAAGGGGCAATATGGGAGAAAATACGCCGCGGCTGCTGGCAGTCTTTATGGCGCATGGCGCGGCTGAATTCGTACTGGTTAAATTCGGCAATCGCCCCCGGCAGCAGCGGATGCTGAGTCGTGCGTTTCGCCGATTCTTCGGTAAAGCCCGCCATATACAGACCCACCGGCCCGGCGGTGCACAGCACTAAATCAACCCAGTCCAGCGCCTTGTCTGAGGCAAGCAGCGGATCGCTTTCGCCGGTCAGGGCTTCGCCCTCTTCTTCATTCATTGCCAGGATGGAAACGTGTTCTTTGAGAAACGCCTGCCACCACTGCGGGTTTTCAGCAATCACGTATTTTGTGCCCAGCGTCAGTACCACCGGGACATTATATTTTTTGGCGTAGGCGATAGCCTGCATGGTGGCGTCAGGCATAGGTTCGCCCGGTTTGCAGCGGACCAGGTAAGAGGTGAGCACCAGCGCGGAGGCGCCAGCAATCACTTCTTCAGGAATACTCTCGGCGCGCAGCTGGTTCATATGCCCCGGGCTGATAGCGAAGGTACGTTCGCCCTGCTCACCAATCAGCGTAAAGCAGCGGCCAATCGCCCCGTCCACGCCCTGTAAATAGTTAAGATCGGTGCGGCTGGACGTATTACACAGATAGCGATAGGCATAGCTGCCAATTTCTATATTGCTGCACATCACGCCGAGCAATACCGAGCGATCGTCTGCCAGCACGGAATAGTTGTGCATCGTGTTGCCAATGGTGCCGCCAGCAAACTGATGGGTAATGAGATTCTTTTGTACCAGCTCCCGATAGAGCGCCTCTGCGACGTCATCGTCGATAACCAGAGAGTGCCCGAAGCTTAGCCCGTAACGCTGAACAAATTCGTCGTCAACTTTGGCCTCAATATCCACCAGCGTCTGGTCGATACCAACAATCCAGGAAGTCCCCGTTTCGTTTTCAGGCTGAACCTGCTGCAAAAGCGGATCGCGGGCGCTTACGGGAAAATAGTGTTTGGACTTGCGTTTACCGGGAAATTTCATGATGTCGTTGGATGTGGCTAATCAGGCCGCGAATGGTAGCACATTCACGGCCTTTCACGCGATTAGCGATAGCGCTCGATAAGGCTCTGCATCATGGCAATATGGGCGGGATCGTCATTAAGTGCAGGAATATATTCATACTTCGTGCCGCCCGCTTCGATGAAGACTTCGCGGTTCTGGACCGCCATTTCCTCAAGCGTCTCAAGGCAGTCGGCAGAAAAACCGGGGCACATAACCTGGATATGCTTCACTCCTTTCTCCGCCAGCATTTTCAGCGTTTCATCCGTATAAGGCATCAGCCACGGCTCACGTCCGAAGCGCGACTGGTAGGTCATCATGACCTTTTCCGGCGGCAGCTCGAGCGCGGACAGCAGCTCACGCGTGGTATCCCGGCAGCGCTGGGGATAATCGTCGCCTTCGTTAGCATAGCGCTGCGGAATGCCGTGGTAAGAGAGCAGCAAAACATCCGGCTCGCCATGCACGGCAAAAGACCTTTTCACCGAGTCCGCCAGCGCGTTGATATAGGCGGAGTCCTCGGCGTAATCACGTATCAGCGTGATGGATGGCAGGGAACGATAGCCAGCAAAAATACGCCCCAGCTCATCCCAAACGGCCGCGACGGTTGAACAGGAGAACTGCGGGTAAAGCGGCAGCACGACAATATGGTCGACATTGTGCGCCAGCAGTTCGTCCACCGCGCTTTTTAGCGAAGGATTGCCATAACTCATTCCCAGTACGACAGGCGTGCCGGGTAGCTGAGCGGCCAGCGCCTGCTGTTGACGGCGGCTGTAGACCATCAGCGGAGAGCCTTCCTCCATCCACACGGAAGCATAGAGCTTTGCCACGCGGGGGGCACGTATCGGCAGGATCACTCCGCGCAGCAGAGGCCACCAGAGTAAACGCGGCGTATCCACCACGCGTTTATCGCTCAAAAACTGGCGCAGGTAGCGTTTTACCGCCGCCGGAGTCGGTGCATCAGGCGTCCCAAGATTCGCCAGTAAAACGCCTATTTTTTCCTGACTCATTACCCCTCCTTATCAACAAATTACTGATAAGTGTATCGTAAAAGCCCGCAGGAGAAACCGATAACAGCGAAAGGGCATTATGCAGACAAAAAAATACCAGGGCATGCCCTGGTATTTTCGCTCAGGCTTAAGATTAGCCGAGGATTTTAGCCAGCTCTGCGCTGACTTCGGTCACTTTGCGGGTGCCGTCGATCTTCACGTATTTCGTGTTACCCGCTTCAGCTTCTTTGCTGTAATACGAGATCAGCGGAGCCGTCATCTGATGGTATTCCACCAGGCGCTTACGCACGGTTTCTTCCTGGTCATCTTTACGAGTGGTCAGCGCTTCACCGGTTACGTCGTCTTTACCTTCCACTTTTGGTGGATTGAAGGTGACGTGGTAAACGCGGCCGGAAGGTGCGTGAACGCGACGACCAACGATACGCTCAACGATCAGCTCATCGGGTACCGCAAACTCCAGAACCACATCCACATTGATGCCAGCTTCTTTCATCGCATCAGCCTGTGGAATAGTACGCGGGAAGCCATCAAGCAGGAAACCGTTGCGGCAATCTTCCTGAGTAATACGCTCTTTCACCAGCGCAATAACCAGCTCATCGGTCACCAGCTTGCCGGCGTCCATGATGTCTTTGGCTTTTTTACCCAGCTCTGAACCAGATTTTACCGCGGCACGTAACATATCACCGGTGGAAATTTGCGGAATACCGTATTTCTCCATGATGAACTGTGCCTGAGTCCCTTTACCTGCGCCCGGAGCGCCGAGCAGAATAATACGCATTGCGTAATTCCCCATACGTTTGGATTTTGTCTATTTCAATCTGAGGCGATGACCTTACCATTAAAGGCGGCTTCATCTCAAGAAAGCGAGGGGGTAAGGCGGGTTCTGTTCCTCAAGTCCACCGGGCCGCTCGGGCAGCTTTCCACGTCATCTGTACCCAGAATCGGTTCAGCTAAACCGCCTTTTATGTCTGCAGTGCCAGACTATTCCGAGATTAATTTGCACAAAACGATAAAAAATTATTGTCTCGCGATGATTTTTACTGCCATAATCGCCGTGAAATCTTATTTTGTTAAGGACAACCCTCCATGAAATCGCGGACCAACACGCCAAAGCAGCACTCTCTGATTCGTCTCAGCTATGTCGGTAAGAGCACGGCAATACTCGCCCTCGGGTTGGGCCTCGCCTATACCCTCGGGGAACTCTATATGTGGTTTCGCCACAGTTCCGTGATGCTTCAGGGTATTTTGCAGGCGCTTTCTGAAAGCCAGCCGCTGCTGGCGGATCCGGCTTTCCAGCTCTCAAATAGCGCTATCGTATTGCTGTTTATGCTGAGTTTTTTCCCCACGCTCATCTCGTCGCTGGTTTGGTTTCTGACCAGCCTGTTTTTCCTTCGCCTGTCCAGAAACGAGCTGTGGACCACCCGGAACTTTAAGCTTCTGTGGGCTGCGGGTATAATGAATATCCTCGGCCCTTTTCTCTACCAATTGAGCTGGACATGCCAGAGCCTCGCGGTTTCACTGGATTTACCGCCAGGAGAAAGGATCTTTGTTTTTTCCTTCGGGCTGTCCACCAATAGCGTGTATGAAATAGTCGTCGGGTTCATTCTTTGCGCATTCGCCTGGATGATACGTGAATCGACCAAAATTCATGAAGAGAATGCGCTTTATATATAAGGTTTATATGTGGCAATTATAATTACGCTTGATGTCATGATGGCCAAAAGGAAAATCCGTTCAAAGGAGCTTGCCGCAGCGATCGGCATTACTGAAGCCAATTTGTCATTAATGAAAAATGGCAAAATTAAGGGCATTAAGCTTGATACGGTCGAACGCCTTTGCAAGGCGCTGGACTGCCAACCCGGAGATCTGTTTTGCTATGAGGAAGAGCACCTGCCATGAATAAGACCTTTGCCACTCTCGTTTGTTGTTTGCTGCTAAGCGGCTGTGCGTCGCAGTGGGTAAAGACCCGCAGTAACGCGCAGGAGTATACCTCCGCTCGCGCAGCCTGTGAGACGCAGGCCCAGCAAACATTCCCGGTGAGAAATGAGGTTGCGCAGCGCACTAAGTACACAACTTACTACGAGGCCTGTACGAAGAAAGATGATTGTGATGGCGAGAAAACCCGGGCTGTGAAAAAGCCGGAGATCGAAAGCTATGTGATGGATGTAAACAGCGAAAGCCGGGAGCGATTATTTACTCAGTGCATGGCGCAAAAAGGCTGGGAAAGCAAACTTCAGTGGCCTTAATGTACTGAACCCTGCGTAAGGCGCCCGCCTTACGCTAATCCGATAACATCATTTTTTATACCCTTTTTCTCGGGCAGCTCCCCCTGCCCGAAATACGTGAGCAAAAGTATTTCCGAAAAACCGGAAAGGATGGTTAATTGTTATTTACGGAGAAATATCATGCCTGAATTATTCACATTAATGACCTTGCTACGCCACCTGGTAAAAAGCATTATTGCAATTACGCTGCTCTCTAACCCGCTGCTGGCAGCCGACAAGCTTATTACAGAATATGATGATTCACCTTTTTCTTTCCAGCAGGATAAAGTCTGCTACGGTAAGGTTTGCCTGGAATCAAATAAGGATAAGAAAATGCCGGATATGTTTACGAAACCGGACAGGTTGAGCCAACGAGAGCGAACCGATACATGGTCTACTTTTGATTTTGACCATTCAGGAAACGGCATTAGCCTAAATATCGGTTTTTAGACTGAGAGTCCCCCTCATCCTCTTGCTGGACAAGCAGAGATAACAAAACCCAACACCAGAAAACTCAGCTAATCGCGTTTCGATAACCAATCAAAAGGGAGGAAAAACATTTTTCCTCCCTTGTCAGCAATCACCCACCTGCGCTTGCAGATGGTTTTATTGGCTTATCGACCTAACTCAGGAAACCAGCAGCTGGTTCATACGGCGGATAAACTGGTTTGGATCCTCCAGCGTACCGCGCTCTGCCAGCAGAGCCTGATCGAGCAATAGCTCAACCCACTCGCCAAACTGTGCTTCGTCCTGCGTATCGGCAGCGCGCTTCACCAGACCATGATCCGGATTCAGCTCGAAGATGTACTTCACTTCCGGCACGGCCTGGCCCGCTGCGGCAAACAGTTTCGCCATCTGGGTGCTCATGTCGTTGCTGTCGGTGGTGACAATCGCCGGAGTATCGGTCAGACGGTGCGTCAGGCGAACTTCTTTCACGCGATCGCCCAGCAGGGTCTTAACGCGATCCACAAATGGCTCCAGCGCTTTTTCAGCTTCTTTCGCTTCTGCGGTTTCTTCGTCGGCCAGTTTTTCCAGCGATTCGTCGGTTTTGCTCACGGACTGGAAGGCTTTGCCGTCGAACTCGGTCAGGTAGCTCATCATCCACTCGTCGATGCGGTCAGAAAGCAGCAGCACTTCGATGCCTTTCTTGCGCAGCAGTTCCAGATGCGGGCTGCTCTTCGCCGCCGCGTAGCTGTCTGCGGTGATGTAGTAGATCTTCTCCTGCCCTTCTTTCATGCGGGACACATACTCTTCCAGCGATACGGTTTGTGCGGAGGAGTCGGTATGGGTGCTCGCAAAGCGCAGCAGCTTAGCAATAGCTTCCTGGTTGGCGCTGTCTTCCGCCGGGCCTTCTTTGAGTACGAGGCCGAAGTTTTTCCAGAAGGTCTGGTATTTTTCGCCGTCGTCTTTTGCCAGTTTCTCCAGCATTTGCAGCACGCGTTTGGTCAGCGCGCTACGCAGGTTCTGCGTCACACGGCTGTCCTGCAGAATTTCACGGGAGACGTTCAGCGGCAGATCGTTGGAATCTATCAGGCCGCGCACAAAACGCAGGTAGTTCGGCATGAACTGCTCGGCGTCGTCCATGATAAACACGCGCTGCACGTACAGCTTCAGCCCGTGCTTGTGATCGCGGTTCCACATGTCCCACGGCGCCTGAGAAGGGATATACAGCAGGCTGGTGTATTCCTGCTTACCTTCCACGCGGTTGTGGCTCCAGGCCAGCGGGTCGGTAAAGTCGTGGGCGATATGCTTGTAGAACTCGTTGTATTCTTCGTCTTTGACATCAGACTTGCTGCGCGTCCACAGCGCCTGGGCTTTGTTGATTTTTTCCCAGCCGAGGAGGGTTTCACCGTCTTTTTCTTCGCGAGTTTCGATCTCAACCGGCAGCGCGATGTGATCGGAATACTTGCCGATGATAGAACGCACGCGCCAGTCGTCGAGGAACTCGTCTTCGCCTTCACGCAAGTGCAGAGTGATTTCAGTCCCGCGATCGGCCTTGGTGATGTCCGCTACGGTGTATTCGCCTGCGCCTTCTGATTCCCAGAACACGCCTTCATCGGCAGACGCGCCTGCTGCGCGAGTGCGCACGGTCACTTTATCTGCCACGATAAACGCGGAGTAGAAGCCTACCCCGAACTGGCCGATAAGCTGGCTGTCTTTCGCCTGGTCAGATCCCATGGATTCGAGGAACGCTTTGGTACCGGACTTGGCAATGGTCCCTAAATGATCGATGGCTTCATCGCGTGTCATACCGATACCGTTATCGGCGATGGTCAGCGTACGCTTTTCTTTATCAAAAGAGACGCGCACGCGCAGTTCGCCGTCACCCTCGTACAGATCGGCCTGAGACAGCGCGCGAAAACGCAGCTTATCCGCCGCATCGGAGGCGTTGGAGATCAGTTCACGCAGGAATATTTCTTTATTTGAATAGAGAGAATGGATCATCAGGTGCAGAAGCTGTTTCACTTCAGACTGGAAGCCACGGGTCTCTTGTCCTTTCATGGTCATTGATACCTCAACAAAATCAAAATACGTAGGTGATGAAAACGTTGAGGGAGTAATGGGGATAGCAGAAGAAGTTTTCAAGCGGGGAGTAAAACAATCTCCCCACATTTGGCTAGAAAGTAATCTTGTGGCGTCCGGCCAGAGAATGCGAAAGCGTGGTGCCATCGACCATTTCCAGCTCGCCGCCCACCGGCACGCCGTGCGCGATACGGCTGGCCTCTACGCCGTATTGCCCGCACAACTCGCCGATGTAGTTAGCCGTAGCTTCCCCTTCTACCGTTGGGTTAGTGGCGAGAATGATCTCGCGGATGGCTTCGTTCGCTAAGCGCTCTTCCAGACGGCCAAGACCTATATCGTCAGGCCCGATACCGTCCAGCGGCGAAAGATGGCCCATCAGGACAAAGTAACGCCCTGAGAACTGACCGGTGGCTTCGATAGCATGAATATCCGCCGGGGTTTCCACCACGCAAATCTGCCCGTTTTCCTGGCGACGCGGGTTGGCGCAGATGGCGCAGACCTCCTGTTCGGTGAAGGTCCGACAGTCCGCGCAGTGGCCGATTTCCGACATGGCGCGTGTCAGGGCCTGCGCAAGGCGCATGCCGCCGCTGCGATCGCGTTGCAGCAGGGTAAACGCCATACGCTGGGCGGATTTAGGCCCCACGCCGGGCAGACAGCGCAGGGATTCCATAAGGGCGGTAAGTAAAGGGCTGGTTTGCATCGCTCAGACTTCTAAAAAAACAGTGGCCCATAGCCTAACATTAGCGCCAGCGGCGGGCATAGAAAAAGATAGTCCCCCTGCGCGACGGCTCGCACAAGGGGAAAAGTTTACGCCGTATGCTGACCAAAACGCCCCTGGTTAAAATCGGCAATGGCCGCTTTAATTTCCTCGCGGGTGTTCATCACAAACGGCCCGTAGCCCACCACGGGTTCGTTGAGAGGCTCGCCGCTGAGCACCAGCACTGTGGCCTCGTTATTGGCTTCGATGATGACGCTTTCACCTTTCGCATCCAGCACCACGAGCTGTGCTTCGCGCGCCACTTCCTGGTCGTTGACCTGCACCGTGCCTTTGAGTACCACCAGCGCTGTGTTCCAGCCATCGGGCAAGCTTAGCTTCGTCACGCTATGCGCATTCAGCTTGAGATCCAAAATACGCATCGGCGAGAAGGTCTGTGCCGGGCCTTTGTGCCCGTCCATTTCCCCGGCGATAACGCGTGCCGTCCCCGCATTATCCGGCAGGGTCACCACCGGAATGCTGGCATCGGTAATCGACTGATAGCCAGGCGGAGTCGATTTGTCTTTTGCCGGCAGGTTTACCCAGAGTTGCACCATTTCAAGCGTGCCTCCTTTTTCACTAAAGGCCGGAGAATGAAACTCTTCGTGCAAAATTCCACTGCCCGCCGTCATCCACTGCACATCCCCCGGTCCAATCACCCCGCCACTGCCGGTGGAGTCGCGGTGCGCAACCTCCCCTTTATAAACGAGAGTGACCGTCTCAAAACCACGGTGCGGATGCTGATCCACGCCGCGCTGGCCTTTGTTGCTCGGTTTAAATTCCGCCGGGCCCGCGTAGTCCAGCAGCAGGAATGGGCTAAGCTGCTTTTCAAAGGCTGAATAAGAGAACAGGGAACGAACCGGGAACCCATCGCCCACCCAGTGAGACGCCGGAGCGGAATACACGCCAAGAATTGATTTCATCGTTATCTCCATAAATTGTCGAACGCTATGGGATAAAGCTTACGCATCAGACGCTGCTTTCGGTAGACTGGGAAAATGGACTCAGTGTCCCACTAACAGGACAATAAAGATGCAGGACCTCAACGATCTCTGGTATTTCGTGCAGGTAGTGGATAACGGCGGATTCTCCCCGGCCAGCCGCGCGATCGGCATTCCTAAATCCCGGCTGAGCCGCCGCATTGCACTCCTGGAAGAGAGGTTAAACACCCGACTGATTCAGCGTTCAACCCGCACTTTCACCGTCACCGAAGCCGGACACATTTTTTATCGCCACTGCAAGGCAATGATTATCGAGGCGGAAGCCGCACAGCAGGCCATTGACACCTTACAGGCTGAGCCGCGCGGCCTGGTACGGCTGACCTGTCCGGTGACGTTACTGCACGTCCACGTTGGCGAGATGCTGGCGCGGTTTATGGCTAAGTACCCCCAGGTCACTCTCCAGCTGGAAGAAACCAATCGCCAGGTCGACGTGCTCAATGAAAATGTCGATATGGCGATTCGTGTGCGCCCGCTTCCGCTGGAGGACAGCGAGCTGGTGATGCGCAAACTGGCCGACCGCAGCATGTGCCTGGTTGCCAGCCCCGAGCTGGTGGCACAGTTCGGCGTCCCCGCTTCACCCGCCGATCTTCAGCCCTGGCCAAGCCTCGCCTTAAGCAAGCCGCAGCAGGTATATCGCTGGTGCCTGATTGGGCCGGGCAAGCAGGAAGTAACCCTGCATCATACCCCACGTTTTATTACCACGGATATGCTTGCTCTGCGCAGCGCAGCGCTCGCCGGAGTGGGAATTGTGCAGCTGCCGCTATTGTTACTGAAGGAGCAAATCGCCGCGGGGAAACTGGTGCATCTGCTGCCGGAATGGCGAACCAGACGGGAGATCGTTCACGTCGTCTTTCCCACAAGGCGCGGGCAGCTACCGGCCGTCAGGGCGCTGATTGAATTTCTTGCCGAGTGTTACGGGGAGCTGGATGAGGAATAAGCGGGGGTGGCTATAAGCCAGGACGCGCGCATCCCGGCCTTCTCTCCAAAGGAGGAGAAAGCCGGGAACCAGTGCTATCAGAAAGGCATTTTAAAACCTGGTGGCAGCTGCATCCCGCTGGATACGCCGGCCATTTTTTCTTTCTGCGCTTCACCGATACGACGAGCCGCATCGTTGAAGGCCGCAGCAACCAGGTCTTCGACCATTTCTTTGTCGTCTTCCAACAGGCTCGGGTCGATTTCAATACGGCGGCAGTTATGCGCCCCGTTGATAGTGACTTTTACCAGGCCCGCGCCAGATTCGCCAGTGACTTCCATCTGGGCGATTTCTTCCTGAACCTGGGCCATTTTTTCCTGCATCTGCTGGGCTTGCTTCATCAGGTTACCCAGACCGCCTTTTCCAAACATAATCTTCTCTCTTTCGCTCGGGCCGCCTAATCGTACAAGACGCTTAGCGGCTTTCAGGGTTTACAACAGGCCGGTTGCCCGTCTGTCAAATAGGGCGAATGCTGTCTTCATCCAGCTCCGCATCAAAGAAACGACGCAGCGTCTGAATGTTATTATCAGCGCTCATTGACTCTCTTGCCTGCGCCAGCTTCTCTTCATAGATAGCCTGACGCCACTCCAGCGGCGTACGCTGGGCCTGATTATCATCTTCAATAATAGTCAGTTCAACGGCTTCACCGCCGTGGGTACTCATTGCATCCGTCAGCGCTTTCTGCGCCGACGGGGAATTCAGGTGGCGCTGGCTGGAACGCAAATGCAGGCAAACGCGGTTGCCATCCTGCTCTTTCCAGGCGTTTAACGCCAGCTGCTGCACCAGTTTTGGCAGCACCAGCTGGTTAATCTCAGCCGCCCAGGCATCGCGTTCGATGGCTTCCTGCGCCAGTTTCTGGGCAAGCTCAGGCGTTTTCTCATGTTCCAGCGCACGCTTGAGCGCCTTCGGCGTCGCAACCGGTTCAGGCACCACTTCGGTGACCGTTTGCGACTTCCAGCGGTAGGCTTCAGGTTTCGCAGCGGGCTTCTCCTGCGCCGCTACGGCCGCACGCGACTGCACGCGATCGGTAACGGATGCCAGACGCTCCAGTGCGGTGGTGTTTTTTGCCGGCCGCGCTGGATTTGGCGCTGCCGGCTCACTCTTTTTTGCTTTGTTGGCTCCCTGCTGGCGCATCAGCTGTGTGCGCGCCTGCAGCACCTGGCTTGTGGTGTCCGGCAACGGGATATCGCTATGCCGCGGCGGCGGCGCAGCAGGCTGCGGCGACGGCCCCGGATTCACCACCGGGATACTTGCCGCCATGCGGGGCTGTTCCGGCTCCGGCATCGGCTTGCGTGGATGGAAGGCCAGCGCACGCAGAAGCGTCATCTCTATGCCCATACGGCGGTCAGGCGCCCACGACAGCTCTTTGCGCCCTATGAGCAGCGTCTGATAATAAAGCTGCACTTCCGCAGGCGGTACGGTGCGGGCCAGCTCGCGCATACGTTGTTCAATGGCTGCCATGTCGCCCCCCAAAGCAGAGGGTGACAGCTGGATCATTGCCACGCGGTGCAGAAGGCTGAGCATTTCCACCAGCAGCGCTTCCCACTCCACGCCCCTTGCCGCGGCCTCATTCAGCAGCGACATTACGCGCGCGCCCTCGGCGCCGACCATTGCTTCAATAAGCGACAGCGCCTGATCGTCATCCAGCGTCCCGAGCATCGTGCTCACCGAAGCGGTGGTAATCTGTCCGTCGCCGCTGGCAATAGCCTGGTCGGTAAGGCTTAGCGCATCGCGCAGGCTACCGTCGGCGGCACGGGCAAGCAGCTGCAATGCGCGCGGCTCGCTGGTGATTTTCTCTTCCCCGAGGACATGCTCCAGCTGATGGCGGATCTGCTCGACGTCCAGCGCTTTCAGGTGGAATTGCAGGCAGCGGGATAAAATGGTGACCGGCAGCTTTTGCGGATCGGTGGTCGCCAGCAGGAATTTGACGTGCGCAGGCGGCTCTTCGAGCGTTTTCAACAGCGCGTTAAAGCTGTGACGCGAGAGCATGTGCACTTCATCTATCAGATAGACTTTAAAGCGGCCGCGTGCGGGGGCGTACTGCACGTTGTCCAGCAGGTCGCGAGTGTCTTCGACCTTGGTACGCGAAGCGGCGTCGATTTCAATCAGGTCGACAAAGCGCCCCTGTTCGATTTCCCGGCAGTTGTCGCACACGCCACACGGCGTCGCGGTAATGCCGGTTTCGCAATTCAGTCCTTTCGCCAGCAGACGGGCGATGGAGGTTTTCCCTACGCCGCGCGTCCCGGAAAAGAGATAAGCATGGTGGATACGGCCCAGCGACAAACCATTAGCCAGCGCGGTCAGCACGTGTTGCTGGCCGACAACATCAGCAAAAGTTTGTGGGCGCCATTTGCGGGCTAAGACCTGGTAGCTCATTCGGGATTAGGCTTCTTGATCGCGGGAAAGGTGAATTTGGGGGTAATGCTAACATAAGCCTCACCCGATGGGCGAGGCTTGCGATTGCTCAGAAAGAAGGAAAAAGCGTGTGCTGGACTCAGTGGCCCGGGAACGGCACGAGGCAGTAGCTTTTTACGCCCATTTTCTCAAGACGCTGCTCGCCACCAATATCAAACAAATTGATGATGAAGGCCGCGTCGGTCACTTCCCCACCCAGGCGACGGATCAGCTTAACTGTCGCTTCGATGGTGCCGCCGGTCGCCAGCAGATCGTCGACCACCAGCACTTTGTCACCCGGCTTAATGGCATCAACGTGGATTTCCAGCTGATCGGTACCGTATTCCAGCTCGTAGCTTTCTGCGATGGTTTCACGCGGCAGCTTGCGTGGTTTACGAACCGGCACAAAGCCCACGCCAAGCGCCAGCGCCACAGGTGCGCCAAACAGGAAGCCACGGGCTTCGGTGCCCACTACTTTCGTGATGCCAGTGTCTTTAAAGCGAGCGACCAGTAATTCGATGCTGGTGGCATAAGCTTTCGGATCTTCCAGCAAGCTGGTAACGTCACGAAACAGGATCCCCGGTTTTGGGTAATCAGGGATGCTTTTAATGCTATTTTTCAGGTACTCAAGCTGCTGCGCAGTCGCGGTCATGGGTTTTTGCCTGCTTAAAACATGAAACTCACAGAGCGCGTTGCAGGTTGTGGATGAACTGCCGTTTAACAATTAACCCGCCGCACCCGTGCTCGAAAACGGTCGAATTTACTGGCTGGCGCGCAGATTTGCAACCATCGCCCGTGCTGTTCAGGGTTTTTGTTGTTTTTCGTCAACGACCGGCATACGCCACATAAAGAAAAGCAGGGCGCACATCATCGCCAGTAAAAATAGCCGCACCCATACAATGTTGACCAGATAAACAGAAACCGCAAAGGTCAGTACAATAAATATCAGAGCCTTAGGCTTTGCCCCCGCAGGGAGCGCGCGATGCGCTTGCCAGTGGCGTAAATAGCCGCCGAACCAGGAACGGTACAGCAGCCAATAATGGAAGCGAGGGCTGGATCGCGCAAAGCACCAGGCGGCCAGCAGCAGGAACGGTGTGGTGGGCAGCAACGGCAGCACGACGCCGAGCGTCGCAAGGACTACCGCCAGCCAGCCGATGATGATTAAAATAGTCCGTTGCATACCTGGTCCCGAAATAATCCGGCGCGAAAACCGCGCTGTCACTGGAGAGTCATTTTGTGAAAACCGCATCGCTCTTACAAGTCCTTCAGGCACGCGTTGCGGAACTGGCTGCGGCCATTGAGCCACTTTCTTTGCAGCGTGCTTCACAGGCCCGCTTCGATAAAAAGCTTTTTACAACGCACAGCACCCAGCTTAAAGATTATCTCGCCGAAGCCCAGGCTAATCTCGCTCAGCTTGAGCTTAGCGTGAACACCGGCAAAACGGAGCAGGTCGCCTTTGTCGCAGAAAAACTTGTCGCGCAGATTGCCGCCCTGACCCGCGAGCTGGCGACCTGGAAAATGCGGGCAAACGAACCGCAGAAACCCGTGCCGGAGAATCTTTATGAAAAACTTTCCACCCATCAGGACTACGAGCGCCGTCTGCTGTCGATGATCGGCGATCGCGAAAGCAAACTTGGCACGCAAAGCACGCTTGCCGGTCAACAGCAGCTCCAGCGGGAAATCGCCGCCCAGGAAGGCCGACTGCAGCGCTGCCGCCAGGCCATCGCCCGCATCGAACGGGCCATAGAACGCAGGGAACGCGGCCTGGGTTAGCTATACTGAGACGATAACTGACCTTCAGGGGAAAAACGATGGGCCTGTCAATCTGGGTAATTATCGGCGTGCTGACAGGGATAGCGGTGAACAGCTTTCGCCCTGTGCCACGGGGAGGATTTGTGGTTGTGTTAGTGATGGCCGTGGCGGGCGCGCTGACTGGCGGCTATATCTGCGCCGCCCTTAATATCGGCACGCTGGCAACGGTTGAACCGAAAGCATTGCTTGCTGCGCTGCTGGGTTCAGCACTGTTTGTCTTTATCACGCGAAAATTGTTTTTTCATAAACCATGGATGTCTTAAATGTCGCTGGAAAACGCCCCGGAAGATGTAAAACTTGCCGTCGATTTAATTATGCTGCTCGAGGAGAATAACATTCCGACCTCAACGGTCCTGAGCGCGCTGGAGATTGTTCGCCAGGATTTCCTGCGCAAGCAGCGGGAAGAATCCTCTCCCCGCTAGCCCTTTTCTGTTTACGCAGGGGAAAGATCCCCTCCGTCACGCTTAGTGCTGTCGCGCTTTACTTCGGTAAACTCCTCCCCCTTCTCATTGCGCAGATGCACTTCCAGCTGATTAAAGGCAATGTTGATATTTTTTTCGCGGCACAGACGATCGATGGCGCGGTTTAGCTCATCCACCGTGTAGCTGCGATCGCGCAGCTCGCGAACGTATAAACGCAGCTCGTGATCCAGCGTGCTGGCCCCAAAGGTGGTGAAGAACACCGTTGGCTCAGGATCGTGCATCACTTTCGGGTGTTCATGCGCAGCTTTTAGCAGGATTTCACGCACCTTATCCAGATCGGAGCCGTAGGCAACGCCAAGGCGAATAACCACGCGGGTGATCGTGTCGGTCAGCGACCAGTTGATCAGCCGTTCGGTTACAAACGCCTTATTGGGAATGATCACTTCCTTGCGGTCGAAGTCCGTGATCGTCGTGGCGCGGATACGGATCTTGCTGACGCTCCCGGAGAAGGTGCCGATGGTCACCGTATCGCCAATGCGCACCGGACGTTCAAACAGGATAATCAGGCCGGAAACAAAGTTACCGAAGATCTCCTGCAACCCAAACCCAAGGCCGACCGACAGAGCCGCCGCAAGCCACTGCAGTTTGTCCCACGAGACGCCCAGCGAGCCAAATACCGTCATGGCCCCGATGACAATGATGGCGTAATTCATGATGGTGGTGATGGCGTAAGATGCGCCCTGGCGCATTTTCAGCCGCGAGAGGATCAGCACTTCCAGCAGCCCCGGCAGGTTGCGTATCAGCGCCCAGGCGACCATAAACGCCACTACTGCAAAGAGCAGGCTGCCCATCGTCACATCTTTTGTCACCGCAGCACCGGCCTCCGTGCCGTTGTAGTGCCACAGCACGATGCTGTCCAGATAGGCAAAAACGGTAATCAAATCTGACCAGATCGCATAAAACACCAGGCCAAACAGGGAAAACATAAGCAGCATCGTCAGGCGCATGGTTTGCTGGTTGATCTGATCCAGCGCGAGCGGCGGCTCTTCTACCGGCTCGGCCCCTTCCGCCCCCTCTTTAACCAGGTGCTGGCGGCGGGCAAGCGCCCGACGATAGGCCATACGGCGGGCTGCAACGCTCAGACCACGGATCACCGTCTGATGCAGCAGGTTCCAGATAATGACCAGGTAAACCGTATCGATCCAGCGGTTCGCCAGACGCAGCGTGGTGTAAAAATAACCTGTTACGGTGAGTACCAGCAGCGCAATAGGCACGATAAACAGCACGGTCAGCGTCACCAGACGCAGCGTGTGAGACTCTTTATCCCGCCAGTTGTCGCGCCACATGGGCACCACCAGCGCCGTAATCAGCAGCAGGTTAAGGAAAATCATAAACTGGCCGAGGACGTCATCCATCAGGTGCAGCGGCGAGTGCTCGCCGACGACCGACCAGAACAGAAGCGGTAGCAGCGCAAGGCTGATACGGACAATCTGGCGCCGATAATGGCGCGTAAGCTGCTCGGGCATAGTGAAGTGCGTCACGGCCATGCCCCTGGCCGACAGGATGCGCCACGTCAGACCAAACACCAGCCAGAACAACGCCAGCTCTTTGGCAAAACTCCACAGCATGTCGCTGATGCTGGTCTGCATAAACAGCACCACCAGCCCCACGGCCAGGATGGCAAGCGTCGCCGGTATCACCTTCAACAGGTTTAACAAAATGGCTTTTGGCGTATTAAGCTGGCTGTCGCTGCGCAGCTGCCCCACCTCTGCGGCAAGTTTCACCAGCTGTTTATCAATCCAGCTAAAGCGCCAGCGCAGCAGCCCGGCAAGCAGTAACAGCGGCAACGCGGTAAACAAAGAGACAAACAGCGCATCGAGCATTTTTTGCCCGTTAAAAGCAACCTTCAGAGATTTGAGCTGCTCGTGAAGGGCGCCGGGGAAGGACTTGATCCACTCCCAGTTCATTGGTTTGTTACTGTTGACCCAGAAGATTTGCTGGGTGAGCATTTTTTGCAGATTGCTGCTCACGCTGACCAGCTGCTGCTGATTAATTTGCAGATTGATGGCCATCATCAGCTGGTTGCCGAGCTGTTTATTAAGCTGATCGAGCAGTTCACGCCGCATATCGACGACCTGAAGCAGCGCGTCGTGCACCTCGTCGTTAACCTCGGCTTTATGTCCTTCTTCAAGCCTGTCGACATAGCTATCGCTCTGGAAGAGCGTGTCGCGCTGCTGGTTTACATCAAATTGCTCAAGGCGCAGATCCGCAATGCGGTTGGTCATGTCTTCAAGTTCATCGGCCGAAGGCAAGGTTTGCTGTTGCTGGTACAAAATGCGAGACAGCAGCAGGCTGCCTTTGAGGACCGAGATTTGCTCCTTGAGGTTGCTTTCCGATTGCAACGCGCGGTCAAGCCAGTTTTTTACGCGAATATTGCGCTGGACCAGCTCATTGCCGCTTTGTGTGGCATCTATAAGCCGCTGGCTCAGCTGGTGATTAACGTCCAGCTCCTGACGTACCAGAGGGTTATTCTGGATACTGCCGGCTTCGTCTGGCGTAACTGCCTCCTGCGCCGTTTTTTCAGTAAGCGTCAGGCGCTTACTGTTGACCGCTTCCTGCAAAAGTTGCAGTGAATGTTCCAGCTGATTGATGTGGGCGGTGGTGTAGTCGCGCTGTTTTTGTAGCGTATCCTGGAGCACGGTGTTGCCCTCCAGGCTTTTACGCTGCTGCTCCAGCTGCGCATTAAGCAATGCCTGCTGGGCCAGCAGCAAGTTTTGCTGGCTCGGACGCAGTGCCGCTTCCCCCGGCGTTGTGCCGTTCAGCCTATTGCGGATTTGCTGGAGCTGCTGGGAAGCGCCATACATCGCATTCTGTACGCGTTCCGGCTGCGTCTGCAAAGAGACTAGCTGGCTGTTATAGGTGGCAAGATCGTTCTGCGCGGCCTGTAGGTCATCAAGCGTAGCGGTAACGCGAGCTTCAAGCTGGCGCAATGAAAGAGTCGCAAGCGTCTGCCGTGTCGCGGCATCGTCGTTATCGGTGGTACTGATGGTACTCAGCGCATCCGTGGCCTGACGAAGCTTCTCCGGCGCCTGGGCTACCTGAGTTTTCAGCGCCGTCGTTTCCTGCTTTATACGGCCGATTTTATCCAGCGTTTCCAGCGTCTGGAGCAGATCGTTTTGCGTGAGCTTTTCGTTTGGCGTCAGCTCTTTTTGTTTCGTTAGCGCGTCGAGCTGATTTTGTATCTCTGTCCTGCCGGGCGCATCCCCAAAGCTCTGGGCCTGCGCAGAAAAGCACGGCAAAAGCGTACCGAAAATGAACATCAGGACGATTAAAATTCGTGATGGAGACGTTTGCTGCATAGTCATGGAAGTGTCGCTACGGGGACGAGTCAGGACAAGCTGTCAAAGGGAGCGATGAGCATAGCACGCCGGAGAAAAGCAGAATAGTGACCCCTGTTACGCGTGCCAGCCATCAATCTCAAAGACGGGACACCGGGCGCAGGGCGTCAGGCGGGGTTGGAAGTCAGCAGCGTCGGACAAAATTTAAACATTTCCAGCAAACCGGCTACATGGTCTTTCGCCTGCCCGTATAAATCAAAGCTGTCCGGGGCCACCAGCCAGTTTTCAATCAGGCCGGTCATATAGCTACGCAGGACGATAACCGCATGAGAAAGGCGCAGCTCCGCGGGCAAAGAGCCTGCGTCGATGCAACGCTGGAGGCTGGCCTCAATGCGCTCATTGCCCTCCATATACAGGACCCGTCGCGCCTGCTGCATGATCGCCATCTCCCCCACAAATTCACACTTGTGGAAAATAATTTCCGTCATTAAGCGGCGTCTTTCTTCTGTTACCGTTGCCTGTAGTATGTAAATAAGCAATTCTCTGATGACGGAGAGTGGATCGTCGGGAAATTTTGCCCGATACTCAGTTTCTAAATCGCCGATACTGGACTCAGTTAGCTCCCAGATTTCATTAAACAAATCCGACTTATTTTTGAAATGCCAGTAAATTGCACCGCGTGTGACACCGGCCGCGTTAGCAATGTCTGCCAGCGAGGTCGCAGAAACCCCCTGTTGAGAAAACAGGCGGATAGCCACATCAAGGATATGCTGGCGGGTTTCAAGCGCTTGTTGTTTGGTTTTTCGTGCCATATGTCGGTGAATTTACTGGAGTCAGATTTACATACATTTGTGAATGTATGTACCATAGCACGACGATAATATAAACGCAGCAATGGGTTTGTGGACATTTGATCCATTGAACAACTTTGAAATCGGACACTCGAGGTTTACATATGAACAAAAACAGAGGGTTTACGCCTCTGGCGGCGGTTCTGATGCTTTCAGGCAGCTTAGCGCTTACAGGATGTAACGACAAAGAGACCCAACAGAGTGCGCCGCAAGCCCCTGAAGTGGGTGTGGTCACTCTGAAAAGCGCACCTTTGCAGATCACAACAGAGCTTCCTGGACGGACCAGCGCCTACCGCATCGCTGAAGTGCGCCCGCAGGTTAGCGGTATCATCCTGAAACGCAACTTTGAAGAAGGAAGTGAAATCAAGGCGGGTGTCTCGCTTTATCAAATTGATCCTGCGACCTATCAGGCCGCTTACGATAGCGCCAAAGGCGATCTCGCAAAGGCACAGGCCAGCGCGAACATTGCTCAGCTGACGCTTAAGCGTTATCAGAAACTGTTAGGTACCAAATATATCAGTCAACAAGATTACGACACCGCCCTTGCTGATTCACAGCAGGCAAACGCGGCGGTTGTGGCAGCGAAAGCCGCCGTAGAAAGCGCACGCATTAACCTGGCGTACACCAAAGTGACCTCGCCTATCAGCGGTCGCATTGGTAAATCGACCGTGACTGAAGGTGCGCTGGTTACCAACGGGCAGACGACCGCGCTGTCCACCGTGCAGCAGCTCGACCCAATCTATGTGGATGTTACCCAATCCAGCAATGATTTCCTGCGTCTTAAACAGGAACTGGCTGAGGGCAAACTGAAGCAGGAAAACGGTAAAGCTAAAGTGCAGCTGGTCACCAACGACGGGATCGCTTATTCACAGGAAGGTTCATTAGAATTCTCCGATGTGACAGTCGATCAGACCACCGGCTCAATCACCCTGCGTGCCATCTTCCCTAACCCGGATAAAACGCTGCTGCCAGGCATGTTCGTACGAGCAAAACTGGAAGAGGGTGTGAATCCCAATGCGCTGCTGGTTCCTCAGCAAGGTGTGACCCGTACGCCGCGCGGCGATGCTTCCGCAATGGTGGTGGGCAAGGACGACAAAGTTGAAGTGCGTCAGCTGAAAACGTCGCAGGCAATTGGCGATAAATGGCTGGTCACCGAAGGCTTGCAGAATGGCGATCGCGTGATTATTACCGGTTTGCAAAAAGTGAAACCCGGCGTTCAGGTGAAAGCGCAGGAAGTGGCCGAAGACAATAAAAGTCAAGAGCAGCAACCAGCCGCAGGCGCGCAGTCCGAACAAACGAAGTCTTAACTTAAACAGGAGCCGTTAAGACATGGCTAAGTTTTTTATCGATCGCCCGATTTTTGCCTGGGTCATCGCCATCATTATTATGTTGGCGGGCGGGCTTGCGATCATGAAATTGCCCATCGCGCAGTATCCAACTATTGCGCCACCGGCAATCACGATCTCAGCAAGCTACCCGGGTGCAGATGCGAAAACGGTACAGGATACCGTGACACAGGTTATCGAACAGAACATGAACGGTATAGATGGCCTGATGTATATGTCCTCTACCAGTGATTCTTCTGGTACCGTTCAGATAACCATTACCTTTGACTCGGGGACTGATGCGGATATCGCGCAGGTTCAGGTGCAGAACAAACTGCAGCTGGCTATGCCACTGTTACCGCAGGAAGTTCAGCAGCAAGGCGTTAGCGTAGAAAAATCCTCAAGCAGCTTCCTGATGGTTCTCGGTATGATCAATACCGATGGTTCCATGACCCAGGAGGATATTGCGGACTACGTTGGGGCAACCATTAAAGACCCGGTCAGCCGTACGACCGGCGTAGGTGACGTGCAGCTATTCGGTGCGCAGTATGCGATGCGTATCTGGATGGATCCGAACAAACTCAACAACTTCCAGCTCACGCCGGTCGATGTGATTACCGCGATCAAAGCACAGAACGCCCAGGTAGCAGCCGGTCAGCTAGGCGGCACGCCGCCGGTAAAAGGCCAGCAGCTTAACGCCTCCATCATCGCGCAGACGCGTTTGAAGTCCGCCGATGAGTTCAGCAAAATTCTGCTGAAGGTCAACCCGGACGGCTCCCGCGTGCTGCTTAAAGATGTGGCTAAAGTTGAGCTGGGCGGTGAGAACTATGATGTTATCGCCCGTTTTAACGGACAGCCTGCATCAGGTTTAGGTATTAAACTGGCCACCGGTGCCAACGCCCTGGACACGGCTGCGGCAGTCCGCGCAACGGTTGAGAAACTGCAGCCGTTCTTCCCGGCTGGTTTGAAAGTTGTCTACCCGTACGATACAACGCCGTTCGTTAAAATCTCCATCAATGAAGTGGTGAAAACCCTCATTGAGGCGATCGTGCTGGTGTTCCTGGTGATGTACCTGTTCCTGCAGAATTTCCGTGCAACACTCATCCCAACGATTGCGGTGCCGGTGGTACTGCTAGGCACCTTCGCCATCCTTGCCATCTTTGGCTACTCGATAAATACCCTGACGATGTTCGGCATGGTGTTAGCGATAGGCCTGCTGGTGGATGACGCCATCGTCGTGGTGGAAAACGTTGAGCGTGTAATGGCGGAAGAAGGTTTACCGCCGAAAGAAGCCACGCGTAAATCAATGGAGCAGATCCAGGGCGCGTTGGTGGGCATCGCGATGGTTCTGTCGGCGGTCTTTATCCCGATGGCCTTCTTCGGCGGCTCAACCGGGGCAATCTATCGTCAGTTCTCCATTACCATCGTCTCGGCAATGGTGCTGTCCGTGCTGGTGGCGATGATCCTGACGCCTGCGCTCTGCGCCACCATGCTTAAGCCCATTGCCAAAGGTGATCACGGCGAGAAGAAAGGCTTCTTCGGCTGGTTTAACAACATGTTCGAGAAGAGCACGCATCACTATACCGACAGCGTCGGTAACATCTTGCGTAGCACCGGTCGTTACCTGTTGCTTTACCTGCTGATCGTCGTCGGCATGGCTTTCCTGTTTGTTCGTCTGCCAAGCTCGTTCCTGCCGGATGAAGACCAGGGCGTCTTCCTGACTATGGCCCAGCTTCCGGCGGGCGCCACGCAGGAACGCACCCAGAAAGTCCTTGATGAAGTGACCAAGTACTATCTGGAAAACGAGAAAGACAACGTGGTTTCGGTGTTTACCGTTAACGGCTTCGGCTTCTCGGGTCGCGGGCAGAACACCGGTCTGGCATTCGTCTCGCTCAAAGACTGGGGTGAACGTCCAGGTGAGGACAACAAAGTTCCGGCCATTGCGGGCCGGGCCAGCGCACACTTTGCTCAAATCAAAGATGCGATGGTGTTTGCGTTTAACCTGCCGGCTATCGTCGAACTGGGTACCGCTACGGGCTTTGACTTCCAGCTGATTGACCAGGCTAACCTCGGCCATGACAAGCTGACCCAGGCGCGTAACCAGCTGTTCGGTGAAATCGCTCAGCACCCTGACCTGTTGGTAGGCGTGCGTCCTAACGGCCTGGAAGATACCCCGCAGTTCAAAGTGGATATCGATCAGGAAAAAGCACAGGCGTTGGGCGTATCCATCACGGATATTAACACCACGCTGGGTGCCGCCTGGGGGGGAAGCTACGTTAACGACTTTATCGACCGTGGCCGTGTGAAAAAGGTATACGTGATGGCAGACGCGCCGTTCCGTATGCTGCCGCAGGATATTAACGAGTGGTATGTCAGAGGCTCTTCCGGCCAGATGGTGCCGTTCTCTGCGTTCTCAACCGCGCACTGGGAATATGGTTCCCCGCGTCTGGAACGCTATAACGGTCTGCCTTCCATGGAAATTCTTGGTCAGGCGGCTCCGGGTAAAAGTACCGGTGAAGCGATGGCTATGATGGAAGAGCTGGCGGGCAAGCTGCCAACCGGTATCGGTTATGACTGGACGGGCATGTCATACCAGGAACGACTGTCAGGTAACCAGGCCCCTGCCCTGTATGCCATTTCGTTGATTGTCGTCTTCCTGTGTCTGGCCGCCCTGTACGAGAGCTGGTCGATTCCGTTCTCCGTCATGCTGGTTGTTCCGCTCGGGGTATTTGGTGCGCTGCTGGCCGCGACCTTCCGCGGATTAACCAACGACGTGTACTTCCAGGTTGGCCTGCTGACAACCATTGGGCTGTCGGCGAAGAACGCGATACTGATCGTTGAATTCGCCAAAGACCTGATGGACAAAGAAGGCAAAGGCCTGATTGAGGCAACGCTTGAAGCCGTACGTATGCGTCTGCGCCCGATTCTGATGACATCGCTGGCCTTTATCCTTGGCGTTATGCCGCTGGTCATCAGCTCAGGTGCCGGGAGCGGCGCACAGAATGCCGTCGGCACCGGGGTAATGGGCGGGATGGTTACCGCAACCGTGCTGGCTATCTTCTTCGTGCCGGTATTCTTCGTGGTAGTACGCCGCCGCTTCAGCCGCAAGTCTGAAGATATCGAGCATACTCATCCGGTAGAACACCACCAGTAAGCTCTTGCCGTGAATAAAAGGCCGCGTAAGCGGCCTTTTTTATGGCAACCGTCCATTGATATATAAGCAAAGTTGGCCGGTACTCTTACCATTGATTGCAAAATGTTGCGAAATCATTATTTCCGCCAGAGGAATTGCCGTCACTTTATCTTAAATTTATTTGCGAAATTTAAATCTCCGGACATACTTAATGTATCAAGAATATTCCTAAAACTTGCTATCACGCTAATTAATTTAACGTTTACCGCTGCAAAAAAAGCGAATCTTATGAGATTAGCCCTCATAAAATCAGGTATAACCCCTAGCCCGCCAGGAAAAAACCTATTTTCATACGAAAGTATTAACAACCATGAGCTAACTTCAGGAATAATCTGTGAATTGTAATTTTTGTTATCGCGCAAGGAAAACTTAATCAGATTGATTTATAGTAAAGGTATATGGAATAATCGTTGCAAACGATCCCCACCTCTTCAAGGTGTGTCCACCCCAACGTGTTGTGTTTATCAAATGTTCACCGATAAAAGGGGCTGCATTATGGACGAATACTCACCAAAACGGCATGATATCGCACAGCTTAAGTTTCTGTGCGAAAATCTGTATCATGATTGCCTGGCCAACCTGGAAGAGAGTCATCATGGTTGGGTCAACGATCCTACATCAGCCATTAACTTACAGTTGAATGAATTGATTGAGCATATCGCGGCCTTCGCTCTTAATTACAAGATAAAGTATGACGATGACAGCAAACTGATTGAGCAAATTGACGAATACCTGGACGATACCTTCATGCTTTTCAGCAACTACGGCATCAATGCACAGGACTTGCAGAAATGGCGCAAGTCGGGGAATCGCTTGTTCCGCTGCTTTGTCAGCGAGAGCCGCGCGAACCCTGTTAGCCTTTCCTTCTAAAAAAAATATTATCATTACTTAAGGTAGCTTTATGACAACCAAACCCTTAACGAAAACCGATTATTTGATGCGTCTGCGACGTTGCCAAACAATTGATACGTTAGAGCGAGTAATTGAAAAGAATAAATACGAATTATCGGACAACGAGCTGGCTGTATTTTATTCAGCGGCCGACCACCGTCTTGCGGAACTGACCATGAATAAACTGTACGATAAGATCCCCCCTTCCGTATGGAAATTTATTCGTTAATATCCCGTAGTCTTATTGCTTACTTTTAGTACATCGATCAGATTATTCCTGGTTGCCATGTTAAGATTAAAACACGCCTCGTTTGCGCATTTTTCCTTTCGTCGGCAATCTGTTACCGCTATCTGCAATGCTGCGTTTGTGGGTATCTACCTGCTTGTAGCCGAAAAATGTGATCGTTCGCACAACCAGGGAACGTTCCCTGATCAGGTTAAGATTTCTCGTTTAAGGTATTCCTTTCCGTACTGACACGGGCAGGTTGCCACGATGACAAATGAATATCTGAGTGAAGAAAAACGTAAGATGATTGCAGGCGAGCTTTACCGTCCAGGGGACGATCGGCTGCGCGCCGATCGGATTAGAGCCCGCCAGCTTATCCATCGCTATAACCAGACGGCCCCCGATGAGAAAGCAGTTCGTAAAGAGTTGCTTATTGATTTGCTAGGCCAGGGTGAGGATGCTTATATTGAGCCTTCCTTCCGCTGCGATTACGGCTACAACATCTTTCTGGGTAAAAACTTCTACGCGAACTTCGACTGCGTGATACTTGACGTCTGCCCTGTGCGCATTGGCGACAACTGTATGCTGGCCCCCGGGGTGCATATCTACACGGCAACTCATCCCCTTGATGCCACCACCCGCAACAGCGGGGTGGAGTTCGGCAAGCCGGTCACCATCGGGCATAACGTCTGGATTGGTGGGCGTGCGGTTATTAATCCGGGCGTCACCCTCGGTGATAATGTCGTTATCGGCTCAGGAGCGGTGGTGACCAAAGACATTCCCGCCAACAGCGTCGTCGCCGGAAACCCAGCAAGGATTATCAAAACGCTCTGAACGGTTGTGGGATGACGTTAACTGTTATGGTTAATTTTGACCAATCTGTTACTTTTTTGCCGGGTGCCAGCTTCTTAAAATAGGGCTGTCACCTTTGTGGCATTGGCATTCTACAGAAATCAGAAGGTTTTCCATGACCGAAATACAGCGCCTGCTAAACGATACGATTGAACAGCTGAATATTGCGGAGAAGCGAGACAATCGCCCGCGCTTTAGCATCAGTTTTATTCGTAAACATCCGGGGCTATTTCTGGGCATGTGGGTTGGCTGGTTTGCCACGCTTATCGTGATGATGCAGTCCGAAACCCTCGCGGGCTCAGTCTGGCTACTGGTTGTGCTCTTTGCTCTGCTTAACGGCTTCTTCTTCTTTGATGTCAATCCACGCTACCACTACAGCGATATTGACGTGCTCGATCTGCGAGTTTGCTATAACGGCGAATGGTACAATACCCGCCACGTTCCCTCTGCGCTGATTGAGAGTATTCTGCAATCTCCACGCGTCGATGCAGAGCAAAAATCGCTGCTGCATAAAATGGTTGATCGCAAGGGGGAACTGTCGTTTTACGACGTTTTCTCGGTGTCTCGCCAGACTGCGAAATCATAGGGCGGCAAGGTGTTAACGCCATGCGGCACGAATACGGCCGGATGGCGTTCCTGCTTAACGTCTCTTCTTCCTGCCCTGCACCGCCTTAAATCGCGGATTGCTTTTGCAAATCACATATAGCCTTCCCTTGCGCTTCACGATTTGACAATCAGGGTGGCGCTGCTTCGCGCTGCGTAATGAGTTCAGTACCTGCATTCTTTATGCCTCTTTGCCAAAAAAACGCCCAAAACGCTGCTGGAAGCGCGCCGGGCTTCCCTCTGTCTCAAAGGTTCTTTGCCTGCCGGTATAGAACGGATGGGAAGCAGAGGAAACCTCGAGGGTGACATACGGAAATGTCTCACCATCCAGCTCAATCTCACGCTCGGTTTTAATGGTCGAACCGACTTTGAAATATTCATTGGCGCTGGTGTCATGAAACACTACGGTGCGGTAGTAAGGATGGATATCGCGTTGCATTACAATCATCTCGCTATGTTATAACATAACAACAAAATAAAAGAGCGAGGCGAAGAAAGCAAGTGTGTTTACAGGATAGAGGGAAAAACAAAATGCGGGCACACCGAAATGTGCCCGTAGAGATTAGAGTTTAAAACTGGCCACCACGCGCTCAAGCTGCTGAGTTTGCTCGGACATCGACTGCGATGCGGAGGAAACCTGCTGAACCAGCGCGGCATTCTGCTGCGTGGTACTGTCCAGCTGGTTGATGGCCACGTTGACCTGTTCAATGCCGGTACTTTGCTCGCGGCTGGAAGACATTATCTCCCCCATCAGCGTGGTAACATTGCGCACGCCCTGCATCAGCTCATCCATGGTGCTGCCAGCCTGAGTCACCAGCTCGGTACCCAGATTCACATTGCTCACCGAGGTTTCAATCAGCGACTTAATTTCCCGCGCCGACTGCGCCGAACGCTGCGCCAGATTACGAACTTCCGCCGCCACCACGGCAAAACCTCGTCCCTGCTCCCCGGCTCTCGCCGCTTCTACAGCAGCATTCAGCGCAAGGATATTGGTCTGGAAAGCGATGCTGTCAATCACGCCAATGATATCCACTACCTTGCCGGACGAGCTTTGAATGGCGTTCATGGTACTGACCACCTGCTTCACCACCTCCCCTCCTTTCACCGCCACGTTCGAGGCTTCATGAGCCAGTTTATTCGCATGGGCGGCATTATCCGCGTTCTGCCGAACGGTACTGGTCAACTCTTCCATCGAGGCCGCCGTTTGCTCGATGGAGCTGGCCTGGTCTTCGGTTCGCGCAGAAAGATCCTGGTTGCCGGAGGCAATCTGGTGCGAAGCGGAAGTAATGGCTCGCGCGCTGTCTCCCACCTGACGAAGCAGAGTTTGCAGATGCGAAATCACGTCGTTAAAGCTGGTGATGATGGCATTAAACTCAGGGCTGCTGCTGGGCTCAAGCCGCTGGGTTAAATCCGCGCCCCCTGATGAAAGGCGACTGATATTGTGATTCAGGTCGGCAAGCCGATGCATAAAGCTGCGAATAAACAGTATCAGTACGCCGAGCAGCAGCAGCGCCATCGGGATCTGTACCATGCTCAGGCGCATCATGATAGCGTCCGTCTGCTTAGTCAGCAGCGAAGTGGGCAGATCGACCGCGAGGATCCACGGGCTGCCCTTAATTGCCTGCAACATCACGGTATGCGACTCGCCGTTATTCTCATATTCCCGTTCGCTGTCCTTTGTAGCCTCAAAGCCTGGCAAGATTTCCTGCACCGCTTTCGCCATAGGGACAGAGTCGCTCATCTCAGACAGGTTATTCAGGCTGGCCGTTTTACCCATTTGTCCGGCGTTGCCCACCACTTTGCCATTGGCCTCAATGATCAGCACCTGGCCCTGAATACTCTCTCCCATCTGCTGCGCCAGCTGATTAAAGAAGCCCAGCGTCACATCAATGGTCGCTACACCCCACGGCTGGCCATCCTTGCTAATCACCATGGCACAGTTGGTACGCGGCTGCGGGCTGGCATCATCCTGATAGGCGTTCGCCCACGCACACTGCCCGGCAGGTGAAGCCAGGCCCGACTTATACCAGACCTGCTCGTAGTAATTCGGCGCGGCGTCGGTGTTCCAGTAGGTGTTTTCCTCCAGCTTATTGCTGGCGCTGCGGGCAAAAAAGGTACTGAACTTATTGCGACCGACTTCGCGTTTTTCCGGCAGCGGCCAGATACCGCCACCAAACACGTTCACATCCTGATACTGGTCAACAAGCGAAGGCAATAAGCGATTGATATCGTCGCTTTGCATGGTGGCTACAGCCTGGGTGATGCTGCGCATCTGCGCCTGCACGCGGTTCATTTGCTCGACGATATTGACGGCAATATTACCCACCTCGTAACGGATCAGCTGCGTTTCGTTTCGCTTAATCTGCGGCGTAACGAAATAGTGAATCACCAACGAAGTCACAATCGTAAGCAAAAGAAAGAAAAGACATAAAGAGACGATAAAGCGGGATTGTGTTGTTTTTAGCATGGCGATGGCACCTGGTGGTCAAAAAGCGAAGCGCTTGATGTTGACTACGGCTTGCCGTCGACAAACTTGAATATTTAATGAGTGTAAAAGGACGCAAAACATAACGGTGTGAAATTAATTTCTATTGAAATCTTAAACATAAGAGAAATAGATGAAATATTTTGTAATACATTGCTCTTAGCACAGACCTGAGAAAGCTTAGACCCCTCCCTCGTCATAACTTAGAAGATAACAATATTGGGCGACGCAAAGGGCTTACGGCAATGTATTTCCAACGGGCAGAGCGCCCCTGAACGTAAAAGGAAACCCTCATGATGCTGCGCTGTTGTTGTGCCAAACCGTTAAACCGCGAACCTGAAAAATCTCACGTTACTGGAGCCAAAAATGAGCACAACTTCCACCCCGGCCTTGCCAATCCTCGATCTCTCGCAGCTTAACGGCACGGCGACCGACCGCGCGGCTTTTCTCAGCCAGCTACGCCACGCCGCGCGAGAAATCGGCTTCTTCTATCTTATTAATCATGGTGTTAGCCCGGAACTGCAACAGGCAGTACAGGACGAAGCTCGGCGTTTCTTTGCGCTACCCGACGCCGAGAAACAAAAAGTTGCGATGATCCACTCGCCTCATTTCCGCGGCTACAACCGTGCAGCCAGCGAATTGACACGGGGTAAACCCGACTGGCGCGAACAGTTTGATTTGGGCGCTGAACGTCCAGCCCTGCGGATTAGCCAGGGTGAGCCAGGCTGGCTACGCCTGCAAGGGCCAAACCTGTGGCCAGCATCCCTCCCTGAGCTGAAACCTACGCTCCTGCAATTTCAACGTGAAATGACCGGGGTGGCCCTCCAGCTCTTACGAACCTTCGCTGAAGCGCTGGCTCTTCCGGCGGACAGTTTTGACCCCCTTTACGGCAGTAAACCTAACGAACATATCAAACTGATCCGCTATCCGGGCCAGCAGGCCACCGCAGGCAATCAGGGCGTTGGGGCGCATAAAGATTCCGGCTTTTTGAGCTTCCTGCTTCAGGACCAGCAAAAAGGGTTGCAGGTGGAAGTCACCCCGGATAACTGGGTAGAGGCGGTTCCGCTGCCCGGCAGCTTTGTCGTGAATATCGGCGAACTGCTGGAGTTGGCCACCAACGGCTATCTTCGCGCCACCGTACACCGCGTGATTTCACCTCCACCTGACGAGGAACGCCTGTCCATCGCATTTTTCCTCGGCGCGCAGCTGGATGCCACTGTGCCAGTCTATGCCCTGCCGCCAGAGCTGGCGCGCGAGGCTCACGGCCCGGAGAGCGATCCGCGCAATCCCCTGCTGCGTGATGTGGGCTGGAATTACCTGAAAGGCCGGCTGCGTTCCCATCCTGACGTGGCGGAGCGCTATTACCCGGACGTGCTGCGAAACAGCGCAGAATTAATCGCTTAATACTTACCAGGAAAACACCATGAAAAATGCCTCTTTCAAGCTGGCAGGTATCGCCCTGTCTTTAACTCTGGCTTTTAGCGCACACGCAGCCGATACCTTACGCATTGCCGCCGATCCGGTGCCCCACGCGGAGATCCTGGCTTTTGTTCAAAAACTCGATCCTAATCTGAAGCTGAAAATCGTCGAGCTCAGCAACGGTGTTAACGCCAACGAACTGCTGGCCAACGGCGATGTGGATGCTAACTACTTCCAGCACGTGCCGTATTTACGCGATCAGGAAAAGGCGCTGGGCAAAAGCTTTAGCGTTGCCGCTACCGTACATATTGAGCCTTTGGGGATTTATTCCCACAAATATAAAGATCTGACGTCACTGCCGGAGCATGCCACCGTCGCACTGCCGAATAACGTGACCAACCTTAGCCGTGCGCTCTATTTATTGCAGGACAAAGGGCTTATTACCCTGAAACCGGAGTTTAAAGACGCCGCGACAAATCAGGCCACGCCGAAGGACATAGCCAGCAATCCTAAGCAGCTGAAGATTGTTGAAATTGAAGCGCCACAGCTGCCGCGTTCGCTGGACGATGTGGATCTGGCGGTGATCAACGGCAACTACGCGCTGGAAGCAGGGCTAACGCCGGCCAAAGACTCGCTCGGGCTGGAAAGCGCGACGCACAATCCTTACGCCAATATTCTGGTGACTAACCCGGATCTGGCTAACGATCCGCGTATCAAAGAGCTGGCGAAAGATTTGCAGTCTCCGCAGGTTGCCGAGTTTATCCGCAAGCAGTTTAACGGCTCGGTTATCCCGGTCGCTACCCCGCAATCATGATTTCCCTTGAGCGGCTGAGCAAAGTGTATGCCGGAGAAGGCCAACCGGCGCTGGATAACCTCTCTCTTAGCGTGCCCGACGGCGCAGTCTACGGCATTCTCGGGCGCAGCGGCGCCGGGAAAAGTACCCTGATCCGCTGTCTCAATCTGCTGGAGCGGCCCACTTCGGGCCGCATCATTATGGGGGGGAAAAGATATTACTCTGCTGAATCAGCGTGAGCTGCGCCTGCATCGACAGCGCACCGGCATGGTGTTTCAGCACTTTAATTTAATTCATGCGCGCAACGTGGAGGATAACATCGCGGTGCCGCTGGAAATTGCCGGAGTACCGCGTCCGGCGCGTGAGCAACGCGTCAGGGAACTGCTTGACCTGGTGGGTTTATCCGATAAAGCGCAGGCTTTTCCCTCCCAGCTCTCGGGTGGACAAAAACAACGCGTAGGTATTGCCCGCGCGCTGGCCGCGCATCCGACAGTTTTGCTGTGCGATGAGGCCACCAGCGCGCTGGATCCGGAAACCACCGCCTCAGTGCTGGCGCTGCTCGCCGACATCAACCGCAAGCTCGGCTTAACCATCGTGCTGATCACCCATCAGCTGGAAGTCGTGAAGGCGATCTGCGATCACGCCGCTCTGCTGGAAAAGGGCAGGCTTATTGAAAGCGGCCCGCTGTCCGATCTGTTGCTTGATCCGTACTCGCGCCTGCGCGGCGCCCTGCTGCCGGACCGGGAAGCTGAACGGGCATTTTTACGTCGCCACGGTGTGGAAGGAATAAAGTTATGCGAAGTCGCTTAGCCTGGGAGGATCTGTGGCCGCTGCTGTGGGATGGTACTCTCGAGACGCTTTACATGGTCGGTCTCGCGGCGCTGTTTACCGTGCTAATCGGCCTGCCGCTCGGCATCCTGTTGTTTATCACGCGCCGGGACGGCGTGTTACCTGCGCCGCGCACTAACCAAATAATTGGCAGCATCGTCAATATTGGCCGCTCGCTGCCGTTTATCGTATTGCTGATAGCGCTGATTCCTTTGACACGCATTATCGTAGGCACCACGCTTGGCAGCACTGCGGCCGTTGTCCCTATTACCATCGGCGCTTTTCCGTTCTTCGCCCGCGTGGTGGAAAGCGCGCTGGACGAGGTGGACAAAGGTCGCATCGAAGCCATTCTCTCAATGGGAGGGAATGCCTGGCATGTGATTGGCAAAGTGCTACTGCCGGAAGCGCTTCCCGCCCTGCTCGCTGGCATTACGCTGACGGTAGTGATGCTGATAGGTTTTTCTTCTATGGCCGGCGTAATTGGCGGCGGCGGGCTCGGCGACTTAGCCATTCGCTACGGCTACCAGCGGTTTAATAACCAGGTTATGGTCGGCACGGTATTGATTCTGGTGGTGCTGGTTCAGCTTGTGCAAAGCATTGGCGACCGCCTTGTACGCCGCCTGGCTCATCGCCGATAACCATTGGCACGGCCCTCTCCTCCCGGAGGGGCCGTCCGGGCTAAACTTTATGCCTTCTCCCTTACCAGTAGCGTCGTCAGCGTAAACGATAAGACCAGCGCCAACGCTACGCCCATCAGGGCAAAGATAAAATACGGGCCAATATAGGCTGGCAGACTGAAGAGACTCGACAGAATATAGCCGTAGAGCCGCACGCCGAAGAAAGCGATAAACGCAGAGGCGAAGGAGCTTGCCACCGTCGCGGCGATAAATGCTTTTTTGTAGCGGGTCAGCACACCAAACAACGCGGGTTCTGTTATTCCCAACAAAGCAGAAATTCCTGCCGACAGTACAACCGACCGTTCGGCGCGCGATTTATTCTGCCGCCAGATAGCGAAGGTTGCCCCGGCAATCGCCATGTTCGCCATAAACATCATCGGCATCAGCATGTCGTAGCCGCGGTCGGTGAAGTTTTGCAGCGCGATGGGCGTCATGGCGTGGTGCATTCCGGTCAGGATAGCCACCGGCCTGATAGCCCCCACCACCAGCCCGGCGAAGCTTGCCGAAACCCCAAACAGCCCCTCGATAAACCAGGCCAGTCCCTTACCAAGATAAATGCCCAGCGGGCCAATAACCACCAGCGCAACAAGCGCAGCGAGAAAAAGCGTCAGGGTTGGGGTAAAGACCGTCTTCAACACGTCCGGCATGATACTGTCCACCCAGCGGTGGATATAGCTTAACGCCAGTACGGAGAAGATCACCGGGATCACACTTGAGGCATAGTTAAAAACAGATACCGGAATAACGTTAAGAAAGTAGAAAGCGTCAACCGCGTTGGGAGCATGTCCGGCAAGAGCTTTAGCCGCCTCAATTAGCGAGGGATACATAAAGCAGGCGGCAACGGCAGCGGCCAGATACTCATTAGTCTTAAAAATACGCGCGGCGGAAATCGCGAGGAAGAACGGCAGGAAATAAAACACGCCGCTGGCAATCAAATCAATGACGATCACCGTGTCGCTTTTCGCAGAGATGACCTTCAGCGCAATTAGCCCCGCCAATAGACCTTTAATCATCCCGGCACCGGCAATAGCGGGCACGATAGGCCCAAAAACGCCTGAAACCGTATCCATAAAGAGTGAGATCAGGCTCTTACGCTCTTTTTTCTGCCCGCCTGCGCTGCCGGGCGAATCAGCGATCCCCAGCGCAGAAGATAATTGCTCATACCAGCCGTTCACCTGTGGGCCAATGATTATCTGGAACTGATCGCTTTGCATCTGCACCCCCAAAATACCCGGTAGCTTTTTTATTTCAGGCTGATCTATTTTGCTTTCATCAATGACATCAAAACGTAGCCGCGTCATGCAATGCCAGACTTTATTAATATTATCCGCACCGCCGACCAGGCGAATAATATTATTGATGGCCTCAACTGTCCCCATTCATGGCTCCGGATAATATGTTTAAGTAATGTGCCGCGTGGCTTTTGATGGTAGAGAAAACCTGCCAACAAAACAAACCAATAAACTTTGAACCCCATCACAATTAGCGGCCAACAGAGACACAAAAGCGTATCCAGACGCAAATTGGTATGGTTTTTATTGCATAACACTCATTTTCTCTGACCAATAAAAATTAATAAAAAAGTTATTTACCCCTCCGATAATTAAAGCGATAGTAAATAACAGAACTTTATTTATGATGAGCAACCGGCCCGTATTAAAACGGCCCGTGGAGTAATCTCGTGCTGCCTACACTGATTGAAAATATTGAATGTTTTATCACTAAACCAGACCGTCACAATCTGGTTACCGTGCGCGTGACCACCAATAAAGGCGTTACCGGCCACGGCTGCGCCACCTTCCAGCAGCGTCCACTGGCCGTGAAAACTCTGGTCGATGAGTACCTGAAACCCTTACTTATCGGACGGGATGCAAACCATATTGAAGATCTGTGGCAGGTGATGAACGTCAATGCTTACTGGCGCAACGGCCCGGTGATGAACAATGCGATGTCAGGTGTCGATATGGCGCTGTGGGATATTAAAGGGCAACTGGCGAATATGCCGCTCTACCAGCTGTTCGGCGGCAAATCCAGGGATGCCATTGCCGTTTACAGCCACGCGGCAAGCGAAACGCTGGAGGGGCTGTATGAGGAAGTCGATAAGCTCCAGGCCCTGGGCTATCGCTATATCCGCTGCCAGCTCGGATTTTACGGTGGCACGCCGCAGGGGCTGCACGCCACAAAAGACCCCACCCCCGGCGCTTATTACGACCAGGATGAGTACATGGCTAACACGCTTGCCATGTTTAAAGCCCTGCGCGAGAAATACGGCCATAAAATTCATATTCTGCACGATGTCCATGAGCGCCTTTTCCCGCAGCAGGCGGTGTCGTTTGCCAAAGCGCTGGAACCGTATCAACCGTGGTTTATTGAAGATATTCTCCCGCCGCAGCAAAGCGCATGGCTCGAGCAGGTCCGTACGCATTCCTCCGTCCCCCTGGCCATGGGTGAACTGTTTAACAATCCGGCTGAATGGCACGATCTGATTGTGAATCGCCGCATAGATTTTATTCGCTGCCACGTATCGCAGATCGGCGGGATCACGCCCGCACTGAAGCTGGCGATTCTTTGCCAGGCCTTTGGCGTGCGCCTGGCGTGGCATGGCCCTTCTGATATGACGCCCATCGGTGTCGCGGTGAATACGCATCTGAATATTCACCTGCACAATGCGGCCATTCAGGAGTTCATCCCGAACAGGCCGAACACCGAACAGGTATTCCCTGGCGCGCCGAAAGCCGAACGGGGCTATATGTATCCGATTGAAAAACCGGGGATTGGTGTGGGCTTTAACCAGCAGGCAGCGGAAGCCTTCCCGCTGGAATACCGTCCACATGAGTGGACGCAAAGCCGCTTGCCCAACGGCACGCTTCACACGCCCTGATCGCCTTTGCGGAACGCAACGTTGTCGTGATTGAAAGGAATCACATAGGTGCAGGAGTAGTTAATATCGACAATTTCGCTGATTTCAAAAACCCTGCCGCCTTCCAGAATCCCCCGGTTGATGATGCGCATCGCCGGGCTTCCTTTTTTACACTCCAGTAGCGCAGCCTGCTCTTTATTAATGCTGACGGCCTGATAGCTGGTCAGCAAATGCGAGATGCGATAGCCCTTGCCCAGCACGTAAAGCTGTAGCGATCTCTCGATCACCTGCTGATTTAGGTCGGGAAAATCCTTCACCGGCATGCGCGAGATCTCAATTTGTACTTTGCGGTTATCCACGTACCGCAGACGACAAAACTGCCAGATAAAATCCTCCTCGCCCAGGCCAAATACCTGCTGCTCTTCGCGATCGGGCAGTTTTTTATGCAGATTTACCATGCGAAACGCGATCTGATCGAAACGCTTCTCAGTGATCGAGTTGTAGACCAGCGGGTTACCGCGTGCACGCTGGTTCACCCATATCCCCGATCCCTGAACAATATCCACCACGCCAATACTCGCCAGCTTTTCAAGCGCCTGACGGATGGTAAACCGGGAAACGCCATAATCTTCAGCCAGCTGCCGTTCAGGAGGCAGCTTTTCCCGGGCTGTGCCACTTTGCTGGTAAATTTTGCTGAGTAAATCCTGGGCGACAAAATCTTTTTTCTTCATCTGCACCTCACTTTTCACCCAAAGAATCTATGCTTTGAGTTGAAACATACCATCCCGCAACCAGGTGAGCTAGAATTAGCCAGTTTGTTTAAAAACATTAATAAATAGAGCGACTTTAAGCAGGCTAAAACAATGGCAAACAGAAAGCTGGTTGGCCTGGTCAATGGCGTTTTGATCGTGGCGGTATTGGTTCCTATTGTACTGAGTATTTACCTGGCGCACCGAAATGCAGAAGCGGCTTTTCGCGCGGAGTTGGGCAGTTTTGCCGGACGCGCGGTAATCCGGGCTAACCGCGTTGTCGATCAGGCAACGAAAGCGCTTGATGACATTAATGAGTTCCATTATACAAACTGCTCACCTGAACATTTGCAGGCGATGCGCCGTATTGCGCTTAAATATCGCTATTTAGAAGAAGTGCTCTTCGAGGATAAAGGCTACATTCAGTGCTCCTCGCTGGGAAAACTCAGCGACAGAGAATCCCTCGGCAAGCCCGACAGCGTTGGGAGCGAAGGCTATGTAGCCTGGTATAACAGCCAAACCGATCTCGGCTTTCAACGGCAGATGTTTTATATCGGCCGACCGCCGCATATGATTGCCATCGATCCCCAGTCCTTTATTGATGTGATCCCAAGCAACAGCAACCCGATTAACATTGCAATGATCGGTCTGAACAGCGAAAAAATTATCGCGAGCAATGAGTTGCTGAAACCTGAAATCTGGCACAGCGCGCTGGTACAAGGTAAGGAAGCCTTTCAGAGTCAGGAGATGGCCTATGTGATTCGCCGCGACAATAACCTGGGGGTGGCCATGATAGCCTGGGCTCCACTGGGGCCGCTTAACACCTCCTGGTATCATCAACTCTTAATCTGGCTCCCCATCGGCATAGCGTTCAGCCTGGCTGCCGGATGGTACATTATGGGACTGCTGCGCAAATTGCAGTCACCCCGCACACGTATTGCCAATGCTTTAAAAAACCGTGATTTCACGGTGATGTATCAGCCTATTGTGAATTTACAGAACGGTGAAGGCATCGGCGCTGAAGTTCTGCTGCGCTGGAAACAGCCGGACAACACCTGGCTCAGTCCGGATATTTTTATTCCTTTGGCTGAGGAGGCCGGCCTTATCACGCAAATTACCGAACAGGTGATCGATAAGCTCTTTAGCGAGTTGGGCGACTGGCTGCATAACCATCCACATCACCATATTTCGATCAATCTTGCGCCTTGCGATATCCGCAATGTTCACGTGCTCAACTTCATCCGTCCCTACCTGACGCGCTACGGTATTCAGCCCCAGCAGATAGCCTTCGAGGTAACCGAACGGGGGTTCGCCGATCCAAGGTTGTCAGCCCCTGTCGTGGAGCAGTTTCGTCGCGCCGGGCACCCCATCTATATCGACGATTTCGGCACCGGCTACTCGAGCCTCAGCTACCTGCAAAATCTGGCGGTGGATGTACTAAAAATAGACAAGTCCTTTGTCGACGCGCTGGAGTACCAAAAGGTGATGCCGCACATCATTGAAATGGCGAAAACCTTAGATATCGCGATGGTGGCTGAAGGGATAGAAACAACAGATCAGGCTGCGTGGCTGCGTGAGCATGGCGTGCAGTATGGACAAGGCTGGCTCTACAGCAAAGCTCTGCCAAAGCAGGCGTTTATTGAGTGGATTGCCCGTAATCACGCCATCACCTGATCATTTACGCAGCAGCGGCCACGGGGATTTATTGTCAGCGAGGTACATATGGAGCTGGCGTTTGGGCTGCTGCGTAAACTGCAAATTTAGCCCCGAGCTAATGTCTCCCCTCACCCTTTTGATGAGGGGACATGCGCTTTCACTCGTCCAACAAGGGTATAAATCCGCCGTAGATCATTCTCTTACCGTCAAATGGCATCGACTCGCCAAATTCTTTCATTCGCGGATCTGACATCAGCTTCGCATTCGCCGCATCCCGTACTTCTTTGGAAGGGTATTCAATCCAGCTAAAAACAACTTCTTCATTTTCTTCAGCTTTTACTGCCATTCGGAAATCCGTCAGCTTACCGTCTGGCACATCCTCAGCCCAGCACTCTACAATGCGCAGTGCGCCGAACTCCTTAAATAGGGGGGCCGCTTTTGACGCCATCTGCCTGTAGGCCTCTTTATTGGCAGCGGGAACCGCCACGACAAAACCATCGACATAATTCATTGTTAATCTCCACTGGTGGCAAGCACGGGCAGGTAGTTTCAACCCGTGATGATTACGTCAGATAATTGTAGTGGCAAACGCTGGAGGCTGCCTGCTCAGAGTTTGAGCAACATTTCATATTGCATTACGGGGTCCTGGCTGTAGCCGGAACCGAGAAACAGCGGCGCAATCGGCTCCGGTACCGAACAGGCGGTACAGAGTCCTGGAAAGCGTTCCTGTAACAAAGCCAGCAGTTTTTTTGCCTGCCCTTTTCCACGCGCCGCAGGCTCGACATACAGCATTCGCAGCTTTGGCTGCTGCGCGTGCGGGATAACCATCGCCCAGGCTGCATCATTAAGCACCCAGGCCTTACCCGGCAATTTATAGAGCGTTTCCGGCGCACTCAGCCAGGGTAATCTCAAGTGGTCATCCGTCATCATCTTCTTCGCCATGACCAGCGGATCGACTTCCAGCAGGTCGTCAGACGGGAGGAAGGGGGTGGAATTCGTGGCGTGAAATGCAGCCAGCGTTTGCTGGCGAACAAATCCCATGCGTTGATAAAGCGCTACGCCGCTGTCGTTACCGGCAATCACTTCCAGCCACATTTGCCGATCGCCACGCCCGCGCGCCTCGTCGATAAGCTGTTGAATAAAGCGTTTTCCATATCCCTGTCCCCGCAGCTCGGGGCGAATGGCAAAGGCCGCAAGACGGCTGGTCTGCCCGCGGCGGGCTATCACCGCCAGCGCTTTTGGTTCACCGTCCTGCTGCCAGACTTTACTGCCTCCGAGAGTGATATCTTCAGCGCTAAACCGTGTGGCAAAAGCCTCACCATCAATGGTGAAAGGCACCAGATAACCTTCAAAGCAGTGCGTCAGGATCCGCGCCAGCTGGTGGCTGTTCCAGTTGGTCGCATCCTGGCAAATGACAGGGTTATGCATCATTACCTCCGTGTCAGAAAATGTGCTTTCAAAAGGTTAAAGCATAGCCTGCACGTCAGGGTAATACTGCAGGTTCCACCAATGTTTTTTTACGCTGTGCGGTAACCCGAAACCACGGCAGACAAAGCTGAATTAACGGGCCGATGGCCAGGGCATACAATACGGTGCCGACCCCCAGAGTCCCCCCCATCATCCAGCCTGCTAAAAGTACGGTCAGCTCTATCGCAGTGCGCACGCTGCGAACCGACCAGCCGGTGCGGGCATGAATACCGGTCATTAAACCATCCCGGGGGCCGGAGCCAAATCCGGCGCCAATATACATCCCTGTCGCCAGCGCATTAACCACAACGGCGGACAGCAGAAGGATGCTACGGGCGACCAGCGATTCCAGCGGCGGCATCAGCGCCAGCGCGGCATCTGCTGCCAACCCAAGCACAATAACGTTGCTCACCGTTCCCAGCCCCGGCCGCTGGCGCAGCGGGATCCACAGCAGGAGCACGAGCACGCCAACCAGGATCATTACCATGCCTATGTTCAGGGAAAAGATCTTTGCCACACCGAGGTGAAAGACATTCCACGGATCGGCTCCCAGATCGGCGCGCACAAACATTGCCGTAGAAACACCGTAAAGGACCAGACCGATATAAAGCTGTATTAATCGACGCGCCATCATTTGTTTACCCTCCAGACTCTTATCACTGGATTTTTATTCAAAATGGACTGAATATTAAGGTCCAGTTATTGAAAAGTGGACTGACATGGCACAGCGCAGAACGGGTACGGCCTCGTTGCTCAAACTGCTGGGGCAGTGGCATCAGGATCTCCCGCGAACTCCAGTTTATCGCCAGCTGGCAGATGGTTTACGTCTGCTGATTCTGGACGGCAGGCTACCGCTGGAAAGCAGGCTTCCCGGAGAACGCGAGCTGGCTTCGGCACTCGGCTTAAGCAGAACTACCGTGGCCACGGCGCTGGCGCAGCTACGCGACGAGGGCTACCTTCTGAGCCGACACGGCTCCGGATCCATAGCCGTTCTTCCTGAAGGAACAGGCCCGGTTTCAGCGCTTCCGGGCTTTACGCCGGTCCTCGATCTTTCCACCGCCGCTTTATCCGCAGGCCCCGAAATTCACCGGGCGTATACCCATGCCCTGATGGCGCTGCCAGAGCATTTAAATTCAACAGGCTACGACCAGCATGGCCTGCCCGAGCTTCGGGAAGTCATTGCCCGGCGCTATGTCGAGCGCGGATTACCGACAAGCGCGGAGCAGATTATGGTGGTAAACGGCGCGGTAAGCGGGTTTGGCCTGATCTTACGACTCCTGACCGGACCGGGAGACAGAGTCGTTATCGATCATCCCACTTACCCGATGGCGCTTGCGGCCATTAAAGGTGCATCCTGCCGCCCGGTTGCCGTGAGCCTGCCAGAGACCGGCTGGGATACCGATGGACTAAGCGCCACCATCGCACAAACCTCACCCCGTCTGGCCTATCTGCTCCCTGATTTCCACAATCCTACCGGCCGCTGTATGGATGCCAGAACGCGCGCAACCGTGGCAGAAATCGCCGCCCGAACGCACACCGCGATTGTGGTGGACGAAACTATGGTAGACCTGTGGTTTGACGCCCCTGCCCCTGCGCCTCTGGCTGCTTATGACAGGGCCGATAAAATCATTACGCTGGGTTCCGCCGGGAAAAGCTTCTGGGGTGGGCTGCGGCTCGGCTGGATCCGCGCATCCTCGCGAACAATTGCTTCTTTAATCCAGGTGCGAGGCGCGATGGATTTAGGCACGCCAGTGCTTGAACAACTTGCGGCAATATCTCTCTTTAAGGAAGCAGACACTTTTTTGCCCGAACGACGCGCTATATTACGCCAGCGCCGCGATGCCTGCGGAGAAGCCATTAAAGAATTATTCCCCGACTGGCGTATAACGCAGGCCGAAGGTGGCCTTTCATGGTGGGTGGAGCTGCCTAAACCGCTGGCCAGCGCATTCGCTGCCGGTGCGGAAGCTATCGGGATTCGCATTGGTGCAGGCCCGCGTTTCGGTACGGAAGGGAGTTTCGAACGCTATCTGCGCCTCCCCTTTTCGCTGGAATCAACGGCAATGCGCAGCGCGCTTGAACGTCTGCAGCCTTTGTGGCAACACCTTGCACAAACAGGAAACGTTTCTGTCAGGGGCGGCGCAGTGGTTTAAGTACATCAGCAGGAAAGTATTGGACAGCAAAGGGAAAGAGACGTTGGGGAGGCAGAATTGGGTGGGGGCCCTGCCAGCTACATCCCGGCACACACGTCACCTGCTGCGGCTGCTTCCTTCCGGATCTGACCGAGTTCACAAGTTAGTGTTGCGGGAGAACCAACAGGGCCCCCATTGAGAGCGTTAGTTACCTAACGCGCTGGCGCATTATCCATGTTGACCCTGGTAATTGCAAGCCGCTGGCGGTCAGGTGTTGTTTTCTTGCGCAACCGCTGTTTTTCTTTTCTCCGGGCATTACGAAGATTATGCTTAGCCATGCCGTTTTAAGGAGTTCGCTATGGATAATCACGATTCATTCCCGCAGCGCGTTTACCAGATTTTAGCGGCCATACCCGAAGGCCATGTCACGACCTACGGCGATGTTGCTTTGCTAGCGGGCTCACCCCGTGCGGCTCGTCAGGTGGGCGGCGTGTTAAAACGTCTGCCGGAAGGCAGCCGGCTTCCCTGGCACCGAGTGGTGAATCGTCACGGCGTGATTTCTCTGACCGGCCCTGATTTGCAACGTCAGCGCGAGGCGCTGTTATCTGAAGGGATTATGGTTTCCGGCGACGGGCATATTGATATGCAGCGTTACCGCTGGAACTATTAAAAGCGCCGCCGCAGAGGCAATGTCGGTTTAAAGGGGAAAAAGAAGATGCAACGGCTACTTTTACCTGCGATTTTTCTATTAAGCGGCTGCAGTCATATGGCTCAGGACTCCTGGCATGGCCAGGATAAAGCTCAGCACTTTATGGCATCGGCTATGTTGGCAGCAGCGGGAAATGAGTATGGGCAACATCAGGGCTGGAGCAAGGCACGCAGCGCAAACTTTGGGCTGCTCTTTTCCGTAAGCCTGGGCGCCTCGAAAGAGCTGTGGGACAGCCGCGCGGCTGGAAGCGGCTGGAGCTGGAAAGACTTCGCCTGGGATCTAGCCGGTGCTGCCACCGGCTACGGAGTCTGGCAACTCGCCGAGCACTAGAGCTTGATCCCTTTCCCTTTCCGGTGCAGCAGTAAAGAGACAAGAAATGCCATGGCACCCATCCCGGAGACGTACCAGAAAAATGCGGTCTCGATCCCCATAGATTTCAGCGAAAGCGCCACATATTCTGCCGATCCACCAAACAGCGCGTTCGCCACGGCATAAGAAAGCCCTACCCCCAGAGCACGCACCTCGGGCGGGAACATTTCTGCTTTCAGAATCCCGCTTATCGAGGTGTAAAAGCTCACAATTAACATCGCCAGCATGACCAGGCCAAATGCCGCGTAAGGTGAACTTACATTTTGCAGAGCCGTCAGGATGGGGACCGTCATAATGGCCGCGAGGCTACCAAAGCACAGCATCGAATTCCGACGACCAATTTTATCTGACAGCGCGCCGAAAAATGGCTGTACCAGCATAAAAATAAACAGGGCGAAGGTCATTAATGCGCTGGCAACGTTGGCATGCATGCCGGTGGTGTTCACCAGATATTTCTGCATATAGGTGGTGAAAGTATAGAAACTTAACGACCCGCCGGCGGTGAAGCCAAGCACCATAATAAAAGCCCGTCGATTTTTCCAAAGTCCGCCTAGCGTACCGGCATCTTTGTGTTCCCTTGTAGCCTTATCCGATGTCTCAGCCAGAGAACGTCGCAGGTAAAGAGCCACCACGGCCAGAACAGCCCCCAGCGCAAATGGTATCCTCCAGCCCCAGCTACGCAGCTCATCGTCGCTTAAAACCTGTTGCAGCACCACCACAACCAGCAGTGCAAGAAGCTGCCCACCAATTAAGGTAACGTACTGAAAAGAAGCATAAAATCCTTTCCTGCCCTCCACTGCCACCTCGCTCATGTAGGTGGCACTTGTGCCGTATTCGCCCCCCACGGACAGCCCCTGGAACAAACGAGCCAGCAAGAGCAGCGCGGGGGCCCAGGTCCCGATCACGGCATATCCAGGCAGGCAAGCGATAACCAGCGAGCCAAAACACATCATGCAAACGGAGATAAGCATGGATGATTTACGTCCGTGCTTATCCGCAATATAACCGAACAGCCAGCCGCCAATCGGACGCATCAAAAAGCCCGCGGCAAAGACACCTGCGGTCTGAAGAAGCTGGGTTGTTGTATTCCCCGAGGGGAAAAAGATATGCGCAAAATAGAGCGAGCAGAACGAATAGACGTAAAAATCAAACCATTCGACAAGGTTACCTGATGATGCTCCTACAATTGCCCAGATACGTCGACGGGTATCCGTAGCGGTAAGAGCAGCTTTATCTTCATGTGTTGTTGCTGCTTCTGTCATTTTTTAAGCTCCTGTCTTCCTGAAAAGGGCGCAAAGCCCGGAATACAGTAAAGCAGGTGACAAAAAAATGTTATGGAAAGCAGTCAATTTCTTAACCATAAGGTTAAAATTTGTGAGCTTGCTATGTATTTAATAAAAAAATCATGTTTTGCAGACGGCAAAAAGCCCTGCACACTGTGCAGGGCTTTGTCTGAAAAGGCGTTCTGAGCCAAATAGAGAAAACAAAAAGGCCACCTGTTAAGGTGGCCTTTTTGTTTTATTTGAAGCCTGGCA
>CAMLJN010000007.1 GCA_946480445.1 uncultured Buttiauxella sp.
AGTTAACCGCGCGGATAAGCCCTGCGGGTTATCCGTCTGGATAAGAGTATTGATCTACGAAAAGAAAACATCAAGCTTTCTTTTCTCTTTAAAGAAATAAATTATCTATTAGAAGATAATTCCATATAAAACAGTTAGTTGCTGAGAAAAGAAAATGACAACAGCTAAAGAAAGCAAATTTGCTATTCGTGACAATGAAAAAGAAAGCATACAGGAAAGGCTGAAGCAGCTCTTTCGGGGCAGGAATTTGCGAACGGTGGCGCGTGAATGGGGGCTGCCTTACTCAACGTTGAACAATTACTTTGCGAAGGGAGCGAAGCCTGGTCTTGATGTAGTTGAAAGGGTTTGCAATATAGAAAATGTATCCATTGACTGGCTTGTGACTGGCAAACTGGCAACTGAGAGCACCACAAAGCCCGTGATGCCCCAGAACGATGATTTGAAGTCAGCATGGAACTTGGCTTTTGAGTTTATGGACAAGCGCGAGGCTGAGACTTTATTGCGTATATTGCTTAGCGGTGGGGCACGCGGGCTAATTAAGCTTGCTGAGCATGAGGCAAGTTTAGAAGAGATTTTTATGCTCCTTCCTCCTGATTTGAAAGAGCGCGCTATAGAGCTTATTGACGCCCATGTCGACGCTAAAAAAGGGGCATCTGAAAGCAGTGAGGTGAACAGCACGGATAGCCTAGCTCAGGGAGCTAAGCGGGCAGGTTAGGTTAAGTAAGCGTAGGTAGCCTCTTGCTGCCAGGTGTAATGCATATTTTTTATGAAGTTATTGAGTTTGACCAACTTTCCTGGCCGCCTGCTTAAACGAAAATCAGAAGCGATTTAAACGCTGTTCAAACTCACACAAGTAGCAATCATTCGAGTATCAAATACCGTTCGAAAAAATCAGTTTTGAGTCATTTTTTCGCGACGAGTATCAAACCCCATATTTCGACCTATGCCGCGCCAGTCAAAGGTTGGCGGCTTGCTTGAGGCATTCACGATCAGTATCAAAATGATTACCCCCCCACATCCGGCAACAACGCCAATGCCCTTTGCCAGCAGCTGGAGCGCGCAACTGAAGTCCAGGCCGAACTGCGCAATAAGCAGGTCGCGGAATATCAGGAGCAAATCAACAAAGCGATTGAACAGGCAGATCAGGCCCGTAAAGCCGGGATCTTCAACGCGGTATTTGACTGGATAATCAGCGGCGTTGAGGCCGTTGTCGGCGTGCTGAAAATGGTGGAAGGGGTCTTAACGGCCGATCCGCTGGCGCTTGCCGATGGTGCCGCTTATTTCTCAGCGGGTATGGCCGGGATGGTCAAAGCCGGGGCAGAGACTGCGCTGCTATTGGGGGCAGATAAATCGGTCTGTAACGACATCATTAACGCTGCGGGCAAGGCGCAAACCGCCTGTGAAGGTGTGGCGCTTGCGCTGGACATTGTGCAGATTGGCCGCGGTATCAGCGCCGCTCGTGCCATCACTAAAGCTACCGAAGAGGTGCTGGAGTCGGGCGTAGGTAAAGAACTCGTCGAGGCCCTGGCCAAAGGTGCGGAGGATGAACTGAAGGTGCTGGCGGAGAAAGCGGGGCAGGAAGTCAGTCGGGTAATGGGTAAAGACTTTGGCATGGCGCTTGAGCGCGAGATGGTGGAAGTCGGTGATATGGCGATAGAAGCCGCGGCACATGAGCTGGAGGCCGAAGCGCACATGGTGAGCAGGATTGGCAAAAGCTTTACCCGCGAAGGCGTTGCTGAGCTGGTGAAAACGGCCATAGAAGGTGCCGGTAAGGATCTGTTGAAAAAAGGCGAAGAGGTGGTAGTGGAGAAACTCCGCGACACCATTTTGCAAAAGCTACGCCGCAGCATTGTGAAGAAGGTTATCAGCCAATGTAGTCAAAAAGCCCTGGTTATCACGCGGGCTACCGTCAGTGGGGCAAACCGCATTTCGGCCTCCATAGTGGCAGCCTCAAGCGCAAAGCTTGAAAGAGAAATTGAGCGTTTGATTGTGCAGCAGGGCTATGACGATTTTATGCAGAACTGGACGGAAGAGCGCAAGAAGACGCAGCAAAAACGGTTGAATGAAACCTATCAGGATGGCGCGAGTGCGATGAGAATCGCGTCAGAAATCATAGATAACAGTGGCACCGTGTTGGCGAATATCGCCGGGCAACGTGCCTGAGGAGGAAGGATGAGCAATACAGTTATCACTGAAAATTCAAATGGATATATGGATTTCAACCCTGCAGCTGACGGTGCGGGGATACCCGTGGGCCAGCCATTGCATATCAACGGTAGCATTGATATTCACGGTAGCACAAAAGGAACGCTCGATGAGAATGCCTTTTTCGCCATGTTTGATGAAATCTGGAGCAAGCTGCTGATGCTCGCGAAACAACTGCGCGACACGATGCAGTTTTACAACCAGAAGAAGCAGGAGCTGGGTTGGGGGCTTGAAATCAACACCCTCGAGCAAAGTTTCAAAGCCATCGACGATAGCTATAGCGCTGCCAAAGCCGGGGCGATTGGCGGTATGTTTGCCGGTACGTTGACGGTAGGGGGGGCCTTTTTCGGCGAAGCCGGGCTGAGCGTGGGTAACGCGATGGGACAGACCGCCAACGGCATAGGAAGCTGGGTTTCGGGAAGCGAAACCCGCAAAGCCGATGCGGAAAAAGCCATTGCCGAACTTCAGAACAAAGGGGCGCAGTCTTACGCCAAAACGCTCGACGATACGCTGATGAAGGCCCGTGAAATTATGCAGCAAATGATGGAAATGGGACGCAACCTTGTCGAAGTGTTTAGTCAGGTACTGCGCGCTATTTCGCGCTAAATGCGGGGGGGATTCTGTATGGATGAGATAGCGCGATGGCTGCGTAAGGAAGGGCTGCATCCCCAGGCTGCCTGTTTGCCCGGCTGCGGGTTGCTGCTTGGGCAACAGGTGGAGCTGTATCCCTATCGCCTTATCTACCGTATTGATCAAGATAACCTGATTCTGTGCAGTTTTCATCGTGTACCAGACAGTCAGCCGCAGCCTTCCTCGCTGTTGGAGCTATGGAGCATGCTCCGTCGCCTGTTCCAGCAGAATCCGTGGCTTCGCGCCGTGAGAATGTTAGTGATAACCGATGTCTGGGATCGCCGGGTAGCGATGCAACGCCAACAGCTTGTGCGTTTGCTGTTCAAGCTGGGGGCGGTCAGGGTGTTTCACAACGGCGAGAGCTGGCTGGAAATCACGGCCGATAGTCTGCGTAACCGAAGAAAGCGGTTCTCATCCTTTTTCTGAATAACGTGAGGCAGGGTATGGATTTGACATCTCTTGAGCAGAAACTGTGGCAAGACCCGATTATCAAACAGGCGCTGGAACTCTCCCCGGAGGAGGTTTATGCCAGAGGCTATGCGGCCTGGCAAGAACAGGATTACGACCGTGCGCTGGTGGATTTTAGCTGGCTTGTGATGACCCAGCCATGGAGTTGGCGTGCGCACATTGCGCTTGCCGGAGCGCTAATGATGCAAAAGGAATATGTGCTGGCGATGAATTACTACGGCTATGCGCTGATGCTGGACGCCTGCCATCCTGAGCCGATGTATCAGATAGCCGTGTGTCTGAAAGCGCTCGGGGAACTTTCTGAGGCCAGAGTCGCGCTGCAAAGCGCGTTGACGATGAGCTATGAAGACCCTTCTTACAGCACGGTACGCGCTAATGCCGAGCAGATGCTAAGCCAGCTTCTGGCCTAGCATTATTCGTTGATTAACCCGGAAGATGGGGAGCGAATATGAACAGAATAGGTAATTTGGACTGCCAGGCCCTGGAGGCAGGTTATTACGGCTGTGATCCCGAAACCGGTGAAAAAAATATTCCTTCGCCGGTATTGATGCCGCCAGGCACGACGAAAGCGGTTCCGACCACCCCGTTGAGTGCGGAAAACCTCCTGAAACGGCAGGCTTATACCGGATATTTTATTCAGCATCTGGTGCGCTTTACCATGTCCAGTGTTTCATTTGGGCTTTCGTTAGCGGCCACGGTGCTGTCCGGTGGGGCCGGGCTCCCCCTTGCGGCCGTCACAGGCTCCGCCATGATCGTTGCCGCAGGGGATGCCTGTTGTGCGCTGTATAACCTGATTCAGGTGCGCAACGATCGCGAGCCGCTAAAAACAGGGACCGATTCTATCCTCACGGCGGTGAAAGCGCTGATGACGACCTGTGGCCTTAACGACTCTCATGCGGAAACCGTGGGCGATGTTGCTTCCTGCGCACTCAGAGTTGGCTTAGCCCTCTCCTCGATCTTTGTCCCTGCTGCACAGCTGGCCGGCAGTACGGCCGATATAATGTCCAAATGTTCTGCGGGCATCACGGCGACGCTGACTGCTGTTGGCGGTGTGATCAACATCTCCACCGCACGTATTGAGCGCATGCAGGGCAGTATTGCGGCCACTGGCAAGCCTGTACCTGCGGCCGGTGAGGATCAGAAAGAGAAAGGCCTGTTCAGCGAGGAAGAGATTAACAAGATGGTGAATCAGATCGTGGACTGTTACGAACGCTACCGGCCACAGCCACAGCTCAACACCTCCAGGGTTAGCTTTGCATGACAGAGATTGGTCGTACCGGCTCCGGAATGGCGGTCGATGCAAATATGCAACAGTGGGTGAAGGAGCTGGTTGAGGGGCTGAAGGGGCCTGAGTTACCCCCGCCACCGGATAATGTGTCGAATAGAGGAGCAGAAGCCACCTGCAGGCATGGGCAGAAGAGTATGCTCGCCAGTTTGTCTGAACGGGTCATCAGCATGATCCCTCCAGGGCTATTTAGCTGGCAGACCGTTGTGCTCGGCGGGCAGGTTTTGTGCTGTGGCGCAGGGATTGTGCTGACGATATTTAGCGGTGGCTCGCTGCCGCTGTTGTTGCTGGCAGGCTTTGGTCTTGCCATTGCCATCGCGGATGTCGCCTGCCTGATTTATCACCAAAGGCACGGTTTGCCGGCGGGCCATGACAGCATTGCCAACGCGGTGTATCTCATTGCGCAGCGTTTTTATGACGAAAGCAAGAGTCAGAATATCGCGGGAATGGTGTCGTTGGGTTCACGTGCGTTACTCACAGCGACGGTCATGGGTCACTCATTTATGGTGACGTCTGTCGGCCTGAGCATGCCTCTCTTTCGTCCGCTGAGTGAGGCAACCTGGAGCACGCTGGCTTTTTTACGCTACGGGGCAGCAGGCTGTCCGGTTACGGGACAGCAGGCGAGCGTTCCTTTTTTCCGCTTGCTGGCCCGGCTGTTTCCACGTGATGACGCTAATGCGCAGACGTCCGCCGCTTTCAGGTCATAACCTGATAGGTAACATGACGCGGCCGGTCATAATTCAAAGGGTAATGGCTCGCTTAAACGGAGGTATGTATGAACATTGAGCAGCTTGTCGGCACCTTATCGCGTCTGGCACATCAGGCCGGGGAGGCGGTGGAGGACAAAATGAATGGTCAGGACATCTCTAACCCTGAAGCCATGCTCAAAGCCCAGTTTGCCGTCCAGCAATACTCCACCTTTATCAACTACGAGAGCGCGATGATCAAAACCATCAAAGATATGCTCAGTGGGATTATCACCAAAATATGATGTTGCTGACGGAAAACGAGCGGCGGCTGGTGGTGGAGGCGGCTTTTGCGGGGATCAATCATGGCCTGCAACGCCAGGTACAAGCCATCCTGCCCGCGTTGCCTTTATTAGTGGCGGATAACAGCGTGCAGGCGGTATGCCGTGCGGTGCTGTTGGCTGGTTTGAATGAGTCCGAACAGGCACGCCTGGCGCTTGCTGAGGTCGTCCTGCCGGAAGCTGAATCACTGAAAACCTGGTTAATATGACCCTAACGGGAGTGTCGAATGAGTACGATTAACAGCGTAACAGCGGTGGATGTTTCCACAATGGCAGGCGCGCATGCTGCCCCTGAATTACATGCGCCATCCGGTGACCATATTACGATGTTCAATAAGTTGTTGTTCGCCGGTGCCCCGCATACAGATGTGGGCAGTTTATCTCCTTCTGAGATGCTACTGCAGCAGGCGACAACCCTGGGCGCCACCGTGGGGGTTGATCTGGGGGCCAAGGTCGCTGGCGCGGTCTCTCAGTCGGTCAATAAACTGGCCAATATGACATGAAACTTCTGCGTCTGGCTCTTGTCAGCGGGCTTGCAATGCTGCTGGTAGGCTGTCGCGTCGAGCTTTATAGCGCATTGCCCGAAGAGGATGCCAACCAGATGCTCGCGATCCTCATGCAGCACCACATTGATGCTGATAAGCAGCCCGCGGCGGGGGGGCGTCACGCTGCGGGTTGAAAAATCAGAGTTTATCAATGCGGTCGAACTGCTGCGTTTAAATGGCTTCCCACGGCGCAGTTACGTTTCTGCCGAAACCATGTTCCCCCCGAACCAGCTGGTCGTTTCGCCTGCGGAGGAACAGCAAAAAATCGTTTTCCTCAATGAGCAGCGAATTGAGAGGATGCTGAGCCAGATGGACGGGGTGGTTCACGCCGACGTGACGATTGCTTATGGCAGTGCGAATGATGAGGGGGGCGTCGGGCCAGCTTCGGTGGCGGTATTCATAAAATACTCGCCGCAGGTCAATCTTGAAGCCTCCCGGGTGCAGATAAGCAACCTGGTTGAGAAGTCGATCCCTGGCGTTCAGAAGGAGCGCATCGGCATTCTGATGCAGCCTGCTGAATTTCGTATGCGCAGCGCGGTTAACGTGCCGACAGCTGACTCATGGAGGCCACTCGCGTGGATAAACCTACATCGTTGGGCTTTGCTACCCCCTTTGGTTCTGTCGATTCTGCTGCTGGTTTCTTTGATGCTGGTGATATGGCGAAAAAGGCAATAGCAGCCTCTGCGCCTGACGACACCCTGTTGCGATTACATCGTTATCTTTGGACACCTGCGCGCTACGCCCATCCACGTTGGCTGACGCTGCTTGGCTTCAGCGCGCAGCCTGAATGGCGCTATGGCGATAATCCGCCCCTCGATCGCTGTCTGAACCGGGCTTTACAGGTGAAAAGAGGGACACCGCGTCTTCCTGCCACGCTTAGCCTCCGGCAACGGCGTATTGCGCAGCTTGCTTCTCGTCTCCAGGACTTTGCGCTGGCCACCGGTTTGCTGGTCCTGGGGTGTCATGACTATTTCCTGTTGCCCGCTTACAGGCGTGCACTTTTACGCAGGCTCGATGACCGGCTTCTTTGGCAGCTGTTCGGACTTTGCCAGGGAAAAAACAGGGCGATCTTTTCACCCACACAAACGATTGAACAGGCATTGCAGCTGGGCATCGCGATATTTAACCGCGCCGCACAGAACGACCCTGTGTTTCATGCGGTGCTGATCGGGCTCCCGCCCTGCGAGCGCGCCTTATGGCCGCTGGTGCCTGCGCGGGCTATGAATTTACTGGAGCGAACGCTATGTGTCGACTTCCACTGACTGAACTTGACGGGCCACTACCCGACGGGCGAATGATCCCGGCGGAACAGCTAACGGCCCTGTTGCAACAGACGGCTTGCAGGCGTAATGCCGAACTCGAGGCGAAGGACATCGTTAATGCGGCCAGGCGTAAAGCGGAGAGCCTCATTCGTGAGACGAAGAAGCGCTGCCATGAAATGGATGTCGACAAGCGTCGTGAGCTAAGGGTATTGCAACGCGATACGCTCAGGCGCTGGGAAGGCCGGTGGCTGCGCAAGCACGTTACCCGTTTATTGCGTGATGAGGCCCTGGAGCAGGCGCTGGTCAGCGCGGTGTCGAACCGCATTCACCACTGTATTGCCCAGGTGCTGAACGCCTGGTTCGACCAGCAACCTCAGGATAAAGCGCTATGCGCCCGGCTCGCCTCTCAGGCGGAGCAGATGGCAAATGAAGGTATTTTAACCCTGCAGTGCCATCCTGACCTTCAGGAGAGTATGCGAGAGGCATTCGGTTCGCGCTTTGTGCTTCTCCCTGATCCCGAACTTCCCCGGGACAGCGCGGTTTTAGCTTCGTCCCAGCTGTCTGTTGCCTTCTCACTTGAAGGCCATTTTCAGCAGCTGCTTCAATGGCTGCGTTCAACCTGTCCGCAAACTGGAGAGCAAAATGAGAGTATCCGAGACGACGGCGCTACAGAATCATGAGGCCAGCCTGCGACAGCAGCATGTTCATGCGCAGGAGGCTGCCTCGCCGATGCAACAGGCGCTCGCCGAACTCCAGGAGACATCCGGCAGCGCGCTGATTGAAACGCTGGAAGATATGGGAATGGCGCTGAGCGGGCGGCTTAAAGATTTTCAGCAGACGGATTTAAAGGAGCGGCTGGAGCTGCGACAGCAGGCGTTGTTGAGGATGGTTCAGCGGATGCAGGAGCAGCAGGGCGGCATACCTGCGCAGCTGACGCAGCAGAATGCCAGCCAGCACCTGGGCCAACAGCTGCTGAGCGTTGCGGCTTTAATGCTTGCTGAAAAACCGGAAAGCAAAAAAAGGAGAACGCTCAGCGACAAGCTTGCTGAGCTGATGAGCCAGGAAGGGTGGGAAATATCGCTGTTTGGCATGCTGGAGCTGGGGCAGGTGGACAAAAGCGCTCTCAGGCAAATCAATCGCTTGTTCCAGCAGGCAATGGATGAAGAAACCGTGTCATTGCCTGAATGGTTCCAGCGCATCATGGACTGGCCCGACAGGCGCCAGAGGGTGCGTGTATTACTGCGCATGATGGCCTTCGAGCTGTCCGCCTGCGTTGCTGGCGCACAGCAACAGCGGCTGGCCGCGGTACTGGTACGCCTGCGCCGTCTGCTGTTGTTTTTAGGCCTTGAGCAGGCGTGTCAGCGCACCGAGTCCGCCTGCGAGGTGGCATCAGGAACGCTGCTTCCGCTGCTTATCGAGATGACAAATGAAAGCTGGCTGTTTGATGAATGGCTCGCGCCGCGTCTGGCTCAGCTGGCCGCCTCTCAGCGTTTGTACAACCGACTTTTGCAGCATCTGGATGCGCTGTTCTCGCTGATGCCCGACCCCTGTTTTAACGATGAAGATCAGCGGGAACAAATTCTCACCGTGCTGCGTGGCATGAAGGGAGATAGGGCTATCACCTGATTCCGCCCCTGCGCCATATCTGGAACTCTGTAACCCTATGGAAGCGGAGGTAGTATGGCGTTAGACAAAGTCACCGAGCTTAACATTCTGCTGTTTATGCAGTTAGCCGATCTGCCCGTAAGACCGGTATCCGCCGAGATGCACTGGCGGGGTGAGAGATTTGAAACCTGGCTTACCTGGCGAGACGGCCGCATCCACATTAGCCAGTGCATGCCGCTGGATCCCTTTGATGACAACCTATTACTGCTGGCGCTACATCGCTGGCAGCCTGCCTACTTTGCCGGTATTCCACAACGTATTTTTCAGCTGCGTCATGGCTTAGCGATGGGATGCTGCCCGGCGGTCGATAGCGCGGCGGAACTCTGGCTGCGGGTGCATCGCCGCCAGCAAGCCTTTCTGGAGTCACTATGCAAATCTCAGTGATGAAAAACAGGAGCCTGCAAGGCCTCCAGCGGGGGCTTGAGGCCTGTGCAGGGCGTCAGGACATTATTCTGGCTGTGGTGCTGCTGATTGCCATCGTGATGATGATCCTGCCGTTGCCGACATTCATGGTCGATATCCTGATCGCCGTCAACGTCGCCTTTTCGGTCATTTTACTGCTGATTGCCATCTATATTAATGACCCGCTGGATCTGTCGGTCTTCCCGTCTCTATTGCTGATTACCACGCTGTACCGTCTGTCACTGACCATCAGTACCTCGCGGCTGGTTTTGCTGCAGCACGATGCGGGGGATATCGTCGATGCTTTCGGCCATTTTGTGGTAGGAGGCAACCTGACGGTGGGGCTGGTTATCTTTAGCATCATTACCATTATCCAGTTTATTGTCATCACCAAAGGGACTGAACGCGTGGCCGAAGTTAGCGCCCGTTTCTCTCTCGACGGCATGCCCGGTAAGCAAATGAGCATTGATGGCGATCTCCGCGCCGGGGTGATAGACGCTCTTCAGGCGCGGCAGCTGCGCCAGCAGGTTCAGCAGGAAAGCCGCTTTCTGGGGGCCATGGACGGCGCCATGAAGTTTGTCAAAGGCGACGCTATTGCCGGCATTATTGTGGTGCTGGTCAACATCATCGGCGGCATCATCATTGCCGTGGTGCAGTACGACATGCCGCTGGGTGAGGCGGTACAGACCTACAGCGTGCTGTCGATAGGTGATGGATTGTGCGGGCAAATCCCCTCGCTGCTTATCTCCCTGAGCGCCGGAATCATTGTGACTCGCGTACCTGGGGAGAAGAAACAGAATCTTGCCAGTGAATTAAGCGCCCAGCTTGGACGCCAGCCGCAGGCACTTATGCTTACGGCTGTAGTGCTGGTTCTGTTCGCCCTGATCCCCGGCTTTCCCTTCCTTGATTTCTTTGTTTTGGCGGTCTTCACTGCGCTGCCATTCTTTTTATTCTGGCGTCGCTCCAGACTCCCGCAAAACGATGCAGAGCAGGCGGGTGAGATGACTGAAGACACGATGCAGCCTGGCGCTCGCCCGTTAACGCTGCATGTGATGTCCGCGCTGAATACCAGCACGCTGGCCCGGGATATTGATGCCTTACGCTGGACGCTTTTCGAAGAGTACGGCGTGCCTTTACCGGAAATCACTATCAAAGTAGATAGCCGGGACTGCGTGCCGGGCATGGCGGTACTGATTTACCAGGAGCCGGTCTTTTCATTAGCCATTCCTGAAAACGCGTACCTGCTGCTGGAGCCGGATAAATACCCGGAATGCGATGTCCAGCAGCTGCCGGATGGCATGGGAATTATCGGCTGGTTGTCTGCGGAGGCAGGAAAAAAAGCGCAAAGCATGGGGCTGGCGGTTGTAGAGGGAAACCAGCGCATCACGGCATTAATTCGCCAGGTCTTGTTGCGCCACATGGCTGAGTTTATTGGTGTACAGGAAGCGCGATATCTGATGGACGCCATGGAGAAGCGCTATTCGGAGCTGGTTAAAGAGCTGCAGCGACAGCTGCCGATAAGCAAGATTACCGAAACCCTACAGCGACTGGTGGCAGAAAGTATTTCGATCCGCGATTTGCGAACGGTCTTTGGCACCCTGATTGAATGGGCGCCGCGGGAGAAAGATGTGTTGATGCTGACAGAATATGTGCGCATGGCGCTACGCCGACACATTTTGCATCGGCTTAAGCCAGACGGTGAAGCATTACGCGTGCTGCGAGTGGGGGAGGGCATCGAAAACCTGATTCGGGAATCCATTCGCCAGACCTCGATGGGAACCTATGCCGCCCTCAGCCTTGCGCAAAGTAATCGCATCCTCAGCTTAATTCACGATGCGCTGGCAGAGCATGGCGAATTGAATATTGTAACCTCCGTCGATGCTCGCCGTTTCCTGCGCAAAATTACTGAAACGGGTCTGTTTAACGTTCCCGTACTCTCCTGGCAGGAGCTGGGAGAAAACTGTGCGGTGCAGGTTGTACACAGCATCGATCTTACACAGCAGGAGCTTGCCGGCGATGACGATTAAGGCAGACATTCTGGCCGCCCTTGAAAAATCCCTTACCCCAATGCAGGACGTGCCACAAGGCTACCTGAAGACCGGGCGGATACTGCACGTCGGCGCGACGCTACTCAATGCTTACCTTCCCGGCGTTTTTATGGGCGAGGTGTGTTGTCTGTTGCCTGAAGGCGCACTTGCCGAAGTGGTCGGCATTGATGGATCCACGGCGCTGCTTTCACCCTTTGTCAGCACGGCTGGTTTGTATTGCGGACAGCGGGTCCGTCCCCTGGGGCGACGGCACCGTGTTCCGGTGGGTGAAGATCTTTTAGGCCGGGTGCTGGACGGTATGGGTCTGCCTCTTGATGACGGCCCCAGTCCACATGGCCCCTGGCGAGATTATGATGCGCCGCCACCCTCGCCGCTGCTGCGCCAGCTGATTGACAAACCCATGCTTACCGGAATACGCGCTATCGACAGTTTATTAACCTGTGGTGAAGGGCAGCGCGTCGGGATTTTTGCGGCGGCAGGCGTGGGGAAAAGTACGCTGATGTCGATGCTGTGCCGCAGCCCGGACAGCGACATCAACGTGCTGGTGCTGGTAGGCGAACGCGGTCGTGAAGTGCGCGAGTTCATCGAGCAAACGCTGGATGAGGAGACCCGACGCCGCTGCATTATTGTGGTTTCAACGTCTGACCGGCCCGCGCTTGAGCGAATGAGGGCGCTGTGGGTGGCGACCACGATCGCGGAAGCCTTTCGCGATCGTGGCAAACGCGTACTTTTGTTTGCTGATTCGTTAACCCGCTATGCCCGTGCGGCCCGGGAGATAGCGCTCGCCAGCGGAGAAGTTGTGGGATCCGGCAGCTATCCACCCAGCGTTTTTGCCGCCCTGCCACGGCTACTTGAGCGGGCGGGTAAGGGGAAAATCGGCAGTATCACCGCCTTTTACACCGTGCTGGTGGAAAGTGACGACATGAACGAACCGCTGGCCGATGAAGTGAGGTCGTTACTTGACGGCCATATTGTGCTTTCGCGCCGTCTCGCTGAAGCGGCCCACTTTCCCGCCATCGACGTATTAGCAAGCCTGAGCCGTCTGATGCCGATGGTGGCAAGCAGCGAACACCGCGCGCTTGCGAACGCGGTGCGTCATCTGCTGTCGGTTTATCGCGAAGTGGAGCTACTGGTGCGAATAGGGGAGTTTGTCCGTGGAGAAGATCCGCAGGCCGACCGGGCGGTGGACAGCTATGCCGACATTTGCCACTTCTTGCAACAAAAGAGTGATGAACCATGCCATCTCGACGAACTGCTGGCGCACATGCGTTATTTGACGGGCACCTGACGCTGAGTTGTTTGCTCAGGATTAAAGATCGGCAAGAGGAGCGTCTGCGACGGCAGATAACGGAACTAACGCAACAGCAGCAGAAAACGGAGCATTTATGTCGTCAGTGCCGGGAGCAACGTCATGAACTGACTCAGCGGCTCAATCAGATACTCACCTGGTCCGGCACGCTGCCTGCCTGCGAACTCATGGAGCAGAAACAAACAATGAATGATTTATTTCAGGAGGAATACGGTTTGGCGCAGCAGCAGCGCTTGCTTTCACAGACGCAAAAACGCCTGCAGGAGCAGCTGAGCCAGCTGCAGGCTGAGCTGGTAAGCATTATGAAAAAAAAGGAAAAATTGAGGAGCCTGCTAAACCATGAATGTTAACAAAACGGAAGGCTGTCTCTGGCATAACTGTCTGCCGGAGCGGGAAGGGCAGCCATCGCCGGACACCGCCAGATTTATCCAACTGATGGCGCAGGTGGCGGAACTGCCCGACGGCAGGGTGGGTAAATCGGTGCTGTTGACACCGCGCAAACAACGTTACCGGCTGGTGGGGGGCTTTGCCGCAGGGCTAGTTTGTGAGATAGACACGCGGCAAGGCAAAACCTATCTGAAGGTGCTGGTCCCGCAGCCTGATTTATGCCAGCAGCTGCAATACTTTTCCGACTGGCTTAACGCCGGACTGTTGGCGGCCGGGCACAGCGTTGTGCTGGAGGTGGTGTATGACGCGGATATCTCCTGAGGAGAGTGGCCTCGCCGGGATGCTGCAGGCGGAAGGCGTAGAGCTGGGTGCTTTACATATAGCTCCCCGGCAGTGGACCGCGAGTCCTCAGGGGAGACTGTTTTCAGTCATCGTGGGGGAGACGTTGTGCGACATCTGGTTAGCAGAAGATGACTGGCAGACGTGGTGTGAAGGAACCCTGGGGACGTCGTTAGAAAAAGAGATCGCTCCTCAGTTGCTGGCGGGTATTGCTGAATGGGGGTTGTCGCCGCTGCTACAGGCCAGCGGTGCAAAATTGCAGGACCTGTCGGGAGAACCGATTTATTGCAGCATGCTGAACAATTACGTTGCGGTGGTTTTTGACTGGCAGATTGATGGCTACTCGTTTCATGCTTTGCTTTTTGGCTGGCCAACCAGCTGGTTTCGCGCTATTGCCCGGCAAATTACCCCCAGAGTGCGGCCGGTGCGCCTGCTGCCGCCGGTTGCTTTCGCCTGCTATGCGGGCTGGTGTCAGGTATCAGCCCAGGAGATGAGGCGCGTTTGTGCAGGCGTTGGATTACGGATGACGCCTTTTGGTCAGCCGCGCGACGCAGAGCTTGTCGTGTTACTGACCACGACAAGCGCAGCATTTATCCGTATTGAACCGGGGGGAAATGTGAAGATTGAACAACTTGTGCACGATATGGAAAATTTGCTGGCTGAGGAAGGGGATGACCTGGGCTCTGTTTCACCCATGCCGCTGCATTTTGACGCCCTGCCGCAAAAGCTGCTGGTAGAAGTGGGACAAATTGATATTGCCCTTGGCACGCTGCGTACCCTCAGCGAAGGCGACCTGCTTGCCACAGAGGCGAGGCTCTCTTCCGAGGTTAAGCTCAGGCTGAACGGCAGAGTGATAGGCCTGGGAGAGCTGATCGCCTGCGGTGAGAGCTTTATTGTGCGGGTCACCCAGTGGTATTTGCACTGTGACGATACGCCCGGGAACACAGAGGATACGGTCAATACCTGATAGAGGGGGCGGGAAGGGGGGGCTATAACTGGCTTATCGCCGTATAAACAGGATAGATCATGCCTTTACCTGACTCTCCCTGGCAGCTGATTTCGCTGCTATTTTTACTCTCTCTGCTGCCGCTTGCTATCGTTATGGGCACCTCGTTTCTGAAACTGGCGGTGGTGTTTTCGATTTTGCGCAATGCGCTCGGTATTCAACAGGTTCCACCCAATATGGCGCTCTATGGCCTGGCGCTGGTGCTCTCACTCTTTATCATGGCCCCGACGTTCATGGCGGTAAAAGCCCAGTGGCATCCGCCACAAGAGGCGGGGGCTTTACCCTGGCAACAGGGGTGGGACAGCCGCGCGCTTGGCCCTTATCGCCAGTTTCTGCAAAAAAATGCCGATGAAAAAGAGGCGCATTATTTTCGCAATCTGATAGCCAGGACCTGGCCGGAAGAGGCCCGGCGTCGCGTTAAGCCTGACTCACTGCTGGTCCTGCTGCCCGCTTTTACCGTCAGCCAGCTGTCGCAGGCGTTTCGCATCGGCCTGCTTATCTACCTTCCGTTTCTGGCGATTGACCTGCTGGTTTCCAACGTTCTGCTGGCAATGGGGATGATGATGGTGTCACCGATGACCATCTCCTTGCCGTTCAAACTGCTGATTTTCCTGTTAGCGGGCGGCTGGGACCTGATCCTTTCTCAGCTGGTGCAGAGCTTTACATGAATGACGCCAGCCTGACTCATTTTGTCACAGAGCTGCTGTGGCTGGTGCTGATGACCTCATTGCCGGTGGTGCTGGTGGCATCGGTGGTAGGGATCGCGGTCAGTCTACTCCAGGCACTCACCCAGATTCAGGATCAGACCCTGCAGTTCATGATCAAACTGCTGGCCGTGGCGCTGGTCATTATGGCGACCTACCACTGGCTGGGGGGGCTACTGCTGGCCTATACGCGGCAGGTGTTATTGCAAATAGGAATGCGCGGGTGATGCTTTCTCTTAGCGACGGCCTGGCGACGGTGGCGCTGGCGATGATGAGGCCGCTTGGGCTGACGTTGCTTTTTCCTCTGTTGCAAATCGGGAGCCTTGGATCGTCCCTGATTCGTAATGGGGTGCTGCTGGCGATAGCGCTGCCGGTGCTGCCGGCGGTTTACGCCCAGCCCGCTGTCCATCACGGATGGGACTGGTTAAGCCTGATTCCTGGGGAGCTGCTAATTGGCCTGATGTTGGGTTTTTGTGCGGCCATTCCCTTTTGGGCTGTGGACATGGCGGGATTCCTGATTGACACGCTACGTGGCGCAACAATGGCAACCGTGTTCAATCCGGCGATGTCGGTGCAGACGTCGATTTTTGGTCTGCTTTTTAGCCAGTTTTTGTGCGCGCTGTTTTTTATTAACGGCGGATTCACTGAACTGCTGACGGCGTTATATAGCTCATACCACTTTTTACCTCCCGGCAAGGTGATTGTTTTCAACCCGTCTTTTTTGCATTTTCTTCTGGCTCAGTGGCAGGTGTTGTACCGGTTGTGCCTGAGTTTCTCTCTGCCGGCCGTGCTCTGTATGGTGCTGGCGGACCTGGCTCTCGGGTTGCTCAATCGTTCCGCTCAGCAGCTCAACGTGTTCTTCTTGTCTATGCCGGTAAAAAGTGCGCTGGCGCTGTTTTTGCTGCTTATCTCCTTACCCTACGCTTTTCATCACTACCAGCTGGAGAGCGAAACCCTCTACCGACACGTAAGCAGGTGGTTAGCCAGCCATGAGTGAAAAAACCGAACAGCCGACGGAGAAAAAGAAGCGCGACAGTCGCAAGGAGGGGCAGGTTATCAAAAGCCTGGAGATAACCTCCGGCATTCAGCTACTCACCATCCTGGCCTTTTTTCATTTTTTTGCCGATGAGGTTGTGCGCCAGGTTGCCGCGCTGATCCTGCTGTCTTCCCGGCTGATCAATCAACCTTTTGACTACGCTTTCAGCCTGTTAACGCGGGCATTACTTAGCGCAGGAGGAACGTTTTTTACCTTATTCGCAGGGATGCTGGCAACGGCGACCGTAACCAGCCTGGTTGCGCAGGTTGGTTTTATGATTGCCACTAAGGCGGTGGGTTTTAAAGGCGACAAGATTAACCCGGTCAACAACCTTAAACAGATTTTTTCCATGCACAGCCTGGTGGAATTACTTAAATCTTGCCTGAAAGTTATCTTATTAGGGCTGATATTCGTGTCCCTTTTCCGCTATTTTTCCTCGACATTTCAGGCGCTTCCTTACTGTGATGCGAGCTGCGCTATCCCGATTTTTTCTGTCATGATTCGCTGGATGTGGTACGCATTGCTGATCTTTTACGTGGTGCTGGGCGTCATTGATTATGCCTTCCAGACACACAACACCATGAAACAGCAGCGTATGAGCAAGGAGGACGTAAAACAGGAGAACAAGGATATTGAGGGCGATCCGCAGGTTAAAAAACGGCGGCGAGAAGCGCAACGCGAGATGCAAAGCGGCAGTTTAGCGCAGAACGTCAGGCAGTCCGCTGTTATTATCCGTAACCCGACACACATCGCCATTTGCCTCGGTTACGATCCCGTTGAAATGCAGGTTCCCAGAATACTAGAGAAAGGCGTAGATGCGAGGGCCGAACATATTGTGGCACTGGCCCAGAAGGCGTCTATTCCGGTGGTGGAGAATATCTCTTTGGCTCGCCAGCTCTTTTATCACGTTAAAGATGGCGAAACGATCCCCGAATCGCTCTTCGAGCCGGTAGCCGCACTGCTGCGGATGGTGTTGGATATTGATTATGATGCCCAGGCGTAAAGGCACAGGGGCTGCGCAAGTGCTCTTATATCAGGCCATACCCTGATATCCGCTGTTTTATAGCCGGTTTACTATCGTCAGGTGTTAAATAAGAGAATCGGTTAAATGATGCGTATTTTATATCAGGAGAAAGTTATGTTTCGACACGGACTTTTGTTGCTCTCACTTTTTTTTACCTCCTACACCATGGCGGATAACGCCAAATATAAAGCGGTGATGGGCGAATATAGTGCGCGAAAAGTAGATAAAATTATCCAAACCCAAGTGTTGCCGAATGCTAAAGCAAACCAGGGTGATTTGATAAGCGCCGTCTCTTCAGCTTTCTTGCAGACACCCTATCAGGCCGACACGCTTATCGGCTCGCAAAGCAAACCTGAGCAACTGGTCGTTAATCTCAGAGGCGTGGATTGTTTCACCTTGATTGACTATGTTCAGGCTCTGACAAAAAGCGACTCGCGACAAACGTTTCTTCAGCAGCTGGTGAAAACCCGTTATGTCGATGGCAAAGTAAGCTACCTTGCCCGTCGTCATTTTTTCTCCGACTGGTTTGCCGCCGTGCCACAAACTGCGCGTGATGTTACACCCGAGATTAGCCAGCATTACCTCACGGCTGACAAGAGTCTCAATCTTAAACCGGAGGGGGGAGAATATATTCCGGGACTGGGGATTATTACCAGGAAGATAAACTATATCCCGGGACAGGCTATCGACAGTTCGTTACTTGAGCGTTTGCATAACGGCGACTACGTGGGGGTTTATTCACCCATGCTGGGCCTCGATGTCTCTCATACCGGCATTGTGATTCGGGAGGGGAATAACGTCTGGTTCCGTAATGCGTCTTCTTTGTCTGCTAACCGGAAGGTTGTTGATACCCCTTTTCTCGACTATATGAAGTCAAAACCCGGTATTGTTGTACTGCGAGCTAATTGATAACGGTTGAAAGATAAATAACTCGTTTACTATTTTACCGGCTAACCCACAGTTACAGGGTTCCTTAATGAAAAAGGGAACTGCGTGGAATAGCGCAAAAGAGCAGTGCTCATCTCATAACGGCTTATTATCTTAAAAAATGAAATCCACGCAATAGCGTGGATTTTTTCAATATTTCTTCACGTACAGTTTAAAAAATAGCGGGGGTTTTTCCCCCGCAGAGTGACGCCGCGTTTTCAGCATTTCCCCCTAAAGTAGCCCGACGAGAAAGAACTGTAAAGGAAAGGCTATGTACAAAATGAAAACGGGTGTGTGTCTTATTGCTCTGTGTCTGAGCGCGGCTTTGCAGGTCAATATGGCGCAGGCCGCAAGCGGCTGTCCGGTCGCTGAGCTGAGCGTATGCCCGGCTCCGCTTGATGCCAGACTCCCTGAGGTCAAAGAGATGCTGACCTGGAACCAACAGCAGAGGGTGGTGGGATTTCGCAACGACTATCGTTCTTACAGCGGTGACGTGTTTAAAGCGGATCGGGCGGTAGCGATCCCCCATGCGCCTGAGGACCTGTCGGCGGTAAGCTATCAGTATGAGGGAAAAACCTACGCCTTAAACGATTATCTTAAGCGCAACAGCGTAACGGGCATGATGGTGATTAAAGACGGGAAAATCGTCTGGGATTACTACGGCCAGGGCAATACCCAAACCACGTTGTGGACATCTCGGTCGGTGGGAAAATCCGTGGTATCTACGCTTGTGGGAATCGCCCTGAAAAAGGGGGAAATCGGCTCTCTGGATGATGAGATTGTTAAATATAATCCCGATGTGCGTGGCACAGCCTGGGAGCATGTCACCCTCCGACAGCTGCTTCAGCATACGTCTGGCGTTAAATGGGATGAAGATTACACCAATCCGAAATCAGACTTTGCGCAGCTTACCCAGTGTGAAGCGAATGCCCAGACCTATGATTGCGTGAACAAGCTGGTGAAAGACCCGCATCGTGCGGCCTATGCGAAACCCGGGCAGGCGTGGTCTTACTCCTCGGGCGGTGCATGGCTGCTGGGCGATACCCTGGAAAAAGCCACGGGTAAATCCCTGGCCCGTAACCTGCAAGAAAAAATCTGGCAGCCGTATGGCATGGTCCACGACGGCGTCTGGCACAGCTACCAGAAGGGCCGGCACGATGTCGGGGCGCATGGTTTTAACGCCACGCTTGAAGACTGGGGCAAGTTTGGCCTGTTTATCATGAATAACGGCGTACTGCCCGACGGGACGAAAACGCTGCCGGACAGCTGGGTTAAGGCTGCCCGAACCTGGAGCCAGGCTGAAAAATCTGTCAGCGCCGCGCACCCCGACGGCAGCTACGGTTACGAATGGTGGAATAACAGTGTGCCTGCTAACGCGGCAGGCGTCGCCCCTAAGCACGGCCTGGAAAGCCAGGATACGATGTGGGCGCTGGGGATTTTCGGACAGATGATAGTGGTAAATCCAAAAGAGAAACTGGTCATCGTTCAGTGGTCTGCCTGGCCCGAGGCGGAACCCTCTTTCAGCGCACAGCCGCTCGAGGCTTCGTTGATGTTTAACGCACTCGCAAATAAATTAGCCCGGTAATTTGCGTGAAGAAACGAGCCGCCCGGTAGGTTTCGCGGGCGGGTTTTAATTTCTCCGCGTGGCGCCTGTTACCCTTGTCCTGATTTTGATTTACCATAAGAAGATACCTTTCTTCTTCGTCAGACATACGGACAGCCCAGCACATGCGTTATTCAGCCGCGTTACTTCCCATTCTTGTTTTGCTCTCTGCCTGTAGCAGCAAGCCGAAAACCGACACGCAGCAGACATCAGGTACGCCCTCCGGCGGCTTCCTTTTGCAGCCACAGCACGATGTCTTCATGCAGACCGGGGACTTTGCCTATAATCCGGAGGCTGAAAAGTTCATTGATAAAATGGTGAACAAGCACGGGTTTGACCGCCAGCAATTGCATGAAGTGCTCTCGCAGGCTAAAAAACTCAATTACGTGCTGCGGCTGATGGATCAGCAGGCGCCCACCACCGCGCCGCCGCCGGGACCAAACGGTGCCTGGCTGCGCTATCGGGGGAAATTTATCACCCCGGATAACGTGCAAAACGGTGTGGCTTTCTGGAATCAATATGAAGATGCACTCAAACGCGCCTACCAGGTGTATGGCGTTCCGCCAGAAATCATCGTCGGGATAATTGGCGTGGAAACTCGCTGGGGCCGCGTGATGGGGAAAACCCGCATTATTGATGCGCTGTCTACGCTTGCCTTTGCGTACCCGCGTCGTGCTAAGTACTTTGCCAGCGAACTGGAAACCTTCCTGATCATGGCGCGTAACGAAGGTAACGATCCCCTGGCGCTGAAGGGCTCCTTTGCGGGCGCGATGGGCTACGGCCAGTTCATGCCGTCCTCCTTTAAAGAGTACGCCGTTGATTTCAATGGTGATGGTCATGTGAACCTGTGGGATCCGGAAGACGCTATCGGCAGCGTGGCAAATTACTTCAAAGGGCACGGCTGGGTGAAAGGGGACGTGGTTGCCGTACCGGCAAATGGTCAGGTGCCGGGGCTGGCAAACGGCTTTAATACCAAATACACCGTCTCCGCACTGGCGCAGTCCGGGTTAAGCCCGACGGCTTCGCTGGGTAATCATCAGGAAGCCAGCCTGTTGCGCCTTGATATGGGCGATCGCTACCAGTACTGGTACGGTTTACCCAACTTCTACGCTATCACGCGCTATAACCACAGCACGCATTATGCGATGGCTGTCTGGCAGTTAGGGCAGGCGGTTGCGCTGGCTCGCGTACAGTAACCCGTCGTTGAGGCCAGCCTTTGCTGGCCTTTTTCCTCTCTGGAATCTCTCTCGCTCTTCTCGATGTAATCTCCTGCAAGAGCGGTAAAGTGCTATCGTGGTAGCCTGCGTTATGTCTACAATCGGGACAAGCTATGACAGAGAAAACATTGCTTCAGTTAAGCCATCAGGTCGGTGAAGCGCTTGGCCAACTTGGGGCAAGGGTCACCACGGCGGAATCCTGCACCGGCGGCTGGATTGCAAAAGTGATAACCGATGTTTCAGGCAGCTCCGCCTGGTTTGAGCGCGGTTTTGTTACCTACAGTAATGATGCCAAGCAGCAAATGATCGGTGTCAGCAGCAGCACGCTGGAAAAGCAGGGGGCCGTGAGCGAGGCGGTCGTGCGGGAAATGGCCCAGGGGGCGCTTGACGCTGCGGGCGCAGACTATGCCCTGGCCGTCAGCGGCATCGCGGGGCCGGACGGCGGCAGCGTTGAAAAACCCGTCGGCACCGTCTGGTTCGGCTTTGCTTCAAAAAGCGACGGCACACTTGCCCGCCATCAGCTTTTCAGCGGCGACCGTGATGCGGTAAGACGTCAGTCTACGGAATACGCCCTGCAAACCCTGTGGGAAGAATTTCTAAAAAATAAGCTTGATACTGTATGACCATACAGTATAATTGCCTCAACAAAACGTATTAAGAACGCAGGTAGCGCATCCGCGCCTCACCCTGCATGACAGGAGTAATAATGGCTATCGACGAAAACAAACAGAAGGCGTTAGCGGCAGCACTTGGCCAAATTGAGAAGCAATTCGGTAAAGGCTCCATCATGCGCCTGGGTGAAGACCGTTCCATGGACGTTGAAACGATCTCTACCGGTTCACTTTCACTGGATATTGCTTTGGGGGCCGGTGGCTTGCCAATGGGGCGTATCGTTGAAATTTACGGGCCTGAATCGTCCGGTAAAACGACGCTGACCCTGCAGGTGATCGCCGCTGCACAACGTGAAGGTAAAACCTGTGCGTTTATTGATGCAGAGCACGCGCTTGATCCTGTGTATGCGAAGAAACTCGGCGTCGATATTGATAACCTGCTGTGTTCACAGCCGGACACCGGTGAGCAGGCGCTGGAAATCTGCGATGCGCTGGCGCGTTCCGGCGCAGTGGATGTCATTATCGTTGACTCCGTGGCTGCCCTGACGCCAAAAGCCGAAATCGAAGGCGAAATCGGTGACTCTCATATGGGTCTTGCGGCACGTATGATGAGCCAGGCGATGCGTAAGCTTGCGGGTAACCTCAAGCAGTCCAACACGCTGCTGATCTTCATCAACCAGATCCGTATGAAAATTGGCGTGATGTTTGGTAACCCGGAAACCACAACCGGCGGTAACGCGCTGAAGTTTTACGCTTCTGTACGTCTTGATATTCGCCGTATCGGCGCAGTGAAAGATGGCGATAACGTCGTGGGCAGCGAAACCCGCGTAAAAGTGGTGAAGAACAAGATTGCCGCGCCCTTTAAACAGGCTGAATTCCAGATCATGTACGGGGAAGGCATCAACTTCTACGGCGAGCTGGTTGACCTCGGCGTGAAGCACAAGCTGATTGAAAAAGCGGGTGCCTGGTACAGCTACAATGGTGAGAAGATTGGTCAGGGTAAAGCTAACGCCAGTAACTTCCTGAAAGAGAACAAACCAATGGCCGTCGAAATTGAGAAGAAGCTGCGTGAAATGCTGCTCAATAACCAGGACGGTACGCCGGATTTCACCGTTGACGATCACGATAAAGACATCGCTGAAACCAACGAAGAATTCTGATTGCTAACGGGGGTTGCTACGGCAGCCCCTGTTCATTTCTGCTTTTCCGCTTTACGCTACCCCTCACCGTCCCCTCTTTTTTACAGGTTATCTGTCTATGCCTGAAGCAGCTTCATCGCCCCGTCGCAGTGCCTGGGCCCGTTTGCTGGATAAAACCACCCGTATTCTGGCGATGCGCGATCACAGCGAGCACGAGCTAAGACGTAAACTTAGCGCCGCGCCCTCTTTTCCCGGCAGCAAGGCCGCTGAGCAGCCTCCGTTTACCCCGGAAGAGATCGAAAAAGCGATAGCCTGGTGCTACGAGCACCGCTGGCTTGATGACGAGCAGTTTGCTGCACGCTTTATCGTAAGCCGCAGCCGTAAAGGCTACGGTCCGCAGCGTATCCGCCAGGAGCTACAGCAAAAAGGCATCGATCGTGCAACCGCTGAAACAGCCATGCTGGCCTGTGAAGTGGACTGGCAGACCATGGCGCGTGATATGGCGGAAAGAAAATTTGGTGTGCCGCTGCCAACAGAATGGAAAGAGCGGGCTAAAGTGCAGCGCTTTCTCCTCTACCGCGGATTTTTCATGGAAGATATCCAGGAGATATACCGAAATTTTGCGGATTAGCGACATACAGATTTTACTTCCCTTGTAAGAAAACTTATCTTATTCCCACTTTTTTCCAGGTATTCTGGTCATCTCTTTAGCTTCGCTGTGGGGATGTCTGGTCTACAACACCTCGTTAGCTTGATTTCAGGATAATTATGAGCAAGAGCACCGCTGAGATCCGTCAGGCGTTTCTCGATTTTTTCCATAGTAAAGGCCACCAGGTTGTAGCGAGCAGCTCCCTGGTCCCGAACAACGATCCGACTTTGCTGTTTACCAACGCCGGGATGAACCAGTTTAAGGATGTTTTCCTGGGTCTCGATAAGCGCAATTATTCTCGTGCGACAACGTCTCAACGTTGTGTTCGCGCGGGCGGTAAGCACAACGATCTGGAAAACGTCGGTTACACCGCGCGTCACCACACCTTCTTCGAAATGCTGGGCAACTTCAGCTTCGGCGACTACTTCAAACACGATGCCATCAACTTTGCCTGGGAATTACTGACCGGCGAAAAATGGTTCAACCTGCCGAAAGATCGTCTGTGGGTTACCGTGTATGAAACCGATGACGAAGCGTTTGAAATCTGGGAAAAAGAAGTTGGCGTGCCGCGTGAGCGCATTATCCGCATTGGCGATAATAAAGGGGCGGCTTACGCGTCTGACAACTTCTGGCAGATGGGCGACACCGGTCCTTGCGGTCCATGCACCGAAATTTTCTTCGATCATGGCGATCATATCTGGGGCGGCCCTCCGGGTAGCCCGGAAGAAGATGGCGATCGTTATATCGAAATCTGGAACATCGTCTTTATGCAGTTCAACCGTCAGCAGGACGGTACCATGCTGCCGCTGCCAAAACCGTCGGTTGATACCGGTATGGGGCTTGAGCGTATCGCTGCCGTTTTGCAGCACGTTAACTCCAACTATGAAATCGATCTGTTCAGCAAGCTGATTGAGTCCGTGGCTAAGGTCACTGGCGCTACGGATCTGGCCAGCAAATCCCTGCGCGTGATTGCCGACCATATTCGCTCTTGTGCGTTCCTCGTGGCCGACGGTGTTACGCCGTCTAACGAAGGCCGCGGCTACGTGCTGCGTCGTATCATTCGTCGCGCCATCCGCCATGGCAACATGCTTGGCGCGAAAGAAACCTTCTTCTACAAGCTGGTTGGCCCGCTGGTAGAGGTGATGGGGTCTGCCGGTGACGAACTGAAACGCCAGCAGGCGCTGGTTGAGCAGGTTCTGAAAACCGAAGAAGAGCAGTTTGCCCGTACACTGGAACGCGGCCTGGCGCTGCTGGACGAAGAATTAGCGAACCTGCAAGGCGATACGCTGGACGGCGAAACAGCCTTCCGTCTGTATGACACCTATGGGTTCCCGGTTGATCTGACGGCGGACGTTTGCCGTGAGCGCAATCTGAAGGTTGATGAGGCTGGTTTTGAAGCTGCAATGGAAGAGCAGCGCCGTCGTGCGCGTGAGTCCAGCGGTTTCGGTGCCGACTACAACAGCATGATCCGCGTGGATTCAGCCTCTGCCTTTAAAGGCTACGATAGCCTCGAACTGAACGCGAAAGTTACCGCGCTATTTGTTGACGGCAAAGCCGTTGAGCAGGTAGCTGCGGGCCAGGAAGCAGTCGTGGTGCTGGACGAAACGCCATTCTACGGCGAATCCGGTGGTCAGGTTGGCGACAAAGGTGCCATTAAAGGCAACGGGATCGACTTTGCCGTTAACGATACGCAGAAATATGGCCAGGCGATTGGACACCTGGGCAAGCTGGTCAGCGGCGTACTGAAAGTTGGCGATAGCGTAAAAGCTGAGGTTGATGAAGAGCGTCGCGCGCGCATTCGTCTTAACCACTCCGCCACGCACTTGCTGCACGCAGCGCTGCGTCAGGTTCTGGGCACGCATGTGGCTCAGAAAGGCTCGCTGGTTAACGATAAAGGCCTGCGTTTCGACTTCTCACATTTCGAAGCGATGAAACCGAGCGAAGTTCGTGCCGTAGAAGATATTGTTAACGCACAAATTCGTCGTAACCTGCCGGTTGAAACTAACGTGATGGATCTCGAGGCGGCGAAAGCGAAGGGGGCCATGGCCTTGTTCGGCGAGAAATATGATGACCATGTGCGCGTGTTAAGCATGGGCGATTTCTCAACCGAACTGTGCGGCGGGACCCACGCCAGCCGTACCGGTGATATTGGCCTGTTCCGCATTGTGGCTGAATCAGGCACGGCTGCGGGCGTACGTCGTATCGAGGCCGTTACGGGCGAAGGTGCATTGGCTAATGTGCATGCGCAAAACGAGCAGCTGCATGAAATTGCACAGCTGCTCAAGGGCGACAGCCAGAATCTGAATGATAAAGTGCGTTCTGTTCTGGAGCGTACCCGTCAGCTGGAAAAAGAGTTACAGCAGCTCAAAGCGCAGCAGGCTTCGCAGGAGAGTGCAAATCTTTCCAGCAAGGCTGTGGAAGTGAAGGGCGTCAAACTGCTGGTGAGTGAGTTAAGCAACGTTGAACCTAAGATGTTGCGTACGATGGTTGACGATCTGAAAAATCAGCTTGGCTCAGCGGTAATCGTTCTGGCTACCGTGGCAGAAGGTAAGGTTTCTCTGATTGCTGGGGTCTCCAAAGATGTTACCGACCGCGTAAAAGCGGGGGAACTGGTGGGAATGGTTGCACAGCAGGTTGGTGGCAAAGGTGGCGGTCGTCCGGACATGGCTCAGGCGGGCGGTACCGACGCGCAAGCCTTGCCTGGCGCGCTTTCCGGCGTTGAAGCCTGGGTCGCGGCTAAACTTTAAGTCAATATAAAGTGTAGGCGGGTGCCGGTGCGATTTAGCGTGCCAGCACCCGAACATTTACACATTACCGATAATGATAAAGTCAGGTTGAAGTTGAGTAGATCGGCTAAACTTAGTCATAACAGAATGTAATGCCGTGACTGCTTACACTTTATGTGTTTGTCATCGCTTACTTTTTGGCGTTATATGATGGATAATGCCGGGATACGCCAGAGGCCCGACTCTTTTAATCTTTCAAGGAGCAAAGAATGCTGATTCTGACTCGTCGAGTTGGTGAGACCCTCATGATTGGGGATGAGGTGACCGTGACTGTGCTTGGGGTAAAAGGCAACCAGGTTCGTATTGGTGTGAACGCCCCGAAGGAAGTCTCTGTACACCGCGAAGAGATCTACCAACGTATCCAGGCTGAAAAATCGCAACAAACGAGTTACTAAAGTTCCTGCGTCTCGCCAGCCTCTGGCGAGACGCTCCTTTTTCTCCCTCCCGCAGTGCTCCCTGTTGTTTTCTCCTTACGGTTTTTATCTCCTCATCATGTCGTTTGTCGCCGTGGGTACCTGCTTTATGGCAAAAAGCTTTTCACACATTTTTTCTGAAAACGCGATCCTGGCTGTTGATAAAACACTCTTTTTGCCTCCAAATTACGCGAATTGCCTGTGATTTGTGCAAACGATAGCAAGCCCCGAAAAATTGTTTGACTTATAAGTCCCAGAAAGTAATATGTGCGCCACGCAGCGACGAGAAGCTCTAACGAGTAACTTGAAGCACTCGCAAGAGGCGTGTGGTGAGGTGGCCGAGAGGCTGAAGGCGCTCCCCTGCTAAGGGAGTATGCGGTCAAAAGCTGCATCCGGGGTTCGAATCCCCGCCTCACCGCCATTTTGCATCCGTAGCTCAGCTGGATAGAGTACTCGGCTACGAACCGAGCGGTCGGAGGTTCGAATCCTCCCGGATGCACCATCTTCCTCCTACCGGTAGCAAAGGTAGTGTTCCGGAAAACGTTAAGTTTTCAGCGAGCAGCAGGGAAGATAACGTTGCTTTAGCAACGGCCCTTAAGGGCGAGCTTTCGGTGAGTCATTATCCCGGACGCATCCTCTTTAATCAGTGTTGCGGCAGGTTGGGCGACATTGAATCAGCAGTAAAAGCAGTGCCCCCTGTGCATCCGTAGCTCAGCTGGATAGAGTACTCGGCTACGAACCGAGCGGTCGGAGGTTCGAATCCTCCCGGATGCACCATCTTCCCCCTGCCGGTAGTAAAGGTAGTGTTCCAGAGAACGTTAAGTTTTCAGCGAGCAGCAGAGAAGATAACGTTGCTTTAGCAACGGTCCTTCAGGCGAGTCATCCTCCCTACGGATGCACCCTAATCCCGGTTACTGTTAACACCCTTTAGCGTACCGAATAAGCAGTAAAAGCAGTTCCCCCTGATGCATCCGTAGCTCAGCTGGATAGAGTACTCGGCTACGAACCGAGCGGTCGGAGGTTCGAATCCTCCCGGATGCACCATCTTCCCCCTGCCGGCAGTAAAGGTAGTGTTCCAGAGAACGTTAAGTTCTCAGCGAGCAGCAGGGAGGATAACGTTGCTTTAGCTACGGCCCTTCAGGGCGAGCCTGCCGCGAGTCATCCTCCCGGATGCACCCTATCTCTCCCTCGAATCAGTAACGATAGTCTTGCTAAGAAAGATATTTTCTCCGCAAGCACCTGTTAACTTTCGCTTTAATCACGTCTGTTAGAAACCCCTTTTTACTCCCTTACTGGTTTATCAGCCATAATCATTGGCATATTGCATAATCACCTGCTGCACTAATGCGGTCACAATAAGCGACAACTTTACAGGTTTACGCTAAAGTAACGCCCTGGCTTGAGTGATGTGAGGGATGAAATGTACGAACGTTACGACGCGCTGATTTTCGATATGGACGGAACCATTCTCGATACAGAACCCACGCACCGTAAAGCGTGGCGTGAAACGCTCACTCGCTATGGTATGCAGTTTGATGAGCAGGCCATGGTGGCGCTTAACGGTTCCCCCACCTGGCGCATCGCCCAGGCGATTATCGAAAGTCATCAGGCAGATCTCGATCCTCATCTGCTGGCGAAGGAAAAAACGCAGGCTGTGAGAGCAATGCTGCTCGAAAGCGTGCGTCCGCTGCCGTTGATTGAGGTGGTGAAAGAGTGGCATGGTCGTCGTCCTATGGCGGTCGGTACCGGCAGTGAGAGTGATATTGCACACATGCTGCTCAATCATCTTGGCCTGCTTCAGTATTTCACCGCCGTGGTGGCAGCCGATCACGTCAAAAATCATAAACCATTCCCCGATACTTTCTTACTGTGTGCTGAGCTGATGGGCGTAGCGCCAGAGAAATGTGTGGTGTTTGAAGATGCAGATTTTGGACTGGAAGCCGCACGTGCGGCGGGCATGGCAGACGTGGATGTACGCTTACTGTGAGTGACTTTCTGTCACTGGCCTCGCTGTTCACCAGCAGTTTCCTTAGCGCCACTTTACTGCCCGGCAGCTCTGAAGCTGTCCTGGTTGCATTACTGGTGGCGGGGAGCGGGCCTGCCTGGGCACTTATCTTAATAGCAACAATAGGTAATAGCCTCGGTGGGCTAACTAACGTTATTCTGGGGCGTTTTTTCCCGCTACGCGAGCAGTCTCGCTGGCAGGCAAAAGCGACCGCCTGGCTGACCCGGTTTGGCCCGGCAACATTACTACTGAGCTGGATGCCCGTAGTGGGCGATTTGCTGTGCCTGCTTGCCGGATGGCTACGTCTGGCATGGGGGCCGGTAATTTTTTTCTTATGCCTTGGTAAAGCGCTACGCTACATCGTTGTCGCGGCTGCAACGGTTCAAGGCATGGCGTGGTGGCACTAATTGCAGGGCGCGAGGGTTTCCTCGCAGGCTTTAACAATTATGCTTAATAAAAATGAATTCGACAGGCGGGAGGTCAATTTGATCCCGGACGTATCACAGGCGCTGGCCTGGCTGGAACAGCATCCTCAGGCAGTAAAAGGCATTCGTCGCGGTCTTGAACGCGAAACATTACGCGTCACACCGACAGGTGAGTTGGCCACGACGGGTCATCCGGAAAGCCTTGGCTCAGCGCTGACACATAAATGGATCACAACGGACTTCGCCGAAGCCCTGCTGGAATTTATTACCCCGGTAGACGGTGATATCGACCATATGCTGACCTTCATGCGCGATATTCATCGCCATGTTGCCCGCGAGTTGGGTGAAGAGCGTATGTGGCCGCTAAGCATGCCGTGCTATATCGACGACGGTCAGAATATCGAGCTGGCGCAGTACGGTTCGTCCAACATGGGCCGCATGAAGACGCTGTACCGTGAAGGGCTGAAAAACCGCTACGGCGCACTGATGCAGACGATTTCTGGTGTGCACTATAACTTTTCGCTGCCGCTGGCGTTCTGGCAGGCTCGCCTGGGGGTAAAAGATGCCCAGAGCGGAAAAGAAGAGATTTCAGCGGGCTATTTCCGCCTGATCCGTAACTACTATCGCTTTGGTTGGGTCATTCCGTATCTGTTTGGCGCATCGCCGGCCATTTGCTCCTCGTTCCTGCAGGGCAAAGAGAGCACGCTGCCGTTTGAGAAAACGGAATGCGGCATGAATTATCTGCCCTATGCGACCTCGCTGCGACTGAGCGATCTTGGCTATACCAATAAGTCGCAAAGTAACCTGGGCATAACCTTCAACGATCTGCCGACTTACGTTGCAGGCCTGAAACGCGCCATCAAAACGCCTTCAGAGGAGTACGCGCAGATTGGCCTGGAGAAAGACGGTAAACGGCTGCAAATCAACACCAACGTGTTGCAGATTGAAAACGAACTCTATGCGCCTATTCGTCCTAAACGCGTCACGGAGAAGGACGAGTCGCCTTCTGACGCCCTCCTGCGTGGCGGTATTGAATATATTGAAGTTCGCTCGCTGGACATTAACCCGTTCTCCGCCATCGGCATGGACGAGCAGCAAATTCGTTTCCTGGATCTGTTTATGATCTGGTGCGTGCTGGCCGATGCGCCGGAAATGAGCAGCGATGAACTGCTGTGCACGCGTAAAAACTGGAATCGGGTGATTCTGGAAGGGCGCAAGCCTGGCCTGACGCTGGGCATGGGGTGTGAAACGGCGCAGCATCCGCTGGCGAAAGTGGGCAAAGATCTGTTTACCGATCTGAAGCGCGTGGCGGAAACCCTGGACGGTATTGCCGGAAATACGGAATACCAACAGGTGTGCGATAAGCTCGTTGCCTGCTTTGACGATCCGGAGCTGACTTACTCTGCGCGTATTCTGCGTTCTATGATTGATAATGGCATTGGTGGCACAGGCCTTGCCCTCGCGGAGCAGTATCGTCAGATGCTGATTCAGGAGCCGCTGGAGATTTTGACCGGCGATGTCCTGCAGAAGGAGCATGATGTTTCGTGGCAGCGTCAGCGTGAGATTGAAGCCAGCGACAGCGAACCCTTCGAGGTCTGGCTTGAGAAACAGGCGCAGTAGAAAAGAAAAAGGCCACAGTCAATGTGGCCAAAATATTCATCTCTGAAGCAGGGATGATGATAATAAATGCGCGTCTTTCATATACTCAGACGCGTGCCGGAAAGAATGGTTCATTTTATTTTTAAAAAAATCACTTATCGGAGGTGACCAGATGCCGTTGTTGGATAGCTTCACAGTCGACCATACTCGTATGGGTGCGCCAGCAGTGCGTGTAGCGAAAACGATGCACACACCGCACGGCGATACTATCACCGTGTTTGACCTGCGTTTTTGTGTCCCGAACAAGGAAGTGATGCCGGAGAAAGGGATCCACACACTGGAACATTTGTTCGCAGGCTTTATGCGCGATCATCTCAACGGTAACGGCGTTGAGATTATTGATATCTCCCCGATGGGCTGCCGTACCGGCTTTTATATGAGCCTCATCGGCGTACCGGAAGAAACCCGCGTAGCCAATGCCTGGAAAGCGGCCATGGAAGACGTGCTGAAAGTGAAAGAGCAAAACCAGATCCCTGAACTGAACGTCTATCAGTGCGGGACTTACCATATGCACTCCTTGCAGGAAGCGCAGGACATCGCCCGCCATATCCTTGAGCACGGCGTGACCGTCAACAGCAACGAAGAGCTGGCGCTGCCGAAAGAGAAGTTAAAAGAGCTGCATCTGTAAGGCGAGTGATTGCCAGCAAGCTGTCAGTAAAAAGGGGCCAATTGGCCCCTTTGTTTTTAGCTAGTGCGCACCGCTGCCACCCCCGCCTGCGCCAAACGGAGGTTTAGCGAACCATATCAGCCCTAACAGCAGAAGGAAGATCCCGGCTGAGATCCAGAATATCTCGTTTGCCGAGATAATCAGCCCCTGGTTTGTGATCTGCTGGGCGATATACCCGGAGGCCTGCTGCTGGGTCATCCCTAAGCCCTGGAGCTGATTATAGGTTTCCACCGCGTTAGGATTGAACGGGGTGACCGACTCCGTGAGCTGTGCATGATGCAGCGCCTCACGGTTGCTCCAGAGGGTCGTCGTAATTGACGTTCCGATGGAACCCGCGAGCGTACGGGTAAAGTTCGACAGGCTTGATGCGGCGGCCATGCGTTCCGGAGGAAGCCCGGAGAGCGTAATGGTCGTCAGCGGCATAAAGAAACAGGCCACGGCAAAGCCCTGAATAAACTGCGGCCAGGCCGAGGCACCGAAATCCATCCCCGGTTCGAAGGTGTAGGCGCGCCAGTAGAAGCACACGGCATACATGATAAAGCTGAACGTCACCAGCTTTCGCATATCCAGCCTGTGCGCAAAGCGGCCAATGATCGGCGAGAGCAGGACCGGAAGCAGGCCGACGGGGGCCGATGCCAGGCCCGCCCAGGTGGCCGTATAGCCATAAACCTCCTGCAACAGCTGCGGCAGTAAGACAATTGCGCCGAAGTAGAGCATATAGGCAAGGCTGATACACAGACAGCCGATGGTAAAGTTTCGCGACTTAAACAACGACAGGTCGACTATCGGGTTGTCATCCGTCAGTTCCCAGACAATCAGGAAGCTTATTGTGACAACTGCGATCACGGTTAACACTATGATTTCCGTTGAGTTAAACCAGTCCAGCTCTTTGCCACGGTCAAGCATGACCTGCAGGCTACCGATGCCTATGACCAGCAGCGCAAGGCCGACGGCGTCGATACGGCGATGTTCCGTTTTTGTCTCACGGCCGCGCAGCGTTTGCAGCGTCATCAGGACCACTGCGGCCCCGATAGGCACGTTAATAAAGAAGATCCAGCCCCAGTGGTAGTTATCGCTGATATAACCGCCGAGGATTGGGCCGCAAATCGGCGCCACGATCACCGTCATCGACCACAGCGCCAGCGCAATGCTGCGCTTCGCGGGCGGATAGTTGTTGAGTAGCAGACTTTGGGAAAGCGGAATTAACGGCCCGGCGACAACCCCCTGAATGACGCGGAAGAAGATCAGCATTTCCAGGCTACTGGAGACGCCGCACGCCCAGGACGCGATGACAAACAGGATAGTCGACCACATAAACAGTCTGACTTCGCCTACGCGCTTAGCGAGCCAGCCGGTCAGTGGGATCGAGATGGCGTTTGCCACACCAAATGAGGTGATGACCCAGGTCCCCTGGCTCAGTGAAGAGCCAAGGTTACCGGCAATCGTCGGGATCGCGACGTTGGCGATAGTGGAGTCCAGCACCTGCATAAAGGTCGCCAACGACAGGGCGATAGTCATAATGACCAGCTGGGCACCTTCTAGCGGTTTTTGTTGTGCCATACAGCCTCCGCCAGATTAACCCGCATTGGCCTGGATTATCTGATTAATCATCTGGTTAACCGGCGCGAGGTCCAGCTCGCGAGCGTTGCTCTCATAAGCCGGGGTTGTACGCGCCTGATTGGCCAGCACGCTGCCGTCGCGGTTTGAAGTATCCACCGTGACAAGCGTAGACAGCCCAATACGCAGCGGATGCTCTTCAATCTGTTTCGCGTCCAGCTCAATACGCACCGGTAAACGCTGTACGACTTTAATCCAGTTGCCGGTCGCGTTCTGGGCTGGCAGCAGAGAGAACGCGCTGCCGGTCCCCATATCCAGGCCCACAACTTTCCCGGTGTATTTCACCTCGTCACCATAGATATCGCTGACGATGGTTGCCGGTTGGCCAATGCGCATATGCGCAAGCTGGGTTTCTTTGAAGTTAGCATCCACCCACAGGCCGCTGGCAGGGACGATGGCCATCAGCGGGGTGGTTGGTCCGATCTGGGCACCCACCTGGACGGCACGGCGGGAAACAAAACCCGTCATAGGACTGACAATTTTTGTACGCTGTAAGGCAAGCCAGGCGTTACGCAGATCGGCAGCAGCCTGCTTGACGTTAGGCTGGTCTTCCAGTTTGCTGCCCAGAATCATCGCCTGGTTGGCGTTGTACTGCTGAATGGCCACGTCTAACTGAGCCTGGGCCGACGCCACGGCGTCACGCGCATGCTGTAACTCTTCACGGCCGATCAGGTTTGCGCTGCCCAGCGGAACACGACGGTTCAGGTCGCTTTGCGCCTGCGCCAGCGCCGTTTTTTTCAGCTCGATATTCGCCTGATACTGTTTGTTGTTGATCATCAGCTGGCGCGTCTGGCGCACGCTGGATGCCAGCACGGTCTGAGCTTTATCAAATGCCTGTTCGGCATCGGTCTTGTCGAGCGTGACCAGCACGTCACCCTGTTTAACAAAATCAGTATTATCGGCCCAGACTTTGGTCACGCTGCCGGAAACCTGGGACATGATCTGTACCTGATTTCCCGCCACGTAAGCATCATCGGTATTTTCGTAGTGACGCAAGACCAAAAACCAATAAATACCATATGCCACAGCAATAACCACAAAGAGCAAGGTCAACAGCAGAAGGGCGCCTTTACGTTTGCCTTTCTTATTAACCGGTTGCTGCGGGGTTTGAGTCTCCGCATGTGCGCTCATGCTTTTCTCCACACTTTTTATTATTGTGATCGGCTCAGCCGACCAGTTTAGATCTCAGAGGCCAGCAAGATAAGTTGCTGGCCTCTGAGGAATTATTTTTGGGACACGCTAAGCAGTTAGCTGGCGGTGCTTAGCGCACGGCCTCAGGCTGGCTCTGCTCTTCATCCATCTTATCCAGACGAGTAAGCTGCTTACGGGTGATGAGTTCCAGCTGCTCTTTTTCTGAAGCGTTCAGGGAGGACCACAGCTCATGCAGGCAATTATGCTGCGGCGGCAGAACCTGGCGTAAGAAATCGTGCCCTTTTTCGGTCAGCTGCAGATGCAGACAGCGACGGTCGTTGTCGCTTTCCCGGCGTTCAATCCAGCCGCGTTTCTCCAGCTCATCGGCAATACGGGTCGCATTGGTGCGTGAGGATCCCAGGGCGCAGCTCAGCTCTGAGGGCTGAATGCTATGGTTTTCCTAGGACTCAAGAGTAATTAACGCCATAAATAACGTTTCGTTAATCCCTTGAGCTTTCAGCATCTTATTGCGGTTTTCCAGCAGCTTACCCTGCATATGCATGCACAGACGGGTCAGCAGAATTTCCTGATACGGGAAGTCCTGTTGGCGCTTGGCGCGAAATTTTAGCATTTGTTCAATGGGCGTAAACGAACTATCCATTTTGGCATAACCTCATTAGTTGCGGCCGATATAGTAACGATGGTGACAAATAAAGTAAATCTATTGTTTAAACGTTTTTATCCGTCTGGCTTATATCACCATCATGAATTTCCAGGTCAGTCCATAATCCAGGACACCGAGCAGCGTGGGAAGAATAATGCTGCGCGTTTTGTAAAGCTCAGGCCTGGCACGGCAAAGCCTGTAAGCGTCGGCAGAAAACGTCTGCCGTCGTGCATGATTTCCGGCAAGCGCAGCCGTCATGGTCGAGGCGCCGAGCCCGGTGCCGCGCACCAGTTTGGCGGTTGCCGCGGGGAAGACTTTGTTCGTCAGCCCAAAAGCCCAGAGGGCGGTTTTCGTTTTGCTGAGTGTTTTTGCTATGCGGCTACGCAGAGAAGGGCCGTACAGAATGTGGCGCACGTCCATTGCCATTACCGTGAAGGCCGCAACCCACAGTGAACTTCCGGCTGCCAGCAGTGCGGTAATGACAAACAGGCTGGCGCCAGCGCAAATTATGCAGGAGAAAAACAGACTTTCGAGCGGCGTGAATCCCAGCTTAGTGGCGTTGAGGCCGAAGGCAAAAGCCACGGGAATATAGCTGATGACAATGAGGAGGCTGTCTCGGAGACCCTCAAGCCAGATGGCTTCGCTTTGGTGATTTACAGGGGCAACTGTCGCGGGACTATCCATATTAACTATTTATAAATAACCAACGTTAATGTCACTCGAATTAATAATCAGGGACAACCTTAACAGACTGTCCCTGGCCTTAACACCCCCCCAATGCCCACCGGGGTTGTAAAGGATTATTGGCAGTCCACCTGACGGTGGTAGCCCCGCCACCAGACTACCAGATTTAATAGGGCCATAATGGCACCGACAATACACACGCCGTTCCACCCTGAGTGCTGATAGGCGCTTGCCGAAATCAGCGAACCGGCGGCACCGCCAATAAAGTAGCTGGTCATATAACCCGCCGTCAGACGGTTGCGTGCTTCCGGCATCATGCGGTAGATCACGGTCTGGTTGGTGATATGCACGCCCTGCACCGTCAGATCCAGCACCAGAATACCGATGATTAAGGCGATGACTGAGAACTGTCCCAGCGCGGTGGCGATCCAGGACAGGAGAAGCAGAACCAGGCCCACAGTGGTGGTGAGGTGAGCTTTGCCTTTGTCTGCCAATCCGCCCGCCGGGCGCGCACCTAAAGCTCCCGCGGCGCCAGCCAGGCCAAACAGGCCAATTATTCCCTCGGAGAAGTTAAACGGCGGTGAAGCCAGTAAGAACGCCATGGAAGTCCAGAGAATGCTGAAGTTTGCAAAAGTAAGGCAGCCCAGCAGGGCACGCGTGCGCAGCAGGCTGTTTTTAATAAAGAGGCCAAATACGGAGCCAAGCAGCTGCGGGTAGTTAAGGTGATTCTCCTGCTTCACCTTTGGCAAACCGCGCCACAGGGCTATTGCCATCAGCACCATCAGCACGCTGGCCACCCAATAGACGGTACGCCAGCCGCCCAGATTTGCCAGCAGGCCGGCAACGGTACGTGCCAGCAAAATCCCCAGTAGCAGGCCGCTCATGATAGTGCCCACCACTTTACCGCGTTTGGCGGGTTCGGCGAGGTGCGCGGCCAGCGGAACCAGAATCTGCGCTACCACGGAGAACAGGCCGGTCAACGCGGTGCCCAGAATCATCATCCACAAGGACTGGCTGGTAGCGGTAATCAACATGCCGCCCGCGGCGAGCAGGGTCATAAACACGATAAGCCCGCGGCGTTCAAACATATCCCCCAGCGGGACCAGCAGCAGTAACCCTGCCGCATAGCCAAGCTGCGCGGCGGTAACGATAAATCCGGCCTGATTAATAGAAAGGGAGAAGGCGTTGGCGATGGTATCGAGCAGGGGCTGTGCGTAATAGTTACTGGCAACGGCAAGCCCGGTGGCGACGGACATCAGGACAATCAGCGCGGGACTTAGTCCGTGTGCGGAGTTTTTCATTCTTATCTTCTGCTTGTAATGAGGAAGCGAGAATAATAACGAAAATTAATGAATGCAGGCATCGGATTGTGCGGTCGGGAAGCAAGCCAGCCCGTGGGGAGGTAAGAGGGAGAGGAATTTACTTAACCGTCAAAGCTTCTTTCACCCGGCCGTTAAACCGCGTCTGATGCGTTTTGATTCAGCCGTCTATGTCACCGGTAGCTATGCGGGCCTACATACTTTTTGCTGTCAGGATGATTTGCCCCCATACCCTGATTATCACAGGATGGGGGCCGGGGTGTCACTGTCAGCAATAGCTGATTGATTAACTCGTCATCTGATGTTGAACACAGAAGAGTAAGGCCATTACGCCGAAGGGGTCATGGCCACTCGGGGACAAAATCACCGTCAACAGGACTCAGGACTCTCGGGATCAACCCCCTTTCAGTTTCAGTTCCAGTTTTACCACGCTGCCTTCTTTGATGCCGTAGCTCGCCAGCGTTTTACTGTCTTCCAGCTGAGCATTGTTAAAGAACAGCTTTTGCTGATCGGTAGGAATGCCTACTTTGTCGTCGATTTTGGTTTTGAGGGTTGAAACGGTGTCGGACGCCTCAACTTGGTAGGCTTGTTTATGCCCTGTAATAGTTACGGTGGATATTTGCATAGCAAAAACCAGCTGCGGCACCAGCACCAGGGTCGCTAATATTGTCGACAGGATTTTTTTACGATGATGAAGGAAGTTCATATATCTATGCTCCGTAGCTTATCATATTAATAACCCAACAATTTCAAGCCTCTTTCTGTTGAGTTATTTTATGGGTATGGTGGTTTATATGAATCATGGATTAGATTGCAGTTTTTTAAACTGCCTATGAAGGCTAGTCCACAGCGAATCGAGCGGCAAGTTTAAAATGACTATTTTTTAGCACGGCGATGTTAAAGAATTAACGACTATCCTCTTTTTTAATATCCATTAAAACGTTAATCGTTTACTGTGTTTTAATTTTGTAGATAAATTATTCAAATTTAGTGGCAAACAGCTCTGTTCACGCGCGGGATGATTCGCTAAGCAGGCTGAATAATGGGCCAGTAAGCGGCCGGGGTTGGTCGGGGCTTTGCAGTGATCTGTTTTTAACTCGTTGATATTTATTATTATACTTGTGGGTGTGACTGTTTTTTGTTATTGGCATTAAGTTAGCTGCACTGCTTTAAGATAACGATAATTATCAGTCTGTTGTCACAGTGAACCTAAATTGAAAACGGACGTTTGCTAAAGAAATAATCATCGTCTAGTTTTATGTTTCTGCCTTGTCTTCGTTGAGGTATCAGTGAAAGCATTTTTGAGAACAGTCCAGCCTTTGCCGGAAAATACGTTTTGCGATGCATTGTCTTTTAAATATTTACATATCAAACAGGATGTAAAATATATTCCCCGCTTCGAATGATTATCAGGTGTGTGTATTATATTCACGGATCTGAGAAAACGTTGTGATGGTGGTGGGTGCCGGTCCCGAACGCGGTGCTTTCCTTATTGAAATCGAATAGGTGACTCTTAATGAAAAATCACTTTCAGGGCAGCTGGCGCCTGGTCTCATCAAGTTTCAAAACGGCAGAAAATGAAAAATCTTATCCGCTTGGGGAGCGCGTTAGCGGGATTTTGCACTATGACGAATCCGGGCATATGGCGGCGCAGCTTTACGGTGCGGAACGTTCGGCATTTCAGCTTGGGGATCAGACAAGGGGAAGCGATACGGAGATCCGCCAGGCGTTCACTACCTCGCTGTGCTATTACGGCAGCTATGAAGTGGACGAGACGAACGGGCAGGTTGTTCACCATGTTAAAGGCTGTACCTTCCCAAACTGGGTTGGCCAGCCGCAGGTAAGGTTCTATCGTTTCGAAGGCGATAATCTGACGCTAACCACGCCGGCGTTTGAAATCGGCGGCACGCTGCAAATCGGTGAGTTGCTCTGGCAGCGTTTAGCCTGAGGGAAAAGCAACGCCCCCCGCAGGGCCTGCGGGGGGCGTTTTATCTTTCTGAAAGGTTCGTCGTGTTACTTAACCGCCAAAGCCTCATTCACCCAGCCGTCGAACTGTGCCTGGTGAGCTTTGATCCAGCCGTCTACGTGGCCCTGAATCGCGGCTTCGGAAGCGTGGCCGTTATGCATCATGGCGTTCTGAGCGTTGATATCCGCCAGTGGCAGCTTCATCAGGCTAAACAGTTTCGCCGCCTGCGGGTTTTTCTGCGCCCAGGCTTTGTTTGCCACGATATGCATAGTGTTCACCGGGAAACCATAGTTGGCACCGTTCGGCAGCTTAGTATCAATATCCTTCTGCTCACCCGGCAGGGAGGAGAACGGGACTTGTAACCAGACCACATCTTTCCCCGGCTTAAGCAAATCGCTTACCCAGTACGGCGTCCAGGTGTAATACAGCACCGGTTTGCCTTCTTTAAAGCGAGCGATGGTTTCAGCCATCATTGCTGAATAGTTACCGTGGTTCACGGTGACGGTATCCGCAAGCTTATAGGCTTCGTTCTGGTGGTTGATTACCGCTTCGCAGCCCCAGCCTGGGGTGCAGCCCATCATGTCGGCTTTTCCGTCGCCGTTGCTGTCAAAGAGTTTGGCGATCTTCGGGTCTTTTAGCTGTTCAACGTTGGTGATGTGATAGCGATCGGCAGTTTTCTTGTCAATCAGATACCCCTGGGCGGCACCGGTAACAAATACCCCCTCGCGATAAAACTTCTTGTCGCCGCCGGCTGCGGCATACATATCGTCATGCAGCGGCTGCCAGTTGACGGCGGTAAAAGTGGCATCGCCAGAGGCAATTGAGGTGTAGCCCACGTTGTAATCCACTTCGCTCGGTTTGTTGACCGTGTAACCCAGTTTTTCAAGCGCGCGGCTGACCAGCTGTGTCTGGAAGGTTTCTTCAGAAATGGTGCTTTGCACCGGCTGTACGGTAATGCCTTTACCCGGCAGGTCTGCCGCAAAGGTGCTGGTGGTAACGAGTGTGGCAAAGGCCGTAGCCAGAATAGCTGTATGTCGCATCGTTATTCCTTTTGTCATAGTGATGGGGCGAGGGGCGGCGCAGGGCCGCCCGCAGGCTTATTTTGTGAAGGGGCGGGTCAGCAGGCCCAGTGGTCCGGTGGTGTACCAGCGGCGGTTGCCACGGCTGCGCGAATCGCGGCCAATGGACTGGGTCAGGCGGTCAAGAATAATGGCGAGGATAACAATCCCGACGCCGCCGACGGTGGCCAGCCCCATATCGAGACGGCCAATGCCGCGCAGTACCATCTGGCCAAGCCCCCCAACGGCGATCATTGAGGCGATCACTACCATGGAGAGGGCGAGCATCAGCGTCTGGTTTACACCTGCCATAATGGTTGGCATGGCCAGCGGTAACTGTACTTTGAACAACATCTGGCGAGGGCTGGCACCAAACGAGCGCGCGGCCTCCACCAGATCTTCCGGCACCTGCTTAATGCCAAGGATCGTCAGGCGCACAATCGGCGGCAGGGCGAAGATAATGGTCACCACCACACCCGGCACGTTGCCGATACCAAACAGCATGACGATGGGCACCAGATAAACGAACGCGGGCGTGGTCTGCATCGCATCCAGCAGCGGACGGATGAACTTTGCAGCGCGCTCACTTCTGGCAAGCCAAATGCCGAGCGGCAGTCCGATCGCCATGCAGAACAGCAGGGCGGTCAGTACCAGCGCCAGCGTAACCATCGCCTGTGACCAGGCACCAATGGCACCAATTGCCACCAGGGAAACCAGCGTCGCAACGCCCATGCCGAGGCTGGACATCTGCCAGGCGATCAGCGCAAAGACGATAATAGCCACTGGCGCAGGCATACCCAGCAGCAGCTGCTGGAAGCCGCTCAGGATGTAATCCACCGGCACGCGAATGCCCTGAAACACCGGGCGGAAGTGGGTGACAACCCAGTCGATCCCGTGCGTGACCCAGCTGTCCAGCGGGATCAGCGTATTATGGAAAGGATCGAGAAGATTAAAATGTTCAGGCTCAGGTGCAGGGGCTGAATTCAGCCAGTCTGCGCTGCTGCCCGTAGCTGGCGTGGAAGCCGCCTGGCTACCCCACGCGTCGGCGCCGGAAGCGGCCTGGTTTGTTGCCTCGGCAGCGCTGCTGCCGGTATCCCACGGATTAGTTGAATCACTCATTGCTTGCCCCCTCACGGTCTAATGCCTGCAGCAGCACCCCTTTTGAGATGATGCCCACGTACTGATTTTCTTCACCCACAACCGGAACCGCGCACGGTGCCTGTCCTACATGGGTGAGCAGATCGCTCAGTGACGTGTCGGCGGAGACGGCCGCCGGGGAGTCCAGAAAAGCGTTGTCCAGGCCTTGCCCCGCCGCGAGAGCCGCTTTCAGGGAGTCAGTCGAGACGATACCGAGAAACTTCTGGCCGCGTTCAATGACATAGCCGTACTCACGGTCATCATCCTGCAACAGCTTCAGCGCGGAGCGCGGGCCAAAACCGGTGGTTTTACGCAGCAGGCCTGCCGGGCTACGGCGGGCGATGTCTTTGGCGCTAAACACCTGGCTGATATCCACGCCCCGGAAGAAGGTACGCACATAATCGTTCGCCGGATTATTAAGGATTTCATCCGGCGTGCCGACCTGCACCACTTCACCGCCCTGCATAATGGCAATACGGTCACCAATACGCATGGCTTCGTCGAGATCGTGGGAAATAAACACGATGGTGCGCTGGTGTACGGCCTGCAATTTCACTAATTCGTCCTGCATTTCGGTACGAATTAAGGGATCCAGCGCCGAGAAGGCTTCGTCCATCAATAATATGTCGGGGTTAATGGCCAGCGCGCGGGCTAAACCTACGCGTTGACGCATCCCGCCCGACAGCTCATCGGGATAAGCGTGGGCATAAGTTTCCAGCCCAACCTGACGCAGGGCATCGCGGGCCTTCTCATGACGTTCTGCAAGCGGCATCCCCGCTAATTCCATACCAAAGGCCGTGTTATCCAGGACGTTCATATGCGGCATCAAAGCGAAGGACTGGAAGACCATGGAGATCTTATTTTTGCGCACCTCACGGAGTTCGGCGTCTGAAATTTTGGCGATGTCCACGCCGTCTATCAGCACCTGTCCGCGGGTTGGTTCAATCAGGCGATTGAGAAGGCGAACCATGGTGGATTTCCCGGAACCGGATAACCCCATGATGACGAAGATCTCGCCTTCTTCAATGGCCAGACTGGCGTCTTTCACGCCAAGCGACAGCCCTGTTTTTTCCAGTATTTCTGCTTTTGATAAGCCTTTTTCTATATATTTGAATGCGCGCTGGGGATGCTCACCAAATACTTTATATAAGTTCTTTACTTCTAATTTAATTGCCATGCAATAAAGTTGTTCCCATATTTAATTTAACTATACACAATTCCTGAAGGAAATATTCACCTGGATATACCCTAACATACTCAGAATCTGAGACAACCCTCAATTTTCCTCGTCACAAATATCCGCATTGCGGGCGAGGTTGAAATTTCCCCTGATACCGGGGGCTGCGAGCAATTCTGGGGTGGGCGATGTTTTTTGTCAGCAGGGGGCAATTTCGGCATGAATGGTGATCATTCACGCAAAATGTCAGGGGAGGTTTACAAAATATAAGTCAAATTGATGGCGGCGGTAGGGTTGCATTTAATTAGCCATTTGGCTTTATCTTGCAGGTCCTTATTTTCGGGCCTGGCCCGCATTGCGGCGACGATATTCTCCAGCGCTTCCTGCGCATTAAATGGGTCAGGATCGGCATAGAGCCGGGGCTTATCGCTGTGGATAAACTGCGCGGGAATGCGGCGATTCATGGCGCTGTCTGGCCGCCTTTTTCTCCCCTGACTACCAGACAATACTGGCTGTCTGGACATCATCCCGGGTACCGTGATTGTTACGGGCCTTATCTTCCTTAAATCCCTGGGGGCTGGTGGTGAGCCAGAGATAATAATCGCGATACCCCTGACGAATATTTCGGTAGCTTACATTATCGAGCTTTCCGCTATTGTGTAATAACGCCACGACGTCAATTATTTTAATCAGCATGCGCCCGTCGGGAATACCGCTGTCGCGTACGGATTTTTCACCCGGAATACGTTGTGCCGAGGTTAGATTCGGGTACATACGCGTAGCGGGAACAATAAACCAGTTTGCCAGTTGTGAGCGCGCTTTTTCGGCATAGGTATTATTCCCGGAAAGCTGCCGGGCAAGGGTTAAATTCCAGACATCGCGGGGGAAATTATTCAGCTGAGATTTGTCGCTTTGCGCGCCACTGGCCGCAGGATTCATTTCGCCGTCCCGGCGCTGCTAAGCAGCAGCGCCAACAGGTGTATCAGACTGCTGGCCATCGGCACCTTAAAGAGAAAGTTGAGTCCTCAAGCCTGAGCGGCCTGGCTTAAAAATCCCAGTCATCGTCCTGGGTTTCAACCGCTTTCCCCATGACATAGGATGAACCCGAACCTGAGAAAAAGTCATGGTTTTCATCGGCATTAGGGGAGAGTGCCGCCAGTATCGCCGGGTTAACCTCGGCCATTTCCGCGGGAAAAAGCGCGTTGTAGCCGAGGTTCATCAGCGCCTTGTTGGCGTTGTAGCACAGGAAGGCATCAACCTCTTCGACCCAGCCTGTGCCGCCGTAAAGATCTTTAGTGTAGGCCACTTCGTTATCGTAGAGATCCATCAGCAAATCGAGGGCGAAATTTTGCAGTTCCGTGCGCCGCGCTTCGCTTTGTAAGGCGAGCGCTTTCTGGAATTTATAGCCGATATAATAGCCGTGCACCGCTTCATCACGAATAATCAGACGAATTAAATCGGCGGTATTGGTCAATTTGCCGCGGCTTGACCAGTACATCGGTAAATAAAAGCCGGAATAAAAAAGGAATGATTCCAGGAATACGCTGGCGATCTTTTTCTTCAGCGGGTCGTCCGCATGATAGTGGGCGAGCACGATGCGGGCCTTGCGTTGCAGCGGCTCGTTTTCTTCGCTCCAGGCATAGGCCGCGTCCACGTCTTTCGTCTGGCACAGCGTGGAGAAAATGGAGCTGTAAGAACGGGCGTGCACCGCCTCCATAAAGCTGACGTTGGACAGCACGGCCTCTTCGTGAGGCGTCACGGCGTCGGCCATCAGAACCGGCGCGCCGACGGTATTCTGGATCGTATCGAGCAGCGTCAGCCCGGTAAAGACGCGAATAGTGAGCTGCTGTTCATCGTGGCTCAATGTTTCCCACGCGGAAAGATCGTTCGATAGCGGCACTTTTTCCGGCAGCCAGAAATTGCTGGTCAGGCGGTTCCACACTTCGAGATCTTTTTCGTCCTCGATTTTGTTCCAGTTAATGGCGCTGATGCGCGTTAAGCGTGTCATTTTCTCTCCTTATAAAGCGCAGGACACGCAGCCCTGCACCTCCGTCCCTTCCAGCGCCATTTGCCGCAGGCGAATGTAGTAGAGGGTTTTGATGCCTTTCTTCCAGGCGTAAATCTGCGCTTTATTGATGTCGCGGGTTGTGGCGGTGTCGCGGAAGAACAGCGTCAGCGACAGCCCCTGGTCCACATGGCGCGTAGCTTGTGCGTAGGTATCAATGATTTTTTCCGGGCTGATGTCATACGCATCCTGGTAATACTCCAGGTTGTCGTTGGTCATAAAGGGGGCCGGATAGTAAACACGCCCGGTTTTGCCTTCTTTGCGGATCTCGATGCGTGAGACGATAGGGTGAATGCTTGAGGTGGCATGATTGATATAGGAAATCGAGCCGGTCGGCGGGATCGCCTGCAAATTCTGGTTATACAGGCCGTACTCCATCACGCTATCGCGCAGCTGCTGCCACTGTTCGCGAGTTGGAATGGCGATACCTGCGCTGTCAAACAGCTCGCGTACTTTCGCCGTTTTTGGCTCCCAGTTTTCCTGCACGTACTGGTCAAAATATTCCCCGCTGGCATAACGCGAGTTTTCAAAACCCGTAAAGCGCTGCCTGCGTTCCCGCGCCAGTAAATTTGAAGCGCGCACGGCATGCCAGGTCATGGTGTAGAAATAGATATTGGTGAAATCAAGCCCTTCCGGCGAGCCATAGGCTATCCCTTCCCGTGCCAGATAGCCGTGCAGATTCATCTGCCCAAGCCCAATAGCGTGTGAGGCAGCATTCCCGGCCTCCACGGAAGGCACCGAGCGGATATGGCTCATATCAGAAACCGCCGTCAGCCCGCGAACCGCCGTTTCTACGGTACGTCCAAAGTCCGGGGAATCCATGGTGAGGGCTATATTCAGCGAGCCGAGATTACAGGAAATGTCTTTCCCAACCTGCGCGTAATCGAGATTTTCGTCATAGGTTGAAGCGCTGTTGACCTGCAAAATTTCCGAGCACAGGTTGCTCATATTAATGCGTCCGGCAATCGGATTGGCGCGATTTACCGTGTCTTCAAACATGATGTACGGGTAGCCTGATTCAAACTGGATCTCGGCCAGGCGCTGGAAGAAATCGCGGGCGTTGATAAAGGTTTTGCGGATACGCTCATCCGCCACCATCTCGTTATAAAGTTCGCTGACGGCAATGTCGCCAAACGGCTTGCCGTAGAGGCGTTCGACATCGTAGGGCGAGAACAGCGCCATCGGCTGGTTCTCTTTTGCCAACTGGAAAGTTATATCCGGGATCACCACGCCAAGCGAGAGCGTTTTAATGCGGATCTTTTCGTCGGCGTTTTCACGTTTGGTATCAAGGAAGCGGAAAATATCCGGGTGGTGAGCGTGCAGATACACGGCTCCGGCCCCCTGACGAGCGCCTAGCTGGTTAGCGTAGGAAAACGCATCTTCAAGCATTTTCATAATGGGAATAACGCCGGATGACTGGTTTTCGATACGTTTGATGGGCGCGCCTGCTTCACGCAGATTAGAAAGCAGAAAGGCTACGCCGCCGCCGCGTTTAGAGAGCTGAAGCGCGGAGTTCACCGCCCGGCCAATCGACTCCATATTGTCTTCGATGCGCAGCAGGAAGCAGGACACCAGCTCGCCGCGCTGCTGTTTACCGCAGTTGAGGAACGTTGGCGTGGCGGGCTGAAAACGTCCGCTGAGCATCTCTTCCATCAGGTAATACGCTAACTTTTCCTCGCCCTGGGCAAGCGTCAGCGCGACCATGGCTACGCGGTCTTCGAAATGTTCGAGATACTCTTTACCGTCGTAAGATTTCAGGGTGTAGCTGGTGTAATACTTCCACGCGCCGAGGAACGTTTTGAAGCGAAAGCCGCTGTTATGCGCCTTCTCGAACAGGGCGACAACAAAACCACGGTCATAGCGGGCCAGCACGCGCTCATCATAATACCCTTCCGCTACCAGCCAGCTGAGACGGGCGTACTGGCTGGCAAACTGCCGCGATCGGGGCAAGACATGCTGCTCATGGAATTTTTCTACGGCCAGTTTGTCTTTATCGAACTGGATACGGCCCTGCGAATCATAGAGATTCAGCATGGCGTTAAGCGCGTGATAGTCCGCGCCGTCCGTCGCGCTCACGCGGATTGCTTCTGTCGTTGCCAAAATTCGCTCACTCCCTTACGCACGTTCTCAATATCTTGTTCGGTGCCGAGTAGCTCAAAGCGATAGAGGTACGGCACCTGGCATTTTTGGGCTATCACGTCGCCCGCCCGACAAAACCCTTCCCCGAAATTGCGGTTGCCGCTGGCGATCACGCCGCGCAGCAGCGCCCGGTTAACGGGGTTGTTTAAAAATCGAATGACCTGAGCGGGCACCGCACCTGCGATACCGCCTCCGCCGTAACTCGGTACGATTAAAATGTAAGGCTCCGTCACTTCCAGCCGCTGTTTCACCGCCAGCGGAATGCGCAGGGCGGGGAGCCCAAGGCGTTCAACAAAACGCAGGGTGTTCTTCGACGAACTTGAGAAGTAGACGAGATGGCTCATGCGGTGGCCCGGTGGTGCAGGCGATTGATCATGTCCGGGCGAAAGCCGCTCCAGCTTTCCTGCTCGGTGACGACGACAGGCAGCTGGCGGTAGCCCTGGGCGCGTAATTCGTCAGCCGCTTCGGGATGCAAATCGAGGTTAATGAGATCGAAACTCAAGCCGCGGTTTTCGATCGCGCGCTTTGTGGCGTGGCACTGAACACAGTCGTTACGCGTGTATATTTTAATGCGCATGATTCTCATTCTCTATTTGGTTGAGAATATGAATACTAGATGTGGGTGGGAAAATTATCAACCATACAAGATATAGTATTTTTAGCTAAGCATTGCGCAAATGAGAGACAAGACAGGATTGACTGGCGTGAAGCGGCGGGTGGCGCGTTGCTTACCCGCCTGACATAAATTTTACCCAGGTCGTGCAGGGGGATTTGAGCGCGCCACACTAAAGAACTACATCCGCATACTGATAGCGAGGCGATTAAACGCGTTCATCAGGCTGGCGGTGAAGGTCAGATCGCTGATTTCCTGCGCGGTGAAGCATTGCAGCAAAGGCTCGTAAACCTTGTCCTCTGCGCCTCCTTCGGTAATCAGTGTGATGGCTTCCGCCCAGGCCAGCGCGGCACGCTCTTTTTCGCTGAAGTGGTTACTTACTTTCCAGCCAGCCAGCGCGTCCAGCTTACTCTGTTCCACGCCGTCTTTACGCAGCGCGCTCGCGTGCATTTCCAGGCAGTAGGCACAGCCGTTAATCTGCGACACGCGCAGAAAGACCAGTTCGATAAGCGTGGAGCTGAGCGAGCTGGCTTCCAGCCCTTTCAGCGCCTGAAGCATTGGTTTGAACACGGCGGGGGACAGGTCGTAGTAAGGTTGACGCAGTGCGATCATGGTGTGGCTCCTTTGTTGGTGTGGACGCAATTTAGCATTATGATGGCCTGCTAAAGAGAGCCATAAATTAACTAAAAAAGCAGACCATAATGGCAAAGAATCCTTCCCTGATAGTCAGCGCTCACCATGCATTCCCACGCTATCAGCAGATTGCCCGCCAGCTTAAACAGGCTATCAGCGAGGGCGAACTTCTACCCGGCAGTCGCCTGCCATCCAGCCGTACGATGGCCCTGGAGCTGGGGGTGGCGCGTGCGACGGTGGAAAACGCCTACGGCGAGCTGGTGTCCCAGGGCTGGCTCGAAAGACGCGGGCAGGCGGGCACCTTCGTTAGCCCCTCGGTGACGGCCACTGCCAGCAGCCAGAACGTGGCGGCCAGCCAGCCGCAGGGAGCGCCTCTGCCGTTTCAGATGGGGCTGCCCGCGCTGGATGCTTTCCCGCGGGCGCTGTGGGCCCGTCTTATGGGACGCAGGCTGCGTCTGCAAACCCGATACGATCTGGTGATGCCTGAATTCAAAGGAGAATCAACGCTCCGACAGGCTATCGCGGACTACCTGCGCTTCTCGCGCAGCATTGAGTGCCTGCCGGAGCAGATATTTATTACTGCAGGGTTTCAGGCTTCCATGCGCCTCGCGGTTCGGGCGCTGGCGAAGCCCGGCGACGGTATCTGGCTTGAGGACCCCGGCTATCGTTATATTCGCCCCGTATTTACCGATGCGCAGATGGTGATGCATCCGGTGCCGGTGGACGAAGAAGGAATGCAGATTGACTATGGCCTTGCGCACGCTCCGCAGGCGCGTTTTGCTTTACTGACGCCCGCGCATCAAAGCCCGCTGGGCGTGGCCCTCTCCCTTGAGCGACGGCGTCAGCTGCTGGACTGGGCAGCCACCCAGCAAAGCTGGATCTTTGAAGACGATTACGACAGCGAGTTTCGCTACCACGGCAAGCCGCTGCCGCCGATCAAAAGCCTGGACGGGCCGGAACGCGTGATTTACGCCGGAACCTTCAGCAAGTCGATGTTTCCTGCACTGCGCGTGGCCTGGCTGGTGGTGCCCCAGCGGCAAATAGAGGCGTTTAGCCAGGCAGCCGGTTTTTTGCCCTGTACGGCTCCGCTGCTGATTCAGCAGACCCTCGCCGATTTTTTGCGCGAAGGGCATTTCTGGCGACATCTGAAAAAAATGCGTCAGTGTTACAGCGAACGCCGGGTATGGCTGGAGACAGCATTGCAAAACGAAGGGTTCGAGGTCGTGCCGCAGGCGGGCGGGATACAGCTGGTCATGCGCGTGAAGGGCAACGATCGTTCATTAGTGGCCCGAGCTCGTGCCGCCGGACTTGCCGTTCAGGCATTAAGCGACTGGCGAATGATCCCTCAGGGCGAGGGGGGGATTCTCATGAGCTTTACTAATGTGACCTCGGCAGAAATGGCGCTGGGTTATGCCAGCCAGCTGCGCAAGGCGATAATGTAAAAACCCCGAAAGCGTTGCTTCCGGGGTCAGAGGTGTCGCGCGTACTGACGATAACGCCTGATTTACTTCACCGGGGGTCTATCGGCGTGAGGCCAGCAAGGCTCCGAGGAACAGGCCGACTGCGGCACCGATCCCAACGCTCTGCCATGGCTTATCGCGTACATAGGTATCCGCACAGCCTACCGCATCGCGGGCGGCTTGCTGAACGCGGCCGCGTCCCTCAATGCGTGCTCTTGTCTCTTTGAGAAGGGCTTCAGCCTTTTTACGTGCCGCTTCGCCTTCCTCTTTAACATCGCTACCGAAAGACTTCAGAACCTCTTCCAGCGTGTCCGCCAGCTGGTTCACGTCGCGGTTAATATCATCTACGCCTTCATCAACTTCGTTTCGATTTGGTCGGTTAAACATTTGCTTCTCCCTTTTTGCGATGTGACTTTCAGTGTAGACCATAATTTTTAGTAATGAGTCAGCTCACCGTCACTCAGCCGCTTTATGGACTAATCCGAAAGCCCTGCTAATGCGGGTTATTGTAAGGTTGCGAAGCGAAAAAGATGACGAGGAAAAATTATGTATTTAAGACCTGACGAGGTGGCCCGCGTACTTGAAAAAGCCGGTTTTACCATGGATGAAGTAACGCCAAAAGCCTATGGCTATCGCCGCGGCGAAAACTACGTTTACGTTAATCGTGAAGCGCGCATGGGGCGCACGGCGCTGATTATTCATCCCACGCTGAAAGAACGTAGCCAGTCTTTGGCCGAGCCTGCGTCGGATGTGAAAACCTGCGATCACTATCAGCAGTTTCCGCTCTATCTTGCAGGGGAGACGCACCAGCATTACGGCATCCCGCACGGCTTCAGCTCGCGCATCGCGCTGGAGCGTTATTTATCAGGGTTGTTCGGCGAGCATTAATCAAAGGACTGGCGATGCTGCCAGTCACCTCTCAGGCCCCGGCTTTAGCGTTCCGGTAACCGCTAAGGCGGAACAGGCGGCGGCAGTAATCGAGAAAATAGCCGTAAGCGGCACCCATCATTATTGACACCACAATGTTAGAGCTGACGGCGGCGATAATTTGCCCCCAGTCGGCACCGACGGACAGCAAAATAGCGGCGTAAACCGGGGACTGGAAAGTAATATAGGCCAGCACGTCCGCCAGGTTTTTCGCCCAGCTTGCCTGACTGTAGCGCCGGGCAAAACGCATGCAGGCATCGCGATACAGGCCGTAGGGCCAGGCGATAAGAATATTGACCGGGATAGCGACAAGGCGTGAGGACAGCGGCTGATCAAAGCTCATGCCAGAGAGAAAGATCTCTATCATCATATTTACTACCGAGCAATAAACCACCATAGCGAAAGTATCCGCTGCTACGTGGCGCAGACGCGACTCAGGAGAAAACATAATTCTGGCTCCGGGTAAAAGCAGATATAAACACTAATGACTGTGTTTATACCCTGCCTTATGCGTTGTGTTTTTGATTATGTATAGGATATATGTCTGCAATAGTTTGAACAACTAGCGCAAAATTTTTATTTAATGGCCTTTTATCAATTAAATCCGCTAAAAGCGGGTTATCGACGTGCGTTACCGTATTTTGTCGCTCAACTGTTTTTTTAAGTATATAAATCAATTGGTTGTACATTCATCTTTTTCTTCGCTGTTCAGACTCAATATCATCGTTATATAATTATTTATATAGCGATAGTGGCGGTGAGGGCTGGAAGGTGGAAAACCATTTTGGCAAAGGGTTGATGGCGGGGCTTAAAGGGGTTCGCTTGGAAAACGGAAAATATCCTACGCTAAGCCTGTTTTTTGTACAGGCGGCTGTCTACTGAGCGTAACGAACGGTATTTCACCTGTCCCAGCTTGAGGTTTGTTCGCCAGACGTAATCTCCGCTCAGGTTGATGTGTTCCCATCCCAGAGGGGACAGATGAGAAATCAGCTGGTCATTGAATGGGATCCCTTTTCGCTTCAGAGAATCTATGGCTCTTTCTATATATACCGTATTCCAGAGTGAGATCGCCGCAGTCAGCAAGGTGAACCCACTTGCCCGATAACTCTGGTTTTCCAGTCCCCGATCTCTGATTTCACCCAGCCGGTGCATAAAGACTGCGCGCGCAAGGGCATTCCGCGCCTCACCTTTATTCAGCCCTGCCTGTACGCGTCGACGCAGGGAAGGATCCCGGAACCAGTCCAGCATAAACAATGACCTTTCGATGCGACCAATTTCCCTCAGCGCTTTTGCCAGACCATTTTGTTTCGGATAGCTGGCCAGCTTTTTCATCATCAGTGATGCTGTTACCGTTCCCTGTTTTATAGAGCTCGCCAGACGTAGCACCTCACTCCAGTGGGTTTCAATGTCCTTTAGATTCAGGCTGGTTGTGGAAATAATTGACTGAAGCCCCGGATACAACTCGGATTTTCCATGAATAAACAGTCTCTTGTCATGAAGATCCCGGATCCTTGGCGCAAAAGCGAATCCGAGCAGATGCATCAGCGCGAAAACATGTTCAGTGAAACCTGCGGTGTCGGTGTAATGCTCTGTAATCTCCAGCTCGCTTTCGTGATACAGCAAGCCGTCAAGTACGTGAGTAGAATCGCGCACGCGGCTGATGACTTTGGTGTAAAACGGACTGTACTGGTCCGAAATATGCGTGTAAATCTGAACGCCTGGCTCCTGACCGTACTTCAGATTAACCTGACCCGCATAACGCCCATGACTGCCCACCCGAAAATTTTGCCCATCAGACGAGGAGGTTGTCCCATCGCCCCATAATGCCGCCAGAGGCCGTTTTTTCTGGGCATTGACCAACTCAGCCAATGCTGCTGAATAGGTTTCATCCCTGATGTACCAGGCCTGAATGCCCTCAAGTGATGATTTGGTCGTTCCCGGACAGGATTCAGCCATTTTTGTCAGCCCAAGATTGATGCCATCAGCCAGGATGTTGGTCAGTAACAACTTTCTGTCTTTAGGTCTGACGTGATGATTTTTGAGATGAGTGAAATGGCGGGTAAAACCGGTCCAGCCGTCCACTTCATCCAGCATTTCAGTAATTTTAGGATGAGGCAGCATGCCATAAACCAGATCGGCAAACGGGGATACTGCTGAAGGGACACTGTTGTCCAGCGGGGTAATTTTCACGCCTTTGTCCGATATATCAACATCGGGCAAATCACCGGCTAGTGCCATCGCATTCACTTCGTCCAGGCGCGATGCCAGAAGCGTCATACGGCTCTCGATGTATTCATTGCAGTCGGTTGGAATAGCAAGGGGTAGCTGGTTATTCAGGAGTGATTTTTCAAAATCACCAGATGGGACCAGATAATCATCGAAATTCCTGTAACGGCGAGATCCCTTTACCCAGATGTCACCAGAAAGTAGGGCTCCCTTCAGCTCATTCAGCACGCAAAATTCATAATATTTTCGATCAATGCCGGAGGGCGTGATCACCACCTTTCTCCAGCTTTCCGGGATGAACCCAGTTGGCGCTGAAGGCGGTACTTTTCGGAGTTGTTTTCGATACATCTCTCTGACGATATCCAGCGCGTCACTGAGTTGCATTGCGGCTGGTGCCGCCATGAACTGCAACGCGGCCAGCATCCGGGGGGCGTATTTACGCAGCGTACTGTATTTTTCTGTGATCAAATGCAACGGGTCGAAGTTGTCCTTACGTGACAGGAACCGCGTCTCTTCCACGCTGTTGATGAACTCCTGCCAGGGAAGGACGTCTTCTATTGCGGCCCAGGGATCTTCACCGGACTCTCTGGCGTTCAGCAATGCCTGCCCGACGGTAACGTATTGCTTCAGCTTACTCTGAATCAGCTTTCCCGTTTGCTGAAGTCGCTCGGCCTGTGTGCGTTTTGCCCTGCTGAACAAACTGCCCAGAATACGCTCGTGCAGCTCAATAACTTCGTCTGTCAGGGTGGCCCTGGCTTCCGATATGACACAAACCAGCGTGGCATAACGGCGAACATCAGTGAATTTTGCCAGGTCACGGCTACTCATTTTCCTGCCTTCGCGTGCGAGTTTCAGGAGCCGGTTTTGGTGAACGGAAAACGCAATGCCGTCAGGCAGTGCCAGCGACTCAATCGAATTTAACCGGTCGATATGTTGCAGGACATTTTTACCATTAATTTTTCCCGGAGGCTGGAGCAGCCAGGCCAGCCGTGAAGATTGCTCACCCTCAGAGACCAGCAGACGGTCCAGCGTCGCTTTATGTCTTGGCTCAAGCTGCGCGGTAAGCGCAGAAAAGACCGCTCTGTCTGCAAGCGTTGTTGCTTCGGCCAGGGTTCGCTCGACAACATCAACAGAAGGGAAAATCACCTTATTGAGTTGGAGCCAGGAGAGCATTTCCTCCGCAAGCAAAAAGCCTCTGTCTGTCCGCATAGCATGGGGGTAAAGGTGGCGAATGCAGGTTTTTTGTAGCGCTCGGTTGAAGGGGGATAATTCCAGATAGCGGTAGAGTTCGGCCAGATGCTCCCAGCGGGTGACTTCTCTTGAGGCATACTCGGCCCACAAATCAGGCTGAATTTTCAAATGAGCCGCAAGCCGGGAAATAACTCCGCCGTGAGGGGATGCATTTTTGTCGGGAGGAAACCCTGGCCCTCGCAAATAGCAGAGTAAAACAGCAAAGCCCAGGCGGTTTGCGGGTCTGCGGTGTTTATTAATAAGCGCGAGGTCATGTTCACTCAAAAAGCACATGCGTGTCAGAAGAACGTCATCATCCGGCACAACCAACAAGCGTTCTTTTTCTTCACTGCTGAGTATTTGTCTCCGTGGCATAGATGCTTCCTCTGCATATAGTTTATTTTTGTTATCACTTTACACTGACCGAAACCGGTCGATTTCGTACACTACCTTGAGAATCTGTACGAAAATAGGGCAAAATAATTTCGTACATGCATTATAATTCGTACATCCATTTCGTACGGGAATTTGCACTATGTCACGGGTTTTTGCTTATTGCCGGGTATCCACTCTGGAGCAAACAACAGATAACCAACGCAGAGAAATCGAAACTGCCGGTTTTGCTGTCACACCTCAGCGAATAATTGAGGAACACATCAGTGGGTCAGTCGCGGCCAGCGAAAGACCAGGATTTATCAGACTGCTTGATCGCATGGAAAATGGTGATGTACTGATTGTCACCAAACTTGACCGTCTTGGTCGTAATGCGATGGATATAAGAAAAACCGTCGAACAACTTGCAGTGTCTGACATTCGGGTACATTGCCTGGCGCTGGGTGGCGTGGACCTGACCAGTCCGGCAGGGAAAATGACCATGCAGGTGATTTCAGCCGTGGCTGAGTTTGAGCGAGATTTGCTGCTAGAACGTACGCACTCTGGTATTGCGCGGGCAAAAGCAGCCGGAAAGCGGTTTGGACGTCCTTCAGTGCTGAATGAAGAGCAGAAAACTACGGTGATTGCACGGATTAACGCTGGGATCAGCATCAGCACCATTGCGCGGGAATTTAATACTACTCGGCAAACCATACTCAGAGTAAAGACTGGGCAGTCATGACCCTGAGTTTTCAGCTGGACGGTCTGCTATGTGCCAGAAGCGGCCCTTTGGTAGTTGTCAGTAGGACGATATTTGAGCAGAATGAGACAGTCTTTAAGTATGACCGTTTTTTATACAACCACACACTATTGAATCCAGGTCTAAAAGGGGCTACTGACCCACAAATGAAAGGATGCACGAGATCGAGCTATGCGTATTCATCAACAGAATAAGTCCCGTAAACTATATCGCAGCGTCAACACAACGACGCGGCATCATTCTAATAATCCAGGTGCTGAGTATCGGTGGGAACGCAATCGCAAAAAAGTCGGAGATGAGTTACTGGTAAAGCGCGAGAGAATGCATGGCAGACAGAAGCGTGGCCGAGACTACACACCATTGTTTTATTTTCTGATCAAACAGATTGGCAAACCGTGGAATGAAATATTCAGTGAAGTATGTGGACGTCTTGATACCACCGAGCCGGTATTCTGGTTGGTCGCGTTACATGAGCATCAGCGAAGGGATTTAGTCTGCATTGGCGAAAGCAGTTTTTACCCGGGTTTGTTTATTGATGAGAATGGAGTTCTGCAACAGGTAAACCCTTCGATTACGAGAAATGATGTTAAGGTGATTTGCCGTTGCTGCACACACACTTATATTGGTGAACCTGTACCCTGGATAGATTGAGTGACACCACCTATCTTATCTTGGCTGCGATCATTGTCAGCAGTAAGAGTGCTTGAAAACATCCGTTACTTACTAACTGCGGGCCGTTAGCCCTTCCGCTCTGTGCCAGAAGCAGACACTGTAAACACAACAGAAAGTTAATAAACAGTATAATTTTAGGAGAACTAATATAAATGGCGTCAAATAATTATGGGTATGAAGATTTTGAAGCATTTACGTATCTTGACTATCACAACCTTGCTGTATCCTGGAATTTAGCGAGAGGAGCTTTTTGTTCTCCCTCAGAATTACCATCTAATGAATATAGTAATAGCTTCCTTTCCGTTGCTATTGCCGGAATGCTATCAAATACCGTTCCTACAAGGCTTTACAGCGAATTAGCCATTGATAGTGTTAGGGAATGTTTATTTCCTGATTGCGTATCAAGATTAAGAGGTTTTTTTGTTTTCGATGAAATAGAATCAATATCTAGATTTTGGAGTTGTAATTCTTGGGGCGGGCATTTTTCTGATCAATATTTATCTGATGTAGGTGTGGCAGCAACTAGATCTACTAGAGTAGATTCCAATTGGATATCTCATATAGTTGATGTGGATGGCAGACTAAAAGAAGGTTGGCATGAGAATACAGTTAACTATTGGCGTGGAGATGCGTTTCCAGGTTCTGAACCTATATGGGAAAGGATCGTCGAAGGTTATTTAACGGTTTGGAGTCCCGTTGTTAGGAAAGAAGCAATATTAGAAATAGAGACTGTTTGGCCGAACTCTTTAAAATTATTGAACTATTCTTGCCTGTGTGCTGCTTATGGCTCTTTAGATGGAATGATTTTCCCATTTTTGATGCAAGATGATGAAGGTAATATTAAAGTTACCTATATATCTAGAATGGTTCAAGCTAACGATAAAAATTTCATTGAAGCGATTATTGAAAACGCAAAGAAAATGCCTTCCTTTAGTGTTAACTTGAACGATACGACAACTAATGACGAAGAGATCAGCACACCTGATCTAACCTTTTTGAATGTCTCACTATCCTCTGACGATAATTGTGCTTTTGCCGACTTTGTTAAACTCATGAGTCACTCTCAATGATTCAGTTTCCGTGACCTGTTCCCCGTTAGTTAAAATACACGGCTGTTATGAAGTCATGTATTGTAACCTGATAGAATTGCATATTGTGAGGTCGATATGTCCACTCCTCGCTCATTGCAGACCTTCAACCCCAGGGGGGTCTGATTGGTGCCAGGAGCGGACTGACCTGCTCCCCGATGATTAATACACCGCTATGCTAGTAATGTCCGTAGATCGCTGTGTGTTGCATCCATCGGTTGAACTCACAGTCCAAACCAGACTGTCAGCTTTGATTAGATTCTACCTACTCAACCTGTCAGATAAGGTCTGAGTTAATACACCTAGTATATGGCTTTGTGCAGGGGACGGCTATCGCGAACGTTAGGTCAGGTATCTGAATACGCACAGTTCACTTGGTTGTACTTCTTGCACTGACCTGCTATCCCGCACAGCTATTTATAGGTAATCTTCAGTGTATAATCTGCCAGCTTATGGAAGCTTGTACAACAGGAGAAATATATGAAAAAAGAATCGTTTGGATGTTGCCCGTTTGATTTTGACGAAGATGTGAAAAAAATAGCCGCGATAAATAAATATATCCATGCAAAATTTGAAGAGCATAAAAACAAAATAGATAACCTAAAGGGTGTGGAACAAAAATTGATGGTCTTACAGTACTTTAATGTACTGAATGAACTTAGTAATCAGGCTATCTCTTCTTTGAATATCGGAGCCTTTTCAGCATCGGAAGTATTAACTAGGGTTATAATAGAACAGACTGCCAATCAGTCTTATATAGCAATAGATGATGGTGAAAATGCACAAGCATTACTCAAGGCTAGTAAGAAATTAGTTCATAGTAATGGAAAGCGGTGGCTGGAGTGTTTAAAATCCAAAGAAATGGCTAATCCAGCAGCAAATGAAAGGATTCGCATTGGAAAAGAACTAACTGATAGATTTAATAGATTGTGGCCAAATACACCTGAATATCCAGGAACCAGAAAGCTTTTTGAATTAATTGGCTGGGAAACACATTATCATGCACACTACGTTCCCCTTTGTGATTCAATTCATACATTCTCTGATGATATGGCAAATATAGTATCTCTATATAATGCAATCCAAAGCGATGAAACTACTGCTATCGAATTCATTCTTGCAGTTAAACAAGAAAATAAACGGCTGGCAATTTATAATGTTGTAATTGCTACGGCCCTTCGGTGTGAGGCCTTAGTAAATGTATTTAACTCTTTAGGTTATCAGGATATTATAACTGAAATGACACCAACAATAGATACAGTCAACCAGACTATAATTCGATATGATGATTTTGATCATTCCAGAATTGATGATTGTAAATAAATAATTGACAAAATACGTACATGCGCAACAACTAGTGATAGTTGACTTATTTTCGCTCTTGAGGGACAACTATATTCAAATCTCCCACATTACAGGAGGTTTGAATATGAAAACGTCACCGTGGAATAAAGACCGTACCATCGGTCAAAAAAGGCCACTTCAGATATCTCATATCTGGGGGATCCGGATTAGACTTGAGCTGGAAGGTAAAACACGCGATCTAGCTCTGTTCAACATGGCTTTGGACAGTAAGCTACGGGGCTGTGATTTGGTCAAACTCAAAGTATCAGATGTTGCATATGGCAGTTCTGTTTCAAGCAGAGCAACGGTGTTGCAAAAGAAAACCGGCAGCCCTGTCCAATTTGAGATAACCAAAGGGACAAGGGAAGCGGTTACTGCATTGATAAAGCTCGGCAACTTGCATAGTAAAGACTTCCTGTTCCGCTCTCGGGTCGGAACTAACCAGCATATATCAACCCGGCAATACAACCGAATTTTTCATGGGTGGGTAGAAAAGCTTGGTCTCGAAGATTCGCTTTACAGCACACATTCCATGAGAAGAACAAAACCTTACTTAATCTACAAGAAAACCAAGAATCTCCGGGTGATCCAACTTCTGTTGGGCCATAAGAAACTGGAAAGCACAGTCCGTTATCTGGGCATTGAAGTCGATGATGCGTTAGAGATCTCTGAGTCGATTGAAGTCTAAGATTGTCAGGGCTGCAACAGCAGCCCTGAGTTGTAAACAGGCAACTCTTGTTGATAATCTTAATAAATCTGCTTCCCTATTGTGATTGGTAAGGGAACCAGAACCTCCCATTTAGTGGGCCAGTCGGGAACAATATGAGTTGGTATTGTTTGTCCCTGCCAATACAACTCTGCACGGTAAGTATGTACAAGTGCAGAGTCGGGATTATCTAATAAGCGCATATCCGCGATATGGCATCTACTTAAATCTACATCAAGCTCATAAATGGGATTATCGGGACTTCCATTAGAGTTTCTGAACGCTACCGCTTCACTCAAGGATTGCCAAGCGTATAAGCTTTGCCATCGCGATGGTTTGGTTGGGAACTTTGCGCGCCGATAAAATTCAAATGACCAATCTATATTAATCGTTGGATCTATATAAGGTACATTCGAAAGGAAATAGTAGTTACCTTGATCTGACACACCATCAGGGAATAAATCTATCACTAAATCTCCCAGTTCGATTGGTGTGATACCATCAAATTTCTTCAGCGATACAATTTGTTTTTCTTGGTAGCGATTGTATCTGTCGACAACATATAATTTTGCCATTTCCGCCTTCCATATTAACATGTCAAAGATATGTTTGTTTTTTTGCATACGCTCAGATATTAGCAAGCACTATCACTTATCACCAATACAAACAAATAATACTAGAGTCCGCACCTCGCTCATACCGGACGATTCACATCAGCATGTCCGCTCCGTGCCAGAAGCGGACATTGCCGGTACCAAAAAGGATCAATTTTGACATTTTGATGTTTTGATTTCCTGCCTGAATGAGGTTTCCTCGGCTATTAGTGGCTCCGCTGCCTGAGCAGAGCCATATCTGAGCTAGACCGGTTTAACTGAGCATGTTGCTATAAAAGTTGGAATGTATTTATCAATAAGAAAACGTGGTGCAGGCTGAAAAGCCTCATCGAAACCCGTTAGCATCAAACCGGCTTCCAGTTGCCCGCTTATTTGTTCCGCTAACGAATGGCCAAAAACAAAAGCCTCATTTCTGGCTAACTTCTTATTAATTTCTTCTGCATCCAAATCTGTTATATCGGCATACGGCAAAGTGAAAGCCGGTTTCATCAAACCTCTCTGGGCCAACTCAGGTGAACGGTCAAAAACAAAGACAACCGGATTATAAAAACTACTGAGTAGTTTCCCTCCTTTACGGAGGACGCGGAAGCATTCGGCCCACACTTTGCGTATATCTGGTATATACAGATTAGATATGGGATGAAAGATCAGGTCGAATGACTCATCCTCAAAGGCTGATAAATCCTGCATATCGCCTAATACTGTTTTTAATACCAGATTGTCCCTCTTCGCAACCATTTCATCCAGGGCCAGCTGTTCCATTGAAGCATCAAGAACAACCACCTCAGCGCCGGCAGCTGCCAGCACAGGGGCCTGCTGCCCGCCGGAGGCGGCCAGACACAGAACACGTATACCGTTCACATCGTCAAGCCATCCAGAAGGGAGTTCAGAAGGTATTAGTTGTACACGCCACTGGCCTTTGCGAGCGGCCTCAATGGTTTCCGTTGTCACGGGGCGCGACCAGTCACAATTTTCGCGTGCCATGCGATCCCAGACAGCCTGATTGTGATGGTAAACATTATTGAAGGAAAAATGACTCGTCATTGTTATATCTCCCGAGCAGGTAAAGACACAATGCCAGACAGTAAAGCCCAGAGAGTTTTGATGGAGACTGCTATCAACCTTTGCGGTAAGCAGACAAAATTACATAAACAACAATGTGCATTTACCCCTGGCAACCAGTAAAAGGTCAGGTAAAAGGTCAGGACACATTAGTTGTTCATTTCAGAAAAACCTCACAATGCGGGTCGATTCAACGAGCAGGGGTTTTGAATATAATTCGTTAAACCTGTTCATACAAGTCCGATTTCAGAAGTGTAGGTAAGCATCTCAGTTGACCTGCTCCCCATTGATTGACTCAGAATGCTATTGGCAATGTCCGCACCTCGCTCATAGCTGCCCGTCATGCCTGTTCAAAAAACAGGCTTAACGTAGGATGTTTTCCGTTTTCCAAGCGGACCCCTTAAAGCCCGTGAAGCCGGGAATAACAGCAAAGTGGCGCGGTTTTGTTCCGATTATAAGCGAGGGTTTGTGCTGGGATTTACCCATCGCATTTCCGAGCAAACGGGCGACCGCCTGCGGGCCGCCTGGGAAGCAGGCGTTTTGTCGCGGCGTTACGATCTTGATAAGGAACTGGTGGCAGATTTCTTTAAAGAAGTGAACGCCGATGTGGCGGTTAAGTGTTTTTTGGCGGGTTACGAGAAGGGCGACTGATGCCCGCTCCCGATCTTCCGCCGTGCCCGGTTGTTGAGAACTGGCGACGACAAGGACAGGGCATATTTTCTTACTTGCTGGCGGGCACAGGCCCGCCACGCTATGGCTTTAACACACGCCAAAATCACCGTCTTCCTGATAAAGGGCAAGCTCAGAGGCTTTTAGCGTCATTCTCTCTCCGGCAAGAGGATTGGCCGGCGCGCAAATCACCTCCTCCCCCTGGACATCAATCACTTCCATTTTTGGTCCGCCCTTAAGCGGTTGGACCAGGTCGCCTGCTTTAAACATAGTTAGCCTCGCAATTATCGTGGGCGGCCGCCAGCCAGTATAGCCAACAGCCGATACCTTTAAACATAGAGTAGTCTGGCCCGGCGATAAAGAAGGCCAACGGCCCTTTCTTTATGAGCGACAAGCGAGAAGCTGGCGAATCAATGAAAGCGCCGTCAGCGACGGTTCCACGGCATCACGGCCAGCAGGCGCGCCATACCGCAGAAGCCGCTTATCCCGGCAAACAGCAAACCCGCCCCGACGAACCCGGACAGTAAAAAGAACCCCGGGTGAACGCCATAGCCCAGCAGTACCCCCGCGAGCACCAGCGTGCCGGCAGCGATTTGCACCTGGCGCATTACCGGCAGCGGTTGCGACTTATCAACGTGAATTTGCTGGCCGTCTTTCTTCCAGGCGTTTAATCCGCCTTCCAGCAGCATGACTTTTGCCGGTGCCACCGCGTCGGCAAGTTTTTGCGCATTTTGCGAAGAGCGCATACCGGACTGGCAGTAAAAAATTACCGTATCGTACGGTTCAAATGGCCCAAGACGATCGCCTTTTTCGATGGCGGAGAGTGACAAAAGATGCGCATCGGCAATGTTCTCGCGGGCATATTCCTCCTGCTCGCGGATGTCAATCAGCGCCGCCCCCTGCGCGACCAATATTCTGGCCTCGGCAGGGGAAATACTTTTAGTAGTCATGACATTCCTCAGAAACTTAATTCGGTTTTATCTCTATGAGCCGTCAGGTTGAGCTCGCGCCAGGTTACGGCTCTGAATCTGGTCCGATCATCCCCTTCCGGTGGCGAAATGGCAACATTGATCGGTAAAGAAGGCCGTTTAGCGCAGGGCTACGTACCGGATAAAATGTATGAATGCGGTCACATTTAACCGCAAAGGAATAAAATATTCCTTTATTGTGTCTCTGTTATCATTAATTATTCCTCTGCGGGACAGAGTGCGCCGGCTATTTTGCTTCTTCTCCCGTGTCTATCGCCGGGAAAAACACTTAGGATCCGGGTAACGAAACTTTTACGCAGCCAGCAGGCATTAACGAATAGCGAGATCACGATGAAAATTGATTTATCAGCCCTGACAACTGAAGGCCGTAACACGCACAGCGAAAACATCGACATGCTGTCTACCGAAGCCATGCTGAGAGTCATTAACCAGGAAGATCAGAAGGTGGCACTGGCCGTTGAAAAAACGATCCCCGCAATCACCCTGGCTGTCGATGCTATCGTTGCTGCTTTTCAGAAGAGGGGGCGTTTGATTTATTGCGGCGCTGGCACCTCTGGCCGCCTTGGTATTCTTGATGCCAGCGAATGCCCACCCACCTACGGCACGCCCCGCGAGCAGGTTGTGGCGCTGATTGCCGGGGGCCATCAGGCTATTCTTCAGGCCGTTGAAAACGCCGAAGACAGCCTGACGATGGGTGTGGAAGACCTCAAAAATCTGCAGTTCAGTGACAAAGACGTGCTGGTGGGGATTGCTGCCAGCGGCCGTACGCCTTATGTCGTGGCGGCACTGAATTATGCCAACGAACTGGGGGCGACCACCGTTGCGCTGACCTGTAATGAGGGGAGCGAGATCACGCAGATCGCGAAGATTGCCATCGCGCCCGTTGTTGGTGCGGAAGTCGTTACCGGCTCTTCACGTATGAAAGCCGGCACGGCGCAAAAGCTGGTGCTGAATATGCTGACCACCGGGGCGATGATCCGCAGCGGCAAAGTCTACGGCAACCTGATGGTGGATGTGGAAGCGACCAATCAGAAGCTGGTTCAGCGACAGATCAACATCGTGATGCAGGCGACGGACTGCGATCGGCAGACGGCTTCACAGGCGCTTGCCGCCTGTGAAGGCCACTGTAAAACGGCCATCGTCATGGTGCTGGGCAAGCTGACGGCGGCGCAGGCCCAAAAGCTGCTTAATGATAACAACGGTTTTATTCGCAATGCGTTAGCCAATACGGAGGTCTAGCGATGGCTAAGATCACGGAACAAATGATTGCCACCATCCTGACGCTTGTGGGCAACAAAAAGAACATTCAGATTTGCGGTCACTGCATGACCCGCCTGCGCCTGACGCTAAATGACGATCGGCTAATTGAGCATGAGAAATTAAAAGCGTTGCCGGGTGTGCTCGGCGTGGTGAACAGTGACGATCAGCTACAAATTATTCTTGGCCCGGGCAAAGCGCAAAGCGCCGCAGAAATGATGAACGCGATGCTGGAAAACGGGGCTGCGTCTGAGCAGCACAGCGTGGGAGAAGCCGCCAGCAGCACCAAACAGAAGATGAAGGCAAAGCAAACCAGCGTGCTACATCAGTTCCTCGCTAAGTTTGCCACTATCTTTACGCCGCTTATCCCCGGCTTTATCGCCGCCGGGATGCTGCTGGGTTTTGCGACCTTGATAGAACAGAGCCTGCTGGCGAACGCCGCCGAAAAAAATGCAACCCTCGTGCATATCGTTGGCTATATGAAGATTTTCGGTAAGGGGCTATTCACCTTCCTGCCCGTGCTGATTGGCTATAATGCGCAGAAAGCTTTTGGCGGTTCGGGCGTCAACGGGGCCATTATCGCCTCTTTATTCCTGCTGGGTTATAACCCGGACGCAACGGTGGGCTACTTCTCCGGTATTGATAACTTCTTCGGCATGGGCATAGACCCGCGCGGCAATATCATTGGCGTGCTGATTGCGACGATTCTCGGGGCGTGGATCGAGCGACAGATCCGTAAAGTGGTGCCGGATAATCTGGATATGATCTTAACTTCTCTGCTGACGTTGCTGATCGTCGGGGCACTGACCTTTACGCTGATAATGCCATTCGGCGGCGAGCTGTTTAAGGGTATGTCCTGGCTGTTTCTGCACCTGAACGGCAATCCGTTTGGCTGTGCCGTCCTTGCCGGCCTGTTCCTGATTGCGGTTGTATTCGGTGTTCACCAGGGGTTTATCCCGGTCTACTTTGCGCTAATGGACGTGCAGGGCTTCAATTCACTGTTCCCGATTCTGGCTATGGCCGGGGGCGGGCAGGTGGGGGCGGCGCTGGCGCTTTACTGTCGCTCAGCTAAGCATTCTATGACCCGCAACCAGGTTAAAGGCGCGATTATCCCGGGTCTGCTGGGCGTTGGTGAGCCATTGATCTACGCCGTGACGCTTTCGCGAGTGAAGCCTTTTGTCACGGCCTGTCTCGGCGGTGCCTGCGGCGGCTTCTTTATTGGTCTGGTTGCCTGGCTTGGCCTGCCTGTTGGTCTCAACACGGTGTTCGGCCCGTCCGGGCTGGTATCCCTGCCGCTGATGACCTCTGCACAGGGTATCTATGCAGGTATGGGCGTGTATGCTCTGGGGATTCTTATCTCCTACGCCTGCGGTTTTATCCTCACCTGGCTGTTTGGCTATAAAAACGTTGATCTGACATAAGAGCGAGGGCAGGCGGCATCCGTGATGATGCCCCTGGCTGAGGCAGGTAACCAGGCGGGACCGATGGGCGCGGGCGGTAGAGGCGGCGATATCTGCTACCGCGCTTAACTCTGTGGCCGTCCTGGCTCGTCCATCCATCAATGCGCAGAGCATTTTTATGCACGAAGGGTGGGACAGGGCAGCCGCTGCCATTGAATGTTCCTGAGCGTCAGCGGCGGCAATTAACACAGGGGTTTTAGCTCGGCGGCAAGCTGGAGATAACGCTCCTGCTGTGCGGGCATAATGTCCGCTTCAAATAATACTGCAATCATATTGCTGTCCTCTGTGGGCTAATCAGAGAGGGATTTTACTGTTTTCAACGCTGAACACTTCGCTGGCGGGCGAAATGTGGATGTGGGAAGGACAGGCCACACAAATGATTAGCCCTGTGTTATTTAGGTCGGGATATTAATTTTCTTTGCGCTGGTTTATTTACGTCAAGATTAGTCATGCGCGCTTAAATTTCTTTATTATTTATTCCGTATATAAGGGCGGTTTTGTGATCGCACTCAATAAGTTCGAGTTGTCAGGTGAATGGGTGGGGATTAGGATTAGGACCGAGCATGGGGTATGCCCCTGTTTGTTATTTTATAGATGATGTTTATGATGCTGCAATTAATTATAAATTTGGTGAATGTGTTTTTGAGGAAGGAATGATGTAGAAGAGGTTGTCCGCAAGGAAATCTTTGCGCTATACCCTACGTCGTAAAAATGAATGAACGCGGTCAGAATTATCAGGGTTTTTAATTCTTCGATTATCCTGAAGGAAGAAGCGGTGAATTTTCGACTGGACCGGGACATTGTCAACCTGCTAAGCCATAATATTGCGGTGCTCGGGCCTTTGGTTGCGATGAACTAAACTCATCGTTTACGCTGAACTCGCAGCGACCCGGAATGAATGTCGTATAAATTTACCGTAAGAAAAAGCGCATGAAATATTTGATAGCCAACAGAGTCATCTACGATAGCGAGAGCGGGGAGTTGACGGTCAATGAACCTGGCTCCGGGCCAACGAAAAGGCTAACAAATACCGCTAACCGCATTCTTTCGTTGCTGATTGCATCGCCAGGCAGAGTACTGGAACGCGATTTTTTACTGGATAAAGTCTGGGAGGAAGCGGGCCACCCCGGCTCCAGTTCATCGCTAAGCCAGTATATTAGTATCCTCAGGAAAACATTAACGTCATTGATATTCATCGAAGAGATTATTATTGCGGTGCCCAAAGTGGGGTTTTACTTTTCGCCAGATATAGCGGTAGAAATTCAGGCTGACGACCAGACCACGCTGACGACGGCACCTCCATCCTTATCCCGGCGTCAAACCGCCCTGAAAAGTAAAAAATATCTCTGGCTGGTCGCGATCGCTACTCTTCTCCTGCTGGCGAATCTGTGGATGTTGAGCCATGAACCCAACCCACCGCGTTTCGCGGCGGAATATGGTATCGGTGAAATAGGCTTGTGCAAGTTTAATGCCTATGAAGATTTATCCGATGAGGTTGACCCGCAGGTTGTCGAGATAATCAAAAAATTACAGCCCGATCTTGAGAAAAATTGCGGCCAGCAGCCTGCTCATATAATGGTTCATTTTCAACGCAGCGTGCTTTACGGAACCCACGGTCGATTTTTCTACTCTTATTGCCCAACGGATAAGACAACGCAAAAAGTTGTTTATTGTGAAAACCATTATGCCTTTAACTGGGAACTAAAATGAAGCTGATGATGACGCTGGTGCTGGCCATAGCTGCGCTGACCAGCCTGTTTATATGGCAAGTCAGTGAGCGTTCTGGCGTTTATTTTGACGATCGCTGCTTTGCCAATATCACCTATGTTGATGCTTCGGATAAGGCCTTCCTGTTTAGAGGTAATGTTACCTTTGAGTTTGACAACAATAAAACGGGCGTATTTAATCTTTCCGGTAACATTGATTACCAGGGAAAAGCATATCGCCTGTCCCGATATATTACTTTTACCTATAACAATATCAATGGTAACAAATATCGAATGAAGACGACCACAAGGGATATTATGGCCCACGATAATGTACCGGCAGACCTTACACCGTTGGCAACGAAAATATTTGGTATGGAAGGGGAGTATATGCTCTATTTGCATAAAAAAGACGATAATTACATTACGATTGCAAATACATTGTCACCCTTAATGAACTGTGTGATTCAGTAGCAGGGGTAAAGGCAGCCCGGTGCCTCCGGGCTGGCTTAACGGCTTACCATGAAAAAAAATAATTGTGTAAATTGTGCAGCATGTGGTTTCTCAGAGCTTTGTTCAGCCTATTTTTTGGAACAGCAAGACCAAATTTTCGTTCGCGATTTTGAAACGAAAAAAAAGATCGCCAGGGGGGATTATATTTATCACCAGGGAGACAAAGTGGATGCACTATTTGCCCTGCGTAGCGGGGTCGCTAAGATCTACAATACGCAAGGGCTGCTCACGGGCGTTGTATTACCAGGCCAGGTGATGGGAGCGGAAGAACTGCATACTGGTATTTGCCAGCAGAATATCCAGGCCGCAACGGAGATCGAAGTCTGTGTATTGAGGAGTCAGCATTACTATGAAATGAGTCAGCTGATGACGGGGTTTACGGATTATATTGTCAGGATCCTTTCGCGTTCGGTACGAGAAAAACAGCAGTTTATCTCGGTGCTGACGAAAAGCGATGCGTTACAGAAAGTACAATATTTTTTGCAGCTGCTTTCGGATAATTACAAAGAGCATGGTTTTGAGCATCGCAATATCGCATTACCGCTCAGTAAAAAGGAGTTGGCCGAGTTGCTGGGTATATCAGTATCAACCCTGGCGCGTGCACTGGAAAACCTGTCTGAGCAGGGGGTTATTGTCCTGCTCAATAATAAAGAGCTTACGCTTTTGGGGGCGCAAACGGCGTAACACTTGATATAAACACGTTAATGTTATGCCTGAACCTGTTCAACTGATAAAAATATAAAATGTTTTTATACTGTACTTCTATAAGCAGTTTTTCGGAATGTTTTTAAAAAGTTAAGCTAAAGGTTAATTATAATGTCGATTGTTGTATTTTCTGATGATCTTTTCTTTGCCCGAGGTGTACGGGCGTTACTGGCAAGGAATTGCCAGCGGGAAGAGAAGATATGTGTTATTGATATTGAGTCATTTTCTAGCCTTCACGACATTAAATATCGTATTTTAAATGAGTTGACCGCGCCATACAGTATCGTTTTTATCAGAGGACATGGCATATTATCTATGGTGCTGTCACTTCTGGAAAGTATTTCAAGAAATGCTCCCGTGACCGAGTTCAAAAGGCATATTAAAGAGGTACGACGCTATACTGTGGATCACACTCTGGCCGTACTCACCTTTTATCGGGAGCTGCGCAATCTTACCCATCGTGAGATTTCAACCGCCTGTGCCTTACGGCGTTATAAAAGTGTTCCGGTTATATCGCAACGAATACACTGTTCAACGAAAGGGGCTTATCAGCGGGTATCGACAATCGCGCAGAAAATGAATCTTAAATACGGCACTCAAATCCAGTATTTTTTGCACAGCGAGTACACCCAGGAGGAGCTCCAGCAGATGGATGATATGCATCAGGCTATCGTCAGATCCGGCGGTAAGCATGGCATGAACGCAGACGGCTTTGATTGTCCTGCTGCTCTGTTACACAGATGAACGTTTTTCTGATTGTGTATATCGGCATTCTCTGCCAGCCTCATTTCAGGTTGGCCATAAGGATAAATAAGTGTTATATGAGACTATTAAAAACAGGTTTACGATTGAGAGTTTCATTTTCATCGGCTTTTCTCTGCTTTACCCACTGACTACCCTTAAATTACCAGACTCTCTGTCATCCAGAATCTTTGCTCTTACGCTCCCCCCGGTAGCCTATTTAATTAAATGCAATTGATTTTGTTATAAATCACATGACACGTAAAGAGTAAAAGGCTGATAATACCTGTTTTCAGAAACGAGACCGAAGGTGCGTTGGATTTAATTAGGCTCATTTACCCGATAAATCCGGAGCTGGAAAGTTGTAAGAAGTATCTTTTGTTGTTGCAACCCGGAGACGAAAAATGGAGCGGCCCTTCTCAATCTTAAAAGTGTATTTTTTATAACGCCAGGCTGCAACGCGGTGCTGAACTTACGCGGGCTGGCTTGTATAATGACTGCCCTGATCGCTGTGGAACATCACTCCTGAAGGTTTTCCTCGCGTTTTCCACGCTATTTCCAGCGCTTTCATAGTGAGTCTGCTGTCCGGTGAGAACGGCATTGCCCATCCCACCCCCTTCCTTGCAAATAGATCAAATACTACCGCCAGGTATCCCAACGTTTACCTGTTCAGATATGCGTCACGTCACCGCTCCACACTTGATTTGGCCCTGTGACTGCGAACTATCGCTCAAGATGATTTGGGATAGAGACGTGTTCATGGCCGCCACGTTTCATCGTTGAGTCGGCTGCTGGCAACTGACCAGCACCAGCTCTTTCATAAGTCTGCCAGCAAGCCAGCGTCCCATCGTGAAGCCACGCAGAATGATACTCCTTGCTCCGGCAGAGCCATGGCTTTCGCTGCTTGAGCGACTGTGTAATTTTGATCGACAACCAACTGGACTGACTCGTGTTTGAATTCAGTACTGAAATTTCTTCTTTTCATTGGAGCACCTGTATTGTTCTGAGGCGAGCATATCACCTCTATTCAGGTGGCCAAATTCAGTAAACTTCTACAGATCAATAATCTACACGTCAGCGTCATGCTGATTATCAATTTGTTATTTTATTTTTTTTCAGTTGATTTATGTCACGCTGCTTATGAACTGTCTTGATAGCAATGAACGGTATGATGGACTATAAATGCGCAAAAAAATTATCAGGATGGTTTTTTTAATGGGGAGTATCTGTAAATAAAATTTGCGAGAGATTTGTTCGCGCCTCATTATTTTTCGGAAGTTAATATCGTGGCGGTTGGCGTAACTGATTATTCACAACACCAGCGCAAGACGATTTGGGGCTCAAGAGCAGTATAAGCAGTTGTAAGTATATTATTACAAAGAAAAAGTTGGCAATTTTAGTGATGAACATTAACCTTAGGAAAATCGGCGGTTTAACTAATGTTAAAAAAATTTTTAATTACACATAAATATAGTTCAAAATGTCAACATGTGACGTTAAGGTTGGTTTTTTGTTGCGATGTATCGGTTTTGTTGTTAATTTCACCCTGATGGAAGGGTGCTGAATTACTATTCTGCATATGCGTAGTGATTTATATCGCGCGTATCCCAGTGACGAGATCGCTACATATATGATTTATAAACCTACAGCTATAAATATCGTAATTAGCAATGGACTGGAATTAAGGTTTTAATGACGCCGCTCTTTAATTAATATTCACTTCGTCGAGCAGCTACTAGCCTATATATACTCGGCAACCATCATATTGAACATGAGTTAATGATATGACGTCTATGTAAAAAATACATTTGATGGCGTTTTTTAAATTAAGGAATATAGCTAAAAATGAAATTTGATAAAATTGCTGCAGTTGTTCTTCTGAGCTTGGGGATGGCAACTTCAGGTGCTTATGCAGCAGACGCTCAGGGAAGCGGGACCGTTACTTTCACTGGTAACATCATCGATGCTCCTTGCTCCATTAATCCTTCGTCTTCAAAACAAACGGTAGAACTTGGCAGTATCGCCAGTGCCGCACTGGCGAAAGAAGGTAAATCAAACTCCCGCGAATTTACTATTGAGCTGGAAAACTGCAGCCTGGCAGACGATTCTGAACCAGACGGCGTTCGCGCAGCTAACGCTAAATCTGTCACAGTGACCTTTGGGGGGCAAACTGCTACAGGTACTAATCTGCTGGGTATTACTGGTACCGCAGCAGGCGCAGGGGTGGGTATTGTTGATGCCTCTGGTAAACAAGTGGTCATCGGTCAGGCAAGTGCCGCACAAACTTTGCTGGAAAACGATAACACCATGGTGTTCTCAGCTTACCTGCAAGGTTTGAAGAGTGCCACTATCGAGCCTGGTGACTTTACTTCCATTGCTAACTTTACTCTCGATTACCAGTAAACATCATCACCCCATTCAGGTAAACCAGAATGGGGTTTTAGGTAGACTGACTGTATGCGCAAACTTTTCGTTATTATCTCATTTATGTTATTTAGCATAAAAGGGAGCTGTTTTTCAGGCGGTGGCAAGGTCTCGATGAATGGCACAATTGTTGAATCCGCATGCACAATATCTACAGATGATTTATGGCAGGAAGTCAATTTTGGTGAAGTCCCCCTAAGCAAGGTTGTAGAAAACGGTGAAGTGACTGCAACCATTAAAGCCATGATTATTCATCTGGTAAACTGCAAGCTGGAAAAAGATAAGGGTGGAAATTGGAATAATGTCAGTATTACATTTGATGGTGATACTGATAGTCATCATCCTGATATGTTTGCCATGCGTGGTGAGGGGCGAGGGATCGGAGTTAAAATCAAAGACGCCTACGGGAATGTAGCCGTTCCGGGAAAAGTGATGCCTTCACTTCCTTTGCTGGAAGAAAATAACAACCTGGATTTCACTATTCATCTTAAGAGAAATAACGATTCTCTGAAAGCAGGAAGCCTTTCATCATATATCCGATTCATGGTTTCTTATCAATAGCTCGTACTATTGAGCATTTTTTCATGGGTTGTGAATATGAGGTGGTGGATCTCTTTAATGTTAAATATAACACGATGGCCACTTAGCCGAATTAATATATGCATTTCTATAATTCTATTTGGAGTTTATTTACCGGCTTACTCTGTAGAGTTCAATACCGATATACTGGATGCTGAAGATAGGGATAACATAGACTTAGCTCGCTTTGCTGAGGCAGGATATATTATTCCTGGCGATTACACGCTCGGCCTCATGGTTAATGATCATAATATTAAAGATGTTGACATCAGTTTTTTTGAGCGTCCGCAAAAAATATACGAAGAAAATAGTCATCCTCCGGTTGAAGCCTGTGTGACACGACAATTACTCCCTTTTTTAGGGCTAAAACCAGACGTTGAGGAGAAAGTGATTTGGTGGCATGAGGGGACCTGTGCTGATTTCTCTGAACTACCTGGTATCGACGTTCAGGGAGATATTTCTGCAGCAACTTTAAAAATCTCCGTGCCACAGGCCTGGCTTGAATATCAGGATGCTAATTGGTTACCGCCTTCGCGTTGGGAGGATGGCGTGACGGGGGCGTTAGTTGATTATAATGTTAACAGTACTTTCACTCGTTCCCGGTCAGGGGAGCAGTCCCAGAACGTTAGCGGAACGGGAGTTGTTGGCGCTAATTTTGGCCCATGGCGGCTGCGTGGCGATTGGCAATCAAATTACAATCGAACCGCTGGCAGTCAACGCAGCACGCAAAATAGCTTCGATTGGAGCAGGATCTATGCCTATCGCAGCTTGCGTGATATAAGCGCAAAACTCACTATTGGTGAAGATTATCTGATATCCGATCTGTTCGATTCTTGGCGTTATACCGGGTTATCAGTGGTAAGCGATGATCGGATGCTGCCTCCTCGTCTGCGGGGCTATGCACCAGAAGTGACTGGCATTGCTAAAACGAATGCAAAAGTCATTATCAGCCAGCAGGGGCGCGTCATTTATCAGACCACTGTCGCCTCTGGTCCTTTCAGAATCCAGGATCTCAGCGATTCCGTGAATGGGCAATTAGATGTAAAAGTAGAAGAACAAGACGGTAGCGTTCAGACTTTTCAGATTGATACTGCGACGATTCCTTATCTAACCCGCCCGGGTCAGGTTAGATATAAAGCTTCGGCTGGCCGTCCCAGCACCTATGCTCACCATATTGAAGGGCCGGCATTTGGCCAAGGGGAAGTATCATGGGGTGTGACGAATGCGTGGTCGCTCTATGGAGGTGGGATTTTTGCAGACCACTATAATGCCTTCGCTATTGGTATTGGTCGCGATTTATGGGAGCTCGGGGCATTATCGGCAGATATCACACAGTCTGTGGCACAGTTTCCTAATGAGGGTACCAGACAAGGTAAATCATGGCGTCTGAGCTACTCCAAAAGATTTGATGAAATTAATAGTGAGGTAACCTTTGCTGGCTATCGTTTCTCCGAGAAAAATTATATGTCTATGGGGGAGTAGCTTGATGCTCGCTACTATGGCGGTACGATTAACCACGACAAAGAATTGTATACTATTACTGCCAATAAAAATTTTGTTGATACGCGATTATCACTCTTTCTGAACTGGAGCCATCAAACCTATTGGGACAGGGACGCCAGCGATCGATATAGTTTATCGTTGAGTAGTTATTTTGATCTGGGCAACTGGAAAAATATGTCTGCCACAGTGAGTGCGGCCCGTAGTGAATATAATGGACGTAAAGATGATGCAGGATATCTTAACATCAGCGTACCTTTCGGCAGCGGGACAATCAGTTATAACGGCGTTATCGCTAATGACAGTTATGCACAAACTACCGGCTGGTATCAACGCCTTAATAACGGAGACAGCTATCGCTTGCAGGCAGGAACCAGAAATGGACGCAACGACAGCATGAGTACACAGGCCAGTGCTTACTATATGCACAATGGCGATACGGCAGATCTGACTACCACTATATCCTGGGTGCAGGATAGTTACTCTTCAGCCGGGATTGCCCTCTCAGGAGGAATGACAGCATCAACAGAAGGTGCAGCTCTCCACCCAGGAGGAATTCGTGGTGGGACAAGAATGATGGTAAGCACAGATGGTGTATCAGGCGTGCCAGTCGAAAAATACGAACATACAAACCGTTATGGTATCGCAGTAGTTCCGGATATTTCCAGCTACTACCGGGTAACGACATCGCTTGATGTGAATAATTTACCTGATGATATTGAAACGTCTGGTTCGGCCATTTCTGAGGCTGTACTGACCGAGGGAGCAATTGGCTTCAGGCGCTTTGAGGTGATCAAAGGTGAAAAAATTATTGCCGTAATTAATCTCAATGATGGCAGTCATCCTCCATTTGGAGCCTCGGTGCGTAATGCGCAGAATAAAGAGTTGGGGATTGTCAGTGAAGGTGGTCTTACATGGATTAGTGGTATCAATCCAAATGAAACATTGAGTGTAAATTGGGGAAGCTCATCAAGCTGCAAGATTCAAATCCCTGAAATGATACCTCAAGGTCAGTTGTTACTGCCCTGTGTACAAAAACCTGAGTGAAATGTGATATTTTGGTAAAAGAGTGTACTAAAGATTATGTTAATGAAAAAAATTTTAACTATCGCGCTTATTGCATCAACGTCATCCGCAAATGCGGCAATAGCCTTAGATCGAACCAGGATTATTTTCCCAGGTAATGCGAAAAGTATCACCTTAACGATTACCAATGAAAATAAAGAAATTCCTTATCTCGCACAATCATGGCTAGAAAACAAAAAGGGCGAAAAAATTTCCGCGCCGTTCCTTATCACGCCACCACTTCAACGCGTAGAGGGTGGAAAAAATGCGATAATTCGCATCAATAACATCGACACGGGAACATTACCGCAGGATAGAGAATCGGTATATTGGTTCTCGGTAAGAGAAGTTCCACCTAAAAGCGACAAGCCCAATGTTCTTCAGGTAGCGCTTCAGACAAAAATAAAATTATTTTATCGGCCAGAAGGGATCATTCCTGATAAATCAGCACGATGGGATGACCAGCTCATTCTGCATCCTGGCACTGGGGGGTTTAATGTCGAAAACCCGACACCTTATTATGTCACCATACTTGCTATCACTGGCAGTGATAAGGATATCGTCGATAAAGATTTTAAACCGGTGATGCTGGCACCAAAATCGACTGAGCTGGTAGCCTCAAAAACATTTAAAACACCGTATGTAACAACAATTAATGACTACGGTGGCAAGCCAAAGTTACCATTTATATGTAATGGTGGCTCATGTAAAGCAGTAAAGCCCTGATAATATAACATCATAAAATAAGGCAGCCACCATGTATTCAAATATAAATCTTGCTTGCCTTGCAATATTTATAGCCTTCAGTATATGTATGAATACGCTTGCACATGAAGGTAAACAAGATAATTGGGACGTGTATGGTCTTAATGGTGAGATGCAACTGCATGCAGGGCTGGTCGAGAGTCCCTGTTCTTTGGATATAGCATCGTCCAGTATCGATATAGACTTGGGGAGTATTTCCCAAAGGCAGTTAAAAAAGTCTGGTAGGCATTCAGCATTAGTGCCGGTACACATTATGTTGAATGATTGTATGTTCACTAATAACGTACGATCTACAACACATGGTGATAATTTATACTTTGCTCAATCTCAACCATCAGTCATGTTAAAAATTTTTGGCGATGAAGACCAGGAAGAACCCTCTTTATTCAAAATTTATGGTGATAATGAAGGGGTGGCACTGCGAGTTGAGGATAGGGAACATAAGATAATACATCCAGGGGAACCAAGTCGGCCCCAATTTTTACTTCCTGGCAGGAACGACCTTGTTTTATATGTGCAACTTAGCAGGACAACTAAGCCGTTATCTGCTGGCACATTTCGTGCTGTGATAAATATCGAGTTAGAGTACAACTGATGAAAGAAATATTGTTTATCGCAGGGCTGTTTTTTTTCGTAGGGAATGTGCATGCTGATACAGATGTTAACTTTAGAGGAACATTAATTGTTGACCCCTGCATTGTGAACACCTCTTCTGCCGAGCAAACGATAGAGTTTGGAAACATTGCAGCAAGTACCTTTATCAATCATAAGCGCAGTGCTGGTGAACGTTTTAAAATTACACTTGCAGAGTGTGATTTATCTCTGGGATCTACAGTTTCAATCACTTTTAATGGTACTGCGGCAGGACAACAGCCTGATGCCTTTTCAGTTACTGGAACCGCGGAAGGGATAGGTATCGTGTTAGAAGATGCAGAAGGAAAGATGATAACTCCAAACGTTTCGCTCGAGTCATTGCCATTAAACGCGGGTGAGACAGTCCTTGAGTATATGGCATATGTTCAGGGGCCAGACTATAAGGAAATAAAGCAAGGTTCCTTTGTATCGCAAGTGACATTTACACTCGCCTATGAATAAGGTTATTTTTATGTATATTCGTTTAGGATCCTTAGTAACATTGGCTCTCTTGGCTAGCGTCTCATTTTCTCTTAATGCCGCATTAACGGTAGATCGTTCTCGTCTTGTGCTTAACGAAGGCGATAAGTCCATCAAAGTTAATGTTACGAATCAAAATGCGCAAGATCCTTACCTTGCTCAAGGCTGGATAGAGGATGAGAATGAGAAAAAAATGTCCGGTCCTCTGATGGTGCTTCCCCCGATCCAACGAATTGAAGCTGGGGGGAAAGCATTGCTCAGGATCCAGACAATACCGGACATTCAGAATCTGCCTAAAGATCGGGAAAGCGTTTTCTTCTTTAATCTGAGGGAAATCCCCCCCAGGAATACAAAATCGAATGTATTGACATTGGCAATACAGACAAGATTGAAAGTGTTCTATCGGCCTGCAGCTATACAGGTAGCGCGTAATGCAGATACTGTTCCAGGGGTTGAGGCTCTCACTCTTGTCAAAAAAGGGGACGATTATTTCATTGATAACCCTACGCCCTACCATTTCTCCTTTGTAGAATTACGCGATGGTTTAAAAGGTAATAGTGTAGGTAGCTTTAAACCGCTAATGGCTGGCCCCTATGCAGAAACTCATTTGCTGGATTCATCATTAACCAGCCAAACGCCGGTGCTGATGTTCATTAACGATCAAGGGGGCCAGCGCCTGTTACCGTTTAACTGTTCTGGCAATCTTTGTAAGGCTGGCAAAGTTATGATTGCCGAATCAAAAGCAGGATATCCTAATGTATAAGACCGCTATGAGCAAAGTGTCCAGACTATTGCTTGTTTTTCCGTTTATTACGTGGTTAACGACAACAAACGCCGCTGTTGAACAAGGTACCACGGTAAACGTCAGGGGAACGCTGATTGACCCACCACCTTGCTTTCTGAATGAGGAACAACCTCTGGAAATTAATTTTGGTGATAAAGTCGGGATTAAAAAAGTAGCAAGCGGAATATATCGGCAGCCATTAGATATCGACGTTCGGTGTGAAGAATCAAGTAAACCCTGGCAATTGGTTATCTCCTGGTATGGAAACACGGCGACGTTTGATGCCGATAATGCATCCATTGTCACAGCTGAACAGGCCGATTTAGGCGTAAAGATTTATGCAGATGGTAAACCTTTTCCACTTAAAACATTACTAAAAGTCAATGGTGAGACACTACCAAAACTAGAGGCGATATTGGTCCAAAGAGAAGGCATAGAGCTTAAAGAAGGGGCATTTACTGCCCGTGGTGTTTTAAGGGCTGAATATCAATAGCTATAGGATTGAGAATAATCTCATAAATAACTTATTGAATTTATAATGTCGTCTTTGTAATTAGACTCTTACATTTAATTAAGCCGAAATGGACACGATGGTATTTTCAAGAAACATTTATAGAATGGCTGGTTTTCTATATAGAAGAATTCTCCTGTTTATCGGGATATCAATGATATTAGGATGCTATAGCAATAAGGTGTTTTGTAACATAGACCATGGCTACTTAGATATCAATATTCATGGTGAACTATATGCACCTATTTGCAAAATCAATAATGGAGCAGATATTGATATCGACTACGGCTCGATAAAAATTGATAGTCTGGATAATGAACAGGTTATCATTCCACTGGATTACAATATTCAATGTGAAGGTGTCAGCACCAACAACTCCGTTTCAATAACGGCTAGCGGTGATGCCGCTGGATTTGATGCCGATAAAGCGACAGTAAAGACAAACGAGTTCGCTAACTTAGGTGTTAAAGTCTATATAGACAACAAACCAATGGTTTTAGGAAATAAATATAGCGTAAAGCTCTCAACTCCACCGGTTGTTGCAGTGCAATTACTAAAACAAAAAAACACTTCGATAACAAGTGGTGATTTTAGTACAAAGATAGTATTGACCGCAGCATATAATTAAAAATCTTTTATGAGTTTCTGAGATGAAAAAGGTTCAAATTCTGGTAGCCCTCATTTTCTGTTTCATCAGTCATTCAGTTATGGCATTTAGTTGCCAACTGAATGGAGTCAACATCTCTAATGGGAGCACTGCTAGTATTACCGTTCCTGTTGGTCCTGAAATTATTAGTGGTAAAAATGTTATCATTGACTTCTCAAAATATGTTAGCTGTGCCGTAACAGGCATTGACTATGGTTTTACTGATTATATCAACACTTATGCAGTAAGTGGCAACGGTTCCATTGTCTTTGAGAATAAACTATACGGCAAAGACGGAGGCTCGAACATCAACGGCAAAGATTATAATATTCCAGTGCCTGCAAATGTTTTAATTTATACACTCAAGGATTATAACAAATACATCCCGTTACCTATTGAGTCATATTTAAATGTTGGTAACGAGCCTGATGGGGTAGAAATTAAAGCGGGTGACTTACTCTTAACGTTAGGAATGAAACAAACCAACAATAAAGATGCTACTTATAACCTTTACACTTGGAAAGTGTACGCGGCTAACGATACGTATGTTTCATTATCAAGTTGCAAGATAAACAACAACGGCACTATGGATGTTGACTTTGGCAGCCTAAATAGTGCGGATATTGACCAGGGCGTAAATCACTCGATTGGAAAATCCGTAAATTATTCATGCGATAATTCCGTTAACCATACGGTTGCTCTTAAGTTAATTCCTTCTACTAATGGGAATGATTTTACAACAACCATAGAAGGTCTGAATGTTGATATTTATAGAGGAAGTGAGAAGCTTAAGCCAAACACCTTTTTTTATACAGACTTAAATAACGGCTCGGGAAATGATACAATAACTTTCTCTTTAGTTAAAGATAAGAATTATCCAGGTAAAGTTAAAGATGGGGCATTTAGCAGTAATGTTGTTCTGGTTATGTCTAATCCGTGATTTTATTTCGAGCAATGAGCCATATAGTCAGGATACCGTTTCCTGACTTATTTCATTTAATAGAATCTTTAAGGGTAATAAAAGAATGGCTATTTTTTCTAAAGTATGAATTTTATAGTTTTTTCGAAGCTATCTTCTAAATTAGTCATCTTTATCAAACAGTTTCTTCCGTTATTGTCACATCTTTAGATGTGAGCAGTGTAATAAACGTGCTGGATAATGCATTTACCAAAATTGTAAATAGACTCGTTTTAGTTCCACGCACTTTTTGAGATCCCGGCCAGATGATGTTGTAGTCGGTATTCCTGGTTTGATAAATTCCAGCTTCACTGCATGCATTTCTGCCCACTCGGCCAGAGTCAGTGGAATAAATTTCGGTCCATTGTCCATGCGAAGCATCGCTGGATACCCCCGGTTTGCCGCTATCCTGTCGAGTACACGGACCACTCGCTGGGCTGGCAAATTCAGATCTATTTCTATCGACAATGCCTCACGGTTAAAGTCATCAACGACATTCAACGTGCGAAAACGACGATCACAGACAGGGCATCATGCATAAAATCAACAGACCAGCTCTGGTTCAACACTTCCGGCGTGGCCTGTGGCGAGGGATTACGTACCGGCAGTCGTTGTTTGCCCTTACGGCGAAAATTCAGCTTCAGCAGACAGTAAATACGGTGGATCCTTTTGTGATTCCTCGGGTATCCCTGCGCCGCAGAACCTGGTAAAGCTTCGGAAAACCGTATCGTGGATACCGTTCGGCTGCAGTCTACAACGCGAAAATAACGGGTTTGTCACGCGTGTTGTCAGACCGCAAATGGTAAACTGTTCTGCTCAGGCTCAGGCTCAGGCTCAGGCTCAGGCTCAGGCTCAGGCTCAGGCTTGACGAATACTGAGCCCGAATGTTGTTATCAAGTACGTCACCAGCTCACGCTTAAAGGCTGGTTTTAGAGCTTTTTTCGATAACGTCTTTCAGTGCCCGGTTCTCAAGACTGAGGTCGACAAACATCTTTTTGAGGTGTCGATTCTCGTCTCCAGGATCCTTTATCTTTTTAATATCAGATGCTTCCATGTCACCATATTTAGACTTCCAGTATAGTACGTGGCTTCAGAAATCCCAGCCTCGTGGTAGACATCTTTCACAGTTCGTCCAGCGTCAACCGACTTAATCACAGTGATGATCTGATGTTCAGTAAAACGGACTTTACGCATAGCGATCTCCTTTGTTGGCACGATTATGCTTGATGCTTACAGTAGTCCCCATCCTTGGGTTTGGCTGATTCGATTTCCTTAACGGATAGAGGTTTGGTTTGTCTTGCCATTGCCGGGTTTTCATAGTTTTAGGCACCTCAAAAACAATAAAGCTTTATGAGGTGCCTAAAAGGTTCGGATTTAATGAGTTGGCATCAGACTTCGCGGGACAAATTGCAGGCACAAAAAAGCCCGCAGGGCTTGCGCCGTGCGGGCTTTCGACTTCATCAGGTGGCTCTGGTAACCACTGACGGAGGATTTTGGGCTGGCGGAGTCTGAATTGGTTGCGTAACTTGTTGTTTAATAGTTTGTAATCTTTAATTCAATTTTCAATTTGGTCCCATTGTTGGTCCTAAAAGAAAATGTCAGGTTTTTTGCAGGGGAGGGGAGGTTACAGTAGAAGTCTCTTCGTCTGTGACGATTAGCATTTTGCTTTCCTTTAGTCTGCTCTGTATTTAAGCGTTTATTTCACATTAGTTTTTAGCAAGCCGGTAGAGCGCCTTGCTCGCAGAATATCCACTATGGAAATATACGGGGTTTGTTCTTGCCACGAAAATCCCTTTCGGTCGATACGGACAAGCCCGTATTTTTCGACAAGAAAGTTCACCGCATCGCTGAGCGATACTCCAGCATCAATATGTTCTCGTATGGTGGTTTCATTACTGAACGGTGTGTCATTCAACGTCAGGCCATAGTGCTGCGATAACAGATGAGTCAGCAGCCGTTGCCAGGTTTCAACGGGTGACAGATTGGGCTGAGTCGCCCGTGTCGGGTGTGATGATAAGGTTTGCATGATGTTTGCTCTATGAGTTTAAGAGATAAGCGTAGAGTTAATGGGGTTCAGGCTGGTCGGGATAAATAGCGATGTAGACATAGCCACAGGAGCCGAGTGTGTCAGCTTCGCAAGTCAGTCCATTGTGATATAGCGTGACGCAGTGCTGATGCAGGGGAGAGAGTTCTCCGCTGGTGAGCATCAATTCCAGTTGTTTGAGTATCAACGGAAAGGCCTGGTCGAGGCGCAATGCATCGTTGTCGCTGAAAGCACCGTTGAATCCGGCCCTGTCAGCGAGAAAATGCACCCGGTTGCCTTCCTGCACCAGACGAGCGCCAAAACAGGGTGTGATTGTGCGCTTTAGTCCCCACTGCTGGCAGGTAAGATTCTCCGGTTTGGTACCGGATTCTGAGTGATTGTTCATTATTGTTCCTGATTAAAGGGAAGGATTAATTAAGAGTGACACTTCGAAGAATTACATAGGGACCATTGCGATCCTGACGGCGCTCAGCAAAGACGGCCAGAACGCCGCGTATGTCCTGAACTTCCCGGCCAGCATAATGGCAGATACTGCCAGACCATTTATATTTGCCGGTACAGAAGCGAAACAGTCGGGAGCCAGGATGTTGCCGGTACAGAGCCATGGCCTGGCGCTTACTGATGATTTTCATATCCAGCCTCGTTCTGCAAACGACACAATGCCATCCTGACCGACAACCAGGTGATCGAGCGTTTTTACATCAACCAGTCCCAGCACCTCCTTCAGTTTGTCAGTCATCTGGCGATCTGCTTTGCTGGGCTCCGGATCGCCGGATGGATGGTTATGCGCGAGCACGACAGCGGCAGCATTGAAGCGAAGCGCTGACTTCACTACCTCACGGGGATGGACCTGCACATGATTAACTGAACCGGCAAACAGTGTTTCGCTTTCCAGTAAACAGTGTTGGTTATTGAGATACAGCACCATAAACACTTCCCGTTCTTGTCCTGCCAGCTGTAGCCGAAGCCAGTCACGGGCACCAGTGCTTGAAGTAAAGGGTATACCGGGCTGGCGCAGATATTTATCCAGCAGATTGATCGCGCGGCGAATGGTGCGTTGGGCATAGGGTGTTAATCCGGAAGTCGCTGGAAACAGGCAACCATTTGGAGCCATAACCGTCAGCGGAAAGAGTTCAGGCTGCGTTGACACTGGGAATAACGCGGTACTCATGCTCAGGTCTCCTTAGTCAATGAGATGCATAATGGTGTTGCACTCTGGATGGCTCAGCGCGAAGTCGCGTAAGCGATAATAGTGCTCAGTCATCGCATCACATTCGGTACGACAGGCGTGGTGGCTATAAGCCATCAGGCAGACCGCAATACCTGCAGCATCTCCGCTCATCTCCGCGCCGTTGCCATTCATCGGGTTGAACAACGTCCACTTCTCATCGCTCTCTGCCTCAGGAGCCATAAATGCGCCGCCGTTGGCGAGCGTCGAGAAGTTCCAGATACCGCCGTGATAATCGACACACAGCAGGACCATCTAGGCGAAAATGCGAGGTTCAAGGGTTATCCATTGTGGGATGGAGCCAAAGTGCTGCGGCCAGAAGCCGATGCGTAACTCGTCCGGGAGCACTGAAGCAGTAATTGTTGCCTGCTCAGCAAACTCAAGGTTTTGTGTATTCATTAAACTATCTCCTTATGCCGGAACGGTTGTTTAACGCCCGAAAAATTCGAGCATGTTTTCTGCCATAACCCACAGGGCGCGATTGAGCTTCACATCGCCGTCAATGCCGGTAACAGCACGGGTGCGGCTCCTTTTCCCCTGAGCGGTTCGCCCTGACAGACCCCCTTTCATCAGGTTCTCCTGCACGCGCTGGTATACGGTCCACAGGTCATCGCTGTAGTCCTCCCGGCGACGAGGGGTCAGCAACTGCGATACCGTGACCGGCTGGTGTTCCTCACCAAATCGATACTTCAGTGCGGCATTCGCCAGCGCGTGACGGGCCGGGGCTGGCAGCGCCAGCGACTGCATTGCATCGCGCTTTTCTTCCACCCGCTCAAACACACCGAGTACTTCGTAAGCCCCTTCAATCACCTTCTCAACAACATTCCCTTTATGTGGTACCCGCACTTCTCCGAATGACTGACCACAGACCAGGCCGTTAGTACAGACGCCACGAAACAGCCCCGGCAGCATCTGGTAGCTCGAGGACCCGTCATGACTGTTAAGCAAAATGATTTCCGGCACCTGATGGCCGGTCAGTTGACCGGCACGACGCAGGCGAAGCATGTGTTTGGTGTGCCCCCTCTTGCTCTGGTCGCGAACCTTTGTCTGGCAGGCAAAGAACGGCTCAAAGCCTTCACGCAGCAGGCTTTCGAGGATGGTGATGGTCGGGATGTAGGTATAACGGTCTGAGCGTGACTCATGTTTATCACTCCCGAATACGCTGGGGACATGGTTCATCAGCTCTTCATGGGTAAGCGCTCGGTCACGCCGTATCTGGTTGATACGGCCGAAGCGGCTTGCTAAACGGGTCATAGCAGGTTCCTTAAATAGACAGAAAAAGCCACTCCGGAGAGTGGCCTGGTCGGAAGATAAAATGTCCAGGGTGAAGCAGGTGGCTATGTCTCATTGTCTTGAGACGGCAGTGAAGCGGGGGACGGGGAATCCCAGATTTGACGTAAACGTACAAGGATAATAGGCAGATGCTGCCTCAAAAAACGGAGGTACTGTTCCTGGGGATACCTTCGTCGGATGAATGAGGGAAAATGCCGGTATGCTTTACTGCATACAGAAAAAGCAAATGCGTCATCCCTGAGCCTTGCCTCTGCCAGCACCGCCAGATCATGGATAACAATACGCCTGACTAATTGTTGGTATGTTTTGCCAGGGTTTTTTATCAGGGGAGGAGTGTCTTCTGGTCCCGTCTCAGGTGCACATTTGGCTTTGCCAGGTAGCGAACCCCTCAGACCAGAGTGGCGAGTTTTTTTATCAGCGTTACCAGGCACAGTGTGGTCAGGCTGGCCCCTATCGTCTGACACACGACAGACTTGCTTCGCAGAAGTGTTATTCCGGCGACGCAGAAGACTACAGGCCAGGTAAGACCGGGTGATGTGGTCAGGGGAATTTTATCATCTTGAAGGTGATTAGCTTTCATGGGAATTCCATAATGACCGGTATAGAAGAATGTCTATACCGGGTCAGGTGAGTGATTAAGGGAGATCAGCAGTCGCTATTTCTTCAGAGGTATTGGTGGTACCGCTGTAAACGCTCACGTATTCATTAACCGGATAGATAACCACAGCGTTCTTTTTCGGATTAAATGTGCACCCGTTGACACCTGTGATCGCAGCAGTTTTCCCTGTGCTGATATTTTTAACGGTGAGTCTGCTGTCAGAACAGTTGTTGCTTCGGGAAAAGTGAACCGCATATCCATCCTGTTCAGCGACAATTTCGTCAGCGGGTACTTTATTCTGAGTTTTATTGGGCACCGTCTCAGAACGGTGAGCGCTGCTGTATGGCACATACTGTGCGGAGTCGTTGCGCAGGGTGGGTGGATCATTTTTCAGGCTCAGATAGACCGGGCAGTCAGATGCACCCACCCCACAGCTTTTGTCGAATATTGTGCGTGACGGCCAGCCTTGGGTGCCAATGTAAGCTGCACCGGTTTCATCCAGACAGTAGGTTTCCTCCCATGAATAATTCTTGTTGGTGCCCGGCATATTACGGGAAGTGATAAGGCAGGTCAGGGCCTTAACGGGTTTACTGTCGTAGCGGATAAAGTTTTCTTCAAGCGGCGATGCGGCATAAAGCAAAGGCGAAATATTCGCTGCAGCGGCCATTCTTTGCGCCTCAACAGCGAAGCCTGCTTTATTGTTGAGCTTGACGCTCACTGCAGCATCGTTCATATCGCGCAGCATTTCGCCACCTTCCTCTGTCAGAAAGAACGTGTAACGTCCGTGGTGTATATTTCCGGGGATAACCACTGCAGAGCTTAAAGCGGGAAATAGCAGAGCTGAAATGACGGTGAGTCGTGAAATTAGTGCCTTCATTTTTACATCCTGAATCGTGAGTTGTGAGGTTGTCGCAATCATCGATAGCCCAGTGAGTCTTTATGACCAAGGCCTCTCATGAGCCTTAATGGGTGATACAGTCCTGCCAGCTCAGGTCATTCAACGCTTCGCGCAACCCCGCGGTTTTAAAGGTTCCCGGAAGGGGCTTATCTTTCATCGTGATCTCTATCTGCTGCTGATCATTGGTATTTTTGAGCGCAATAAAGGCCGTTTCGCCTGTAGCGTATGAGGTTCCGTTAATGCTAATACCGGTGGCTGAGGCCCGATAGTCCTTTGCAGGCACACTGTAGGAGAGGGTCATATGCTCGTCTGAGCAGGTCAGCGTCAGGCGCTCTCCGGTGGTATTATCTGTGCTAATTTCAAACTCCATTGCATTGATGTAGCCATACCAGTCACCCCACTGTTGCTCGGGAGTAACGGCCTGTGCAGCAGTCGCTGTCAGTGATGAGCAGAGAAAAAAAACTGTGCGAATGTTCAATTAAATCTTTCCTTTACTGTGTGATTTATACGGTGAAAAGCCACTTCCCTGCATGCTGGAAGCGGCCTGATCGTATGCATTCGTGGTCTGTTGGGATAATCGTTAATACAGATCGGTTATCAGAAATTGATCGTTATTATCTATTGCGAAATCGATCGATATAGTTAAATTGATAGTTGCGGACTATCATTGTGTCAGCATCGATCGGCATGACAGATCAATAAGCCATAGAGAGGGAATCTGAATCTTTTGCCATTCGCTTAAGTGATATAGGTACGAAAATATCTGCAATATAAATTTAACTAAATTTGGATTCAAACATCCGTAATAATGAGAACTTTCACCTTCCCACATGTACCTAACTTCAGAGTGGTTATTGACTATATTATGTAAGTTAATTGTTTGAAGTTAATGATTCTTTCTTCTATAGCAAAAATATCTATTAGTTAATGTTGCATGTCTGATTGGTATTAAAATAATAAAGATGGGCTAATACTGCTACAACAATAGTATTGATTATTGTTCTGTATATGAACTTAAATGTATTAATTAACTCTCTATCCTAATTGTATTGAGATGAATAACACAAGGATTAAAGTATGAGCAACGATATGGGTTATAATCAGCATCACATTAATCGCATTCATGAAACGCTGCAGAATTCCTTACGTGAATACCCAAGGACGTTTATCCTGAATATTATCCTGAGGTTTCCTGATGCCAATTACGAAAGTTATAAAACAGATCATCAATTGATAACCCGCTTTATTGAGTCGTTAAAATCACAGATTAAATTCACACAGAAGAGAAAGATAAAACAGGGAAAGCGAGTTCATCTCAGTAGAGTTCGCTATGTATGGGCCAGAGAGTTTGGTGAAGAAAAGGGGAAGAAACATTATCATGTGGCATTGATACTGAATAACGATGCCTGGTACGCAGCTGGTACCTATTATCCGAAGCAGGGACAATACGTTCACTGCCTGGGAGTGATGATTATGGATGCATGGATCAGAGCGTTGAAACTGCACGCGCAGCAGGATTATCAAAATAAATATTATCCCCTGATAGAGTTTGTACATGAAGGTGATTTTAATCTTAATGCCAATGGAGAACATTTCGCCTGGTATTACGATACCATCATGAGAAGACTGTCCTATCTGGCTAAGCGCTTTAGCAAAGATAATTCTGATGCACATCGGAATTTTGGTTGCAGCCAGTCCTGAATTATTGAGAGGCCCAATCAAAGCAACAATCAGACACGGCTGTAGCAGCGTTGTAGCAACACAGGCGATAACACGAGGCAACATTTCTGAGCTGTAGTGCTACATCGGCAGAGTGTAGTGAAGTGAATCCGTCTCTTCCGGGTTGAACGATTTGTGAGCAAAGGAGAATGTTTCATTTGTGGGTACTTTCCAGAATGCCGCTACAGTCCGCTACATTAGCGGTTGTAGCAGAGGTAGAGGGTATCACAATGTATTTTTCAGATGGATAAGGCTCGCGATCTCCTCCGGACCACGAGCCTGTGTATTGTTGTGTTATCCAAAATAGTGCTCAGGTATGAGGTAGCTATTCTGGCTAAGCGAGGTTCTGAGGCGAAGGCGGCTGTTTATCATCATAAAATGGCATATAGCGACCATCGTTCATGAGCCAGGTAATATAAATCGCCGGGTTCTCAGGGGATTTAACAATATAAGTGAAAGCACCTGTGTTCATGATGGCATTCAGCAACGGTTCCAATCTTTCGCTGCGGCGAAATTTGTTCGGACCATATTTAATGACATCGTTCTTTTTGAACGGTAAGCCATTAGTGGATCTGAATTTATGATAGATCCACTGAGTTAGTATTTGCACGTCCTGCTGGAATTTATACTCATCCGTGAACTGATAAAACCAGGCCGCGGTATGGTTGAGATACCAGGTCATAATCGCTGATGCCTGGGAAATAACATTAAGAGAAATAATGTCCTCCTCCTGGTTGGCGACGTAATTCAGCAGCGCAGCGATACGCAACGCATTCGTACTGGCTTTCAGTACCATGGGTTTGATATATGACCAGGCGCATCCCGGCAATGTGTATGCCAGCCAGTGCTCACGCATCGTCTCCCAGTGGGCTTCAGCTTCAGGTGAAAGCTTAAGAACCTTCTTCTTACCTTCACCTGAATTAATTTTTTTAAGCTGCTGCCCGAGTAATTTACCAATAAGGTCGTGAAAGCAGATTAAAGCACTTTCATCACGGTAAGCGGTATCCGGACGATAATGGTAGCTCAACATACAGGAACTTAGCGTGTTATTCGGGGTGATATTTGAAAAGAGGAAGCGGGATAAAAAACCGCTCTCTAATGCTTTATCTCCATCTTTTTTCATGTAATCGAAAAAAAGCGAAGGCTGTAACATCAAGGACACCGTCAGCGTCGGTTTAAAGCATTGGGTGGCACGCTGATGACGATTATGCTCATACACATCGCCATCCCAGGCTTTATTGTAGAACGCCAGATTATCTTTAAGACGTGCGTCAAAGAAGTTGCTGGCTTCATCAGAAATCAGACCTGCGCAGGGATAGGCATTCAGGCTAGCGATGAGCGCGGCAAGCGAGGTGTCATTGTAGACCAGCGTGGGTAGTAAGGGCTTGCGGGGTTCAATCGATGCGTGAGATTTCAGGGCTGCCTGGGCCTCGTCTGTGCACAGGTCTTTTTTAATTGTATCGCGCAGCTTACTTTCCAGTGCCTTTAAACTGGTTTTCCATACGACATAATCTTCGCGCCAGACAGCCTGGTTAACCCGATGTGATTCGGCCAACTCAGCCCTGAAAGCATCAAAGGGCTTCATTACCTGTTTGCTGACGGACGATTTGCCCGTCCCTGAATCAGCGAGCGTCAGGATGTTGAGTGAACAATGCTCCTCTATGTCCGTGTAAGGATTGAGTACATTGATATGCGAATGGCAGGCCAATGATACTGCCGCTAAAACAGCGTTCACGGCAAGTACAGTTGGTACTTTTCCACCATCCTGAAGATAGTTGATGGCGTTCTGCATTATCAATGGCAATGCATCAACGGGGAAGGGACTGGCAGAATTAACCAGTGGAAGTGCAGGGGGGAAATATGACATTTCAACTTCCTTTTTTTCAATCCAAATAACTCAGGGATGACATCACAGATGCGACAAACCCTGCCGGGTAAGGGCATGCGGTGAATGTTTTTAATGTGGTGATTCAGAATGCTCCTTCGACAGTTGCCTGTTGAAGGGAGAGGAGATCAGAGTATGGCCTGTTTGCGTTGCAATACCCATTCATCCAGCTCTGACTCAAGCCAGCCAACAGACTGTTTGCCCAGCGGATAAGGCTTCGGGAACGCCGGGTCGTGGCGCGGTGATTTGGCATTAAGCCAGTCGTAGATGGTGGAACGGGCGATCCCCAGTTTGCTGACAACTGCGGGTAAACGTAGTACTTTTACTGTTGATGTGGTCATTTTTGCATTGCCTCTGTTTGGGTTAATTTGAACAAGACAGAGACTAACCGCGAAAAAAATGCTGTGTAAGACGTAAGGTAAAGTATAAAAAAACATTAGCTCACGTATTGACATCCTGGAGGATATTTTGAGAGGAAATGATGTTAGTGCCCTATTTAATAAGTTGAAAGACGCTTATGAACTCAAGCTTGATGAATTGAAAAAAGATGGGAAAATATCGACTAAAAAATACCAAGAGGATGTTCAAAGATTTTGTGAAGAGAGAGAAAAGGAATATGATGGGGTTGAATATTTTCTGGCTGAAAGTACACAGTTGTTGAAAAGTGAATCTGCATCTGTTTGGGTTGATGCAGTTTTGCAGGGAAGGTTTGATAAGTATCTATATATATCGTTATGTTATTACCATCTGGCCTTTCTCGTGTCAGGCAGAGAGCGTATAATCGATGCGTGCAATTATATTCAAGATGCCATGTATTTTTATGGAAAATGGCATGGAAGTCGAGAACATAAGGAATGGGCAGAAAATGAAGAAAAAAAAGAAAAGGATCGTCTTGATAATGCCAAGGAGAGTATGAATGAAAAATACGCACCTATAAAAGTTGAAATAATACGACTTTTACATTCAAAAATGCCTTTGGATAAATGGGCGTCAGTGCCAAAAGCGATTGAAGGCATTCGGCGAGAATTAGTATTGTTCCTTGAGAATGAGCCGCAAAATAAGGCTTCTAATTTGGATTGCAATAACCTGGAGAGAACAATAAAAGGCTGGATAAAGAAGGATAGCATTTTGGAGTTTGCATTTTCTGAAGCGGTTTTGAAAAAAATAAAGAGGCCATGAAACATCTAAACTTCATGTTTCTTATGTAGTGAGACATGAAATGGAGATAATCTAGAGCAGTAAGAATGTTCAGGATACTAGTATGATCTTTCTGATATTACTGCGCCAGAATGTTCTTAGGATCTGTCTCCGTGGAGTCTAACTCATTATCTCATCCCAGAGGTATGGTGTTAGTTGGTCAGAAGAGTGCGTTAATGTTTGCTTAACGCTCAAAGCAAGCATTGGCGCTGCACTTTATGGAAAGTTTGTCCAACAGTAGTGCTTTGTTGAATGCCTGGATATCAAGAGTTTGAGATTAAATCCCTTACTATCTCTTACCTAATTGGAGTCACCAAAGTGGTCTTTGCAGAAAATTCATCCTCCCAATGACTGTGCTGCCTTTTTTATTAAATTTTCCCGGCACTTATAACAAACCACGAACAAAAAAAACGAAAATACCGTGCTAAGTATTTTACGAATTATTTCATTTCTTTCTGAATAAACTTGATAAGTATCCGCAAGCGTACTATATGTTCTGGATAGCAACTGTACCGAAGAGAAGTATGACACCATCGCATTATCGCATTCTTCTGATAAAGAATTTTTATTTTGAGAGATATTACGCATTATTACCCGGGTTTGTGCAACCAGCGCATCAGATAATTTATCCTCAGATGGTGCGGTAAGTCCCGAAACCAATGCCATGTAATCATTAATTGCATTTTGATTACATTCAGCAAGTTTTGGATAAATCGAGTGCAAATTATCTGCTATGTTCTTAACTAACTTTTGAGTTTCTGGGGGAAGATTTAAATACCAACTAAGATATTTTTTCTCTTCAAATGGCTTTAACATACCAATGATAATTGGTTTTTCTGCTAACCAAAAATCCAAATATCTAGATTCTGCAATGTTCAACTTTAGTGCTATTTGCGCAGCTTCTAAGAAAGTATGCTTTTTGGACATCAATTCATCCCTCATTTCAGTTCGCTGATTTTGATATTCACTTCGCAGCTTTGTGAGTAATCGGGTATGTTCAATAACGATATTTTCATAATATCCTGGCGGCGTTTCTGGAATTCTCTTCAAACTCAACCATCCTAAATTGATCAGTCCGATGCTAACCATAAGTAGTACCGCAATAATTTCATATTTATTTTTATTTATATTGTGAAGGAAGGTCATTTAATAATTCCATTGTTGATTTCATTTATATATGAGATAGCTTACTATTATTTTTGAATTAGCCTTCAACCAGCCCTTATTCAAATCGTTGTTCCCGTTCACTATCTTCCCGTTGTTCACGCTCTTTTTGGCGAACGACCCACAGACTCATTTTTTTACAAACTATTTTGACAGCCTCGGCGAGATCTGGACGTTCATGTTTACTTAGCGCACCGATGGCGCTTGCTCTAGCTTGCATTAAGTTGGCCAAGCTACCAGTCCAGGATGATGGAGTGATCCGCTCAGCAAAAGACTCCAGCACAGTTAATGGCTCAGGAGAGGCCTCTAACAGTTCTATAGCAGCTTCGTGTAGGGTTAGTACATTCTGTTCATCATCCTTTGACCAGAGAGTTACACTAGCCGCAATGGCAGCCCAAACGCTGGGATCATTTCTGGCACGGCACCATTCAATCAAGACGCTAGTACTTACATCAGCAAGAGGAGAACGGCGTAAACCGCCACGTCGAATAAAGAACTGTCTTCTCTGCTGCTGTTCCTCGGTGCATTCAAAAATGCAATTGAGAAATGATTCAGGCATTAACGCAACAGTTGTTGCTATAGTCTTCTCGAATCCCAAAAAATATCCATAGTGTTCATCAATGACATTGAAAATTGCGTCCAACCACTCAATTTTTTTGGCCTCATTACCATCGAAACGCAATGCGGCATCGATAACTCGTTCCATGTAAAAATCAATTGTCCCTCTTTGGCCTCTGTCGCTGTTTTTAACCCGCTGGATTGCAGCAGCAAGACCAATCAACCGAAAGTCTGCGCCAAGCATATCTGTCGATTTGTCTTTACCATGCAGTCTCATGGAGAGCGCATGCAAAATGACATTATCTCCGCTTGCTTTACTCAGGAGTTGCTCAGCAAGCTCGAGAAGACGAATTCTCGGCAAATTGGCGTATTGTTCTCGCCATAAAATCGACTCATACATGAAAGGGCGAATGTCTGGATCTTCCAAATGCTTCATGCAGCGATCCAAATCATTTACTGTAAATTTCCCCCAAGGATGCAAGCCAACCAATACCTGTCGAAGTTCAGGATGCTGCGCACATTGGTCGAGAAACTTCTGTGCTAATGATGGATCGACAGAGTCAACTTCTTCGATGAATCCCCCAATAACTCCAAAGTCTTTGTTAGCATCTGGCTGTTTTTCAATTTGTTCAACAAGTCGCTGCCAGCCAATACTTAGATCATGTGCCCCTCGAGCAAGTCCTCGACCAAAGACAGCGCGATAAGGCATTCCACCGATGGAGAACAGATCTGCTCCTAACTCCTCAAGAACATGATTTGATAAGGCAAAGTCCTGTCCCAATTGAAGTGCTTTAGCTTCAAGTCGTTTTCCGGCTGCGGTATATTTATCGGAGTCCTCATGATCAAAATCCGCATCCAGTGCCCAATAATCATCATTTATACTCAACACGTATGTCTTTATTGTTGGAATTAACGCAATGGGCTCCAACTCCTTCTTTAAGGCAGCAAGACTATCCGGCAACTGCTCAACATCATCTCCATCGCTACGCTTGGTATAGTCATAATAGACCGTTGAACGAACGGCTTTCCAACCTTCCCCCCAAGGACTTAAAGCATTTAATGTACGGGCAGCATCGACGAGTTTGTCTCGCATTGCTTCTTGAAACCAAATTCCCCTGAATTTGTCAGCCAGGATTGATCTTGCAGGCCTTTCAAGCTCAGGAGCTCCGGATGCCGCTAAATGGATAATTACGTCAATAAAGGCGCTGCGCCATTCGACAAGTTCATCATAGTTGGGTTCGTATCCATAGTCTCTTGGTCGAGCTCCAAACTCACCAACCCCAAACCCTGACCACGGTGGGCCATCCAGGGCGGTTGACAGCATCTTGAAGGCCAAAGATCTACGCGTAATAATGTTTGATGCAATGCATTCGTTCATTAAAGCAATACGCTGGCTTAGTGATGCATGAGTACCAGACAGATACGCCTGGAAAAACCTTGGGACCATGTTTCGAGCAGAGTCCAGGTCATTATTATCGGCTTCGTCCTCTGCCATTTGAATAAGAAGCCTGGCGCATCGTTCAAAGGCGTTCGGTTCGTATGCCATCATTTGTAAAAGACGCAGAATACTACGTCGCTGCGGATTGTAGCCCGGTTCCATACCTTTGAAATCAGATGATGAGAGTACGGCCTCAATTCTGTTGAGCAATGCTTCAGGTGCAACCGGTCCGATATACCCAAGTATTCGTAACGAAATATCATTTAACTCGGCTATTCTTCCTAGCATTCCTTCAGGCTGAAGCCAGGCTTCTACAATTTCTTTCGCAACAAGATGGTCATGCAACAACCCCAAGCGATGCGAAAAAGACATTAATAAACGCTCACAACCCGGAGCTTCAAAAGTCGCCCTAAGTTGATCGACGGGAATACTGTCGAGTGCGGATGCTGCCAATCTGTTAGCAATGGCATGAGGTAAGATAGCTCTCCAGTGAGATCTTTTCTGAACGATATGACGTTCCATCAGCTTCGTAACGGCTTTAAATAACTGGGTTCTGGAATACCCAAAGAGCGCCCCTAATATTTCCAGTTCGTCGGTAGCAGCATCTGTACTAGATACCGAGAATGAATATACCAGTGACAATATTTCAGCTTGCTCCCGTAAATTACCATCAGGATGATTACGCTGTTCAAACAAGCGATTAAACAACTGCGCATCAGAAAGTAGAGCCAAACTCTCGCCTTCCTCCCCTCTCTCAGCTATAGCCAAAGCAACTCTTGCATTCCCATCTGCAAACTCAGCAATACGACGGGCATTATTCTGACCAATAGAAGGGAAGCGACGGATAAGAAGTTGCTCTGCCACCTCTGGACCATCTGTCTCAATATGGATGACCTCGGTTGTCTGTGGTTTGTCATCCCTAATGTCGTACTCGATTGTGATGAGGCTTACTTCTTTTCCTGTGGCTGATACCTTGCTGGCAAGCGAAGCATGGAGTTCTGATGGACAATTATCAAGGATCATAATTGCTCGTCGGTCCTCAGCGATAAGCTTATCAAGCATTGCTGTAGCCGACGGTACTGGCTCAGAGCCAGTATCAACATAAATAGCTACTGTCCGGTCAAGCGCATCTGTTCCAACAGTTTCATCAAAGAGCGCCTGAACGATCCGAGTTTTCCCGACACCAGACAATCCTGTAATACGAACTGCCTTATTCGTCGAACGAATAAGGGCTCGCATTGGGCTAATTGCTTCATCAATTTTAAGTTTTTGCCCCTTTCCCGACGGTAAAGTAATGGTTACACCTGGGGCTGAGATTAAAGTGTCTGTAACACCTTGGGGTGGATTGCTCCAGGCTCCATAGGGTTGCCAACCGGAATACCCTTGCCCAAGCTTCCCTTTTACCCACAGCATGACTGATGAATGTTGGCGTAGCCATTGAATGAGTTTGGAACGGTCGTAGAAATCGAGATGAAGATTGCTTTTGTTAGGATCATCTTTTACTGCATCCCTCATCGCTTTGAGACGATCCGCCTTTCCTGACGGCGAGCAATCATCACCCAGGCTGACAATGATGTAGCTACCTTGCTTTCTGGCTTGTTCAGAGATTATGGGTGAAAGCGCGTTGCCGGTGCCCATTTCCTTCTCAATTGTAGCCTTTGGCATTTTATGTTTCTTTGCCTGAAAGACCGTATTAGGCCTTATAAGAAAGCCTGGTTTCAGTTGATCAACTGGAACCTGAACATGGATATCAATTCCTCCGTCAGGGGCTGTAATTGAGCCAGACCAATTTACACATGCAGGGCTATGACCATGTATTGCCACTTCAGCTTCTGCTAGCCGAGCTATCAGCTCTTCTAGCTGAGTATCGGAGAGCCGAAGTAATTCATCCTTTTCAATGTCAAAGATTGCCACGCATTCACCTTAGTAAAAATTTTTTGCCCTGGTTCTTACACTATGTATACATATTCATGCGCCCCAAACTCTTAAGAGCAAGCAAGCGCTGTTTAAGTTTTTTTGCTTTGCCAGGATGGAATCTGGCCAATAAATGAACTAGTCCCCATGTTTGTGCATAAGGGCCCTTATCGAACTCGAGAATTTCGCCCCTAAGAATGGCTTGCTCCAAATGATGGACTGCCGATCGTATCTGACTTTGCTTGGCGGAAGAGAGACCAGGTTTTGAATTCACCGAAAGCTTGGTAACTTCCATCCGTTGCCCAGATGTTCTGATTTCATGTTTAGCTCGTTTAGGCTGGTAACCGTGCCTGGAAAGCATGCCATAAATCGAGGCTATCACATTCGTTTTAGTTGGTTTATCAAGAAAGTTTACTGACGAGACGGCGATATCATCAACGTATCGGGAATAAATTATTCCTCTTGCTCGTAAACTGGCTTGCAGTGCCGGTTCATGTTTCCAAAACGCCAAGTTAGCCAGAAATGAACTAGTGATGGCACCCTGAGGTAGCTCCCCTTGTCGGGTCGTCAGCTTGGTTAAACATTCAGCTACTTCATTATCGAATGTAGCGCGGCGAAATTTTCTGGACTGTTTAGCAATCAATTCTGGACTGCCGGGGGAGGTAAATTTTTAGCTTTTTTGGACTGTCCAGAATTGATTGCTACGCTGAATTTTGATTAAAAAATAACCCCAGTTTAGCGCCGGGGTTTAGTGTTTAACTTGCTTTTGGTTCGAGATTTAGCTTTTCAGCCAGTCGGTGTAAGCCATTAATACCCAAAAATTCCTCTGCATCCTCCGCGAATACCTCCCAGTTTTCACCTATAAACCACGACAAAAGCTCTAGTTCACGTTCTGTTAGCTCCACTACAAATCCCCTTATAAAACCAGAGGATTAGTTTTCTTCTAATACCCCTATCATTCAAATAGGTACTAAAGATCAATAATCATAAATTGATCGTTCATACCGATCAGTTGGGAGGGGAAGGCCATTCAATATCAGGAGCTAACGAAGGATCTATTCGGTTCAACAATACGCGATACTTTTTCCACTCAAGCAGTAACGCCGCTTCTGCTTCCGTAGCCATCGACAAATCAACCGCATCTTGCAATGTAGACACTGTTACGCTGGCTTCGTGTAAAAGAGTGGCTTTCTGTTTGTTTGCGAGTTCGCTAGCGTCAGGACGGATATCAGTAAATTGTCCATCCACAAAAGTGTAATTGCCAAGAACGTCAGGTGGAACGTTAGCCGGTTCTACTTCGTATATGTTTCGGCCTTCTTCCATACCCATATATGACACATCAGATTCATACGCACAGACGATACCAGCCGTATCTACAGCGACAGCGCCAGCCCATCCCGTGAGTGTTTCATACCAGTCCCGGCCTTTATCGTCCTGAAAATATTGGCCTGTAAATATCTCTCCATCAATTTCTACAGACTCTTTTTTATAAATCTTAGGATTAAGAAATTTATCCATATCAATCACCTATATTCACCCATGCGCCAGTTTGCTTATTCAGATATTGCAGTTGGCGATAGTAAAAGCCCATTTTACGGCCATCGTCGGCCCCATTCTGTTGAACTCCAGTAACTACACAGCCAGCAGGTGATTCCCAATTAGCAATCCAGTTATGGGCGCTGTTAAAAACTTGCTGGCCGCCGCGTCTGACGCTGTTCACGATGCCATAACGTCCATCACTTTCGGCTTTGGTATAGGCAGTGCCTGTTGGAGTGTAATTGCCTTTGGGCTGGAAACGTCCGTCACTCTCGGCTTTTGTGTAGGCACCCACATTCCCCGCAGGAATAGCGATGTTAGCCGTACCGTTAAAAGATACGCCTGCTATAGTTCGCGCGGTTTGCAATCTGGTTGCAGTGGCTGCATTACCCGTCGTACTCTGATTTCCGCCAGTATTCACCCCCGGCAAGTTGATGTTAGCGGTCCCGTCAAAGGCTACGCCACCAATCGTCCGTGCCGTCTGTAATTTAGTGGCCGAAACCGCATTCCCATTACTGGCTAACGCGCCGATTTCTGTAGGAGTGGGTTTATTGGCAGTGTCATACTGCTTTGTCCATGCTGTCCATGCGTCACCGTATAGCGTGCGAATGTAAGCGCGTGAATTATTATATGTCCTGTAAATCTGGGTAATCCCGGCGTGCTTATAGACCTCCAGTGAACCGGCCACAGCCTCAGGATAGTTTTTCCCTGTTTCTGCTGCTGCGTTCGCTGGCTGGTAATACAAGCCGGGAGTTGTAATAGTGCTTAGATCTGCGGCATCGCCTAAACCTACCGCCTGTGCATTAAAAATATCCTGGGCGGTGACGTTAGTATCCTTATCAAGCGCGTGTCCGTTAATCTTGCGAGTCGTAGGAACCGCATTTAGATTTTTAACGGCCAGCGCTGCATCGGCCAGATCTGAAAGATTATTTTCCTTTAATAACGCTCCGTCACTGATACCATCACCCAAAATTTTTTGGATGGCGGTTACGAGCTGGTTCTGTTTGGCTGGATCCGGCTGCATGGCCGCAGCGGCCAGTACGTTTATTAGTTCCTGCTGGATATCCCGGACGGCTGACTGGTCATTATTGAGCCACTCCGCTGTGACAATGGTCCCCTCGATACCCTGAGTCGGATCACCGTCGTGAAAAAGCTTGTCCGGTGTATTCACCGGTGGCATTAATTCCTGCATTATTCGTCTCCCTCATACGTGAAATAACAATCCGTAAAGGCCGGTTTAAGGTCTTTAAATGTGCTTTCTAAAATGGACTCTCCGAAGGCGAGCAGCGGCTCTCCTGCTGCCGATGCTCCGGCCCTGAAGCGATATTTTGGGACGCTGTTCCCCAGAACATTAACCTGCCAGACCCAGCGCATCCCCTCTACGAACAGGCGATCACCTGCCCGATTAACACCTGCCTGAAACGCTCGCGGCTCGGTGATTGTGATGGTGTAGCCGAGGCTGGCGGCCAGACTGGTGAAATAAGGAATCGACAGCCCGCCGGTGGCGGCCATCTTGACCAGTACGTTCTCGCGGCGCTCCTGCTGGGTTGCGCCTTCGCGTGGGACGACGTCGTAGACACGTTCCCAGTCGGACAGCGTCATGGAGGAATAGAACGGTGTAATCGACGCCAGAACGCGGCCCGCTGACGCTTTGACGGAGTCCATCAGGTTGGCTTCAGCCTGAAGCTCTGCTGACAGAAATTTTCCGTTCGGGTCATAGCTGACCGGCGGCATCAGCGCCCGAAATAAGTCGACCGTCTTCACGCCATTGGCTCCACGTTGATGGTCCCGGGCCTGAGCCATTCCCATGTTGTTTCGTTGATGACTGCCGGAACGTTCGCGGCTGGGGTCACGATTTTGCGATCCGACACGCCGGAGATAAGGGAAATCTGGGTTTCGAGCTGGGAAACAATCAGTTCCTGACCCGGCTCCAGACGGTTCATAAAGTCGGTGACAACGGACTGGACCAGCGGCGTCACCTGCTCGACCGTCAGGCCGCTGGTCTTAATCTGGATGACAAAATCCACCGGCTTTTTAGTGGGAGCCAGTACCAGCGTGTCCTTTGCCGTGACCGGGCGGAGGTCCTCAATATGCGCCTGAACGGCGTCGACCAGCTCCTGCGGAGGGAGATCGTTCTCAGACGTGATCGCCACGTCGACAGTCCCCAGCCCCCGCCGCAGTGGCTGAACATATGCCGACGTGACGCCGTCAATTTCAAGCGCCCAGCGTTTATAGTCGTACTTGTTCCCGCCCGCAGGCGGCTTGCGCAGGATATCCAGATAACGGGCCAGCAGACTGCCGTCAGACTCCTTATCTGTGCCGCCGGTCAGTGGGTTGACGGATACCGCGCTGTTGATACCTTCTGGCGGACTTACCAGCGTCGCCGTCTTCACGGTTGTCGTGTTCGTCAGTGCGCCGGTGGACGTGCTTTTAACGGCGACCAGCCCGGTCCCGTCGTCGCCGACGGTGCAGGCTTGGGTCGTGTTGACGCTCACGCCTTCGCCCCGGATTTCGGAGCCGATCGGGAGAACCTTTCCGGCTGTGCCGGTGATGCTGGCCGTGCCCGACGAACTGGTGGCTTTTTTGCGGTAGACGTTACGGGTCCGACAGTGCAGCTCCAGATATTCCGGGTCGGCGGTGTCGGGGAAAATCTGGCGGACGATCCAGCCCTGATAAGCGTAAATGCCATCAGCCACGCCGGAAACGGCAGCAGCGCGGACGCCATAATCGCTGTCCGTGCCGGTGTCCACGTCTTCATTAGGTAGCGCGTTTTCAATATCACGCAGCTGGCGGGCGGTACTTTCCGCCACGGTAGGGACCGGGAACGGCATTATGCAATCCTTACAGGGTGTTTAAACTTGTGCGGCGTCCCGGAGGCGTCGGTGACGCGAATCCAGAGAAAAAGCCAGCCTGTTGGACCTTTTTCCGTGTCGACGGTGATGGTCTGCGCCCGTCCGTCATCCAGCAGCGGCTGAAGTGCCTGGCGGGAATATTGCCCCGCCAGCAGCTGAACGCGTGGGACGTCCTTCTCGCGCTTCAGCTCATGGAGCCGGGACCCTAAGAGAGGATCCGCCCAGTAGCTCCCGAGCGGGGTTTCAAGGCGCAGATAGACCGCGTTCTGTAGTGAGTAAACGCGGGTTTGTGTGTAATCGCCGGTAGCGGTAGAAATATTCTGGTCCATGCTGCCAGTCTGGCAGCATGGCATGGAGGGGAGCGGCTGAGGGGCTTCAGCGATTAGGCAATGGGAGCGCCGGTCGGGTTGCCGTCGTTGCCGTTCGGGTGTTCATGGCCAGTGAGTGAAACGGTCCCGGCTTTTACGTCGCCAGTTGTCTCATAACTGCCATTGGTCTGGCGGAGTGTACCCTCAAACGTGGCCGTCGCGCCACCTTCACCGCCCTTGATGGCCATCCCGCCGTTCCCGCTGATTTTGCCGGTTGCGATGACCTGTTCGCTGGCGGTTAGCTGTGGGGTAGTAAAGCCGGCGCTTTCCTCCGCGTCGACTTCATAGGTTTTACATTTCACACGGTACACGTCGCAGGTCGTCTCGACAATCTTCCCGCGCTTCAGGACGACGCTGGTCCCTTCGTCGGTATACAGTGCCACCTCGCCAGGCTTCAGGGAGGTGAGACGATACGCGCCGTGCTCCGTGGCCACAATGACCGTGTGCGACGTCGTCCCGTTCAGAGGGATAGCAATCCCCATAGACCCGGCCAGCGGGTTGGACGTGAATCCGTAATGCTGAAAATACTCCGCGCCGTCCAGCTTCTCCCCGGCCAGAGCGTTGAGCTGTAACATCTGGACCTTTGTCGTGCTGTCTGTCGAACCGGTGACGACACGAAAAGCCTGGCGAATATTCTGGAGCGCCTGCTGAATACGCTGGTTTACTTTATTCCACATAATTAAGTCCTCAGACGTCCACCACGGCGACGTCGTTCTTGCCTTTCCTGCCACGGCGGTGGCGGCGTTTTTTCTCACGCGGGAACGCGTCGGGGATCCAGACGCCGTCCTCCTTAAAGCGGAGGCTTGTCGTCTTGCCGCTGCGGCCCCCGCTGAACTGGCGACCCATCAGAAAAAAAACGGCGTCCAGACCGTGGGGTTCGCTGACAATATGGACCCGCTGCCCGGGTTGCCAGAGAAGGCCTCCGGCGGTGCGGTGGCCTGCCACCTCCGCGCTGATATCCCAGCCGGACAGACGGGCATCGCTCATGGCTTTTTTAGCCCTGTAGTCGACCTGTTCTTTGTTGTTGGTGTCCCCGATGGTGATTATCTGGGGCCGGTAGTACGACACGGTCGGATCCGTGGCCACGGCCTTCATGGCATTTGACCCGGTCAGGCCATCGCTGGTCCCCTCGTCGCTGCTGGCCATCAGTCTGACGCTTCCGTCATCGTTCCAGATATCCATCGGGAGCGGCGCTGTGCTGCTTTTGCTGTCGGCGTGGCGGGCGTGGCCCTGTGCCAGCGCGGTCAGCTCTGAAAAACAGCCGTTAATTGAGCGATTTTCTTCAAGCGTCAGGACGTTGTTCCCGGTCCCGTCATTTTTCAGGACGAGGGTCGCCACCGGTTCGGTGGAGTAGTCCGGCCCGCCGACGACAAGCGTCCCGTCCGGCTCGAACCACGGCCAGAGACCGCGACCGGCGGCGGCCTTTTCCAGAGCATCCCATGCCCGGGTTCCCGGCTCGATGGTTACTTTGTCATTGCGTGGAGCGTTTTCGGCCTGTATACGGATATTTCGGATCCCCAGCGGTCTGACAATTTTTTCGATGACTTCGTCCAGAGTGAGCTGGTTCGCGCTGAATATCGGCGCGGAGCAATCGACCAGAATGGCGGCATCATCCCGCCCCGTCAGGGCCAGCGAATAGGTCTGGCGTGAGACAATACGGCGGACGGTGTCAATTCTGCCGCTGAGGACAGTCTCGCCGTCGACCTGTAATTTAATCACCGCGCCCCGGACGACCTCCGCCGGAAAAACCTTATCGGGCAGTCCCAGCATCAGCTGCCAGCCGTCTGCGGGCTTCAGAAAATCGCTGTCGATGCGGTAGCTGGACCAGTCCGTGTGGGCTTTGCCGCCGATGACCAGGCTGATTTTGTCGTCGTCCGTCGCGTTATTTTGCGTAGGCATTTAAGACCATCCCTGTGGTGATTTGATTCGGATCCCGAACCTGTGGGTTCAGGCGTTGCAGCTCGGTGGCGCGGCTGTGGTCGCCATACCATAAATGGGCCAGCAGGTGCAGGCAGCTGTCCACCCCAACGGTCTTACGCGTCAGAGGCGGACGGCGGGACAGGACAAGCAGCCCTAAGTCCTGAAGGGCCAGCGCGATGTTCTTCAGCCTTTCGACAAGTTCGAGCCACTGGATCCCCACCGGGGAGGTCGTCTCGGTAATCAGCTCCCGGGCGGGTTCGTAACGGGTGCGGAGCTGGTCAATGGAGGACTGGATCCGCGTGCGGACGTCATCGACCAGTTTCTCGATATCGTCAGGCGTCAGTAGCTCGGACTGCGCGTCGTCGGACAATATCGCGGCGGCGGAGCTGGCCAGCTCGGTCACAGCGGCGACAGAATACGCCACCGTGACGTCCGCCACGTCTGAAACGACTGACCCGACAGGGAGCGCCACTGTCGGCGTGGTATCTCCATTGACGAACGAGACCGGCAGCGCGACCAGTTCGTCCATGTCATCCGTGATTTCGTTCCAGCTGGTGATAACGGTCGATGACGTGGCCACGTCCGGGGTCGGGCTGGACAGTCCGATAGTCGTCACCGGCGCGGAGGATGCCAGCGCAGGGACGGAGCTGGCCACGTTTGAGGTGTGAACCTCCAGAACACCGCTCAGTGCGGCGATAAATTGCGCCGGACTCTCCGCCAGCGCCACGACCTGTTCGGTCGTAAATTTCACGTCACTCTCAAACGTTAACAGGGTATTAATCAGCGTTGATTCCACCGTTTTGGCGCGTTTAACCAGGCTGTTAACAGTCTTTAAAGATGCGGTGACAGCGTCGAAAAACGCCCCCAGCTCAGCGGTCAGACTGTCCAGTTCGTCAAACAGCGACGCGCCGAACATTTCAGGGAGCGGACTGGCGAACAGCGTCGTGCCGGTGCGGTTCTCCAGAAAATTCAGCTCGACCGTGCAGCTGTCGACGTTCTCAGCCTCATGGCGGACGCTGTACCCGGTAACGATGACCGACGGGACAGAACCGTAGACCGGGTGAATCAGCTCGCCGTCGCCCGGGGTGTCCAGCGCGGCTATCAGGGACTGGAGCCTGTATTCGTAAGTGTCCCCCCAGATAAAAGCGGTCAGGCGAAAAGGCCGCGCCTTGCGCCCGAGGTCTTTCAGGTCTGCGCCATCGACGTTCGGGTACTCATACGCCGCGTGGTCGCGGCTGATTTGTTCATCGGTTGCAAGCACATCAAACGGGATGCCCCTGAATGATGCCTGCTGTAAGTTATCAGCCCATCCCATTAATGGGGTCCTCCTGTTCCACGGTTGCCGTCCTGGACGTTGTAGCTGTTGACTATTTCAGCCAGCACATGGCCATCCACGACCAGTTGATTGGTCACGTTGAGCGGTGTCGAAGGTTGTGTTGTCGCCGGTGTCTGCGGTGTGGTTGCGCCGTTCTGACCCGCTGGCGTTGTTGCTCCACCTGCAGGCGGTACTGCGGAGGGGAGAACCTGTCCCGGGGATACGGTGGCATTGCTGGCGCTGTTCTGTTGGTCGGCCAGATACTGCTGGATCCATTGTTCGTTTTCGGTGGAATAACCCTCGCCGAACTGATACCACGGCTGATATTTTTTACGCGCGGCATCGATAACGCTCTGCGGGTATTTCGCACGGATCGCTTTCCAGCGTTCCTCGCTGCCGTTACTGGCGGCGTCTTCCTCCGGGGTGGTCATGGTGGCCAGCGCGGTGGCCGTGCCGCCAATGCCTGCCAGCTTTCCTAGTGTTCCCAGCAGTGAGCCGCCTTTTGCGGCGGCGCTCGCAGCGGCGGTAGCCGCGCCACCGGCACCCGTTGCTCCGGCAGCGCCAGCTGCGCCCCCGGTGAGGAACTTCAGACCCGAAAAGGCGACGGCGGCGGCTGTCATTGACATTATGGCCGTCGTTGCTCCAGCCACGGCAGTAGTGAGGCCGGGGAACTCCTGCCCCAGCTTGCTGACTTCCTCAGCTGCCGATCCCGCCATATCGGCCAGCTTTTTGACACTGTCCATCTGGGCGAAGTCTGCCGTGTTCTTTGCCTGTTCAATCTTGAAATCGTTAGTCCCGGCAATAAAGGCAAAGTCTTCATCTCCGGCGCGTTTACCTTCCGGGAGGGTTCGCTGCTCATGAATATCTGCCTCCACTTCCTTCCTGTATGCCGGGTTATTACGGTAGGCCAGCAGCCCCATCAGTGCCTGTCGGTCGGCCATGATTTTACCTACACCGCTTCCTTCCAGAATGGTGGCCATCGACTCCATGATCGCACTACGCTCGCTATTGTCCTTTGTCGCGGCCATCTTCGTCTGTAGTTGTTGGTAGCGCTTATCACTGCTGACGATTTTATCCACGACACGGGAAAACGCCTCGATAGGGTCTATCCCTTTCTCCCGGGCGTTGGCCAGCGTTCCGGGAAGGTCTATCCCGTGACCGTTTATTTTGATACGGGCGGCAGAATCAGCGGCTTCACGGCTGGTGAGTTTTGCCAGAAGGTTCACGACGTTGTTCCCGGCTTCGTCGCTGCTACCTGCGGTGATGCCTGCGGCCTCATTCAGCGTGAGAAGTTTGGAAAAGTCATCCATCCCTTTCATCCCGGCAGAACCGGCGGCAGCCATTTGCGGGGCCAGCCATTTGGCCATATCTTTTAGTTCGAAATTACCGGCCTTACCTGCCGCAATCGCCATATTTAGCGCGACGGGAATATCTTCGTCTTTAAGACCAAAAGACTGTTTCCCTTTAATCGCAAGCGTAGCCAGATCAACCGATGATGCTCCTGAAGCAGTAGAGAATTTCATCAGCTGCGGGAGCCATTTGTTGGCGGTCTCATATGATACGACGCCACTTGCCAGCATCTGGTTCATCGCTTCAGAAGCGTCTTCTTTTGTTCCTCCGCCATAAGCGACTGCTTCGCGTATACTTCCCGCGAGTTTCGCCCGGCCAGCGAGTCGGCCCGCCTGACCGCCATCCCCGAAGGCAGTATTGGCCATCATGCTGAGGTTGCGCTCATAGGCCATCTGACGGGCTACCGGTTGCGCCAGTACCGCGCCACCGGCGGCAATCCCCCCAGTAATAGCGAGCGCATTTCCGCCGATTCGTCTGGCCTCATTCATACGACTGTAACCGCGCATTTCGGTTTTCAGCTCCTTGACGCGGTCTTTCATCGCCCTGAAGGCGCGATCCTGTTCCCGGGCTGAAGCGACGCCCGCCCGGGTGAGTCGGTTATAGCTGGCGATGGTCTGGGCGATTTCCCGCTGGATGGCCTGTTCTGAACGAACGCCGAGAGTTTCCCGGGCGGCAGCTGCACGGCGGGATTCTTCCGCCGCCGTTCTGGCGCTTCTCGCGTTCTTTTCGTTGTTTTTTTGCTGTTCGTTGCCCGCGCGTTCGACGGCCTTTTCTGCGTCAGTGGCGGCTTTAGTGGTGAGCTTAAGCCCCTTAACAAGTACCGCCGAGGCGTCATCCTTCGCGGTCAGGGTCATGCCAACTTTGAAATTACCGGCCATGTTTTTGCTTCCCTTTTTTGCGTTTGTTACGGCGGGATTTGAACGACTGGTGGGTAGGTGCTGCGGGGTCCTTTTTACCTGGCTTGTTGCCGTTCAGCTTACTGAGGGCGGCAAGATAGCCGTCCAGTACAGGACGGCTCATAGCCATTATTCGGTCTTCGGTGATACCACATCGCCCGAGGGCGAGGATGGCAAGGCGGAGTCCGGCGAGCCGGGATTCCCGCCGTTCCGCTTTGCCTTCAGCTTAGTCCGTGCAGCTACCAGTTCGTCGTAATCATCGCTGGTCAGGTTTTCGTGCAGCAGCTCCGCCGTCAGTTCCTCGTTCGGGATATCCCCCAGACGGATCAACGTGCTGGCCATGACTGCGGCCCGGTAAAAGGAATCAGCCATGAAGCCCGTCACCTCACCATAGCGTTCCTCGGCATCTTCCAGCGCCTGACCGGTGTCGCGCATAACGGGCAAACGGATCTCAAAGTCCTTATGAAGGGTCCCCCCGAAGGGGATCCCGTCCAGTAATTTTCCGGTTTCAGTCTTAACCTGTGTCATGCGTTAACCTTGCTGAGTGCGTTCATTTTGATATCAATCTTGGCCTCGTTATCGACCGTGTACTTCTCGCCGACTTCGGTCGTGAAACAGTCCAGATACGAGGTCCGCTGGCCGCTATTGTTGAGCGGATAAATGGAGACCTTTACACCTTCCAGATTCGCCCAGTCGGGGATGTCGGTATCCGGGATAACCGCTGAGACGGACAGCTCATAGGTGGCGATGCCTCGGGAAAAGCCTTTCGCCTTACCGGTTTTGTTCATCGTCTTAACGAGCTTTCTGCCTGTCACTTCCTGAATATCCAGGTCGGTGATCTCAATTTCCTGACTGTCGATCTCCAGGACAATAGAGCCGACGTATTCTTCTAAAACCATGCTGTAGCCCTCCTTACAGAATCATATCGATGCGGCCAGCGAAGACGTGCAGACCGTTGACCACGTCGGCAGGTATTACAGCGTCGCAGCGGTTAGGGTCTGTGCCACTTTTCTGGACCTTCAGCTTGTCCTTGTTGGCGGCCACGTTCTCCAGAATCTCCGCGTCTTCCAGCTTCGTCAGTACGTCGTAAAGCTCGCTTTGCACCTTCGGCGGGGTACGAGTGCTGAGCTTCTCTCGCGGGAAACGCTGGCTGATACGGTCGCGACAGGCTTTGCGTGTGTAGTCCAGTGTGCGGATAGACGTAATATCCAGCAGCGCCGGGTCTTCCACGGCCTGAGCATTAACCGTGTACGTGCTAACCGCGCGGACGATCTGGACCGTATTTCCCGGGCCGACTTCAATCGGCGTGAGGCCGTTGTGAAGCGCGTTCTCCTGTTCCTTCCGACCCTCGCGCTGGGTCATGCCGACGACGTCCATCCCGTTCAACGGTAGCGTGTTCAGCGGGCGGGCCGGGTCTTCCTCGCTGGCCATCACTGCGCCATAAGTCGCGGCCAGAATCGCGGGTAGCATGACCGAACCGCGATACCACGGGATCGAGATTCGTCCGTCGTTCACGTTACTGGCCAGTGTCGTCCCGGTTCCGAGGCTACCGGTCCAGCCAGCGCAACCGACCGCGCCGCGCTGTTCCATCGCGCTGCCGGTGCTGGTCAGGTGTTCACTGAGTGCCGCCAGCGCGTTGTCGGTGCTGAACGGGCAAATCAGGATGTTGTGGCCCGCAGCAAAAACGGCATCCAGCGCGGGCTGAATATCAGGATCCATTTCACCGCCCGCCATCGGTGTGACGGTCAGCGTCAGCCCGGTGGATGTGGTGCTGGCCTTCAGCGTTATACCGTTCCCCCATTCGCCATTGGAGCGACAGGCAACGGTTAACTGGCTGTTTTCAGTGTCATACGCCCCAGTAACCAGTAACTCCGGGACCTTTTGCATCGCCGCCACCAGTGCCGGGATAATGGTTTCAGGCTTGTCGCCGCTTTCTACATTGATCGCAACCTGCGTCCCTGCAATCCAGACGGACAGGGTCCCGGTCCTGGTAGCTGTTCCCTGAATGGCAATTGCGCCGCCAGCTTTCACGCCCGCGTCGCCGTCTTCAATGCCGATAACATCCAGCTGTAGATAGCTGTTCGCCTTAATGGCAGCGGCGGCCATGCTGGCAGCCAGTGAACCGGCCCCAAAACAGGTGGCTGCTTCATCATCAGAGAAAACAGAAACAGCGGTGAGCGGGTCCGCCGTGCCGGTGCTTAACATCGGCCCGATGACCAGAACGCGCTGAGGGTTTCCCGGCAACGTGTTGACCGCAAGACGGGTGTTAAACTCAATATAAACGCCCGGTTTTCGGATACTGTTCGGGATGGTGTCGAACTGGATTTCACTCATTCGAAGCCGCCTTTTTTTGCTGTTTAGTCTGGACCGGCGCGGTGTCTTTGCTATCCGCCGCTGCCGGTGCTTCGCCCGTGTCCTTGCTGACGACTTCGCCTTTGTCCTCAGTCACAAGAACCAGATCGCCGTCTGCAATGGCGCGGCGGTAGTAGGCCGAACTCTCGACCGTTACCGGCTCGCCGGTGATATGTTTTTTCGCGTTTCGCTCCATCGGGAACTTCAGCCCGGGAGCGGCCTTAACCTTGATTTGTGCCATCTTCTTTTTTCCTCACTTCCACCAGGTCTGTCGGGTCGTCTGCCGGAGGGGTTCCCGGCTGGTGATATCGCATCCCCACGCGCAGGAGGTCCGGGTACGGGTCGGACAGTTCTCCCCGGTACACGTTAAACGCCACGTCTGGAGAGTCCGGGCTGTTCGAGCGTTCAGGCCATCGGCCATTCTCCAGCGCGTTTTCCATCCAGACCGTGTCGAACTCACAGGCAAAAACTGATACCGCTTTTTCTTCCACGCTGGTGTTAAACAACGTTCGTACTCGGCCCGGGGCGAACTCCTTAATTTTCAGCCCTAAATCCTGACCCGTAATCAGGCGGCGGACCGACTCGACCAGCAGGTTGGTCCCGACTTCGTTCAGGTTTACGCCGCCGTGTCGGGTGCTTTCCTCGTTGCGAGTGTTGTAGTCGCCGACCACAACCACGAACCGCCCGGTGGTTTTCCACTTCTGCCGGGAAAGGCTGTAGGGTTCGGTTTTCACGATGCCGCCGAAAGTTACCCACGCCCCGGGCAGCCGGTGGATAATTTTCCCTATATCCTCGTCCAGCTCACCGGCGTAGCTGGTGACGTCCCAGACCATTTCGCCCAGTCCACGACGTAGCCGGTCGGTCAGCGCATTTTCGATATCGGTTATCAAAATGCGCCTCCGCGTGTTGACTCACGACCGAACTGGCGAATGCCGGAATGGATCCGCATCTGGGACGACGACTGGATCACACCGCCGGATGTGTCACGTCCGAGGTTAATTTTGCCGCTGGCCACTTTCTCCAGAAACTTGATCGCGTCGTCATAGCGCAGCCGGATTTCTTCCGACAGGACCCGGTAATCGCTCGCCAGCTGATAGCGGGCGATGTCGCAGCAGTAGCCGATAAGGATCCCCGGGCTGTCTGGCCACGGCGTTTTGTAACGCCCCACCAGATAGCCATCGATGACGTTACTGGCGCGGGTCAGTGCAAATTCCAGCTTGTCGCTGTTGACTGTGCCGGTGCGCTTTTCATCGGTCAGCGAGATAGTCTCGCGCTCGCTGAACGTCTTAATAAACTGATCTGGTGTGGCGTAGGGCATGGCTTACTTCCCTTTTTTGGTTGCGGCTTCGAGCTGCGCCGTCAGGTCTGCGACCTTCTGGCGTTCGCCTTCCAGCTCGGAGGCCATCGCGGAGGACTGCCCGCGTTCGGTAGTCAGCTCGCTGGCCAGTTCCGTGAGTTTCTGGCGTGTGTCTTCCAGTTCAGCTGTCTGCTCCGCAAGCTGTTTTCTGGCGTCGGCTTCCTGAGTAACCAGAATCTGCACATCCCCTTCAAGCTGGAGGATTTTTTTATTCAGCTCATCCACCGTCCCAGTCTGCTGGCCACTGTTGTCGTCCTTGTTGCGGATAGCCACAACCAGCATCGGTTCGCTCTGGAGCTGCTTCAGTTGCTCTTTAGTGAACTGACCCAGCGGATAAGTCCGGGTCTGCTCGCTGTGGACCATGCCAGCGCGGCGGAATCCGTCGCGCTTGGCGGTGATATCAATAACCTTTTCCATGTTTTACGCCTCCGTACCGATGGAGCCATAGGCCAGCTGCCAGAGACCGTAGCCGCCAGCGGCGCGGGCTTCTGCACCGTATTTGAATTTCTTGCGGCTGAACACGTCGTCCGCGTTCATGTCGGTCTGTTCGACCAGGTGCGGGGCTTTACGCTCCTGATAGAAGAACGGAGTGATCGCTTTAGACGTGTCCAGAAGGAACCAGGCTGTGTCGCTGGTCAGGCGTGGGTCAACCACAACTTCCGCCGTTCCTCTGTAGATATTGGGTTTACCATCCTCCAGACGTTCAGCTGTCATAAGCGTGCGAGCCACATCTTCCAGCGCAACAGGGACCAGGAGAATATTTGGCGTTACGTTCAGGGCGCGGCCATCATCATCCTTAACTTTTCGCATCTGGGTACGTGCTGCGCCATAAGAAGCCTTAGCTGCGTCCAGCGTGGAGCATGAAAGCGCTTTAGTCCCCTTATTGGAGAAAACGCCAGCCCCCATCGGATGGTCGGTATCAAAAAAATACTGACCGTCATAGCAGAGGGAAGTAAACGAATCATTCACCAGCCCCGAGACAATCTCGTCCGGTAACTGCGCAGCAGACTCACCGGCGGATTTAGCCTGAATGGCATAAATCCCGGTCTGATCGTCTTCCAGATCGTTGCGGTCGACCTCAATGGTGGCTTCCCAGTCATCGTTGACAACGGAGTAATTAAACGCCGCCAGCGATTTGATGACCTTGTCGCCGACCCATTTCCGCATCTGTGGGAAGTTTGACAGCCAGCCGTAATCGTTCGATTTCCCGGTCGACGGGATTTTCATCGCGATTTTTTGCCACTGAGTCGGCGCGGCTTTTAACGCTCCGTTAAACGTGGTTTTAATGTTGACGAAAAACGCCGAGATATTCGCCTTGTTAACAATCATTTAATGACTCCTTAAGAGATAAAGACCCAGACGCCGTCTGGTGAAACTTCCATTACTGTTCCGGCGGTGCGCTTCGCGGTAGCGTCAGCGCTTACGGTCACGCTGTTTTCTACCTGGCAGCGACGCCCCACCAGTGCCTGAGTGACGGGGCTGGCTGTGCTGTTGGCCAGACAGAAGCCCGCGCCACGCTGAACCAGAATCGTCGCGCCCCCGTCTGCGCCGTCGGTGTTGTCCACAAACTCGTCGGACACGCCAATCACGGCCAGCGAATCGGTATCGCTGCCAGCATCTGCGGGAACGGCGAAGCCGTCCTCGTTAATGGCCACCATATGGCCGCCGTAAATTTTGACGCCGCCCGATACCAGAAACGGAATGAGCAAGCCATCTTTTCGCCAGATATTGCGATCCATTTTCAGTCCCCTAATTGCTTGGCGATTTCTGCCGGGTCATTGCCGAACGCGCTACAGATAGCCAGTTGCTCCGGCGTCATCTGAGACACGTTGATTTTGTCTTCCTGTTTCGGCGGGTTGAATGTTTTGGTCTGGGTCTGGTTAAGGGCCGCAATGCGTGGCTGCTTTTCCAGATAGGCAGACAGGCCCGCCAGATTCTGCTTCCCGTAATCCTTCGCCCATTGCTCCTGTGAAGGCAGCAGACGGCCATCCGAGAGCGCAGCCGTTACCAGCGTGGTGATTTCGCTTTCTGTCGTGGTCTGGGACAGTTGGGCCAGCTGAGCGCGTAGGTCGTTAACGACTTCAATCGGGGAGTGTTTCTCCGGGTTGTAAGCGTTAGCGGACAGGCTGGCGATTTGCTCAGACTGCTGAGCCAGCAAGTTACCCAGCCCGATGGATGCCGCCGCAGTTCCCTGACCGCCGGACACGCCGTCGATAATTTTTTGCAGCTCTGCGCAGACTTCCTCCGGGGTGGAGGTCTCCGGCAGGTTCAGCAGCCAGCGCAGCTGCGCCAGTAGCATGGCTAATTGTTCTTCATCCACTGTGATGGTCTCCGTTGTAGTTGAAAGGCTTGCCAGACGGCTGGCTGCGGCCAGCATGACCGCGTCCATCCCGTCCAGTGCGGGGGTGTTAGTGAGTGCGGCGTGTAACAGCTGGGTGACAGCGCCGCTTTTGTCGTAGAAGAAAACCGGGGAAATATATTTGTATTCACCGGCAGCAATCATCGCGGCGGCTTTGTCTGTCCATTCCACGCCGACGGCATAAAGGCCATCGCCGTCGCGCCATTCCACCTTGCTGAACCAGCCAGCCGCCGGAGCGGGCTGGCCGTTGTTCACAGTGCGCAGCGTCTGGTGCTCGTAATCAATCACCAGCGGCGTGGCCACGGAGGCCACCTGCGAAACAATTGCGGCGGCCAGTTCAGCCGTCAGGAACCATTTACCGCCATCGACGTCGGTCGGACGACCATCCACCGCGCGGAACTCGCCAGCCGGGAACAGTTGGATCTCGTTATGGGTCGCTTTTGCGATTTCTAGGGCTAGTGCCGCGATACGTGTTTTCATACGCAGCATGATGACGGGAGAACGTAAACGGGAGCGGCTGAGGGGGTTCAGCGGTAGCCGTGGAACAATTTAAGCGGAAACAATGCGGGAGACCGTTTTTAAAACCTTTTTAAAAACGATTCTGCGGGGTTTTCTGAGGCTGGTCGTCTCGTTTTACACCGGATAGGATAAAAACGCGCTGAGCGAATTACAGCGCGTTTGACGGCGGCTAGTCAATAACGTTTATAAAATACCTGATCGCTGTGCTTTCCAGCTCTTTGATATCCTCGCCTGTGAGCTGGAGGAAAGGACGCGCAGGCATTTTCACAGTATGCGCCCCGATAGTCGCGCTCTGTACAAAATTGCTGTTGCGCTTTTTGACGAACTGGTGGCTGACGCTGCCGTTCTTGTACTGCTTAAAATACAGATTCGTCGTCCGGGCTTCGTGCCTGATTTCGCCGCCTTCGTTATGGATCCGCGCGTATCTGACATTCGTCCCGACCGTGGCGTCGTCGTTCGTAATCGCGGCGCGAATACTGGCGGCCAGTCGTCCGGTCTTCTGAAGTATCTGGCCGGAGCCGCGTTTCTTCGCATACGCCGAACTCCATCCCAGCCACTTGGGCCGCCCCTGTTGCTGGAAGTTTTCCTCCACCGCGTCCAGCATGGTTCCGGCCAGTGCGGTCATCAGGTCGTGGCGTTGTCTTGTAGAGCGGATCAACTTCATCAGCCCCGCATTACAGGCGCTTAAATCGACTTTTAAATCCAGTGAGTCTTTGGCCATTATTCCCCCGGGTTATCCTGCATCTGCCAGCCAGTCAGCTCGTCGCCCTCGACCGTGGCCACGGACCAGCGCTCGCCATATTGCAGCGAATAGCGCCAGGCTTTTCCGTCGTGCGCCAGCTGCTCAGCCTGTTCGATGGTCTGCTGGATAAGTACATAATCCGACAGCGCTGGCGGTGTGGCCGCGCTGGCCAGCTGCTGCATTACCGGCGCGGAAACGCTGACGGTCTGGAGTTCTGCGGCGGTCTTGCTGACCTGCGACGGCGAGAGAACGGCCAGCGGATAGCGTTGCTGGTTGTCCAGCTGCGCGACGTTCTTCACGCCCAGCGCAAAATCGGGACCCGTCAGGGAGCCGGTGACGTACTGTCGTGCGGACTCGTAATAATATTTTTCCAGCTCCGGCTGGAATGCGACTTTGCCCGGATTGAAACCGAAGCCCGGGTCGGCGGTGTAGACTGAGCCGTCCGGCATTTTGAGGCCCATCGTCTTGATGGTCTTCCCGGGCTGGCCGTATTCCTGTTCCACTTCGACCATCCGGCCCTCGCTGTTCTGAACGGTGAGGCCATACTTCTCCACGTCAGACTGAGAACGGGCGCGAATACGACAGCGGCAACCGTAGCCGTCGGGAGTATAGATATACTCCCAGACCGGGTCGTCTGCCCGGGCGGTGAATCCGTTCAGGGCGGCATGTTTTGGTCGTGTGTGGGAGTCCATAACCGCCACGCGCTCAAAGTAGGGACGATCCGCCACGTTGGCCATCTGCTGTTCATAGCGTCCGGCGTTGTAGCTGGACTGAATATTGGTGTCGAAGATGGTCTGGAACCGGCGGGGCGTCAGCTGCTTCCCCTGTAGTTCTCCCGTCTCCGGGTCAGCGACCAGCCCCTTACCAATCCAGCCCTTTGACTCCAGTAACGGCTGCAGGTTTTTGACGAACTCCTGCCAGGTGTCCCCGTAATCCAGTGCGGACTGCAGTCCGCCCCGGATATCCTGTAACACGTCCAGCTTCATGACGCCCGCGACCGTGAACGCCCGGGCGTGTGCGACCGTCTGGACGTCGTGCCAGTTAAAGCCAATCGCGTAGCCCTTGCTTTCGAAATACTTAATCGCTTCCTCCGGGGCGAGCGTGTACGCATACCCCAGATCCACATCATCAGCTGTCGGCATTTAAGCGCCCCCAGACGTCTGCGGTAAATATGGCCTGCTCCAGCAGCTGCCGGAGCGTGGCATCCGGCAGACTCGGCCACGCTTCGGCCAGGATGTTCATCGCCTCGTCTGCGCTTTGGCCGTTCTGAAGCGCGGCGACAAGCGGGGCCATCAGCTCACTAAAGCCCTGATTGATGGCATCAGCGGGCAGGTCTGCCCGGTCGATAGCGTTCTGCGCCGGGTCGTCCTCGTCGGTGGTCTGGGTACTGAGCGCGGCCAGCCTCAGCCCCTCCCGGATAGCGCTCAGGCTGGCCGGGGTGGTGATGCGGTTTGCGGTCGGGACCAGAACCGGCTCGCCATCCTTCGGCGTCGGGATGCCCGTTTTTTTACGGACCCACGACGTCGGGATATCCGTCATGCCGACATCGTTCACCAGCGTGGCCACCGCGTCCGCCCAGTCCTTGATCTCGATTTCTTCCTGGGTATCAAATGACAGACGAGGCAAACGACGCGGGTGGATATGCCCGTAGCCGTTCAACGCGGCCAGTTGGCTGATAAGACCGGCGAACATGCCCTCCATCTGCCGCGCGTCAGCGGTCATGATGTCGTGGCGGACCTCGTTGTGGACGTTCCCCAGCGCGTTGGTGGAGGATTTACCGTCCGCCTGACTGGTCAGCGTACTGCCCAGAATGGCTTTTGATACAGTCCGCTCCGCCCAGTCAATCATGGCCATAAACGTATCAGCGCCGCCGCTGGCCGCTTCTTCGAACTTGATTTCATTCCCCTGCGGGATGGCGGCTACGGCCTCATGCCCGAGGTGGACAAGTGCCTCCAGAATCCGGTCGCGGTCTTCGTCGCTCGTTCCCTGCGCATAGTAGGCGATACGGGCAGGCAGGCCGTAAATCTCCAGAAACTCCGCAAGGTCGCGCAGCGCGAAGTTCTTAAACAGGTACGGCCAGACCAGAACGCGGAATAGCCCCGAGGACGCGCTGAAGCCGGAGCGGGCATTATGGCGATGCACCAGCCAGCCGAATGGCCACAACTCCGCGCCGTTTTTACCGTCCTGATAGCTTCCATCATCCAGGCGGATCTCGTCGCCCTTGTCCGGCAGGGTCAGGAACCAGTGATGGGGGCGCAGGTTGATGGACTCCGGGAGCCAGATTTTGTCTGTCAGTTCCCAGGCGATTTCCTGACAGCTGAAGCCATAGCCGACGGCGGTCATCCCGTTAAGGACCACGTCCTCCATGTTGGGGATCCCACGCAGCCAGTCATCGACGGCGGCGGTCAGGTTCAGCTCCTCTTTGGTCGCGTTGCGGGGCGGTTCGATTGACCAGTCCAGCGTAAGGAGAACGTTTTTACGCTTCTCCATTTCCGCGAATAAATGGCCGTCGCGTTCTTCCATATCGGCGAACAGCATGGCCTGAGCCTGAAGGTTTCCCTGTTCGGCGGCCTCCAGAATACGCGGCAGACGGCGAATATTCAGACCACGCGACGGGTGATCGGGATAAATGCGCATACGCTCCGCGACCCTGACCGTCTGCTCCGTTTTGAGGGTCTCGCGCTGAAGCGGTCGCCCGTTTATGTCAACAATCTGCGCCATTACCAGCCCCCTGAGCCGAAGCGGCTGTGTCCGTCACGCCCCTGACTTTTAGGGGTGTGAACCTGAAATTTTGCGCTGCGCGAGACCGCCAGCGTCCAGAGCATCTGGAGACAGTCCGGCCCGTCGTCATGGTCCGCTTTTGGATAGTGACGGAGCTGGTCTATCAGTGTCTGGTGGGTCGGGCTGAGTCGGATCAATCCGTTAGCCATATGGGGCTGGATGGATTCTATGCGCAGGGCCTTATCCTCCAGCGGGATGACCGGCATCGCCGGGACCGGGACGCCGAGCGCGGCGGATCGTTCGATTAACACGGTGCGTAAAAACTCCTGAAACTGAACAGATTCGACGGACCAGGCCAGACAGAAATACTCCCGCTGATACTGGATCACGTCTTCGATGATTTTGTTAGGCAGGCGACGACGGATATCGGCTTCCACGACGTCCAGAATCCCGGTAAAGCGGTTAAAGCCCCCGACCAGAATGGCCGACGGGTCGCGGCCCTTGTTTTTCTTGCCGAGGCTCGGGTCCAGTGCGCCATAAAACACCCACTCGTTTAGGCGATTAACCCAGAAATTGATACAGCCCACGAACAGGGCATCCTCGCCGCTTACCGGGTCGTTCTGATATTCGCTGTCGAAAGTGTCGTGACCATCACGGACGCGGATTTTCATCAGCGCCAGCAGCGGCCGCGCGGCCCACGACACGACGGCCCCGGCCAGCATGTCGGCCTCGTTCTGCTGATAGAATGCCTCGGCGGCTTCTGTCTGCTTGTTGCGGATAAGTTCTTCCCACTCGTCCCATAATTTCATATGTGCAGGCCACTGGATCACAGCCTTGAAGCGGGCCGTCGTCCACATCGGGTTATCCAGCGTTCGGGAGAGAACGGAATCGTAATGGAGGATTGTCCCGATATAGACGATATCGGTTTTACCGCCCGCTTCGCCCAGCGGCATGACGGTCTTCGTTAGCCACTGCGCCAGCTTGTCGCGCTGCTCCGGGTTGCGGACCATCTCGTCGTTCTCGATATCGTCCAGGATAATGAGGTCAGGACGATACGGGCCATGACGCAGGCCGCGCAGCTTCTTACCGCTACCTGCGACCGTTACCTTGATGTTGTTCGCCGTGACGATGGTTCCCATCCGCCAGACGCGCCCCTGTCCGCAGGCGTCCGGGAAATCATTATTTAAACGGGGATTAAATTCCAGCTCCGCTTTGATGGCCTCCAGCATCGGATAGGCCTGGTCGATACTGTCCATAATGATGACCGGGTAATGCTTCAGCTTGCGAACGATAACCCAGAGATTGAACAGCTGACTGACAAGCGTCGATTTCGCCTCACCACGGGGGGCGGCGATGGCGTCGTTCTCGCCGTCTTTGCTGGCGATGATTTGCGGCAGTCGCTTGAACAGATATTTATGCAGCTCGCTTTTCGCGGGGTTGCGAACGTAATGCGGGAAATACGTCTCGACAAAAAAATCATATCCCGTGACCGGGTCGGCCACTGCGGCGCGGCGCTTGTCGGCTTCGGCCTTGTCAGTGGAAAAGCCCTCGCACTCCGCCTCGATGGTCTGGCGGAGGTTGGCTATATATTCCTGAAGGCTTTGCTGAAATTCCTTTAGTGAGATTTTCCGTTTAGCCACGTTTACCCCTGAACGTTTAGGGCCAGCGCCTTCTCGATACGGGCGCAGGCAATATCAAAATACTGGTTTGTCAGTTCAATGCCGGTGAAGCTTCCGCCGCGTTCCAGTACCGGTAGCGCAGTCGTCCCGCTTCCCATAAACGGATCCAGAACGCGGGCATCATCGGCCAGCGGCCTGACCAGCTCCTGCATCAGGCGGACCGGCTTCGCGGTCATATGGAGCTTTTCCGACGGGTTCACGCGTTCGGTGATGACGCCCGGGAACGGACCGCCGGGACACTGCGCCAGCTTGCCGTTGCTCCCCCATGCAATATATTCAGCCTGGTGACGGAAATAGCCGGTATGAGGGGCGCGGGATGACAGGGTCTTATCCCAGACGACCAGACCGCGCCAGAGAACGCCACCGGCCTGAAGTACATCCGTAAGCGTCGGGAGCTGACGCCAGTCCGAGAAAACCATGAAATAGCCGCCGGGACGGACCAGCCGCGTGGACATGGACATCCACTGAGTACACCAGAACGCCCAGCTGCGCTGGTCACGGTTGTCGCCGCTGAACTCGGAATAATGGGTCGCGTTTACGTACTTTTCAGACGGGGCCATGCTGCGGTCGCTTTTGTGGATCCCGCCGCTGCTGTAGGGCGGGTCTGTGATTAGCGCGTCAAACATGCCGCCGTCCAGGTGTGGCAGCACTTCCAGAACGTCGCCGCAATACAGCGTAGCTTTACCGATCACCTGCTTTTGCATCATTCCCCCGAAATAGTGAAAGGCCCGGACGTTCCGGGCCTTGGGTTGTTATGACTTGCCCGGGTCAGCCGGTTGCCCTGCAAGCCATTAACTAAAGTCGGACTCCAGTTGTCCGGCGAAGCCCTCCAGAACTTCCAGAAACGGCGCGTAAAGCGTTGGATGTTTCTCTCTGATAAACGTCCCCAGCATCTGAACGACTTCCAGCGCAGTGGCCAGCCGGTCGGTCTCCGGCAGTATTTTTTTACTGGAGGCCACCGCTTTGCTGAGGCTGTCCGACAGGCTGGCCAGCAGCTCGACGGACTGCTTGGGAGGTATGTCCGGGTTCTGGTTGATTAGCTCCAGTGTTGACTGGCACTTAATTACCAGGCTAATGAGGACGGTTCTGGCCACGTTCTCCAGACCGTTCCCTGCGAGCGTGTGGGCTGCCCGGAGCTTGTCCCAGTCGTCGCCCGCTTTGGCGGCCTGCATCTTCCAGCGCCGTGCGGTGTCATACGGGACAGAACAGCGCATAGCCGCCATCTCCAGCGTGAGCTGGTCAAAAATATAACCGCTGCGGACTTTGTCCTTTTCTTCTTGCGGCCTTGCCATCATTCGTCCTTTTTGTTCAACAGGCTGCACTCAGGGGGCGGGGGCAGTGTCTGGCCGTTTTTCCCGCTGACCCTGAGTTGTTCAATCTGTCGGATTAGTGCCTTGTCACAGTTTCCCTGTCGGATTGTCTCCAACAGTCCGACGTTCCAGAGAAGTGACTCCCCCCAGCTGAGCCGCCCCGGGTCATCGCCCGGGAGCGGCGGCAGGCGTGACGCCGTCAGATTTGCGGGCATCACCTGATAAGACGGCGGCGCGGCTTTCGTTAGCGAGTTGCCACAACCGGCCAGCGCTGGCATCAGGAACAGGCTGGCCCGCGCAAGGTTCCTTAATAATTTCTTTGCGGATCTCAATTTTCGTTTTCTCCTGATTCGCCGTTCCCTGCTGGCTATAGCGAAGCCCCAGAAGGCCCACGGCGGCCTCCGCGTTGTGCTGCCTCTGGCTGGTTTCCAGCTGGTTGCTCAGCGTTCTGGTATTCTCCGTCAGCGTGTCGACGGCTTTACTAAGAGACAGATAGCTGTCCACCGCGAGCCACCCCGCCCCGAGCGCAGCCAGTACCGCCAGAATCTTGATCACGCCGGATAGTCCTTATGCGGTAACTGGAAATGCGGGCCATCTTTGAGCGTGGTCCAGTTGCCACCCCATTCGACAGGAATGGCCAGCTCGTCGCTGGCTGCTTTAAATGCTTCAGCAATCTGGCGGTAATACGTCATATCCCATGACCCAGCCGGGGTTGGGTAGGCGTACACGTCGACAGCGTGGCCAGTCAGGTGGCGACTGTTCATCGTCTGAGATTTGCCTTCGGCGACGAGCTGCTTCTGGCGCTCCTGAGTGCGAAGACCTTCAGTGATGCCAAAATCAACTGGCGATAACTGAAGGGCGCGGCGGGCTAGTTTTACCAAGTCAGGATTGACGCCCTTCAGGCGGTCTTCGCTGCGCTGGCTGAACTTAAAATTATTCTTTTCCATCGTTTTCCCCTTGCTGTGAGCCACTTACGCGGCGATTAACTAACGTGTTCGCCATGTCACGCAGCTTGTCCGCCCCGAGGAATCCGACAACCCCGCCGACAAGCGAGGAGGCATTAGCGGGAAGGCCGAAATGAGTCATCAGGCCCGACAGGCTCATTCCGATAATTCCGCAGACGATGGCGCTGGTGATGGTGTATTTCTTCGGTTTACCGTCTTTAATGCTCATCATCGACGACACTCCAATAGCAGCCAGACCGGCATAAATTGCGGGCGCATTTTCAGCGATCCATTTCAATGAAATCTCCCAGAATCCCTGTCCGTTCATGCGTTATCTCGGGATAGTTTCGGGTGACAAAAAAGCCACGTTAACAAGTGGGGATATTGTGAAATTTAAAGGGGATAACGAGCGGCTGAGGGGGTTCAGCGCATCAGGTACAGGGGGGAAAGAGAGAGAATATTACGGAAGATTTTTGGAAAAAAGTCCAGAAGAAAACGCCCCCGAAAGGGGCGCTCATTTATAGATCAAGGACTGCCAGTCCTTCGTTTTTATCCTGGCTATCTGCCCCATTAATCTGATCCAGACAATCTCTTTCACTGGCGCGGTATGTATCAAAATTTAATTTTTGATTGCTGTTCTGGGTAGTTAGGGCGTCTATATAACCATATAAGCTATCCACTAAAGCACCGCAGCGACCATAGGGTTTATCAAAAACGCCGCCCAGCGGTAACGCTGTTTCTTTGAGCTGAGCTATCCGTAAATTTAGATTACGCTTTTCAAGCGTTGGATTTGCAGCTTTTTCGATTTCCCTTGCCTCTGTAGCTATCTGGTTAGCTGTCTTTGATACACTTATTGCAAGCAGCTTAAGGTCATTATTTGCTAACAGGTTAGAACTAAAACTGATAGCTGTAATTGCGATTACAATCCTCAACATTTTCATTTATTTAATTCCATTAATTAAAATAATTGCTCTTGATTTGGCAAATTATCAGCACCTTTACGACCTAACAATTCCCAGCCTAACCGGTCACTAATCCCAAACTGAGGGCATAATACGGCCATTGCTTGGCGAATGGATAGACCCATTTCCTGACGTTCCGCCATTGCTGCAACAAATCTAGCATTTCGAAGTTTTCGCAAAGCCGTATCACAGCGCGGGATGTAGAACTGGTCAGCGCCCAGATACGCGATCAACTTACCGGACTCTTCCTCGCTCAGCACTTCGCGCAGGAGAGCATGGACGCCGCCAGTTCGCTCACGGGCTGCGCCGCTTTTAGCTGCCAGCGTCACACCGCCGAAACGGTTAATTAGCCGGGTGGTTGCGGCATAGCCCAGAACGTGGATCAATGCTTTGGCTGATTCGGGCAGAAGGTTCTCCAGCTGCGCCAGCTCGTCGTGGTTAACGGTGATTTTCACGTTTTGCCCTCCGCTTCGCGTCATAGTCCAGCGCCTGCATCAGCCTGGTGAGTTCTTCAGTCGTCAGCCAGTCTACGCGCTCACGTTTAAACATCCGTTTAGCCATGCCCTCGGCATAGCTCCACGGACGACCCGCGTCAGCCAGCTGAGCCTCGACCTTGCTCAGCATCCCCTCGCGCGTCTTTGGGACCGAAGGGCGGCGGCCATACTTCCGGGACTGGCGGGGGAATCCCGCCGTGTGCATGTATTCTTTTACGGTCTGGAGTTCTTCCAGGCTGCAACGGGTCGCGCTGTTCTTCCCGGTTAGTCGGGCTAGGGTTGCGCGATAGGTTGCATCATCCCAGCCGAGAAAGGCCTGACCGGCTTTAATGGCCCCGATCAGCTTTTTGGCATTAGGCGTCATCGCTTGCCCCTTTGATGTTGCTGCCATCATCTGACTTTTTATAAATAATGACCGCCCACTGGTCCTTTGTTGTAAGCGTCAACGTCTCATTGTGTTGAATAGGATGTTCCGCCAGTATCATGGACACAGCTGCATTGACGCGGCTTTTAGGAGTCCGCCGCAGAACCACCCGAAGAAACAGACCTGTTATCCATGCCCCGGTTTTACTGGCCATGTAGATCCAGATAACGGCTATCTGACCTATGAAACACCAGTCCAGAGCGCTGTAGTTAGCTGAAGTCATTTAGCGAGTCTCCATTTTGTTTTGTAACGCACGATAGCCTGTTTCATTTCCCGCTTATCGCCCGCCTTGTGAATCGCATGGCCAGCGACGTCGTAAAATTTGAGGCCAGCGCTCCCGGGGTACTCCGGGACCTCCACGGCGGTGGCCAGATTGCTGAAGGTATAAACGCGGGTTTTGCCGTTGTCGCGGTATTCACAGCCCTTAACGATGATCATGTTCTGCGCCTCCCTTGCTGTTTTCCCAGTGGATCAGTGACCCCTTCAGCTTTGGGCTACGCTCGACAGCAGCCCGAAACGCATCCACGGTCTGGAACATCAGGATCGGAATCCGGTTGCGCAGGATGCGGTCGAACTCCATTACCGCGCCTTTGCTGCTTTGCCAGCCGTCCAACATGTAGAGCGCGTCGACGTGCTCAATCCATCCCAGCGTAATGGCCATGTAGTGGGCGTGTGTCCAGCCGTTCGGCAGCGTGGCCGGGTTGTAAACGGTGTGTCCTTCGCTGCGCAGCTGCTCCGCCACTTCATTAAATAAAGGGCGGTTAAAATGCGGGATACCCGTCATCGGGCCGGAGACCATGACACGCAGGCCCGGGCCGGGAACGAGTAGCGCAGGAACGGCAGGCGGGAGATTTTCCCGCTGTAGTCTGAGCGACTTCACAGGCCCCCCCCCGAGCATCTTCGTTTCACTGGCTGCACCGTTAACGCCGTGGCTGAGCTGCGCCTGTCTGCCGGAGAGATACCCGACGGTCCTGGCAATATCGCCACCGCTGGCTTTGCGAGCCTCTCGGCATTTTCCGGCTTCCAGTCCGCTGGCAAGCTGGCGTTCGCGGTACAGTTCCATGAGCGTGGTTTCGGACTCTGTGGGGACCAGCTCCGCGACGATATGCCAGACACCGCTGGCCCAGCCCTCACAGAACTGGTCCGCCTTCGCGGTGCGGTTTGCTGGCTTGGTGTTTTTGTGCAGTCCGCCAATAAACTCTTTACGGGCGGCGGTCATCTGGCGCGCCAGAACGTCGAAGGCATAGGCGGCAATCTGAGGACGAGTGTCGGGGCCGTAGAACGTAACGACACGGCGGGGAGAATTATAAAAATACTTGCCCTCGCGCCAGCTGAAGAACGCCTGAACGCCGAACGCGCGTTTAATCACCTCGACAAGATAAACGAGATATTTAGGCGGCGTCTGGGCGTGGTTTGGTGAGCCTTTACTGCTTGCCTCGCTGATATTGGTAAATTCCGCCTCCAGCTCTGTGACGTTGTGCTCACGCATCAGGTTCTGCGCCTGACGCAGCGCGGCGGCGGCCTCGTTGGTGTTGGTTGCCTTACGGGCCAGATTCAGCAGCTTTTTAATTTTGGCGAGATATTTTTCCTTATTCATCAGCGGCCACCATTTCGTCAATTGATACGAATTGATTGAACGTTGTTTCGCAAAAATGGCACTTAACAACGATGTCAATTTTTTGGGTGTCATGAGCTGCGGCCTCTGCGCTCAGCTCAAGCGTGGCGCTGTGTTCACAGCGAGGACAGGTTGAATCAAGCAATATATTCATAATCAAATTCCTGAAATTTGGCGTAAGCCAGCCCCGGCGGGTTTACGCCAATATTTAAAAGAGATTTAAAAACTAATTAATCAGCCAGCTTTTCGAAGTGTTTCCACTTTTACGAAATACGGTTCCCGATTAATTTCCACTACACAACCGCATTTAAAATCCTGGGCCTTTGCGACCGTCCTCACCGTATGGCCACCGCGCAGAGCCGGGTGGGCTGTGTGGATGAAGACTGTCCCTATAGGGTGGGCCTTGTTGAACGCTTCAGCATCCATAAAAATAGTCATTCCTTTTTAAGTGTCTGTTCAGACGCCACCGGGCCAGATAATCGCACTCATACCAGCGGCGCGTCAGCCCGTAAAACGCCATCCAGCGCGACAAAATTTCGCCTTTGGCCTTCATTTAAATCCCTGCCATATCCAGCGGAATTGCGCGGTATTCGTCGGAGTCGCCGACACGCTCATAAACGCGAATATAAGACTTGGTTCCGACAACCTGAACAGACTCACTAATAGCCGTCATCGCGTTCTGCCAGCGCTCGTCGCTGATTTCCAGACGGCGCAGGGCCAGAACGCGCCAGGTCTTGATATTGCCTTCCGAATCACTGGCGAACGCCTCATTAATCAGGGCGTGAATCTCCGGGCTTGCGCCTTTGGTCCAGTCGGCCAGACACTCGTCAATAAGGGTTTTAGCGGCCTGCAAACGCTCGTCAAATTTGATGTTTTCAGCCATCTGACGCTGGATTTTGAAGCGTCCGTCATATGTGAATAGGGTCACGTTACCCTTGGCTCCGCCAGTCTTCGCGCCGTACTTCTCCGCCGACAAGTCTACGAACGCCTGAATATCGGCGATGGCGCGTTCCTTCAGTTCGCGTAAAGCGCTGGACACGCTAATCGCCAGTTCCACCAGTTCCCCGACCAGTGCGTCGCGGTCCTGGTCGATTGGCTTCACCAGGCTGACAGGCGTCAGAACGCCGCGAGCATCGGTCCAGTAGCCTTCCGGGGCCTGCACGGTGGTGTATTGCTTAACTGCTTTTACTTCGCTGTTTTGAGTAGTCATAACGTTTAACTCCATCTTGGTTTTAGGTTTAGTGAAAAGATTCTGACCAGACGACCTTACAGCCGCCGGTGTGATACTGGCCCTGACGGTATCGACCCGATACGCCACAGCCGAACTCCAGATAAGCCGCGCGGCCTTCATGAATCAGGGCGTCGCTATAGCCGCAGCGCTCAATACGAATCACCGGCTTGCCCCCGACCAGCGTCACGGTCTTGACCGCCACACTGTGAGCGCTGAGCGCCTTAATCACCGCGCTGGCGCAATCCATCGCCCTGATTAAATCCATTGCTTTAGCTTTTTTGTTCCCGACCATGATGGCCCCCTAGTTAATAAGCATTTCTGAGAAGTGACGGACCGCGCCAGCATCCACCGGCGCGTTATTCAGCAGGCTGTAGCGGTGGACGCCGCGCAGCAGCTTAAAGAGTCGGCGGGCGTTACCGCGTGACGCGTTGAACAGGGCATCCCCGACAGTCGGGTCCTGTGCATCGCTTAGGACGCTGGTTGCTATCGCGTCGATGTCTTCACGCGGCAGCACTTCCCCCAGCGCCAGCGCGAAGCCCACGCGGGAGTAAAGCTGTTTAAACTCGCCGCGCTTGCCCTTCAGGTTGACGATAAGACGTGGCATCCCTGCCAGAACGACTCCAATCCCCGATTTATCATGAATGCGGCGTATTACTTCCAGCGCCCGGTGTGGGAGGTTCTCCGCCTCGTCGATTAAAAGGATCCGCCCTGAATCACGTAATGCGTTAACGATGGCATCGCTCAGTTCGTGCATGTTGCCGCGACGGTTCAGCCCCAGCTTGTTACAGAGTTCTTCCAGAACGACGCGGGCGGTGTAGCCCGGATCCGCTTCCAGCAAAATCGCGGTGCGGTTCTCGCTGGCGTACTGGCGCATAACCATAGTTTTTCCCATTCCTGCGTCGCCATAAATGACGTTTATATCGCCGTCCATATGCGCCATTTTGATGACTTCCAGACACTTGCTGGCGGTGTAGGTGCGAATGAAAGAGACGGCCAGTTTCTGGCTTTTCGCTTTCTCCGCTTCGCGGTTAATCAGCGCTGCAATATCACTTTCGAGGCTGGCCACGTCGCCGTCGTATTTGCCTTTGAGATAAAGGCTGATAACCGCCGGACTTTTACCAATCGCGCGGGCGACCTGAGTCTGGGACCATTTGCGCAGGGTCATGAGTTCGTTTAATTGAGCAATCATAAAAACCTCGTTTATCCGTTATTCCAGGTTCCGGTCTTTTTTGCGTGTTCCCGGTCTGTCTGTAAAAAGTGGTAGTCGTTCTGCTCAGCCTGCTGGAGTTCCCCCTGCAGTATCTGACCAAAGTTAAAATCGGGCATGGCTGGCGCTTCCAGCAGTGGGCGGCCCTCGGCCTCGATTTCCCGGCGCTGTTCGTCGACACGGGCGAGGCGGCGCTTCTTACGTTTTTCCATCGCGTCGTTCATGGCCGTAACTGGAACCGCTGCATGTTTGTTACCGTTCCAGATAGCCTCGCAGACGAACGAGCCATCCATCCGGCGAACGACCACGCGGGTGGCGTCGTGAATGTCGTAAGCGACCCGGACTTCCTCGGTGTCTACTGACAGCAGGGCTTCCGAGAAATAGTCGTTATTGAAAATCTGGAGCCAGCCACGGTTCGCCGTGCGGGTCATTTCCGGCATAAACGCCTCGCGTAACTCGATGGCGCTCAGATATTCGATTTCGTCGCCTTCTTCAGCCAGCGCGGCGCGGCGGGCCTCCATAGGCGTCATATGTCTGCCGTCTACCTTTGGCAGCTCGCTATGGCGGTGAGTGTTGTTGTACTTCTCGACCTCCTCCTCGATAACTTCCAGCAGTTGCTGCCAGCTAGGGAGCTTTGCCAGCGCGTTGCGCTGTACCGGGTTAAGCTCCTTGTTCTTATCCAGCGCGTTAATGGCTGAATTGATAGCGCGGCTGGTGACGCGGACGTGCTCCTGGTCAGCGCCGTGGCCGTTATACGTTGGGTATTTCTGGGCGATGGCGCGGGGGATCACACCGTTAAGACGTTCGATGATGCCTCGCGCCTGCGGGTTTCCGGGGATGCCGGTCATATGCTGGATCCCGAGACGGGGAAAGATACCCGTAGTATCGGCGTCCAGAGTTTTGTTCTTTTCACCGCCGCCATTATCCGAGTAAGTAAACAACGGTTTACCGAACCGGCTCATGGCGTGGCGATAAGCGTCCGCAACGGCGATCACGTTCTCGGCCAGCGCGAGGCTCCAGCCGACAACGACACGGGAGCGGCCATCAATAACCATTGTCAGTTCCGGGGTAAACGGGCGGCCATGAATCGGGTGGGCTACCTTCAGGTTCAGAGACTTACCATCCGATATCCAGCAGCCGTTCACCGGCATAGTGGACCAGTCGCGCTTAACGTAAGTTTCAAGCGCTCGCGCAGCGGAGCCAGAGACACGGCCCCGGGCCTTTTCGCGGCGCGGGAGCTTATCCATCGCGCGGAGAACAGCGTGATACGACGGGCAAGCCGCCAGCATAGCGGGCTGGTCCGCGAAGTCTTTCGCCCATTCGTCGGCGAACTCACGATATGCCGCCTGAATACTCGGGCCGTTAAGGTTGCGCCAGTGAGCCAGGAAACGCGTAAGCCATGCGATCTGTTCAGGGGCGCGCGCTTTATGATGACCGGGAGCCAACATTTTTAGGCGTTCCGCGCCGTTCTCAGTGGACTGGTAAATAGAGACCCACTCCTGCAAAGAGCTTTTGCCGATGCCAGAACGCTGGCCCCTGCGGGCGCTGGCAATCTCGACCGCGCCACGCAGAGCAGGCGGCAGAGCGCCAGTCCGTGAACCATTAACGATTTGCGCGACAGCTGAGGCGCGGGACACTCCGGCAGCGCAGAGCGCCAGAACGTTCTGAGCCAGCAAGGCGCGGGCGTCAGAGATACGTCGCTGTTTTTCGGTCAGTGTGTTGACCTCGCGCTCCAGAAGGGCCGGACACTGGCGGATAAGCGCCAGCTTGTTACGCGGCTTGATTGTGGCCTTCGGTGCAGGAGTCGCCACTGGTTCAGCAGTAGCAACCTGTGCCATCAGTTCCTGATAGTGGCGCTTACGAATAACTTCCTGCGCTTCAGCTGGCAGACAATCAACGTGATATTCATAGGCTTTTGACCCTTCACGGCGGCGGCGAAGCTCCGGGCTATTGCCCGCGCGCTTGTTCAGAGCGTTGCGAATATTGTGTTCCATGCCTGGAAGGCCAGGCAGGCCGACGGACTCTTTGGCAGTTAACCAGATATTCATAAATGCTCCGGTTAAGCTGTCAGACGGTTGTCAGTAAAGTAACGACTCGGCCAGATTAACCCCGGATCAATACCGATTTTTTCCGCGATGGCTTCCTCGTAACGTGCGCATTTGCGATAGAAAACGTTACGGATCGCATTTTTTCCCACGCCCAGTTCGTTTTCTAAATCGCTTAGGCTTACGCCCTGACGGTCAAGGGCAGCAATGATCGCTTTGCTCGACCAGTCTTGTCCTTCAATCACGAACAGGCTGGCCATGTCTTGTCTCAGCAATTGCATTGTTGATATGCTCCTTCGTTTATCTAAAACGATAATCACATTTAATTATCGTCTTCATACAATCTAATCGCACAATAAACCGATTTCAAGCGGTTTAATCGTTTAATATTGCGATTTGTGTAATAACCTCTATAAATCAAGGTGTTATATGGAAAAAACCGATGCAGCAGGAAAAGACCGTGAGCGGTTTATTGCTATGCCTGGAATAAACCGATTTGCTGAGCGTTTAAAAATTGCGATGGGAGACCTGACGAACGTAGCGTTGGCAAGTCGCTGTGAGATGTCAGAGTCTGCTGTGAGAAGCTATCTCAAAGGGCGGAGTTATCCGGGCATAGATAAGATTCAAGCCATCGCTGAAGCTTGTGGCGCACCTTTGGTTTGGCTAATCACTGGGGAGGTTTCCGCTGAAAATAACGATGGGAGCGCACAATTAAGCGACTCGCAGTTGGCTGGGGTTCTCAATATAATGAGTAAAGAGCAGCGCCATCAGCTAGCGCTTGCGATTGTTCAGCATGGCGTGACAGGCATTTTTAATGCGCTTAGAGGGATTGAATCTATATCTGCGTTTGCCATGCTTCCTGAGAATGAACGAGCGCAGCTGTTAAGGCTGCATAGCGATGTTAAAAAGGGGGCATCTGTCGCTGGTGAAGAACACGAGCTAACCGACCCTACGCACCAAAGGGCTAGCCGCGCATAAGTGACGGCCTGCGTTCTGAGTAAGGTTATGCATATGCATGTAAAATCATTGCACGCGCTGGCCCATGAAAGAAAGAAAAGCGCATGATTTTGGTTTCTGAGTCCATTTTAAAAAATTTGATATAAAGCTGTTTTGACTCAGTCAGTTATAAGAAAAGAAAGAGATGGCAGAATTTAAAGACGGCTTTAAATTGTCTGCCTAAGAAAAGCAACACGCCGGGGTGGTTTTACGCTTTGATTATCGGCGATTAAAAGGCGTTTAAACCCGATCAATCGGATGGGATTACAGTCCAGAATTGACCGCAATAAATTGTGTTTTTTGGCATTCTATCCAGAAGAGACGAAAGTTGAATTTTTTCCCCCATCCTCCCGCCTCATGCGGCCTCGCGCCGATCTCCCCGCACTTTCAAATAGTCCAGAATTGATCACCTCCCCACACGAAGCCAAAGAAATGTTGCCATATGTTATGCACTATTGTGTCTGAAGTTGACGGGAAAAAACGCGTGATATCTTCATTAATAACAATCGTAGAACCAGCGTGTAAAGTTGCATTGGTTTTATAATCACAACCTTTCAGACTACCTGTCAAATATGCTGGATAAACAACGTAATCAAGAATATTGCGCCTGATATTGCGTTGTACTTTTTTTAGAGGTGCATATGCATCCCAAGTCTGGCGCGTACTTCCGTCAGGCTTAGTGATCGTGCTGGCGAGACGGTACATATGGTCCGCACGATTGGCTAGATTAAGTAGTTCGATATGAGAGATGTTCAGCGCTTTTGATAGCGCTGTCATACTGCTGATGCGTCGTTTGCTATAGAAGGGGGAGTCAGACGGAGTGTGAATCATTAAGCAGCTCCAACGCAGTACGCGCAAGTTCTCCCTGGAGTCCTTTATCAATACCGTTAAGATCACCGGCCTCTGCTGCAATAAAGAAAATAATGCTGACAGGAATGTTGAGAGCAGAAGCAATGCTGTTAAGGGTTGAAAGCGTCGGATCTCGCTTATTGTTTTCGAGCATGGAAAGATAAGAAACAGAACATTCTGCCTTCAGAGCTAAATCCGTCTGTGATATTCCCCTTCTGGTTCGGCATAACTTGATAGCCTGTCCGATATTCATAATTAACTCCGCAAATAAATATTGGGCCTGCTGCGTCTTGGCTCTGTTGCATTATTTCATCCAATCATCAATGTTTGTGATCAAACGAACTACAACGTCAATAATACGCAGTGCCCGGAAGACGATATCGTCAAACCGGAACCCGCTTCTTACCGGGCTGTCAAGATGTATGCGTAACTGACGCAATACATCTTCCAGCTCTGCCAGAGCGCCAGCATCGAGTTGGCTGCAGTGAGCATCGCGCAGCTTTTCAAGCGTTGCGATGGTGTTCTTTAAAGTATCGTGATTCATGTTGCTCTCCTTTGAATCGGCAAAACGCCGAAGCCCCGTAACAAGGCGATGGCCGAAAGGAGCCAACCCGATGCGCAAGCCCAACACCAGTCTTCGCGACGATGAAGCCCCGTTAATTCCGATAGTGCAGTTGCCTAGTAGTCGCGTATCGCGACTGGCTACAAATCACCATCATGATGAACGTGCTTCAGACTGACCGATGACGCTAGTCTGCCCGTCAAAATCTCCAACACCGGATGAAGGAGCGGCCTGATAAGCAGGCAATTACGCTAGACCTTCGCTGTTACGATGAGAACAATCATTTTAAAGAACACAGCTCAGGCGGAACGCCTGACCTGTGATAAGTAAAGCATTCCTTTCGGTATTTGGCAATATAATTTTACTGTCAGTGAAATTCTATTGCCAAATCAGTACACCTTTTATCTGCGGCTTCATGTTGAGTAGACAGAACCGCTATACTGGTTTGCGTTTGCAGCAGGTCCCCTTCAGTTTGCTAACGTAATAAGTTGAACTTGTGCAGACAAGGCTCGCACGGGCTTTAACTTGCTCTGTCTGTGAACCAGTGAAGCTTCTAACAATAGGTCGATTGATACATGCATTTTGGGAGATGGTGTGCGATGAGTAAGCTGTTGTTCCGTCTGGCGGCATGGCGTGCTCGCCGTCGCGCGAAGCCTAATGCTGATATGGTAAGGAACGAACAGCCGGACGGAGGGATTGGGGCTGAAGCGCCGATTCGGACAGCATCCGAAGATCGCCTTAGAAGGTCCGGATTCGCGGCTCGTATAGCCGACGTTCTTTCGGAGCTTAGTTTGCGCGAAGGCCGAGTGTTCGCTATTCGTGGGGGATGGGGCTTCGGCAAATCATCACTGAAAAACCTTATCACCGAACGGCTCGATGCCAAGAGCAGTGGAGCGGACTGGCTCGACTTTAACCCATGGCAATGGGGAGACGGCGATGCAATCGCCCGCGCGCTATTTGGCCAGATAGCAGATCGATTGGGAGGCGAGCATTCGAAGGCTGCACTCGATCGTGCCGAAGCACTGCGACGCTACGGAGCGATCCTTACCGGGGTCAGTAAGCCTCTTAAAGAGGCTGGGAGTTCAGGCCTTCTAATCTCGACGGTGCTAACAAATGCTTCGGTTATAGCGATCGCGTCGGCTATTGGATATGACCTTCCGACAGTTGCAAAGGTTGCGGCTGTTCTTGCCTTTCTCTCGGTCGGAGTACCTCTTCTCGGACGCGTACTATCGTATCTCGGGCGTGACCATAGCGGCGAGTCTCTCGACAAGGTACGCAGAGCACTTGAGGCTCGTCTTCGCGAACTTGACCGGCCGCTGGTTGTCTTCGTCGACGACATTGACCGGCTCGAGCCTGAGCAGATTAGGATGCTGCTTCGGCAGGTAAAGGCGAATGCTAATCTACCGAATATTGTTTTTGTGCTCCTGTTCCAGCCCAGTATCGTAGAGCGAGCGCTAGATCCGGTTGCCGACAACGACGGTCGAGCCTTCCTTGAAAAGATCGTGCAGGCTAACTTTGATTTACCAGCCGTACCGACATCTTTCGTGCATCGTATGTTCGAGGAAGAACTCTCTGAAATAGCGGGCCCATACGCGACTGAGGCCAACGGGTTCTCTCAGAGACGCTGGGGTAACGCTTGCATTGGCTGCATCCAGCCCCTGCTTCGCAACATGCGTGATGCACGTCGTCTCATCTCGTCTATTGCTGTACACATGCCACTGCATGTGGTCGGCAACGTATTCGAGGTGAACATTGTAGATTTCTTGCTTCTGGAAACACTCCGGGTCTTCGAACCAGACCTCCACGATGCACTGTTCCGTGAGAGAGGATTGGTTCTCCAGGAAGGGCGCTTCTTCCGTGATGGCCGTCGGGAGGTGGACCAAACAGCAGCTAAGGAACTTCTTGAGATCGTCTCAGAAGAGCGCCGTAATATCATTCGTGATGCGCTTAAAGACTTATTTCCTCCCCTTGAATGGGCATATGGGGGGACGAACTATGCAGACGGTTTCCATCGCCGGTGGTTGATGGAGAAAAGAGTATGTACTTCGCGCTACTTCCCACGTTACTTTGAACTTCAAACGTCGGTTGGAGAAATGTCTGAGCGCCGTTTCGTTGATTTTCTCGATGCAACAGCGACAGAGGACGAGCTCCTTGCTGCAATCGCAGCCGTCGAAGCTGACGGGCTGCTGAATTCGCTCGTTGCGAGGCTCGACGAATCCGTCGATCGATTACCGTCCGAGAACGCAGCTGTTCTACTCCCTGGAATGTTCAGAATCGCTGAAAAATTAGCAGGCACGAACATTGGCACTTTCAATTCGTCATATATGGCAGCGTGGCGAGCGACAAATTGGTACCTGAAGGGGATTCCTGAAGATGTTCGAGGCAGTTTGGCTCTTGAAGCACTCCGTAAAACTGAAGCACTATCCGTTGCTTCAATCCTGATCCATCTTAGCGATCCCAACGATCGGGATGAGGGCGAGAGTAGAGCCTTCGAGCCAGCGTTAGATCTCAACACCGTTGGGGCAATGAAAGCTGAATGGTTGCGGTTAATAAGGAGCCGCGCAGCAGACGGCGATGCGCTGATTGCTGAACCGGATCTCATATCACTGCTCTATCGCTGGAAAAACTATACAGATTCAATGGACGAACCTCGAGAGTGGGTGAGGAAAGCCATTCAAACCAACCAAGGCTTTGCAACTATGGTCACACGCCTGATGAGCCGAGGTACGACCCATACTTACGGTGATCGCGTCTCCACTCAGCACAACAGTTTCAATAAAGAGACAATTGACGACTTTATTGGCATTGATGTGGCGAAGGCTAAGTGTGATGCGATTAATCCCGCCCAGTTCCCTGAGCATGAAGAGGCTCTGAGAACTCTGCTTAGATATCTCGAAAAGTGGCTCGGATTGAGGACAAACGACATTTCCGATTTCTAGTAGGAAGTTGCTGCTGACATCAAAATTTCAATTTGAGTATTAAACGCAACTGAGAATTAAGCCTAAACATGGGCTGGCAAAAGTATAGCGGTATTAGGCGCGCTATTTAGCTGAGTATCAGAGAGTCGAAGTAATTCGTCTTTTTCTATGTCAAAGATTGCCACGCCTCACCTTAGTGAAAATTTATGTCATGGTTCAAAAACTATGGGCAATTATTAGTTCGTTCATCGCTCTTAAGAGCAAGTAAGTGTTGTCTTAGTTTTTTCGCTATGCTGGGCCCAGCCAATAAATGAACCTAGCTCAATGTTTGTATAAAAGGGGCTTTATCGAACTCGATTATTTCGCCCCTTTGAAAGGGTAACTCCGAGCATAGCTATATCATGGCATACTCAGTATAAAGGCATACTACACCCCTAGAATTTATCCCGAACTGAGGGTGCACGGCACCCTAAAAAAACATAAAATTCGCCATTAAAACAGACCTTTTGTCATGGATGTTAAAGCCCGTGTACGGTGTCCTCCTCATCATGCCGACGGCTTAAATTTGGGCATGTAAGAAAACCTGGCCACGGTGCTTTTCCTCCAAACAAATTCTCCATTCGTTTATTGCTAGGCTTCTGGAAACGGGAATTCAGCTTCGACAAAACAATAGGCCAGTATTGCAGAAAAATATCACTGCTATCAGTATGTTCATGCCCGATTGTCAAAAATCTTTCGTCGACGACTTGCAAAAATATAACTGAATTACACCAGAAAGATTCTGCGGTGGACGCCTGCTGCATCAATTTGAACCAGTGAAGCGTCCATAAATGACGCTGATAGGAGTCACTGGCGCTTTTGAAGGATTTTTGGAGAAGACCCGAACACGTATTTGCCTTAAGCGTGTTGTCCGAAAGTTCATTCTGACCTAAATACCCCGCCATCATGATGCCCCTGGCTTTGAGCACAGGCCAGGATGATTTACAACACTTCCGAGTGTATTGCAGTAATTTTTCACTCTGCTGACAGAACAGGGCTGCCCAAACTTCATGGGCAAGCCGATTGTTATTTTCCGCTAGAGCTAATCGACGCCAGCGCAATGCCTCAATCTCAGGGCTGTCGAACGAAGACCAGACCGCAACAGCACAAAGATCAAGTTCGGCCTCGGTAAACACAACGCGACAGAAAGGAACAACGTGCTCAAGGCGTTCAAAAAGACGAACTGACACTTCTGGATGCTGAGCCGAGATGGCCTGTGCAAGTGTTAGTCCTATATGTCTGACCTGGTGGAGAACATCCACATTTTTGTTTTCAAGGAATAGGTTTGCCCATGCAAGTGAACGCTCAGGTTCAGCCCTCACCAGAGCTGCAATGTCGTCAGGATAATAATGGTTAGTCAGATCAGATAGATTTAATTTGGTAAGTATGTCTTTGATGTCATGATAATTATGTTGAATACGTTGCTGTTGCTTTTCGAAGTTATCCATCTCCTGAAGTGCCATTAGTGATCTCATGTCCTCACCATCCTCTCGCTTAGGAACGGCAACCTCACTAAGATGGTGAAATGTATAAGCCCTATCATCTGTCGACCTCAGAAACAGTTTAAGCTGCAGGGTCCCCACATCAACTGTCTGCTGAAAGGCATTATTCAAGAGTACGTCAAAATACTGCGCAGCATCTCTAGCAATTTCTCCGTTATAAATGCCTGCCAATTGAGCAATATGGAAATAGGTTAAGTGCGTTTTCCCTTCTTCCCAACTGATGATGTTTTGATTAATTGCCTTGAGCAGCAAGGCTGAGAAGTGCCACTGCTCGTACTGATGTGATGATGTGATTGATTCAGACATCACGATCTCGGCACCGCAACGTAACGCAATCGGGTCATTCACGTTTATCAGCATCTTCAGCGTAAGATGTCGGACGCTTTGCGATGCACTACTGAGCAGTTGCGGAAGGGCATTTACTAGGCTCGCAGGTAACGGGCCAGTCTTAGGATGAAACAGTAACGATGTTAGCTGCTCATCCGTATCGCCATTAGCTAACGCCGCAAGTACGTTCTTTTCAGTATCCTGCCAGTCCAGTGTTTTTAAGCTGTCACTGAGCGACATAATAAGTTTATCTCCATAGCGGAGTGTCCTTAAAACGGAGATTTGTTCATTAGCACTCAATTGATGAAAAGCCAGAATCAATTGGAACTGCTGCATCAGTTCCGATTCCTCGTCTAGAGATGACCATGCTGACCGGTCGTCTCTGGTGCTGCTGGTCACTCGTCTAACGAGTTTTCTTGCGATATCAGGAGTTATTAATGCCCTATGCGGTAAGAGGGCAAAAATACCCTGTCGTAGTGGGAGGCCGCTTCGGCACAGAATATCTTCAACAAGTTTGAGGTGATTATCGATAGCTATCTGAGGTTGGTAACGGGCAAGAGAGGTGGTTGCCCCCGTAAAGAATGTTTCTTGATAACCGATGCCGAAGGAATTGAAGAGCTTGCTTACATCCAATTTGCTGTGTTTATCTGCCGTTTGGCTGACATTGCTGGATTCTGGATTAGCCGGGTTACAGGGGTCAGCTTCACACCATGATTCATTGATATGCCAACCTTTGATGTCCGAACTATTGTCACGTAACTGATGTGCAAGCATCTCGGCGAGTTGCGCATCGTCAGAATTACCTGTCGCCATCAAAAGATTAATAGCTGTCCATTTACCTGTACATGAACTTTTGTTATGTACAAAAAACGTCCATTGTTCCCGCAAGTGGGAACGGACGTTTTGCCAGTCAATTGAGTTAAACGCGATCAAGTCGCGGAATGTCTGCCAGGGAGCGCCATAATCCTGATTTATATTAGAAGCAAAATTCCATTTAACTAACGCATTAATATGCGGCATTAAAGCCTTTCCTGCAAAAAGCTTCATCGCTAGTGAATGCAGTGCCGATAAACTATCTGTGTCTTTTAAGACTAATGTTCTGAATATTTCTTTTTCTTCAGCTGACAATAGGACAATTTTATGCTCACGTTCTTTTTGTCGTTTTTCACTTTCAGCCTGTATGTCAGCATCACGCTGAACGACCCCCACTGACCATCGAGGGATTAGAGTTGGACTCCATACAAGCCAGTTATTAGCTGCTGTCAGAATTTTTTCCGCAGATGAGGTGTGTCGGGAGGCATGCAGGAGCGCATCTTCAATCCAGTAATGCTGTGGGAGATTGATATCACGTAGTGCAAGATGTTCACAGGCATTGATGAATATTTCAGGCCGACGTCGCGCTAGAGCCATAAATGCAGGGGTAAGTAGCGCGTCGGGATTTTGCAGTCCGGCAAAACTAACTAGTATGGCAACGCCGCTTGCAACAGGATACTGCCTTTCCAGGCTGGCAATGGTGAGGGCTGCAAAGAGAGTATCCGACGTCTTATCAAGCGCGATGATGGGCTCGACGACGGAGGCCATTACCTCATCAAGATCTTTATGATTTCTGGCTGCTTTATTGACAATATCAAGGATAGCCATCCCAAGAGCTAGGCTAAGCCCTTCAGGATGAATACGATAGCGCGTTGTGTCTTCAGGCAAGGGGGTAAAAAAACGCCCGTCAATAACCGCCTGCAACCCTCCCTCAAAAACACTGTTAAGTTCAGCATTGAAAATATCAATATCTTCATTGTCTTTGATTTCGATCCGCTCAAGCACTTCCTGTCCGAACGAGCGCAGCTTATTACTGAATAGCTCTGCAGAGAGTTCATAGCTTTCTCGTTGGCTGACTTTAATGTGCTCAAACAACATCAACGATACACTTAGCTCTGCTAAATCATGCAATTGTTCTGCACTAAATAGTTCTAATGCAATTCCAAGCATGCGTGGATTAAGCAGGCTGGTTGCTACGCTCTCACTAAGTTTTCTTCCTGCAATGCTGATATGGCGTAAAGCGAGTATTGAGTCTCGTTCTTCTGCCGACCATTCCGGGACTGGCCTTTTTATAATGGGTGTTGCCAGTCTGGATTCAACATTTTGAGTAAAATAATGCTTTCTGGACGTCACGATCAGCTTGCCACCCAGACCCTGAAGAAATTCACTCAGCCTGTCGATGAAATGTGCCCAGCGGATCGCTGGACGTTGGTTTATACCGTCAAGTATGACAATAAATCCACATGCGGGGCGTTTTGTGCTATCGGACCAAGTCCTGAATTGTTCCTGCCAGAATTTGGTGTGAAGTGATAGATCTCCCTGACAACTATGACACAGGGCGTTAACGACGACAGCAGAGATATCATTACAAGGTTCCTCTATGTCTTCGGCCCTAATAAACGCTGTAAGTGGCTTTACAGAAACGGACAGCCAGTGTTGTGCTACCAGCCATGACTTACCATTACCCTCTGCTCCCGTTACGACGATTACTCCGCCCTCAGGTAAGGTTGATAGTTCGTCGGAAAATTGCTTCATGAGCGCAGTGCGTGTAAGTACGAACCCTGAGGCACCCGGACATAGCACTTGCCCAAGTCTTGTTTTTGAGCGGATTTTATTTGACAGTGTCTCCTTCAACCATTGTTCATTAACAGAGCAAAGTTGCTGAACCGAGAACATTTGTTCTGGAAAAAGCCGTTGTTTTAATTCTTCGAAACGTTCATGCATTGTTTGAGATTGCATTCTCATCAAGTTGCCCAACTCCGGATCTTTAAGTCCGCTGAGCGTGCCTTCCGTAATGGCCGTGACAGCTTGATATATAATATCTTTTGCTCTGTTTTCAGTTTCCCCTGTTTTAGCTACGTAGCTTTCAGTTAATACCTGCTCACTCTCAAAGGGATTTATGTTTCCAGTTAATTTTTGTACTGCAAGGTTTTTGAGGTGTTCCTGAACCTCAGCGACATTAAGCCACTCCTTAACGTGAGGCATTGCAAATGTTTCCGTGGCTACAATTTTACTCTCCAGTAGTAAAACCCAACGCTTCCAGTTCGGCTGTAATGCTGAAGGTTCTACGCCAAGATGTACCAGTGTTACTTCCATGACACTGTAGAGTGAATGTTTTTCTTGTTCTGGGTGCATCAGAGCCTTCCGCTCTGCTAACGGACGTTGTATTCGGGTCCAGATGCCTTTGCAAATTGACAAAAAGGGGCGAATTAAAATGGAATACTTCACGTCCTTATGCTCCAAAGATAAATAAAGGTCACTGTATAGATGGCGATACTAGCTTCTAAAGTACACCGAATCTGTCGGGGAAATGCGCACTTCATGAGGTTCAAGTTGTCGTGTCATCTCATCGTTTATGTGCTGAATATTTTTTCTATCGTTGGTTGATACAAAATCACATATGCCATTGAACAAAAAATGAAATAGAAAAGGTATCATATCACTATGCTGAGTTCATTTTTCAATCACAACTGCCCTTTAGGGCCATGCTCACTTGTCACATATTAGACGGAAATATGGATTTTTATCCAGAGAAGCCCAAATGCTTGGGCTATCTTGGTTCACATAAGTCACCCAACCAACCGCATTCCCCTTGTCCCACCTTCAATCATACTTCCATTATCTGCAACTTTCACAAAGTCAGCCCACCACTGCATCATCGGGCGTCGTTGCTCAAGATAGTCGCTGCGGTTGTAAGCGCGACGTACTTCATTTTTGTCTACATGAGCCAGTGCTGCTTCAATGACATCAGGCGGGAATCCTTCCTCATTGAGTGCCGTACTAGCGATAGAGCGTAAACCGTGTGATACGAGTACGCCTCCTAATCCAGCACGCTTAAGTGCGGCATTAACTGTTTGGCTGTTCATTGGCTGGGTTGGTTTGATGCGACTGGGAAAGATAAACTCTCGGCCACCACTGAGTGACTTCATCATTTCCAGAATAGAAAGAGCCTCATCGGAAAGTGGAACCGTATGGTCCCGGTTCATCTTCATTCGAGCTGCAGGAATTTTCCATTCGCTAGCATTGAAATCGATCTCATCCCATCGAGCCTCAGCAGCTTCGGCAGGGCGGGTGATGGTGAGAAGTTGCCACATGAACAGGCATCTTGTGGACATGCTGATACTTGCCGTACGCATGGTCTGCATTAGCTGCGGAAGTTGATCCGGCCGGATGCTTGGCATGTTTTTCTTTTGCGGTTTCTCAAAAGCTTTTCCGATGTTTACACTAGGAACAGCATCAATCAGGCCTGTGTTCTGCGCATAAATCATGACTTCGTTAATACGCTGACAAAGGCGGCGAACAGTCTCTAATGCACCTCTGGCCTGAACCGGCTGTACTGCTTTAACCAGAGTATGAGCCTTAATCTCAGTGACACTGATATCACCGATTGCCGGGAAAACATCTCTCTCAAGCGAGCGCCAGATATCGTCGGCATAGTCCTCTGTTATGCTGGCTTTCTTTACATTCCACCAACGCTCGGCAACTACCAAGAAGGTGTTTGTTTTGGCCTCTTGAGAATTCCTCACCTGTTCTTTCTGATGTTCCTGAGGATCAATATCTTTTGCCAATAAAACTCGAGATTCGGCTCTGAGTTTACGTGCATCAGAAAGTGAGACGGCAGGGTAGGCACCGAAGCTCTGCTTGGTTCGCTGCTTTGTCAGAGGTCGATAATAACGGAACTGCCAGAGCTTACTACCACTGGACTTGATTAACAGAGTAAGCCCGTCACCATCATACAGCTGGTAATCGGCATCTTTAGGTTTGGCGGCTTTGATTTCCGTATCGGTTAACGGCTTGGTTTTTCTTGCCATGGGGAGTCTCCATGCGTTTAGGCCCAACGAAAACAATAGAGCTTTTCGTTGGGCCTATCAATGGGCCTAAAAGGTTCGGATTTAATTAGTTCTCTTCAGACTTCGCGGGACAAATTGCAGGCACAAAAAAGCCCGCAGGGCTTGCGCCGTGCGGGCTTTCGACTTCATCAGGTGGCTCTGGTAACCACTGACGGAGGATTTTGGTGGAGCTGGCGGGAGTTGAACCCGCGTCCGGAATTCCTAGACCGTCGGCACTACATGCTTAGTCATATCTTTACATTCGCCGGGCAACTGCGGACAGACACGCCATTACCAAACTAGCCTGATTGGATTTAATGCTTCAACCCCAGGCAGGGCATCCACACGATCTCTTTTGGGTTTGACCTCTCTTGATCCCCGTCCTAAGAGCGGAGGCTAGGGAGAGAGGACACCTTCAGTTTCTTAGGCTGATTAAGCTGCTAAAGCAGCAGGTGTGATGTTTTCGTCGTTTGCGACTATTTTTTTGCGGCTTTTTACGAGGCCAACCGCCCCTCGGCATGCACCTTGGGTTTCGCAAATCCCGTCGAATCCAGAATCAGCCCCACAAGTGTTTTGCCAGTATAGCAGAGTTGTCTCTCCCGTTACCAGTCTTGTCTCAGTTTAACGCTCACGTAGCGCCTCACGGGCTTTATTAAAGGGTTTCAACAGGTAATCGACGATGGTTTTTTGTCCTGTTTTGATATCCACGGTTGCCACCATGCCGGGGGTGATGGAAAAACGATGTCCGGCTTTGTTCATGAGATAATCTTGCTGGGTACGGATAAACACCCGGTAATAGACGATTTCAGGTTTGATTTTGTCCTGCAGGGTATCCGGTGAGATGGTTTCCACCACGCCTTCCAGGCCGCCGTAGATGGCGTAGTCGTAGGCGCTGACTTTCACCAGCGCACGCTGTCCCGGATGGATAAATGCAATATCGCGTGGAGAGAGGCGGGCCTCGATGAGGAGATGATCGTCAACGGGGACGATCTCCATCATTTCGCCGTTCGGCGGGATCACGCCGCCGATGGTCGTCACCTGGATGTTCTTCACAATGCCGCGCATCGGCGAACGCACGGTCATGCGGGTAACGGAGTCCTCGCGTCCTTTAATAACGGCGGAGAGCATATCCACTTCGGCATTGGCCTTGGAAAGCGCCTCGCGCGCCTGGACGTAATATTGCGAACGCAGGTCAGTGATTTTCAACCCAAGGTCGCTTTTCTGCCGCTGTAACCGCAGCACCTCCACATGGCTTGCCGCCCCGCTTTTCACCAGGCGTTGGGTTATCGCCAGCTCTTTATTCACCGAGTCCAGGGCATCCCGCAGGTCGGATTCGGTGTCGCTTAACTGGGCACGGCGGCTTTTGTACAGCCGGGTTTCAGACGCGATAAGCTCCGGCCAGGCTTTGAGCGAGTCGGGGAATTTGAGGGGAAGATCGTTAACCTCCGCGTTTAGCCTGACGCTTGAGGCAAGCGACGCCCGGTAGCGGGCCGAGCTTTCCCCAACGTTGGATTCCGAGCGGGTAGGGTCGAGGCGGGCGACGATCTGCCCGGCCTGAACTTTATCGCCTTCATGCACCAGCAGCTCGGTCACGATACCGCCGTCGAGAGACTGTAGCACCTGCTCGCGGGAACTGGGCACGACTTTACCCGTGCCGGTCGAAACTTCATCCAGCTTGCCGAACCACGACCAGATGCCGAACAAAATAAACAGCAGCACGCTGAGAGTGATGATGCGGCTTGCCCCGGAGAACTCGTTTTCGCGCTGGATATCCGGGTCGTCAATGGCGACATCACGCTGACTGGTTTTCATTTTTCCACTCCCGTCCGGTTGGCTGTGCGGCGGCGCGGCTGTTGCTCAGCGCCTGGGCTTTCGGTGCATCCATTACCAGCTGCCCGTCTTTAAGAACCAGCACGCGCTCCACCAGTTCCAGCATGGGCACCCTGTGTGTGGCGACAATCAACGTTCGGTTGCCGAGCCAGTCGCCCAGGCGCTGAATAAACTCGCGCTCGGTATGGTCGTCCAGTGAGGCGGTGGGTTCGTCGAGCAGCACGATATTCGGGGAGCGCAGCAGCATGCGGGCCAGCAGAATAGACTGGCGCTGACCGCCGGAAAGCCCGGCCCCGCCTTCCATAATCGCGTGATCCAGCCCTTTCGGCAGGTGCTTAACAAAGTTGCCCGCGCCGCTTATCTCCAGCGCTTCGAAAATGGCTGCATCGCTGGCGTGTGGGGCACCCAGAGTGAGGTTTTCGCGCAGCGTGCCGTAAAACAGGCGGGCGTTCTGGCTAAGAAAGCCGATATTGCGCCGCAGATCCGCCATGTCGATTTGCGCCATGCTCAGGTTGTCGAGCCGTACATCGCCGTTAACCAGATCGACACCGCCAGCCAGCGCCTGCAACAGCGTCGATTTACCCGCGCCGTTACGCCCGAGCACCGCGATCCTTTCGCCTGCCTGGATCTCAAGCCTTGCGATGCGCAGCGGGATACGTTGATCTTCGCTGTGATAGCGAAACTGCGCGTTTTCAAACAGATAGTGCCCGTGAAAAATATCCTGGTGCACCAGACTTTCATCGCGCTGGGTTTCCACGGGCAGCTGCATAATGCTGTCCAGCCCCTGTTTGGCGGCTTTTACCTGTTGCCAGCGGGCCAGCACGCCGCACAGATTAGCCATCGGGGCGATCATTCTTGACGCCAGCATGGAAGCGGCGACCATCGCACCTGTGGTCATATCGCCTTCGATGACCAGCGGGGCGCCAAATAAAATCACCGCCGCGTAAACCAGGCTTTGTACCGTCATGCCCCAGCTAATCAGCCCCTGCGAAAGCTGGCGGGTGCGCAGGTCGGATTCGGCTGTGATGCGGATGTAGCTGTTCCACTGTTGCAGGAAGCGGTTCTCCGCCTGCATCAGCTTGATGTCTTCCAGCCCCTGCACGCTTTCCACCAGCACCGCATTGCGCAGCGTTGCCTCGTGGGCCGACTGGTTGGCGAGCAGGGCCAGTTTTTTTTGCAGCAGAATGCCCGGCAGCACCATCAGGATGGCGGCAACCGGCGCAATCCAGGCCAGCTGCGGAGAGATGATCGCCAGCACAATAATGAACATAAAGAAGAAGGGCAGATCGACGATCGTGGAGATCGTCGACGAGGTGATCATTTCCCGGATCTGCTCCAGCTCGCGCAGCTGAGAAATGAAGCTGCCGGTGGAGCGAGGCACCGCGCTGTTGCGCAGCCGCAGTGCGTGGCTGAATACGCGGTCGGAGACGCGCATATCGGCCCGTTTACCCAGTACGTCCATAATATGCCCGCGAGCCACGCGCAGAACAAAGCCGAACACCACGGCCAGCAAAACGCCTGAGGCGAGCACGTACAGGGTTGGGTAAGACTGGGCCGGGATCACCCGGTCATAGACCTGCATTGAAAACAGAATGCCGGAAAGCGACAGCACGTTAATCAGGAAGGCCGCCAGCATCACAGGGCCGTAAGGGCGCAGATCCTGCATCACCAGTTCTTTTAGCCAGTCCGGGCTAAAACGGGAAATATAAGCATCAACGCGGCTGTCTTTCAGGGCGGAGAGCGGACGCAGCGCTGCCACGAAGCGAATGTCTGGCAAAAGCGCGCTGAGCGCTACCCGGTTGGTCTGACGCTCGCCGTCAATCAGGCAAATTTCAACGGTGTCTTCACCATCGAACTGTTCGATGATCCCCAGCTGCCCGTTCGTTAAATTCACCACCACCGGCAGACGCCATTGCGCGATAGCTTTTTCCGGGGCGCTCAGCAGATGAAACGAAAGGCCTGCCTGACGCGAAAGCTGAGTGAGGGCTGACACCATGCTTTTGTCCTTAAACCACGGCGCGTTGGCCTGAATGGTGCCCGGGGAGCACACGACGCGGTAGTGAGCCGCAACGTGGCTGATAACATGCGCCCAGTTGCTGAGCGCCTGCTCATTAAGGTGCTCATTGACGGGAGGAGGCGTTGTGCTCATGGCTGTATCTCCAGTGACTGGATACTGCGGTTTTCCAGACCAAATGCGTTGCGCAATCTGCCCGAGTTATACAGGCAGTTGAGCTGCAGCTGATGGAGCTGACTGAGGGTCTGCTGCTGGGCAAAACGTGCCTGATAAACTTCCTGCTCTGCGTTCAGCACGTCCAGCAGCGGGCGGGCGCCCAGGTCGAGATATTGCTGCTGATAAAGTTCGCGGGTGCGGGCGCTTAGCGCTTCCTGACGCGCTAAGACCTGGATGGCGCCGGCAAGGCTTAGCGCCTGGCTGCGCGCTTCCATCAGTTTCTGGCGAACGTCCAGGCGAGTGCGCTGTACGCCCGACTGGGCCGCTTCTACCGCGTGACTTGCCGCGTTGCGCCGGGCGTTTAATCCTCCGCCCTGGTAAAGGGGCATTTCGACCTTGATAAAGGCGGAGTACTGCGTGCGGTCCAGCACTTCATGGCTGGGGTATTTATCGTTGAGATAGTGCTGAACCTGCGGCTCCAGCGAGATGGTCGGTGTCATTTGCGCATTGGCGTAGTCCAGATTTGCCTGGGCAACGTTGGCCTGCGCCCAGGAGGCGAGCACAGCGGGGACCAGACGGTCGTCAGGTTTGGCAACGTCGCAGCTTTTCCCCAGCTTGTCCGGGAAGTCGTTGCTGATGCCATTGAGGCTATTCCAGCCCAGCCAGCTCATCAACGTGGCCTGGGCGCTATCCAGATTGGCCTGATACTGGATCAGCTGTGAGCGGGCAGATTCGATACGCGCATTGGTCTGCACCACGTCTGACATTGAGGTCGCACCTTCATCGTTACGCTGTTGGGTCAGGCGGCCAACCGCGCTCAGGGCATCTAACTGCTCTTTGGCAATATCCACCATTTGCTGCCACATTTGCACCTGAATCATGGCGATGGCGGTGTCGTGGCTGACGTTATCAATGCTGACCAGCACGTTAGCCTGTTCTTTCGCCACGCCCGCGCTTTCCGCACGCACCTGGCTTGATACTTTTCCGAAGTCATAAAGCATCTGGGAAAGGGACAGCACCAGCGACGGGCTAAAGCCGCTGTCCGTATAGCTGTTGCTGTAGCCGTTATTCACCCCCGCGTTGATTTGCGGGTAGTATTTTGATTTGGCGACGTTAACCTGCTCAGATTGACCTGCCAGTTTACCAACGGCTTCGCGAATAGCAGGGTGCCACGTCACCGCGCGGTTGACGGCATCGTTAAGCGTCAGCGTGCCGGGCGCAGGGGTATTCAGCGGCAGCGTGGCTGAGCCGTCAAGCGAGGGAAGTTCTTGCTCTTCAGCCAGCCCCTGCGGGGTGATTAGCTGTGGAGCCTCTTCGGCATAGCTCGGGGCTGCACACAGGCAGCACGCCAGCCATAAAGCAACAGGCCGTAATTTTCCCATAGTATTTCCCTTTTAAAATGGCACTGCATTCTGGTCTGTTCCCCGGGCGTCTTTGCGCCCGGGGTTGGTTCAGGGACTATCAGGTCACGATGTGGTTTTGCTGCACCAGCTCATCGAGGGTGGTGTGTGTGTTCTCCAGAGTTACAAGCGTGGTTGAGTTATAGGTCGCCCCCGTGCCGTCACGGTCGATGGAGATAACCGTGTTATTGCCGCTGGTGGTAACGTTCAGGTAGTTGCCCAGGGTTGATGACTGGCCGTTCCAGCCCGTCAGCAGATCGTGTACGTCAATCTTGTCGCCCTGGGTCAGCGAGAAGTTATTCCAGGTATCCGCAGCGTTGCCGCCCGTGGCGTTGCTGCTGTTGAGCAGGTGATAGACCAGCGTGTCGCCATACACCGAACCGCTAATCACATCGCTCTGTGCGGTGCTGACAAACTGCGGGTTCATATTGATGGTCAGCGTGGCGCTGTCGGTGTGGCCGTTCTGATCGTTTAATGTGTAGGTAAAGGTTTCCTTGCTGGTTATCGACGCCGGAGAAATCCCGCTGTTAAGCGTGTAGGTGTAGGAACCGTCCAGGCCCATCACCAGCGTACCGTAGTGCCCCTGAATCGTGGCGGTAGCGGCGCTGTCGGTCACTGGATTAAGCGTGGCGGTGCTGCCGTTGTAGCCGGTTACGGTCAGCAAAGTATGGACGCTTCCCAACTGGTCCACCGCACCCGCGGCGTCACTGCCGTCGTAAAGGTTGCCGTGAACGGTACTACCAGCGAGCGTGGAGTAGCTGTCCAGATCGATAGTCGTGCCGGTTACAGACGGGGTGATGGTGATGTTACCCACGCCAAGCGGCCCGGTCGTGCCGGTGTAGCTCAGTGTCCAGGTGCCGGAGTGTAAATCCATCCCGCTCAAATCGACGTTTGCCACGCCGCCCAGCAGAGCCGCACCGCTAAACGAAACGCTTCTGACTACGCCTGCGCCATCAGACAGCGTCCAGGTGACGCCCACACCGCCTAACGGCAGCAGCGACGCGATAGCAAAGTGCAGTACCGGGTTATGAAGTACGGCGTTATTGTCCACCACGAAGGTGCCGCTGCCGTTACCCGAAGTGCCCACCAGCAGGGCGGAGGTCCAGGAAGCCGTCCCGACGGAGGTGTCCGAGTAGGCCGCGGTATTTTGGGCCGTAGTAATCGCCATCAGCGAACTGGTGTCGTCGATCGCATCCACCGCGCGCGGCGTGGCGGTTACGTTCAGCGAGGCGGTACCGGTATCGCCGTTTGGTGCTTTCACGGTGTAGACGAAGCTGTCCGGGGTTTTGATACTGTCGGCACCCAGCCCGCTGTTCAGCTTGTAGGTGTAGTTGCCGTTGGCATCAATGGTCAGCGTCCCGTACTGCCCGTTAATCACGGTGGTGCCGCTGCTGGCAACAGAGACGCCGTTTACCTGCGTGACGTGGCTGCCTGCCGGGGCGATGTCATCCTGCATGACGTTGCCGGTGGTGGTGGCGGTAATGCTGTCCACCGCGTAGGTATGATCCTGGAGGATATTCAGGGTGTAACCCGTCAGCACGGTTATGCCGCTGGCGTTGTTAAGCAGGAACAGATATTCCCCACCCGGCAGCGTCAATGTTAACTGCTCTGAGGCCCCCCCTAACAGCGGCGCGGTAAGCCAGGTTTTCTCAACCTTATACTGCTCGAACTTCTGGGTAACATCGTTGAACTTGTAGATATACAGATCGAAGGTGGAGAGCAATGCCACACCGCCTACGTTTGCCTGCAAGGTCATGGTGCGCGTCGAACCTTCTTCAACATCGAAGATAATCGGGTTGCTCATGTCGGCCAGCACATCAAGGTTCAGCACGTTGCCCAGCGCGATGCCGATAACGGAGAAACCATTTTGCTGTGAAGCACCGTGGTTAACGGCTTCCACGTCGGTGCTGTAGATCAGATCCGCCGTATTGTCCGTTGCAGTCACCGTGCTTGCCGGTGCGCCGCTACCCAGCGTGACCACCAGCTGCGCAGAGGAGCTGGCACCGCCCTGCGTGATGGTGTAGGTAAAGTTCTCCGTACGGCCCAGTACCGAGGCCGAAGTATTGGTCAGCGTATAGAGGTAGCTTCCGTCCTGATTGATATGCAGAGTACCGTACTGGCCCTGAATATCTGCGCCGCCAGCTCCCACCTGGGTAACTACACCCTGGGCATTGGTTACGGAAGAAACGACCGTTCCCGCAGGTGCCACATCCTGCCCACCGTTTGGATCGATGTCGGTGATGACGTTCCCCGGATGGGTCGTGCCGCTGGTGATTGTCCCTGCGGTGGTCTGCACGACGGACACATCCAGGCTGGTCAACGAGCCGGTAGCCAGCAGGCTGGTGTTGTAGCTCAGAACACGGTAATCGCCGCCTCCCAGACCGGTTAAATTCAGCGTTACGCCGCTGGAACCCAGCGTCAGCAGGTTGGCAAACTGTGGCAGCGACGAGTCAATAATCGTGCTCCAGGTGCCGGTCGCCGAATCGTATTTCTGGATGGCAACTTCCAGCGTATTAAGCAGGGAGAGCACAATACCCGTAGCGGCGGCATTGATAGTGATATTACCGGTTCCGCCATCGGCAATGGTGAAGCCTACCTGCGCCGTATCGTTGCCGAGCACGGACGCCACATTCCCCAGCGCGCCGACTAAAAGAAGCCCGTAGTCGCTGTAGTTTGCGCTGGTGGTTTGCGCATCGGTGGTCAATGCCAGATCGACGACGTTATTGCCGGCAGCCAGCGGCAGATCCGGAGCGGTTACCGATAGCGTTGGCGAGGTATTACCCGCCGCGTCTGACGCCTGAACGGACAGCGTCTCGCCGTCAATCTGACGCGTCGGCAGTCCGACGCTGTAAACCCCGCTGGCGTCGGCGGTTGCCGTGACCGTCGTCCCGCCCGGCAGAGTGATTGTGACGGTGCTGTTTGCTTCGGCCGTGCCCGTTACCGTTGTGCCATCCGCGCTAACGATAGCCGTTGGGATCGTTGGCGCAATGGTATCCACGATGACCGTAGCCGCCGCAGACGGGCTACCCGTCCCGTTGACGTTGGTGGCCGTGGCGGTAAAGGCATGCGAGCCTTCGCTAAGGCTTCCCGTCGGGGTATAGCTCCAGTTTCCGCTACCGTCGGCGGTGGTGGTGCCCATCAACACGCCGTTGTTATAGACGCTGATGGTCGCGCCTGCCTGCGCTGTCCCGTTGATGGTTGGGGTGGCATCGTTAGTGCTCTGCCCGTTGCCCACCGTACCCGTTTGCGGATTGGTGTCGTCAACCACGCTGGAGATGGTCGGCACACCCGGTACGCCGGTAAGCGGTGCGGTAAAGCCTGCGGAGGCACCCACGTTGCCCGCGCTGTCCTGAGCAATAGCCAGCAGAGCCTGACCACTGGTTTGCGCAGGAGATAGCGTCACGCTGAAGCTGCCCGTGCCGTCCGCCGTTGCCGTACCGAGGACGGTGCCGGTGCTGCTGGTGATAGTGACGGTGCTTCCCGCTTCGGCAGTCCCCGTCACGGTTGTACCTGTGCCGTTAACGGTCAAACCGGTTGGCGCACCCGGAGGTGTGGTATCGACCACGATAGCCGATGGCAGCGAGGTGGTGCTGGTGTTGCCCGCGCTATCCGTCGCGCTAACGGTAAACGAATGGCTGCCCTGGGTCAGCGGCACGGTTGGGGTATAGGTCCAGCTACCGCTGCCGTTGGCGGTTACGCTGGCCAACAGCGTGCCGTTATCGTAGATATTGACCGTCGCGCCAGCCTCTGCGGTGCCGTTCAACGTTGGCTGAGTATCGTTGGTCGGCAGACTGGTTATCGGGCCGGTGATGGTGCCGACATCATCAACGATGGAGGAGATGACCGGCTGCGTTGGTGCTGCGGTATCCACGACGACGGTGAAGCCAGCCGTTGGGCTACTTACGTTACCTGCCGCATCTGTCGCGGTAACGGTAAGCGTATGCGAGCCGCCGGTGAGCGGGGCTGTCGGCGTAAACGTCCAGTTACCGCCAGCGGGTACCGTCACGGTACCAATTGCCGTACTGCCGTCGTATACCGTGATGGTGGTGCCCACTTCGGCTGTGCCGTTAAGAGTAGGACGCGCATCGTTTGTTATCTGCCCGTTGGTCAGCGGATTGTTAAACACCCCGCCTGCAACGTCATCCACCACGCTGGTCAACAGCGGCGTGTCTGGCGCGATGCTGTCGATGTTCAGCGTGAAGTTACCGGAAACGGAGCCGAGGTTGCCCGCCGCATCGGTGGAGGTTGCCGTAAAAACGTGCGCGCCTTCGCCGAGTGCCGTACCCGGCGTAAAGCTCCAGGTCCCTGCGCCGCTTGCGGTAACGGTGCCGATGAGCGTGCCGTTATCGAAGATGTTGACGGTCGAGTTAGCCTCTGCCGTGCCGCTCAGCGCAGGCTGTTTGTCGTTGGTGGTCTGTCCGCTGACCAGCGCGCCGGTGACCGGGCCAACATCGTCGAAGGCCTGAATAACAATCGGTGCGGTGGGGGCCTGGGTGTCGACAATAACGTTGAAAGGACCCGACGGCGGGCTGATATTGCCAGCCGCGTCGCTGGAGGTGACCGTCAGCGCGTGGCTACCGTTGCTGAGTGCTGTGCCCGGCGTAAAGCTCCAGGCGCCGCTGCCGTTGGCCTGCGCGGTACCAATAATGCTGCCGTTATCATAAATGGTCACGGTGGCATTGGCTTCGGCAGTACCGGTGAGAGCCGGACGGCTATCGTCAGTGACCTGGCCGCTGGTCAGGTTACCGGTGATGCTCCCGGCGTCGTCGGCAACAAGGGTAATGGTCGGAGCAACAGGTGCGGTGGTATCAACAACAACGTTAAAGCTGCCGGAAGACGCGCTGACGTTACCGGCGGTGTCCGTAGCAGTGACCGTCAACAGGTGCGATCCGGTGCCCAGTGGCGCGGTTGGCGTAAAGCTCCAGTTGCCGCCTGCGCCGACGGTTGTGGTGCCAAGTACGGTGCTGCCATCGTAAACCGTAATAGTGGAGCCTACTTCCCCTGTCCCGGTCAGGGCCGGACGGGTTTCATTCGTCGCCTGGCCGCTGGTGATTGGCCCGGTAGACGGCGCGGTATTGTCTGTGACGGTCACAATAGTCGGGGCGTTCGGCGCAACGGCATCGATCACGACGTTAAACGACGAGGATGGGTTACTGACGTTACCTGCCACGTCCGTCGCGGTGACGGTCAGCGCATGGTTGCCCTGGCCGAGCGCAACGCCTGGCGTGTATGACCAGTTGCCGCTGCCATCAGCCACGGTTGTGCCGATGACCGTCCCGTTATCCAGCACGGTGACGGTCGCGCCAGCCTCGGCTTTTCCGCTCAGCGTTGGCAGCGAGTCTTTGGTTAGCTGGCCGTTGGTCAGCGGCGTGTCGGTGCCAATAATCGTCTGGTCATCCACGACCAGAGTGATTTGCGGCACTATCGGCGCCGTGGTATCCACGACCACATTGAAGCCAGCCGAAGGTGCGCTGACGTTGCCCGCCGCATCTGCTGCGGTAAGCGTTAAATTATGGCTGCCCTGGCCCAGAGGGGTTGGCGGTGTAAAGCTCCAGTTCCCCGTGCCGTCCACGACGGTTGTCCCGATAACCGTTCCGTTGTCCCTGATGGTCAGAACTGTATTGGCCTCTGCCGTCCCGCTGAGCGTCGGGGTGGTGTCGTTAGTCGGCTGGCCAGAAATGACCGGGACATTCACCGTGCCGTTATCATCAATCGCTCCGGTGACGACTGGTGCACCTGGAGGGGTGGTGTCGACCCTGAGCTGGAAGCCATCTGCTGCCGGAGTCGTATTACCTGCGGCATCCGCAGCGCTAAAGGTCAGCGCGTGGTTGCCATCCGCCAGATTAGCCGGCGGGGTAAAGGTCCAGGTGCCTCCGGCATTGACGACGGCGGTACCAAGCAGAGTGCCGTTGTCAAAGATTGATACCGTGCTGCCCGCTTCGCCGGTGCCGTTGAAGGTCGGGCGAGGATCGTTGGTTTGCTGTCCGGTATCGACATTGCCGGTGCCGGGCGTGACATCGTCGACGACCGAAGTCAGAGCAGGTGCCGTTGGCGCGGTGATGTCGACGGTGAGGGTGAAATCAGGCGACATGCCGCTGGTTAAGCCACCGACAGTCTGGCTGACGGTAAAGCTGTGTGGTCCTTCGGAGAGGGCATTGGTAATCGGGTAAGACCAGGCTCCGGCGCCATCGGCGATGACGGTGGTCAGTAATACGCCATCCTGATAGATAGTCACCGTAGCCCCAGCTGCTGCCGTACCGGTAAGCGTTGGCGTGGTGTCGTCGGTGCTCTTGCCGTTGGTGAGCGGAGCGGTGATCGCGCCCACGTCATCCAGGGCATTGATAATGACTGGTGCTGGCGGCAACCCTGAGTCGGAACCGTTAAATCCTGCCGGATCACCCTGATTTCCCGCCCGATCCTGGGCTGTCGCTGTTAATGCTTCTTCATGAGTTTGTGCTGGCGCAATCGTCACGGTAAATTGCCCCGTGCCGATTGCGACGCCCCTGCCGATTTCGTTGCCGAGCGCATCTTTAATAATGACGGTGCTGTTAGGTTCGGCATTACCTTTGACGATGGTGCCGTCGATGGAGATGGTGATGTCGGTAGGCTCTGCGGGAGCGGTGGTATCAACCTTCAGCGTCACTGGTGCGGTTGGCCCAACCGAGTTGCCTGCCGCATCCGTAGCCCGAACGGTAAGCGTGTGGTCACCTTCTCCCAGCGCTGAGGTGGTAATGCTCCAGGTTCCGTCTGCGCCAACCACGACGCTGCCGAGCGGGATAGTCCCATCCAGGTCATAAACGGTAACGGTGCTGCCAACGGTCCCCGTACCGCTGAGGGTTGGGGTGGTGTCGTCGGTAAAGCTACCGTTTGCCAGCGGGGTCTGAATGACCCCAAAGTTATCGGTTATCTCTGTAATGACCGGCAGGGTAAGCGGCGTGCTGTCGACGGTCAGAGTAAAGCTGCCTGAAGCGCCGCTGGTATTCCCCGCCGGATCGGTTGCCGTAGCGGTCAGCGTCAGGGTGCCGTTTGGCAGCGGGGAGGTTGGCGTCAGGGTCCAGGTTCCGCCTGCACCGACCACCGCCGTACCGACAACCGTCGAGCCGTTGTACAGCGTGATGGTATCGCCCTGAACACCCGTACCGTGGAACACCGGCGTGCTGTCGTCGGTCACGCTTCCGTTGGTCAGCGGCAGTGTGACTGCGCCGACGTCATCGTCTGCGTTCAGAATGACGGGTGCATCCGGCGCGGTGGTGTCGATGTTGAAGATGATATTGCCGGAAGGCTGACTGCTGTTGCCCGCCGGATCTGTTTCGACCACATGAACGTTGTATTGCGCCTGCGGCAGCGGGGTAGCTGGTGTGAAGCTCCAGCTGCCGTCGGCGCGCACGGTGGTGGTACCCAGAGGATCCGATCCGTTGTAGACGGTAATGGTGTCGCCTGCGGTTCCCGTCCCGGTAAAGGTTGGCGTGGTGTCGTCAGTGCTGCCGTTGGCAGCTATGTTGCCAATCCCCGGCGCCTGGTCATCCACCACGATGGGAATCGCTGGCTGGACCGGCGGCGTGTTATCTACGGTCAGGTTAAAGCCCGGGGAAGGCTGGCCGACGTTGCCTGCGGGATCGGTCGCCACCGCTGTGAGGCTATGCGGTCCTTCCGACAGTACCGGCGTGGTAAATGTCCAGCTGCCGTCCGGCTGTACGGTAGCCGTGCCCAGCGAGTTGCCGTTATAGAAAATCTCCACCTTCGCACCCGGCTCGCCTTTACCTGAGAGTTCTGGCTGGGTGGTCTGCGTGCTGCCGCCGCTGTTTAGCGTCGCAGGCTGGCCGCCAATATCTCCGGCCGCGGTGAGTATGGAAGGTGCCGATGGCGGCGTGAGGTCTACCGTCAGAGTAAAGCTGCCCGCCGGGCTGGCGTTGCCTGCGGAATCGGTCGCCACTGCGGTGAGCGTGTGCGGCCCTTCGCTCAGCGGCTGCGTTGGGGTAAATGTCCATGTTCCGCCCACAACCGTGGCGGTGCCAATGGCCGTGCCGTTGTCATAAATGGTGATCGTTGAACCGGTGGTGCCCGAGCCGGTTATTTGCGGGCGGGTTTCATCGGTCGTTGAGCCGCTGACCAGCGGAGCCGTGATGCTCCCGGTGGTGTCAGTTACCGCAGTGAAAGCCGGTGTGCCTGGCGCGACGGTGTCGACGGTAATCGTCATGACGACCGAAGAGTCTGTGGTGTTGCCCGCCGCGTCTGAGGCTTTGACCGTGAAGTTATAGGTCGCATCCGGCAGCGGTGTGGAAGGGGTGTAGCTCCAGGTGCCTGAGGGACCAACAACCAGGGTGGTGACGATATCAGTGCCATTGTAGAGCGTGATCGAGGAGCCTGGCTCGCCGGTTCCGCTGATGGTTGGTGTGGCGTCGTTGGTAAAGCCATTGTTGGCCACCGGACCGGTAAGCGTTCCGACGTTATCACTCACAAGCGTAATGGCTGGCGTGAGTGGGGCTATGCTGTCGACGATGACATTGAATGAGGATTCCGCGCTGGTGTTACCTTTTCCGTCCGTTGCGGTGACGGTCAGATTATGGGAGCCCTGACTCAGCGCCGTGGTTGGCGTGTAGCTCCAGGTGCCGGAGCTATCGACGTTAATCGTGGTCAGCAGCGTGCCGTTGTCGTAGATCTTAACGGTGGACCCGGCTTCGGCGGTTCCCGAAATTGCAGGCTTGTCATCGTTGGTGGTCTGACCGCTGGTCAGATTGCCGGTATTAAGATCGACATCATCAAACACCGCAGAGATAACGGGGGCGTTCGGCGCGGTGGTATCGGGCGCTTCAACCGGTGTTTGTGGGCCAACGTTACCGGCATTATCTTTGGCGGATACTTCCAGGGTTTCGCCGTTAGTTTGCGGCGGCGTTATCGGCACGGTAAAGCTGCCGTCGGCCCCTGCTTTGGTTTCGCCCAGCACGTTGCCGTTACCGTCGGTGACCGTCACGGTGCTGCCAGCTTCAGCGTTGCCGGTGACCACCGAGCCTTCATCGTTAATTTTCACATCTGTAGGCGCATCCGGGGCCGTATTGTCCTGAGCGACAACGGAGGCATCAGGGCTGGTGTTTTGTGCCGCATCGGTTGCCGTGACCAGCAATGTTTCACCGTTGGTTTGCGGTGGGGCGAGCGGCGTGATGTCAAATTTACCGTCGTTACCTGCGGTGCCGGTACCGAGAATATTTCCTTGTCCATCCTTAATGGTTACCGTGCTGCCCGCTTCGGCTGTGCCGGTGACGTGCAGACCGTCAGCTGAAACCAACAGACCGGTTGGCGCAGACGGCGGCGTATGATCTTCGGCAACCACGGAAGCATTCGGGCTTTTGTTACCGGCGGCGTCGGTGGCGGTAGCCCCCAGCGTTTCCCCGTTAAGCTGTGCAGGGGTAATGGTGACGGTGAATTTGCCGTCCTGGCCTGCGGTCGCGCTGCCGATTGGATTCCCGTTGCTGTCGGTAATGGTCACCGTGCTGCCTGCTTCCGCCGTCCCGGTCACGGTCTTACCGTCTGCCGAAACATCAAGATCGCCTGGCGCTGATGGGACCAGCGTATCGACAGTGACTGTAAATCCGGGCGAAGTGGCGCTGGTGCCATTGAGGTTGGTTGCCGTCAGGGTGAAGACATGCTGGCCTTCCGGTAAAGGTGACAGCGGAGTGAAGGTCCAGTGGCCGGTGCCGTCCACGAGTGTGGTACCCAGAAGTATGCCGTTGTTGTAGACGGTCACCGTGCTGCCAATTTCACCCGTACCGCTGAGCGTTGGCGTGCTGTCGTTAGTGTTCTGGCCGTTATTCAGCGTGCCGGTGGACGGATCAACATCGTCAGTTACCGTCTCCAGCACCGGTACGGCAGGGAATTGTGAGTTAGAGGCGGTAAAGCCTGTATCAGGGCCGGGGTTACCGGCTGCGTCCTGGACGTGCGCTGTCAGCGACTCGCCGTGCGTCTGCGCAGGTGAAAGCGTTATCGTGAATTTACCATCAGGTCCTGCCACTACCGGCGCGCCCAGCAATACGTTACCCGGGCCGGTAATGGAAACTATGCTGCCCGGTTCGGCTGTACCCGACACGGTTGAACCATTCTCGCTGACCGAGGTGATTGTGACGGCCGGTGGCGGTGTGGTATCGACGGTAAAGGTTGGGCCGCTGACAATCGGACTCAGGTTGCCAGCAGGGTCAGTTTGCTGCACGGACAGAGTGTGTTGCCCTTCACCAAGAGGCGTGGTGGGAGTAATGCTCCAGGTTCCGTTGCTGCCGACCGTGGTGGTGCCAATTTTTACCCCATTATCAAAGAGAGTGATGGTATCGCCCGCTTCACCTGTACCACTCAGCGTCGGCTTAGCATCATCCGTTACGCCATTATTCGTTATGGGTCCGGTAATGCTGCCTGTATCGTCCACAAGACCGTTAATCACCGCAGCGCCAGGAGCGGTATGATCGGGAGCGAGAACTGTGCTCTGGCCGCCGGTGTTGCCGGCCGGGTCTGTAGCAGCAGCGCCGAGCGTTTCTCCGTTGAGCTGCGGTGGCGTGATGGTGACGGTGAATTTGCCGTCAGAGCCAGCGGTTGCGCTGCCGATTGGGTTGCCGTTGCTGTCGGTAATGGTCACCGTGCTGCCCGCTTCCGCCGTCCCGGTCACCGTCTTGCCGTCATCGGATACGCTAAGGTTGCCGGGTGCTCCCGGCGCCACGGTATCAACAGTGACCGTAAAGCCGGGCGAGAGGGGGCTGGTGCCCTGGCTGCCGGTGGCGGTAAAGGTGAATATGTGTTGACCCTCGGTCAGCGGCTGCGAAGGCGTAAATGTCCAGTGGCCGGTGCCGTCAGTGGTGGTTGTGCCCAGAACAGTGCCGTTGTTATAGATGGTTATCTGGCTGCCGGGTTCAGCGGTCCCGTTCAGGGTTGGTTTGCTGTCGTCGGTACTCTGACCATTTTTTAACGCACCGGTCGAAGGGCCGACATCGTCAGTTATCGAGGTCAGGACCGGGACGGCTGTCGTTTGCGAAGTGGGGGCGAGGAAGTTCGTATCAGGGCCGTTATTACCAGCGGCATCCTGAATATGGGCTGACAAGGTTTCGCCGTGTGTCTGTGCGGGGCTAAGCGTCAGGGTAAACTGACCGTTCGCACCGACGGTCACCGGGCCGCCCAGCACAACCCCGCCTGCGCCATAAATCGTCACAAAAGCGCCGGGTTCAGCGGTGCCGGAAACGGTCGTGCCGTTCGCGCTTACGCTGGTAATTTTCGCCGCCTCTGGCGGGGTGAGATCAACCGTAAACGCCGGGCCTGCGGTAGAGGAGCTCAGGTTTCCCGCCGGGTCGACCTGCTTTATTGAGATAGAGTGGCTACCTTCGCTAAGCGGCTGGGTAGGGGTAAAGCTCCATTTTCCGTCGTTGCCAACGGTAACCTCGCCAACCTGCACGCCTTTATCGAAGATAAGCACGGTATTACCGGCCTCTCCGCTACCGCTAAGGGTTGGTTTCGTATCGTCCGTAGATGCACCGCTTTTTATTATGCCGGTATAAAGACCGACGTTATCTGTCAGCGGCGACAGGGCTGGTGCATCAGGAGCAACGGTATCCACGGTGACCGTATAGCCTGGAGAGTGAGCGCTTTCGCCTTTGGCATTGGTGGTCGTAACGCTAAATTCATGAGAGCCATCGGCCAGGGCCTTACCTGGCGTATAGCTCCAGAAGCCATCAGAGCCGACCACTACTTTACCGATCTCGACGCCATTATCGTAAATATGCACCGTTGAGCCAGCCTTGCCTTTGCCCTGCAACGTCGGTGTATTGTCATTGGTGGCATGATTCTTCAGGACGTTACCGACGGTGGGTATGACGTTATCGACCACGTTGGTGAGCGTCGGGGCGTCCGGCAGAGGAATGTTCGGCGCGATTACTGTACTGGAAGGACCGTTATTGCCTGCCGGATCGGTGGCGTGTGCTGTCAGATGTTCGCCGCTGATTTGCGGATCTTTAAGAGGGACGGAGAAATGGCCATCGTTTCCGGCGGTGCCGGTGCCGATAACATTTCCATTGCCGTCGGTAATAGTAACCTTGCTGCCAGGCTCAGCTGATCCGGTAACGGTTTTACCGTCGGCGGAGACATTTAAATCTGTCGGTGCGGCTGGCGGTGTTTTATCTCCACCCGGAGGGGTTGGTGTACCCGGGTCACCCCCGTTGTTCGAGTTATCATCGCCACCACCACCACCACTGTTTGCTGCAGCAATGCCAATTCCCCCGGCAACCGCTAAGCCGCCTAACACCCAGGGCCAGACGGCACCGCCGCTTTCATGACTGCCCGTCGCCGCCATCAGCTCGTCAATGTTCTCGATTTGTTCGAAGTGAAAGCCTGCTTCGGTATCCTGCACCCACCACAAAACACCATCCTGGCCTTCAAGCACCAGCTGATTACCGCCCTGATCGGTGAAGGCGTAGAAGTTTTTTACCGTTATGACTTCACCGTCACGCAGGGTAATGACCATATCCTGGTCTGTGCGCGTGATGCTTGCGATATCACTTCGTTCGGCTTTGAGTTCCACAATGGAGGGGGAATTTAGCGTAATCTCAGAAGCTTCAACTTTATTCGTTACGCCGGTTAATTTTGAGATGATGGATATTGAAGGCATGGTTATCACTCCATTCGAGGTGAACGTGGGTGTAGTCTTTAATTGTGCTCAGGCAAGCAAATATATTTCTCAGAACAAAGGGTTAACGCTTCCAGTTGAACTTTAAATCTATAAGCGAGCAGATCCGGACATCGTCTAAGCGATGACTGACACAGTTGGTTAACGTTGGTTTTATGCTTCGCTTTGAATTTATATAAATGTACGGATCATACTTTTTAATTATTCCTGGAGGGAGGTAAGGATGATATAGACAGGAATAAATGAAAGTGCAAATGAAGTCTGGTTTAAATGATGTTTAAGATGCAGTGAAATAAGACGGGGAAGGTGTAGGGGGAGAAAAGGGAGGTGGCGTTTTAATAAGCTTTATATTTTCTATGTTGTTGAATTTTATGTTATTTATTTCTTCTGTGGCAGGTGGGGAATATTACGCTATACTTCGAAAGTCTTTCCCTATTACACCTTAGGTAATTAGGGTTATTAAGGTGATAATTGTCTGATAATTCTCGCCAAAGCTTGTTGAATATTCCCCGTGGAAAATTGTAAAGGCAGTGCGCGGTGCAAATGATATAGCCGTGTTTACTGCATGATGTATAATATATCATGGTTTAAAAATAACAGCGTAGCCTGGAATTAGAAAAAAGAAAGGCGCTCTCATTTTTAACAGTCAGCTTGATGGCGAACGATTAAACGAAGCGTAAGTCGCGCGCATTTCTGACAAGAATCCGTGTGTTTTTGTGCAAAAAAATCACTTTTGCGCAATCCTGCTCCTTCCTGCTTTTTCGTCGTAATGCAGAATTAAAAGTGCTTTAATCGCGTAACCCCACGCTCGCGCACGTTTTTTTAAATAGACGGGGTGGGTATTTGTCAAATGTGCTGCTGATTTTTGACCATACCCGCTGGCATTTTGCCTACTCTTTCCAGAGTGATCCCGTCGCATTATTCGCGCCATTTTTGGCTATCGGGCTTAGCTCTTCCGCTAAAATCCGCTTAGTCCCGTTAAATTCCGAAATTGTTGCTATTTTAATCCTCGCCTGTGGGCGCTGCTTGCTGTACGGCTCCAGAGAGATGCTGGTCGCTCTGCTCCCGTTTTCTGGTGTACCCGCTGAGGCCATCAGGTGGTTATTCCTAAAAAATGACCAATTCTTTGATTTTCAATCTGTCCGGTAACAGAATTCGCGCACATACGACCTTCAGATATAACAGGGAAAGTGCAAATGGTCACAGCGTTACTTGATATGACAGGCTCAGGCAGAAGAAACAAAGCCTGGGCAGAAAACATGGTTAACCTTGAGGCCAGAAAGCTGGTGAGCACAGCAAATACGCTGTCCGCCTTCCACCTTAAAGATAGTCTGAGCCGAATAAATTTCGTCCGCTACTTGCCTGCCGACTATTACAGGAAAGTAAACACTATGAGCAAACCAAAGCTAACGATGAAGATAGCCGGTTATGGCGTTAAGGCCAAAGTGATATTTGATCTTCTCAGTACGGAGAATAACTAAATTTAATGTCCTCTACAAAACCGCCAGCATTTAAATGAAATAACTGGCGGTTGAAGAAACGTAATTAATACAGATACGACAAGTATTGATACGCCAGGAAATATCAGTTCATTCATCGGCGCGGTAAAAGCAGCATGAACAAATAATAGAAAGATAGAAACAATCGTGAAGAATATCCTTTTGAATCTTTTAGCTAAATCCCTGACGACTTCCTCAAACGTTCCCCCGGAATTATCATTGCTGTTTTGAAGCTTCTGCAATTCCTTTGCAGTAAACCCTGAAGCCAGAAGGCGTTCTTTGCTAAAATCTATTGTCACTGCGTCAATATCCTTATCTGTATAGTTCAACCTGTCCTACTTCCTACAGCACGTTTATTTTCTGCCAGATGCGAAGCTGATAGCTACGGTAAAGTATCGCTATCCAGAGTGGCAATGTCACGCGGTATAGTACTCTGCCATGAAAATTAACAGCAATTGCATAGAGTTATAATGAATTGTTGATTCATATTTGCCATGAATGTTTAGGCGAGGTTATTATTAATTTCGTGGGTACAAAAATTTGACGATACAGGCAGTCCAGTAAAATCGAAGCCACAGAGATTAACCTGCCTCCTCCAGCAGGCGAAAAGTATCCGGGAGACCTGGCTGGAAGGAAAAATAAGCTTTATGCCCATGGATAAATCCTGTAACGCATTTCGCCTGCGATTTTTCGCTACAGGCATTTGAAACCACGAAAGTAATCTGGTTTTATACGCGCCTCGGGTTATCAGGTTCGAGTAAGGATGCCTGGTGTGCGACTCTGTCAGCTTCTGCCGCTGGCGGGCTTTTTCAGCATTCCGGCTTCATACAGCACGCGGACGACCTGATTCACCTCGAATCCGTTCGCCAGTTCATGCCATGTATCAGGGGCTCCTTTTGTAAAATCGCACCCGCAGTGGCCCCCAAAGCGGAGGCGATGCCGGGAAACGTCAGGAGATAATGATAGACAACGGAAACCGGGTAAGCCAGAAAGTACAGGGTCTAAGGTATTGCCAAAAAAAAACAACAGGATACACAAGGAGAATCAGGAATACTTATCCAGATCCTCCCTGTGGGGAAGGACCCGTCTGGCTGGCGGGTAAAACGAAGCGGGGGAATTAACGGCCCGCGTGCTTCATGATACGGGCTTTATCTAACGCCCATTCGCGATCTTTCACATCCGTACGCTTATCGTGCTGTTTTTTACCTTTTGCCACGCCAATTTTCACCTTGCACCAGGCATTCTTCCAGTACATAGAGAGCGCGACGACGGTGTAGCCATCACGATTGATGCGGCCGTACAGGTTATCCAGCTCGCGCTGGTTTAACAGCAGTTTGCGGGTGCGGGTCGGATCGCAGACCACATGGCTTGAGGCCACGTTGAGCGGCGTGAAGTTAGCGCCGAACAGGAAGGCTTCGCCATCTTTTAAAATGACGTAGCTGTCGCTGATATTTGCCTTCCCGGCGCGCAGTGTTTTTACTTCCCAGCCTTGCAGTACGAGGCCCGCTTCAAACTCATCTTCGATAAAGTATTCGTGGCGGGCGCGCTTATTCTGCGCGATGGTGGCTGAGCCAGGTTTGTGTGCTTTTTTCTTTGTCATAGTGCTGCTCAGTATACGCAATCAAGAGTTCAAAGACACCCCGCTTCACCGCGGGCGGAAAGGGCATATCTTAACACGCCTGCGCGCGAAGAGTTTTTCTTTGCTCAGGGATAAATGTTATTATTTGTGGGTTGTATGACTCACAGGAATAGCTATGCCCCAGATTAGTCGTACTGCCCTGGTGCCTTACAGCGCGGAGCAGATGTATCAGTTAGTGAACGATGTGAAATCCTACCCGGACTTTTTACCTGGTTGCACCGGCAGCCGGGTGCTTGATGCTTCCGCCGGTCAAATGACGGCTGCGGTGGATGTTTCGAAAGCAGGGATCAGCAAAACCTTCACCACACGCAATACATTGACCAGCAACCAGAGCATTCTGATGCACCTAGTCGACGGGCCGTTCAAATCCCTGATGGGAGGCTGGAAGTTTACGCCCTTGACCGCCGATGCCTGCCGCATTGAATTCCATCTCGATTTTGAATTCACCAATAAACTCATCGAGCTGGCGTTTGGCCGCATCTTTAAAGAGCTGGCGGGCAGCATGGTGCAGGCTTTTACCGTGCGGGCCAAAGAGGTTTACAGTGTCGCCTGATATAAAGGTCGAAGTGGTTTATGCCCTGCCTGAAAAGCAGTATCTGCGTCAAGTCAGCCTGGCGCAGGGCAGCACGGTTAAACAGGCGATTGAAGCCTCAGGTTTGCCTGAACTGCGTGATGATATCGATCTGGATAAGAATAAGGTTGGCATCTTCAGCCGCCCGGTAAAGCTTACCGATGAGGTGCATGACGGCGACAGAGTGGAAATCTACCGCCCGCTGATTGCAGACCCGAAAGAATTGCGGCGTCAACGAGCTGAACGCTCGGCGAAGAAAGAATAAAAAAGGCGCTCCGGGCGCCTTTTTTATTGCTGACAAAGAAGGAAAAAGTGCGGTTTTTCCTTCTTTGCGGTTAGCTGCCGAAAATCAATAAACTGATTTTCCTTATTATTTAGTTGGCGATCTCTGCTTGTCCTGCGTGAGGGCAGGGCTTGTCATCAGTCTGAAAGGCGCTTTAAGCGCCTTTTTCTGTTTTCGATCCCGCCTTACTGGTCTTTTTCCAGCTTCGGCTTGTTGTCGATGTTAGTTAATACACCGCTGCTGTTGAAGGTTAACGTCAGCGTTTGCTGGGTTACCCCTTCATGCCCCGGCTGCTGGCGGAAGACGTAGAACCAGGTGTTGGTACCGAACGGGTCGGTCATCATCGGTGTCCCCAGGGCATAAGCAACCTGCTGTTGAGTCATACCGGTACGGATCTTCGACACATCATTTTGTGTCAGGTAGTTCCCCTGGTTGATATCGGGGCGGTAAACCACTCGCTCCAGAGTGGAACAGCCTGCGGTCAACATCAGAAGAACCGCTGCGGCAGCAGTCAGCATTTTACAGCGCATAATGATTTGATTCCTTTTCGGGCCCGAGCAGCACGTGGCTCATTCGTAATATGCCGATGATAATAAACCTTTTCGCAGTTTAAAACCTTAAGGCGTTTAACTCAGACCCTGAGAGACCAAAAAAGTTGGCTCAAAACCTGCCCAATTGCCCGTTAATGTGCCATGCGCTGTTTTTTTAAACAATTATATCCAGCCTGCGCAGGGCTGATGCACGGACCAGGGCGTGATTAATGCTCATCAGGCGGCGAGCAGCTCTTTCGCATTGGCGAGCGTATTGCGAGTGACTTCGCTGCCGCCAAGCAGGCGGGCCAGCTCCTGAAGACGAGCGCGCTTATCCAGCGGTTGCATATGCGTTTCTGTCATTTCACCGTCGGTATCTTTGCTGACAAAGAAGTGATGGTGTCCGCAGCCTGCGACCTGCGGCAGGTGCGTCACGCACATTACCTGGGTGGATTCACCCAGCTGGCGTAGCAGTTTACCGACGATCGCTGCGGTTGGGCCGCTGATGCCCACGTCAACCTCATCGAAAATAAGCGCTGGCGTTTCCATTTTACGGGCGGTGATCACCTGAATAGCCAGGGCGATACGCGACAGCTCGCCGCCGGAGGCGACTTTAGCCAGCGGCTGCAAAGGCTGCCCCGGGTTGGTGCTCACGCGGAAGTCGATGCGGTCTGCACCTTCGGCGGTCAGGTGGTTTTCGTTAAACACGACGTCGATCGCCAGCTTGCCGTGCGGCATAGAGAGAGAGTGCATGCTTTCCGTGATCAGCTGGCACAGTTCGGCGGCAAAATGGCTGCGACGCTTGTGCAGCTCAGCCGCGACGGACAATGCCTGCTGGTGGTGGATCGCAACCGCCGCCATCAGCTCATCCTGCGAGGAGGCCTGGTCGTCCAGCAGCTGTTGTTCGTCCAGCAGCTTCTGGTGGAATACAGGCAGTTCCTCCGGCGAAATATGATGTTTGCGCGCCAGCGCTATCTGGCGGGAAATTCGCTGCTCCAGCTCGTAGAGGCGATTTGGGTCGAGGTCAAGACGGTCGCAGTAGTGGCGCAGTTCGTCGCTGGCCTCGGAGATCTGAATAGCGGCTTCTTCGAGCATATCCAGCACCCCGGACAGCTTAATGTCCAGACCTGCCAGTTCGCTCATCAACTGGCGAGCGGTATACAGCTGGCTTTGCAGATTATCGTTTTCGCCATCGGCCAGAATATCCAGTGCCAGCTGGCTGGTGGAAAGCAGCTGCCCGCTATTGGCCAGACGTTTGTACTCTTCGTCGATTTGTTCGAACTCACCGGCAAGCGGGGCAAATTCGTTCAGTTCTTTTAGCTGATACTGCAACAGTTCTGCACGGGCGGCGCGTTCCTGCGCCAGCTGCTGATGCTGGGCGAGATCGCGGCAGCTTTGATGCCAGGCACGATAGCGTTCAGCCATTTGTGCGGAAAGCGCGTGCTCACCCGCGTAGCCATCTAACAGGCTTTTTTGATGTTCAGGTTTCAGAAGAAGCTGGTGCGCATGCTGGCCATGAATTTGGATCAGCAGCTGGCCAAGATCGCGCAGTTGCGACAGCGGAACGGCGGTGCCATTGATAAAGCCACGCGAGCGGCCATCGCTGCTGATTACGCGGCGTAGCAGGCATTCACGGCCCTCTTCAAGCTGATTTTCTTCCAGCCAGCGTTGGGCGGCCGGGGTATCTTTTAACGAGAAGCGAGCGCATAAATCAGCGCGGCTGGCTCCCTGGCGGACCATGTCTGCTTCTGCGCGCCCGCCCAGGCACAACCCTAAGGCATCAATCGCAATAGATTTACCGGCACCGGTTTCACCGGTAATAGCCGTCATACCCTGGTGAAAATCAATTTCCAGTTCACGAACGATTGCAAAATTGCTGATGGTGAGTTGAGCCAGCATAGCCACCTTCCTGTATATAACAACATAGCTGTAGTTACGTACAGTATACCCTGGTTATCTATACAGTAAAGTGGCTGGCGACCTTTTTAGAATAATTTTTTTGACCAGCCAAGCTTTGAGCTCAACGTATTGAAATAGCTGTAGTCTTTAGGATGGATTAGGTTGAGATGATAGTCGCAGCGACGGATCAGCACATCTTCCCCCTCCTGGATAGGCAGTGCTATCTGGCTGTCACAGCTGATTTCCAGGTCGCCGCGCATATGAGAGAAGCGCAGGCGAATTGTACTGCTGCTGTTGATCACCAGAGGGCGAGCCGACAGCGTATGCGGGAACATCGGCACCAGCGTAATAGCATCGAGGGAAGGGGTAAGAATCGGCCCGCCTGCGGAAAGCGAATAGGCCGTTGAGCCGGTGGGCGTTGAGATAATCAGGCCGTCGGAGCGCTGAGAGAAGGCAAAGACTTCGTCTATGTAAACTTCAAACTCAATCATATGTGCGACTTTACCCGGGTGCAGAACAACCTCATTGATCGCAGTACTCAGGCGTGCCGCCGAGTCGTGCTGGCAGACCTGCGCCTCGAGCAGAAAGCGTTTTTCGGCGATGTAATGTCCTTCCAGCACATCCGCAAGCTGCTGCTGCGCATTATCCGGGTCGAGGTCGGTCAGAAAGCCGAGATTACCTCGGTTGATGCCGATAACTTTAATATCGTAACGCGCCAGCACCCGTGCGGCACCCAGCATATTACCGTCGCCACCAACGACCACGGCCAGGTCAGCAAGCTGGCCGATTTCTGCCAGTGTGCCGGTCTTCACATTTTTAAGATTCAGCTCCTGAGCAATCTGTTGCTCCACGATGACGTCATAACCTTTGCCGCACAGCCAGCGATAGAGCATTTCATGCGTGGTCAGTGCCGTAGGATGGCGTGGATGCCCGACAATGCCAATGCAGCGGAAATGAGGGTTTGTTATCGTGGTAGTCATCGTGGTGGTCCTTATACGCAGACGTTTATGACAATATGTCACGTTCCCTTGAATCCCGGAAACTGATCCCCATAATAAGCGAACCAGCGAGATGAATGCTAAAAACGCGGAGAATTTCATGAGTAGTAAAGAACAGAAAACACCAGACGAGCAAGTCTCGGACGAAATTGCAATGGATCAGCACGACGAAGTCGAGGCCGCAGAAGGCGCCGAGGTGGTGGATCCGCGCGATGAACGTATCGCAGATTTAACGGCACAGCTGGAAGAAGTCCAGCAGCGCGAGCGCGACAGCCTGCTGCGCACCAAGGCCGAAATGGAAAACTTGCGTCGCCGTACCGAGTTGGACATCGAGAAAGCGCATAAATTTGCGCTGGATAAGTTCGTTAACGAACTGCTGCCGGTGATTGATAGCCTGGATCGCGCGCTCGAAGTGGCTGATAAGTCCAATGCGGATCTGGCGGCGATGATTGAAGGGATTGAGCTGACTCAGAAATCCATGCTGGACGTGGTTCGCAAATTTGGCGTGGAAGTTGTTGGCGACACCAATGTGCCGTTTAACCCGGATGTACACCAGGCGATTGCGATGGTGGAGTCTGATGACGTTGCGCCAAATCATGTGCTGATGGTGATGCAGAAGGGCTATACCCTGAACGGCCGTACCATTCGTGCCGCTATGGTTTCCGTAGCAAAAGCGAAATAATTAGCGCCCTCAGAAGTACAAAGCCAGCCCGAGCGGCTGGCTTTTTTTCTCTGTTATTCTTCTACGCTCTCACGTAGCGGCTTAATGGGCGTGACGCGGACTTGTTTAATCATATTGTCCTGTACGTCCAGGATGTCGATATCGTAATGCGTGATACGCACTCGCGTGTCGTTCGCCGGAATCTCCTGTAGTTCTTCGAGCAGCATACCGTTAACGGTACGGGCCTCATCTTCCGGCAGCGTCCAGTTAAAGGCTTTGTTGATTTCGCGAACGTTAGCACTGCCTTCAATGATGACCGAGCCGTCGTTTTGCGGCGTGACTTCTTCGGCAAGGGTGGGGGACATCGAGGTCGTGAAATCGCCAACTATCTCTTCGAGGATATCCTCAACCGTCACCAGCCCCTGAATATCGCCGTATTCGTCCACCACCAGGCCGACCTTCTTCTTATTGCGCTGGAATTTTACCAGCTGCACGCTAAGCGGCGTGCCTTCCGGCACAAAGTAGATTTCGTCGGCGGCGCGCAGCAAGGTTTCTTTGGTGAATTCCTGCTTTTCCGTCATCAGTCGGTAGGCTTCCCGCACGCGCAGCATACTCATGGCATCGTCGAGGGTGTCGCGATAAAGCACAATGCGCCCGTGCGGCGAGTGGGTCAGCTGGCGAACGATGGCTTTCCAGTCGTCGTTGATGTTGATGCCGACGATTTCGTTGCGCGGAACCATGATGTCGTCAACGCTTATCTTCTCCAGATCCAGCACGGACAGCAGCATGTCCTGGTTGCGCCGGGAAATGTTAGAACGTGATTCATGCACGATGGTGCGCAGCTCATCTTTGCTCAGTGCGGCGCTGATAACGTTGTCGGTCTTTATCCCCACCATACGCATCAGCATCCGCGTGATGATATTCAGCAGCCAGACCAGCGGCATCATCAGGATTTGCAGCGGGCCAAGCAGGAGGCTGCTCGGAAAGGCCACCTTTTCCGGGTACAGCGCGGCAATGGTTTTCGGCAATACTTCAGCGAAAACGAGCACGACAAAGGTAAGGATACCGGTAGCGATCGCCACGCCGGCGTCGCCGTACAGGCGCATGCCGACGATAGTGCCGATGGCGGAAGCAAGAATATTGACCAGGTTATTGCCAATCAGCACAAGGCTTATCAGGCGGTCAGGCTTGCGAAGTAACTTTTCTACGCGTTTTGCGGCGCGGTTGCCTTGTTTAGCAAGGTGGCGCAAGCGGTAGCGGTTCAGCGTCATCATGCCGGTTTCTGAACCGGAGAAATAGGCTGATACCACCACCATGATGATCAGGGTCACGATCAGCGTGGTGGTAGAGATGTGTTCCAAAAGGTTTTTCCTTTATCAATACAAAATTAGCCAAGGATCTGTTGCAGAACCCGGCTGCCAAAGTAGGCCAGGGTCAGGATCGCGGCACCGGCGACGTTAAACCACACTACGCGGCGGCCCCGCCAGCCTTCATGATAGTGTCCCCACAGCAGAATAACGTAGACAAACCAGGCCAGAATAGACAGCACGGCTTTATCGACGTTTTCCATGCTAAACAGGTTGTGCATGTAAAACAGGCCGGTGGAGAGCGTCAGCGTCAGGAGCACCACGCCAACCTGGGTGATGTGGAACATTTTACGCTCGATAACCATCAGCGGCGGCATTTCGGCGCTGAAGGCCAGCTTTTTATTTTTAAGCTGGAAGTCTATCCACGCCAGCTGCAGCGCATAAAGAGCAGCAATAATCAGCGTCGCGTAGGCGAAAAGCGCAAGGCCAATATGAATCATCATGCCCGGCGTGGCTTCCAGATGGGTGATGAATTCGTTCGGCATAAAGGTGGCGAGCGCCAGATTGATCAGCGCAAAAGCATAGACAATCGGCAAAAGTAGCCAGCCCCGGTTACGTGAGGCGACGATCGTCATGACCGTACAGATCATCAGGCTGATCAGCGAACCGACGTTCAGCAGGCTGAGATTTTGTCCGCCATCGCCGGCAAAAATACGCGATTCCAGCGCCAGCGCGTGGCTGACCAGCGCAATACTGGCCGACAGAATGGCTAAGCGGCGCCAGGCACTGTTCTTCCGAAGCAGGCCGGGGATGATCAGCCCGAGGCTGATGGAGTAGGCTATAAGCGCAAGAAGTGCGAAAACAGGCATAGAAGTGTCGGTCAATTAGCCAGAGGTGAAAAAAGGCAGTATAACGTTACCTGCCGCCTGCTCCAACTCTAACCGTTGCATCACATGCCGGGCGGCTTCATGTTATAATCCGCCAAATTCTGTTTTGTGTCGCGTACTGCGGCCTTAAGTTACCACGTTAGGCAAAATACAATGTTTGATAATTTAACTGACCGTCTGTCGCGTACCCTGCGCAATATCAGCGGCCGCGGGCGGCTGACTGAAGAGAATGTTAAAGAAACCCTGCGCGAAGTGCGCATGGCGCTGCTGGAAGCGGATGTTGCGCTACCCGTCGTGCGTGATTTCATCAGCCGAGTCAAAGAGAAGGCGGTGGGTCACGAGGTTAACAAGAGCCTGACGCCGGGTCAGGAATTCGTCAAAATTGTGCGCGCCGAGCTGGTGGCGGCAATGGGCGAAGAGAACGCCGTGCTCAACCTGGCCGCTCAGCCGCCAGCCGTGGTGCTGATGGCGGGCCTGCAAGGTGCCGGTAAAACCACAAGCGTAGGCAAACTCGGTAAATTCTTACGCGAGAAGCAAAAGAAAAAGGTGCTGGTTGTTTCTGCCGACGTGTATCGCCCGGCGGCGATCAAACAGCTGGAAACGCTGGCCGAGCAGGTCGGAGTAGATTTCTTCCCGTCTGACGTCGCGCAAAAGCCCGTCGATATCGTGAATGCTGCGCTGAAAGAAGCGAAGCTGAAGTTTTACGACGTGCTGCTGGTGGATACCGCTGGTCGTCTGCACGTAGACGAAGCGATGATGGACGAAATCAAGCAGGTGCATGCCGCGATTAATCCGGTAGAAACGCTGTTTGTCGTCGATGCCATGACCGGTCAGGATGCGGCGAATACCGCGAAGGCGTTTAACGAGGCGCTGCCGCTGACGGGTGTGGTACTGACCAAAGTAGACGGTGATGCGCGCGGCGGTGCGGCGCTGTCTATTCGCCACATTACCGGCAAACCCATTAAGTTCCTCGGCGTCGGCGAAAAAACCGAAGCGCTGGAGCCGTTCCACCCGGATCGTATTGCTTCCCGTATTCTGGGTATGGGCGACGTGCTGTCGCTTATCGAGGATATCGAAAGCAAAGTTGACCGCGCGCAGGCTGAGAAACTGGCCAGCAAGCTGAAGAAAGGCGACGGTTTCGACCTCAACGACTTCCTTGAGCAGCTCAAGCAGATGAAAAACATGGGCGGTATGGCGAGCATGATGAGCAAGCTGCTGGGCATGGGGCAACTGCCGGACAACGTCAAATCTCAGATGGACGATAAAGTTCTGGTGCGCATGGAGGCGATTATCAACTCCATGACGCTTAAAGAACGCGCCTCGCCAGAAATCATTAAAGGTTCCCGCAAACGCCGTATCGCGCAGGGCTCCGGCATGCAGGTGCAGGATGTTAACCGTCTGCTCAAGCAGTTCGACGACATGCAGCGCATGATGAAGAAGATGAAGAAAGGCGGCATGGCGAAAATGATGCGCGGCATGAAAGGTATGATGCCGCCAGGTTTCCCAGGCCGTTAAGCTCATTTAGATTGCTTTTTGCGCCCAAATGAGTAAAATTTTCGGGCTTTTAATATGACACCGGGCTCCCTCCCTCGATGGGGCCCGGTGTTTTATTCACTAAAGAGGATGTTATGGTAACTATTCGTTTAGCACGTCACGGCGCTAAAAAGCGTCCGTTCTACCAGGTTGTTGTTACTGACAGCCGTAATGCACGTAACGGTCGCTTCATTGAGCGCGTTGGTTTCTTCAACCCTATCGCTGGTGAGAAAGACGAGGCAAGCCGCCTGGATCTGGATCGCATCGAGCATTGGGTTGGCTTAGGCGCAACCGTTTCTGATCGCGTATCTGCGCTGATCAAAGCAACAAAAAAAGCAGCTTAATCTGTCACGGTGGTCATGATGAGCAATCAACTCTCCGCAAAGGCACCTGTTAACCCAATCGTTTTGGGCAAAATGGGCTCCTGCTACGGTATTCGTGGTTGGCTCAGAGTGTTTTCCTCCACCGAAGACGCCGAAAGCATTTTTGACTATCAGCCCTGGTTTATCCAGAAGGCGGGTCAGTGGCAGCAGGTACAGCTGGAAAGCTGGAAGCACCACAATCAGGATCTGATCATCAAGCTGAAAGGCGTTGACGATCGGGATGCCGCGAATCTGCTCACCAATTGCGAAATTGTGGTCGATTCAACGCAGCTGCCTCATCTCGAAGAGGGTGACTATTACTGGAAAGACCTTATGGGTTGCCAGGTCGTGACCACTCAGGGATACCAGCTCGGTAAAGTCATCGACATGATGGAAACCGGCTCCAATGACGTGCTCGTCATTAAGGCAAACCTGAAAGATGCATTCGGTATCAAGGAGCGGCTGGTTCCGTTCCTCGATGGGCAGGTTATCAAGAAAGTCGATCTCGCTACTCAAACGATTGAAGTAGATTGGGATCCTGGTTTCTAAACCTCCGGATAAACGGTAACAAAACGGCGTGATGGGGAAAGGCTTGTGTTTATTGGTGTAGTTAGCCTGTTTCCAGAGATGTTCCGCGCAATTACCGATTACGGGGTAACTGGCCGGGCAGTTAAAAATGGCCTGCTGAGCATCCAGAGCTGGAGTCCGCGTGACTTCACTTATGACCGGCACCGTACCGTGGACGATCGTCCTTACGGCGGCGGACCTGGTATGCTTATGATGGTTAACCCCTTACGGGAAGCCATCCACGCAGCGAAAGCCGCGGCAGGGGAAGGTGCAAAGGTTATCTACCTTTCGCCTCAGGGGCGCAAGCTTGATCAGGCAGGCGTCAGTGAGCTGGCAACAAATGAGAAGCTAATTCTGGTTTGTGGCCGCTACGAGGGCATAGATGAGCGCGTGATCCAAACCGAAATTGACGAAGAATGGTCAATCGGCGATTACGTTCTCAGCGGTGGTGAGCTACCGGCAATGACGCTGATTGATTCCGTCTCACGGTTTATACCGGGAGTTCTGGGCCATGAAGCTTCAGCAACCGAAGATTCGTTTGCTGATGGATTGCTGGACTGCCCACACTATACCCGTCCTGAAGTGTTAGACGGCATGGAAGTACCGGCGGTATTGCTGTCGGGGAACCATGCGGAGATTCGCCGTTGGCGCCTGAAACAGTCGCTGGGCCGCACCTGGCTTAGAAGACCTGAACTTCTGGAAAACCTGGCTCTGACTGAAGAGCAAGCAAGGTTGCTGGCGGAGTTCCAACGGGAACACGCACAACAGCAACATAAACATGATGGGCAAGGTTAAGACCGCCCAATACATCAGTTTACCCAGGATAAGAGATTAAATTATGAGCAACATTATTAAGCAACTTGAACAAGAACAGATGAAACAGGATGTACCTTCCTTCCGTCCGGGCGATTCCGTGGAAGTGAAAGTATGGGTCGTTGAAGGTTCTAAAAAACGTCTGCAGGCATTTGAGGGCGTGGTTATCGCTATCCGTAACCGCGGTCTGCACTCTGCATTCACTGTTCGTAAAATTTCCAACGGCGAAGGTGTTGAGCGCGTATTCCAGACTCACTCCCCGGTAATCGACAGCATTACCGTTAAACGTCGTGGTGCCGTTCGTAAAGCTAAACTGTACTACCTGCGTGAGCGTACTGGTAAGTCTGCTCGTATCAAAGAGCGTCTTAACTAAGATTCGCTTAGGCGACATCCCTGTAAAGGGCTGCCATCTGGCAGCCCTTTTTTATGCCTGATGCTGGCGTAATTAAGGTGCAGTAATGACGACCGCGACGCGGCGGTTCTCTGCGCGGCCCTGGCCTGTAGCATTGCTGGCAACCGGGTATTTTTTACCCAGGCCCTGGGTGGTCAGGTTGGCGCGCGGGATACTGGCACCTTCGGCCCAGGCGTCGGCCACTACGTTAGCGCGCTTCAGGGACAGCGCCTGATTGTAGCTTTCTTCACCGTAGTTATCGGTATGCCCATCCAGCCTGGCATGTTTCAGGCCCGTGGCGGCAAGCTTTGCGGCCATGGTTTGAATGGAGGCATAGCTTTCGGGCTGGAGCCTGTACTCGTTTTTGCCAAATAAAATTTTGTCCGACAGGCCCAGGGACCAGCTGTCATTGGACTCGGTAAAACCATAAGAGCGCATGGCCGCGACCTGCTCAGGCGTAAAGGTGGAAGGCGGCGCCTGGCAGCCGGTCAGAAAACATGAGAATACTATTGCTGGTGCAAACAGGCGGAAAGCGATCATAGTCAATCCTTGGTTATTTCTGCTTGATAAGCAGCTGTCGCTGCTTATTCTTTTCGATATACATATTGCGGTCGGCGGTTTCCATCAGGCTGTCAGTGGATGCAATATCTTTTGTTAACGCCACGCCGACGCTGAGGGTCATGGTGATTTCTTGCCCGTTAAGCAAAGAGATCGGCCGCTCGACGATGCTTTTCAGGTGCGCGAGCGCTTCCTTCGCCGCAGCGTTGTCAGCGACTGAATGTAAAATCACTGCGAATTCATCTCCACCGAGGCGGAAAGCCTGATGGTCATGACGGGTAAACTGTAGCAGACGACTCGCCACTTCAATCAGCACCACATCTCCCGCCGCGTGCCCCCAGGTATCGTTGATAAACTTAAAGTTATCGCCATCCATAAAAAGCAGGGCGCTGCCTGAGTCTCTCTGCTCGGGGGCCATCAGCTCGTCGAGCGCTTGACGGAAGGCGGCACGGTTTGCAAGACCGGTCAGCGGATCGTGCATGGCCGTTCTCTGCAAGGAGGCATTTTTAAGCTGGAGCTGTTTTTGCCAGTCTTCCATCTCATCGAGCAGGCTATTAAAGTCCTGGGCGAAGATATGGAACTCCTCAATTTTTTCGGGGGAAACCCGGCGGGCAAAGTTACGGTTGGTTCGCACATCGTGCACCACGCCGGTAATGTTCTGAAGCGCGTTATCAAGGTCCCGGTGAAGGTGGCGGGAAATCAGAAGTGCAAGGCTTGCGGCAAGCAATATGCAGGTTGTTAATACGCCCAACGACAGCCACACGAAATGCGTAATAGTGGTGTCCGTGCCCGTCAGGCGCATTTTGCCGATCACATTACCGTTGTGTAAAACAGGTTGTTCAATAGGACGAGGGAACAGCCATTTGCTGACCAGCCCGCCGACCATATCGTGCCGCTCGTCGCTGTTTAAATGCCAGTTGGTCAGCTCCTTGCCGCTGGCGTCAAGCACCTGTGCTGCGGTGAATTGACCTTGTTTGCCCAGCGTGGCCAGCGTTTCGTAGGCGGCAGTGCCGTCGCGGAAGACGACCGCGGCCTCTAAGCTTTGGCTTACCGTTGCGCAGAGTAGCTCCAGATTTTTTTGTGCATATTGTTTTAACGTCAGCATTGAGGCGACGGACAGCAGCAGCCACGCGGTGAGCATGGTGATCACGACGCTGGTGATGCTAATTCTGCGCAAAGTTCTTTTGAACGTTGGGCGCGAGGAAATCGACGGATCCTTATTCATCATTATTGTTCCGTGGCCGAGCGAGCAGTAAGACATCCGGATTCACCCTGACGCCGCTACGGGTTAATGAATCCAGATTGACGGAAAAAGAGACGTGGCTGTTTTTTATATTCAGACAAAAAGAGCTGCCAAGGGTGCACTGAGTATTTTGCTCGGCAATTAATAATAACGGCCGGGGGTGATACTGCTCGATAATTTGCAATTGTTGTTGCGGCGATTCTGAGCCGAAATAAAGTCCATCGCATTGGGACAGCAGCGCCTCATTTAAAGAGTGGACGACCTGCGGGTGATAGGGAATGCCGTCTGTACTGCTGCTTGCGCGGGCGAGCGCAGCGCTAAAAACAGAAGATGAAAAAATACAAAGTTTGGGCTGCACCTGCTGCTGCGGCCAACGTGTATAGCTAACAATACCGGCAACAATCGTCCGCACCCGGGCGGCAACATCGTTATCCTCAGCTGCCGTGGCATTTTGACTAACCAGGCATAAACAAGCGATAAGCGCTGCGGAAAAGGTTAACCTGCGCATGATAGGTGTGACATCCAGAGCCTTATCGTCGTGGCGATGTTCTGGCGGCAAACACCAGTATTTCTTATGCGTTTGAATGCGGCCAATCTTATCATCACCGATATACCTCGTCATTAACTCCACTCCGTGATGATATTCCTGACAACGGATTATGATGATAAGAATAACCCCGAAATAATGCAGTTATTCCAGGCTGATGGATAAATTAATTCAAAACTGACGCCCGCAGTCCGGCATCGCTGGCTTGTTGCCAGCCAGCTTTCAGTCTGGCGGTGTTCGGTAAGTTTTCGCAGCTGGGCGGGAAACGTTTACCGTTTTCACCTGCCAGCTGAAGATAATCAGCGTTACAGATGCGTTCCTGTCCTTTCACATAACCTCTGCGCCACTCTTTTCTGTCAACATGGTGATCGCCATGCCGGTAACCCAGTACCTCATCGCTTTGTACCGTATTGCCGGCCAGCGCATCATCCTGGCCCGCCTGAAACCAGTCCGTTGGTGCAGGCTGGGGTCCAAAGGTATAGGGATTAATCTCACAGCCCGATAAACACAGGGCCAGCAGGAGTAAAGACATGCGCTGCATAGCGATAACCTTGATGAGCCATTTCATTGAGCATAGAAGCTCAATAAGGATTTATCAGGTCGTGAGGGCAACATTTGCAAAGTTGGTCGCGCAATCAGCATTTTTTAGTGTGGTGTAATTAAATGTTTACGATTTTGGTTTTGTAATGGCTGTTTATATGGTTGTGTAACGTATTATTTACGTAAAACGGATTGCAATCTTTACTGTGCGTGATATGGTAACCCCTCCTCACCGAGGAAACGACTATCGCAAACGAGCTAAACAGGACTGCCATCATGCAAAAAGACGCGCTGAACAACGTTCATATTTCTGACGAACAAATTCTCATTACGCCGGAACAGCTGAAAGCGGAGTTCCCGCTAACCGCCGCGCAGATAGCCCAGGTTGAACATTCCCGTCAGACGATCTCCAATATTATTGCCGGTCGCGATCCTCGCCTGCTGGTGGTGTGTGGACCTTGCTCGATCCACGATCCGGAAGCTGCGATTGAATATGCTCGTCGTTTTAAAGAACTCTCTGAACAAGTCAGCGATAGTCTGTACCTCGTGATGCGCGTCTATTTTGAAAAACCACGGACGACCGTGGGCTGGAAAGGGCTGATTAACGATCCGCACATGGATGGCTCGTTTGATGTGGAAGCAGGGTTGAAAATTGCGCGTAACCTGCTGGTGGAACTGGTAAGCATGGGGCTGCCGCTGGCCACGGAAGCGCTGGATCCAAATAGCCCGCAGTACCTGGGCGATCTGTTTAGCTGGTCGGCAATCGGTGCCCGTACTACGGAATCACAAACCCACCGCGAAATGGCTTCTGGCCTTTCGATGCCGGTCGGTTTTAAAAATGGCACCGACGGTAGCCTGGGTACAGCCATCAACGCGATGCGTGCCGCAGCGATGCCGCATCGCTTTGTGGGGATCAATCAGGCAGGCCAGGTTTGCCTGCTGCAAACCCAGGGTAACCCGGACGGGCATGTGATTCTGCGCGGCGGCAAAGCGCCGAACTACAGCCCGGCAGATGTCGCCCAGTGTGAAAAAGAGATGCAACAGGCAGGACTGCGTCCGGCCTTGATGATAGATTGCAGCCATGGCAATTCTAACAAAGACTACCGCCGCCAGCCGGGCGTGGCTGAATCCGCCATCGCCCAGATTAAAGATGGTAACCGTTCTATCATTGGCCTGATGATTGAAAGTCATATCCATGAGGGTAATCAGTCTTCAGAGCAGCCACGCAGCGCAATGCAGTACGGCGTTTCCGTCACCGATGCCTGCATCAACTGGGAAACAACGGAAAGCCTGCTGCGTGAGATTCATCAGGATCTGAACGGTACGCTTGCGGCACGTCAGGCATAAGAGGTTTTACTATGGTTGCTGAATTGACCGCATTACGCGATCAAATCGACGAAGTGGATAAGGCGCTGCTGGATCTTCTGGCACGCCGCCTGGAACTGGTAGCGGAGGTGGGGGAAGTCAAAAGCCGCTACGGTTTACCTATTTATGTTCCGGAGCGGGAGGCTTCCATGCTCGCTTCCCGCCGCAAAGAAGCGGCAGCGCTCGGTGTGCCGCCCGATCTCATTGAAGACGTATTACGGCGCGTAATGCGCGAATCTTATTCCAGTGAGAACGATAAGGGGTTTAAAACACTCCGGCCTGCACTGCGTCCCGTTGTTATTGTTGGCGGTGGCGGGCAGATGGGGCGTTTATTCGAAAAAATGCTGACGCTGTCCGGCTATGCGGTGCGCATCTTTGAGAAGGAAGACTGGCCGCACGCGTCTGAAATCATGGCCGACGCAGGCATGGTGATTGTCAGCGTCCCCATTCATCTTACCGAGCAGGTTGTCAGCCAGCTGCCGCCGTTGCCAGATGACTGCATACTGGTCGATCTCGCCTCGGTGAAGAATGGGCCGCTTCAGGCCATGCTTGCCGTACACCATGGCCCGGTACTGGGCCTGCACCCGATGTTTGGCCCGGACAGCGGTAGCCTGGCAAAACAGGTTGTTGTTTACTGCGATGGCCGCCAGCCGGAAGCCTATCAGTGGTTCCTGGAGCAGATTCAGGTCTGGGGCGCGCGTTTACACCGTTCCAGTGCCGTGGAGCACGATCAGAATATGGCGTTCATTCAGGCGCTGCGCCACTTCGCGACCTTTGCCTATGGCCTGCATCTGGCCGAAGAGAATGTCCAGCTGGAGCAACTGCTGGCGCTGTCGTCGCCGATTTACCGGCTGGAACTGGCGATGGTCGGGCGTCTGTTTGCCCAGGACCCGCAGCTTTACGCGGACATTATCATGTCTTCAGAAAGCAATCTGGCGCTGATCAAACGCTACTACAAGCGATTTGGCGAGGCGATCGGCCTGCTTGAGCAGGGTGATAAACAGGCATTTATCGACAGCTTCCGCAAGGTTGAGCACTGGTTTGGCGAGTACGCCCAGCGTTTCCAGAGTGAAAGTCGCACCTTGTTACGTCAGGCAAATGATAGCCGTCAGTAACCGCAAATTCGTTTTATAATCAAAGCCAGTGGGAAAGCCCGCTGGCTTTTTTTTGACAAGGATACCAGAGATGCCACAGCCGCAAGTCCTGTTTGATTACACCGGCCACCTGCCTGAATGCCCCACCTGGTGCGCTGAGGAAGAAAGCCTTTACTGGACCGATATCCTCGAAAATGAAATTCATCGCTACCACTTGCCGAGCGCAAAACACGACGTTATTCAGTTTTCTGAGGAGGTGGGATGCTTTGCCTTCCGCGAAAACGGCGGCTTTATCGTGGCGCTGCGCAGCGGGATATACCTGACCAATCGTACGGGGCTTATTACGCATAAAGTGTGCGATAACCCGAATAACCCTGAACTGGCTCGCTTTAACGACGGCGGCACCGATCGGGACGGGCGTTTTTACGCGGGCACCTTCTGGGGGCCTGGCGATTATAACGGGGCACTGCTGTGCCGCGTTGATAATGATTTAACGCCGCATGTGATTCAGCATGATATTCAGGGTGCGAACGGTCTGGCTTTCAGCGAAGACAAAAAATGGATGTACACCTCGGACACGCCAAATGCGGTTATCTATCGCACCGCGTTAGATGAGGCAGGGGAGCCGGGCGTGCGTCAGGTATTTAAGCGCTTCGCGGCGGGAGAAGGTATTCCTGACGGGTCTGCAATAGACGTTGAGGGCTGTTACTGGACGGCGCTATTTGATGGCTATCGTATTGTGCGGCTTTCCCCGCAGGGCGACCTTCTGGAGGAGTATGCTTTGCCGGTTCGTTGCCCGACGATGGTTTGTTTTGGCGGCAGCGAGATGAAAACGTTATTTATTACTACCACGCGGGAGAATATGGAGGCGGCGGAAATTGCGGAGCGCCCGCTTTCCGGCGCTATTTTTACGCTTCAGGTAGCCGTAGCAGGCCTTCCTAAAGTGAAATTTAAAGAAAGCCAGTAAGCCAGGCTAAGGCTGGCTTACTGGGCCAGGCCTCAGGCTGGATCGACCGGCACCACGTTCTCGCTCGGATAGCTGCCCAGCACTTTCATCGAGCGGGTGATCTCGGACAGCTCGCGTAGCGCTTTCTGCATTTCCTGATCTTTCAGGTTGGCCTGAATATCCAGATAGAACATCTCTTCCCACGGATTACCGTTAATTGGCCGCGATTCAAGTTTGGTCATAATCAAATTGTGATTGCGGAGTACAAGAAGGGCTTCCACCAGGGCGCCCGCCTGCTGCCCCGTGGCCATAAGCAGGGTCGTTTTGGCCGGCACCTGTTCGGAAACATCAATCGCTTTGCGGGCAAGAACGACAAAGCGCGTAATATTTTGCGTCTGATTAGCAAGGTTGCGCTCCAGCACCTGAAGGCCATACAGCGCCCCACCTGCTTCGCTGCCGAGAGCGGCAACGTGGGGGGAATGGCTCTGCGCCACTTTTTCCATTGCGGCGGAGGTGCTTTCGCAATATTCAATTTTCCAGTGAGGGTAGCGATTAATGAACTGACTGCACTGCTGAAAAGGCTGTGGATGGCTGTAAACCGTTGCAATTTTATCGAGATCCGTCGTCCCGCTGACCAGTACACAGTGGTCGATAGGCACGGTCATCTCACCCACGATGGACAGGCTGGTGTGCTGAAGCAGATCGTAGACGTCGTTAATCGCGCCGGAGCTGGTATTTTCAATGGGAACGACCGCGTAATCAGCCTGGCCGGTTTCCACCTGATTAAAAATATCGTGGAATTTCGCGCAGCCGCTTTCAATAAACTGTTCAAAATGGCGCGCGGCATACTGACGGGCCGCCAGGTGAGAGTAAGAGCCTTTCGGGCCGAGGAAGGCGACGCGCGCAGAGTGCGGATTGGTTTTATTCAGATGCTGTTGCAGCAATGCCTGCTGGGTCAGCACGGAGTCTTCAATAATAAGCTGGAACAGACGGGTGATATAATGGGCGTCCAGCTGGTGGGTTTTACCCAGCGTAATCAGGCGCTCAAGCAGGTCTCGCTCACGATCGATATCGCGTACAGGGCGGTGCGACTCAAGTTTTGCCTTACCGACTTCCACGGCTAACAGACGGCGCTCGGCCAGCAAAGCCAGCAGCTTTTCATCCAGGGCGCTGATTTTATCGCGTAGTGCCAGCAAGGGGTTTATCTCAGTCATAACGCTACCTTTTCGCTATCCATAAAAAAGGCCTCCCGATTTGGGAGGCCTGTTTGTTCGTCTTCGCATGCTTTCTTATACGACGAATTGCCTCCCGTTCAGGGGAAGGTAAAAAAGAATGCGAAGAAAAACGGGGTAAGTCTCATGGGCTGATTCCTGACAAGTCTGAGGGGTAACTTACCCGCTCTGTTTTCATCCTGTCAATAAAAAACGCGCCCGAAGGCGCGTGAATGGCTGGAAACAAGGAGCAAACTTACTCTTCTTCCGATACCTCGGCGAAGGCAACATCCTTCACGGAGCCTGTCGTGCGACGTGCTTCACCTTTGTGCTGCACTTTGTTTAACTGCCGCTCCAGTTTGTTAATTAATTCGTTGATGGCCGTATACATATCATCGTGTTTGGCGCTCGCAACGAGCTGCCCGTTTGGCGTACTGATGGTGGCATCAGCCACAAAACCCTGGGGTTCTTTGGACAAAACAATATGCGGATTAATTAGATGAGTTTGCCATTTGTCCAGTTTGCTGAGACGGTCTGCGACGTGCTGGCGAATCGCTGGGGTGATTTCCATTTGTTTGCTGGTAATGTTCATTGTCATAAAGTTACCTCTTGTCTTTCCCGTCTTGGTAAAGCCAGCATACCTCGCCCAATGTCAAAAAATGTGATTTGAATCACGTTATTTTGTCACTTTTTGTCAAGGAAGGCTTTTTGTGAGGCAGGACAGTTTCTTCGCGGATAGGGCTTGTGGAAGTCAGAAATAACGGCCATATTTGACGGGATGACCTGAAGGTAAATCGTTTCAGTTTTACGTTCAGGCCATAAAAAACGGCAGCCGAAGCTGCCGTTTTGTTTTTGGCATAAGCGGATCAGGTTTTGCTGCTGTTAGCGGCGATAATTTTCGCCACCTTGTCAGCCTGAGCCGTCATTTGCATCTCACGATACGCCTTTTCCATCAGTTTTAAGCCGTCGCGAGTGGCCTGGGTATCCGGGAAATCACGCAGCATTCCTTCCACGCGGTTAACTACTGCCACCCATGCGCCGCGTTTGGTGTAGTATTGCGCCACGGAAAGCTCATACTTGGCCAGACGATCTTTTAAGAACACCAGACGTTTGGTGGCGTCGGTGACGTACTGGCTGTTCGGATAACCGCGAACCAGTTTAGAGAAATCGTTGAAGGCATCACGCGCGTGCTGTGGGTCGCGATCGGAACGATCGACCCCAAAGAACCCCTGTAATGCGCTATCATCCAGCGCCATGTCCGTCAGGCCACGCATGTAAAGTACGTAGTCAATGTTCGGATGGGTAGGATTCAGACGCATAAAGCGATCGATGGCCGCCTGAGCCAACGGCAGATCGGCGTTTTTGTAGTAAGCGTAAATCAGATCCAACTGGACTTGCTGGGAGTAAGGCCCGAACGGATAACGGTTATCCAGAGCTTCCAGTTGCGTTATCGCCGCTTTAAAGTTACCGTCCTGCAACTTTTGCTGGGCAGTCGCATAGATCTCAGAAGGCGGATTATCAGGAACCTCATCCTTGGAACTGGAGCAACCAGCCAAAGCCAGGCTCAACGTGGCAGCTGCCACCAGATATTTCATACGCGTCATGACGTTTTGACTTTCCTCAGAATGTTATTCCGGGAGGCTTAGTTCCAGCTCCCGATGAAGACCAGCTACAATAGCACACTATATTAAACGGCATTGCCGTAAAACCCAACGTTAACGAAGAAGCTGTCTATGGCACAACTAGTACAACTCAACGCAACAGTATCCGAATCTCAACTCGGTCAACGCTTAGATCAGGCTTTGGCCGAATTGTTCCCGGATTATTCACGTTCGCGTATAAAAGAATGGATTCTTGACCAGCGCGTGCTGGTCAATGGCAAAGTCAGCGACACACCGAAAGAAAAAGTGTTGGGGGGCGAAACCGTCACCATCAATGCCGAAATCGAAGAGGATGTACGCTGGGAGGCCCAGGATATCCCGCTGAATATCGTCTACGAAGATGACGACATTCTGGTCATTAATAAACCCCGTGATTTTGTTGTTCACCCGGGCGCAGGCAATCCTGACGGCACGGTGCTGAACGCATTACTGCATTATTATCCGCCGATTGCCGATGTACCGCGTGCGGGTATCGTCCATCGCCTGGATAAAGACACCACTGGCCTGATGGTTGTCGCCAAGACCGTTCCGGCACAAACCCGGCTGGTGGAATCTTTGCAGCTGCGTGAAATTACCCGTGAATACGAAGCCGTTGCTATCGGACATATGACTGCTGGTGGCACGGTGGAAGAGCCAATCAGTCGCCACCCCACCAAGCGTACTCATATGTCTGTACACCCGATGGGCAAGCCTGCGGTGACCCATTATCGCATCATGGAGCATTTCCGTGTTCACACACGTTTGCGCCTGCGTCTGGAAACGGGCCGTACCCACCAAATCCGCGTTCATATGGCCCACATCACGCATCCTTTAGTTGGCGATCAGCTTTATGGCGGCCGCCCTCGTCCGCCAAAAGGCGCCTCGGAAGAGTTTGTGGCTGTGCTGCGCAAGTTCGACCGCCAGGCTCTGCATGCGACAATGCTGCGTTTATACCACCCTATTAGCGGCATGTTGATGGAATGGCATGCGCCAATTCCTCAGGATATGGTGGAGCTTATCGAAGCGCTGCGCGTCGATACCGAAGCTCACAAGGATCAACTGGACTGGCTATGAGTAAGCTCACCGCCCCGCAATTGATTTTCCCTGTATGGCCAATGCCGCAAGGCGTTGGCGCCTGTAGTTCGACACGTATCGGCGGGGTAAGTCTTTCCCCGTACGAGTCGCTCAACCTCGGCGCGCACTGTGGCGATAATCCTGAGCACGTCGAAGAGAACCGGCGTCTTTTTTATGCCGCAGCCCAATTGCCTGCAAAACCAGTCTGGCTGGAGCAGGTGCATGGCACCGCGGTACTGAAACTGACCGGTGAGCCTTATGCTTCCAAACGCGCGGATGCTTCCTGGAGTAATACTCCTGGTACGGTTTGCGCCGTAATGACGGCGGACTGCCTGCCTGTACTGTTCTGTAATAAGACGGGTACAGAGGTCGCGGCAGCCCATGCGGGCTGGCGCGGGCTGTGTGAAGGCGTACTGGAAGAAACGGTCGCCTGCTTTAATGACCGTCCGGAAAATATAATGGCCTGGCTTGGCCCTGCTATTGGACCGGATGCGTTTGAGGTTGGCCCGGAAGTCCGCGAAGCCTTTGTGGCTAAAGATGCGAAGGCCGAAGCGGCTTTCCGCCGCGCTGGCGAAAAGTACTATGCTGATATCTACACGCTTGCGCGTCAGCGTCTTGCGAACGTGGGCATCGAACAGGTTTATGGTGGAGATCGCTGCACCCATAGCGAATCAGGCGATTTCTTCTCCTATCGTCGCGACAAAGCGACCGGTCGTATGGCAAGTTTTATTTGGCTGATATAACCTACCGAATCAAGACGATCCAGTTCGGGTAACGCAAAGCTCACATATTTCAGGTCATTAACCTTGAATAATTGAGGGATGACCTCATTTAATCTCCAGTAGCAAATTTGACCTGCATATGGGAGGAGTTATGCGTCTGGATCGTCTTACTAATAAATTCCAGCTTGCTCTCGCCGATGCCCAATCTCTTGCACTCGGGCACGACAATCAATTTATCGAACCCCTTCACTTGATGAGCGCATTGCTCAATCAGGAAGGCGGATCTGTACGTCCTTTACTGACCACCGCAGGCGTCAACGCGGGGCAGTTACGCACGGCAATCGAACAGGCTCTTAGCCGTCTACCTCAGGTTGAAGGAACCGGGGGGGATGTGCAGCCGTCGCAGGATCTCGTGCGTGTTCTCAACCTGTGCGACAAGCTCGCGCAAAAACGTAACGACAACTTTATTTCGTCAGAACTTTTTGTTCTGGCCGTGCTTGAATCGCGTGGCACATTAACTGATTTGTTGAAATCTGCGGGCGCCACCACGGCAAATGTGACAGCGGCGATTGAGCAAATGCGTGGAGGTGAAAGCGTGAACGACCAAAATGCCGAAGACCAGCGTCAGGCATTAAAGAAATACACCGTTGATCTGACCGAACGCGCCGAGCAAGGCAAGCTCGATCCGGTGATTGGCCGTGATGAAGAAATTCGTCGCACCATCCAGGTATTACAACGTCGTACCAAAAATAACCCGGTACTTATCGGTGAACCTGGCGTAGGTAAAACGGCCATCGTCGAAGGACTTGCGCAGCGCATTATTAACGGCGAAGTTCCTGAAGGCCTGAAGGGCCGTCGTGTACTGGCCCTGGATATGGGGGCGCTGGTGGCCGGGGCGAAGTACCGGGGTGAATTCGAAGAGCGTCTGAAAGGCGTGCTCAACGATCTCTCTAAGCAGGAAGGCAACGTCATTCTGTTTATTGATGAGCTGCACACGATGGTTGGCGCGGGCAAAGCTGACGGTGCGATGGATGCAGGCAATATGCTCAAACCTGCTCTGGCTCGCGGCGAGCTCCACTGTGTGGGGGCCACAACGCTGGATGAATACCGTCAATATATAGAGAAAGATGCCGCGCTTGAGCGTCGCTTTCAGAAAGTTTTCGTCGCGGAACCTTCCGTTGAAGACACCATTGCTATTTTGCGTGGCCTGAAAGAACGCTACGAACTGCACCACCATGTGCAAATTACGGACCCTGCAATCGTGGCGGCGGCAACCTTATCGCATCGCTACATTGCAGACCGCCAGCTGCCTGACAAAGCCATTGACCTGATCGACGAAGCAGCTTCCAGCATTCGTATGCAGATCGATTCAAAACCGGAAGAGCTTGACCGTCTGGATCGCCGTATCATCCAGCTTAAGCTTGAACAGCAGGCGCTGAAAAAAGAATCGGATGAGGCCAGCCAGAAACGTCTTGGCATGCTTAACGAAGAGTTAGATCAGAAAGAACGCGAATACTCGGTGCTGGAAGAAGAATGGAAAGCCGAAAAAGCTTCGCTTTCTGGTACGCAGACTATTAAGGCCGAACTGGAACAGGCAAAAATTGCCATCGAGCAGGCTCGCCGCGTAGGCGATCTGGCACGTATGTCGGAGCTGCAATACGGCAAGATCCCTGAGCTTGAAAAACAGCTTGCCGCCGCGACGCAAAGCGAAGGTAAGACTATGCGCCTGCTGCGCAATAAAGTAACCGATGCTGAGATTGCAGAAGTGCTGGCGCGCTGGACGGGGATCCCTGTTGCCCGCATGCTGGAAGGTGAACGCGAAAAGCTGCTGCGCATGGAAAAAGAGTTGCATCAGCGTGTCATTGGCCAGAATGAAGCTGTCGAGGCGGTTTCGAATGCCATTCGTCGTAGCCGCGCCGGTTTGTCCGATCCTAACCGTCCGATTGGCTCGTTCCTGTTTCTTGGGCCAACAGGTGTAGGTAAAACAGAGCTGTGCAAAACGCTGGCGAACTTTATGTTTGATAGCGACGATGCGATGGTGCGTATTGATATGTCCGAGTTTATGGAGAAACACTCCGTCTCGCGTCTGGTCGGTGCGCCTCCGGGCTATGTCGGTTATGAAGAAGGGGGCTATCTGACGGAGGCCGTTCGCCGTCGTCCTTATTCCGTCATTCTTCTGGATGAAGTTGAAAAAGCGCACCCGGATGTGTTCAACATCTTGCTGCAGGTACTTGACGATGGTCGCCTGACCGACGGGCAGGGGAGAACGGTCGACTTCCGTAATACGGTGGTCATCATGACCTCTAACCTCGGTTCGGATTTGATTCAGGAGCGCTTCGGCGAACTGGATTACGGCCATATGAAGGAGCTGGTGCTGGATGTGGTAAGCCACAGCTTCCGTCCGGAGTTCATTAACCGTATAGATGAAGTCGTGGTCTTCCATCCGTTAGGTGAACGCCACATTGCTTCTATTGCGCAGATTCAGCTGCAGCGCCTGTACAAACGTCTGGAAGAGCGTGGCTATGAAGTGACGATCTCAGATGAGGCACTGAAGCTACTGAGCGAAAATGGTTACGATCCGGTTTACGGGGCGCGACCATTGAAACGTGCAATACAGCAGCAAATCGAGAACCCGTTAGCCCAGCAAATCCTTTCCGGAGAGCTGATTCCTGGGAAAAGGGTCCGGTTGGAAGTCAAAGACGGTCATATCGTGGCAGTGCAGTAAACGATGTAAAAGAAGAAACGGGTCCATACGGACCCGTTTTTGTCTGGAAACCAGGCGGAAATACGGCTTTTTTAAGTATATCGCCTGAAAAGTGAGCGAACGATAAGATTTTTGAATTTTATACTTGTCAGCTCCCAGAAAATCCCTATACTGCGCCTCCACTGACACGGCACAACGGC
>CAMLJN010000008.1 GCA_946480445.1 uncultured Buttiauxella sp.
CGTTGTGCCGTGTCAGTGGAGGCGCAGTATAGGGATTTTCTGGGAGCTGACAAGTGTTTATTGCAAATAAATTACCAAGCGTCTTTTTTTTCACCAAAACAGCTGCAAAACCCGTGTGACACGGGATATTTGCTGTTTTAAGCATCAGAAAGAGATGCCGGATGGCATACTACTTATAGAGAAACATCGCTAAAGGAATTGCAAAAATGTCTTTATCTACACAACAGCTCGCGGCACAAAAGAACCTTTCCTACGTTCTGGCGGAGAAACTGGCGAAACAGATCCTGCGAGGTGAGTATGAAGCAGGAAGCATTTTACCCGGTGAAATAGAACTGGGTGAGCTGTTTGGAGTAAGCCGCACAGCCGTACGAGAAGCAGTAAAGACATTAACGGCAAAAGGAATGGTTTTACCGCGCCCGCGGATTGGTACCCGCGTGATGCCCCGTACGCACTGGAACTTCCTTGATAAGGAGCTTCTTACCTGGTGGATGACGGAAGAAAACTTCAACGATGTCGTGGAATACTTCCTTGTAATGCGTCACAGCCTCGAACCTCAGGCCTGTTCACTGGCGGCTTTAAACGGTACCGAGGAACAGAAAGTGTCGCTCAACGAGATGATGGCGGAGATGGTTAAGCTTAAACACGCTTTTGATCGCGAGCGCTGGGTCGAAGTCGATATGGCCTATCACGAACACATCTATGAAATGAGCGGTAACCCTTTCTTATGTTCTTTCGCTAACTTATTCCGTTCTGTTTATTACAATTACTTCAGCGCCATAACCAATAACGAAGTGATCAAACTCGAGTCGCATCAGGCAATTGTGGATGCCATAATCCAGGGAGACAGTCAGGCCGCATTACTTGCTGGTCAGGCACTCTTACAGGCCCCCTCAGGTCGCGGCTAAACAAGCGCATTGCCGGCTGTTTTAAAACATCAGGATTCTAATGACCAAAAAAGCTCGCAGTATGGCCGGGTTACCGTGGATTGCGGCGATGGCCTTCTTTATGCAGGCGTTGGATGCCACTATCCTTAATACTGCACTCCCCGCTATTGCCCATAGCCTTGGCCGTTCACCGCTGGCGATGCAATCCGCTATTATCAGCTACACCCTGACGGTTGCCATGCTGATCCCCGTTAGCGGCTGGCTTGCCGATCGGTTTGGTACTCGCCGCGTGTTTATGGTTGCCGTAACCCTCTTTACGCTCGGCTCGTTTGCCTGTGCCATGTCCGGATCGCTAAGCCAGCTGGTTATCTTCCGTGTCATCCAGGGCATTGGCGGGGCGATGATGATGCCCGTGGCACGTTTGGCCTTATTACGCGCCTATCCGCGAAGCGAGTTATTACCCGTCCTGAATTTCGTCACTATGCCGGGCCTGGTCGGGCCAATTCTGGGGCCTCTGCTTGGCGGCGTGCTGGTGACATGGGCAAGCTGGCACTGGATTTTCCTCATTAATATCCCTATCGGTATTCTCGGCCTGCTTTATGCCCGCAAGTATATGCCGAACTTCACCACACCAAAGCGCAGCTTTGACATGACCGGCTTTCTTTTATTTGGTGTAAGCCTTGTGCTGATCTCAAGCGGCATGGAGCTGTTTGGCGAGCGCATCGTTGCAAGCTATATAGGTATTCTCGTGATCCTGGCCGGCTTACTCTTGCTGGCGACATATATCTGGCATGCGCGCCGACACCCCACGCCCCTCATTGCTCTGCCGATGTTCAGAACCCGTACCTTCTCTGTTGGAATCGCAGGCAACCTCGCCTCGCGCCTGGGGACCGGTTGTGTTCCCTTCCTTATGCCTTTAATGCTTCAGGTTGGTTTCGGTTATACCGCATTAATAGCGGGCTGCATGATGGCGCCAACCGCGTTCGGTTCGCTGCTGGCAAAATCAACCGTGACGCAGGTTTTGCGCTGGTTCGGCTACAGAAAGACGCTGATCGGCATTACGTTATTTATCGGCCTGCTGATCGGGCAGTTCTCACTGCAGTCTCCAGGAATGGGGGTTGGCTTGCTGATCCTGCCGCTGTTTATTCTGGGCATGGCGATGTCCACCCAGTTCACCGCCATGAATACCATTACGCTTGCCGACCTTACTGACGAAAACGCCAGCAGCGGCAACAGCGTGCTGGCCGTCACACAGCAGCTTTCAATCAGTCTTGGGGTTGCAGTAAGTGCTGCTGTGCTTCGTGTTTATGAAGGGATAGATAGCATGAATACCGTCGAACAGTTCCACTACACGTTCCTGACGATGGGCGGGGTGACGTTAATTTCTGCTCTGGTGTTTATGCTGTTGCGCCCGAAAGACGGTCGTAATCTGATTAAAGAGCGCCATAAACCCTAAACGGAGCCGCGTTCCACCAGCTCAGGCGTCAGTAACAGCCGCTGCTGTGCAAGAGTGGGCTGTGCCATACGATGAATAAGCACATCGACGGCCAGCTCACCCAGTTCATCTTTAGGCTGATGGATAGTGGTGAGAGGCGGCGTCATGTAGCGAGCCAGTTCAATATCATCGTACCCCACCACGGCCATATCCTCCGGCACCTTCAACCCGGCCTGATACAGTGCATGATAGGCTCCCACCGCCATAGCATCGTTGCCGGTGAATACCGCATGAGGCGGTTGCTCCTGCGCCAGCAGGGCATTCATCGCCGTAAATCCCCCCTGAAACTCAAAGTCACCGATAATTTCGTAGCCCGCTTTAATCTCCAGCCCCGCTCTGTTCATGGCGTTACGATAGCCTTCAAGGCGAAGCCTGGCCGGCGTTTTATCCTGTGGCCCGGAAATACAGGCGATCCGCGTATAGCCGTTGTCGATGAGATGCTGAGTGGCCATCTCACCGCCCAGCAGAGAGTTATCCTGAATCACATCACTCTCCCCTTCGAAGGGCGCCCAGTCCATCATCACCGTGGGAATCGAAGGGTAGCGATTGATAATTTCAGCAGAAGGCTGATGCGTTTCCGTGCACAGCAGCAGCAGTCCGTCGACGCGTTTTTGCATCAGCGTCTCGAGGTTGCGGTTCATGCGCTGTTCATCACCTTCGGTGTTGCACAATACCAGGCTGTAACCGCGTTCAAAGCAGCTACGTTCGACGCCGCGTACCAGTTCAGAATAAAACGGGTTGCTACTGGCGGTGATTAACATGCCGATGGTGTGGGTCTGATTGAGTTTAAGGCTACGGGCCAGAGCTGAAGGCGCATAGTTCAGAGCTTTGATGGCTGCATCGACCTTTTCGCGAATGGAATCACTCACGAACCGATCGTTATTAATAACGTGCGAGACTGTTGAAGTGGAGACGCCCGCAAGACGAGCGACATCTTTCATGGTGGCCACGATTTACCCCTGCTGCTGCAAGAACTCGTCGATTTCACGGCGCCACGGCACGGACGGCTGAGCACCTTTACGGGTCACGGCGATAGCGGCGGCGGCGTGAGCAAAACGAATAGCCTCAGCCATTGGCCTTTCCTCCAGCAGCGCCGTCACCAGTGCGCCATTAAAGGTATCGCCTGCGGCAATGGTATCCACGGCTTTTACTTTAAAGCCCGGAACGCGTTGCCCTTTCCCCTTCTCACTGAGCCAGACTCCACGGCTGCCAAGCGTAATAATAACTGTGTTGATACCTTTGTTGTGCAAAGCGGCGGCGGCTTTCGCTGCGTCTTCGTCATTTTCAACTTTAATACCGGTGAGTTTTTCCGCTTCAGTCTCGTTCGGGGTGATCATCTCTACCAGCCCCAGAAGCTCGTCCGACAATTCGCAGGCAGGCGCCGGATTGAGCACAACTTTGGTCTGATGCTGATGAGCAAGCTTAGCCGCGGCCAGCACGCTTTCCAGCGGCGACTCAAGTTGCATTAACAGCGCGGAAGCCTGAGCAATTTTATCCTGGTGCGCGGCAACCAGCTCCGGCGTCAGCGCGCCATTTGCGCCAGCATGAATACCAATAACATTTTCACCGGCTCCGTTAACGAAGATCAGCGCAACGCCGGTCGCGGCACCTTTAATAGTGGCGACGGGAGCCGTGTCGATATTGTCGCTTGCCAGCTGTTTGCAAACGCGGGCGCCGGTATCGTCATCTCCGACACAGGCAATAAAGGCAATATCCGCGCCGCTGCGCCCGGCGGCGACCGCCTGATTAGCCCCTTTACCGCCGAACGCCACCTGGTATTCCTGACCGGTAACGGTTTCACCCGGCGCAGGGAAGTGTTCGAGGTTAAGGATATGGTCAGCGTTAATACTGCCGAGGACGACGAGTTTGCCTTTCGTATTCATTTTTTCTGTCCGGTTAGGAGCGCCCCCCTTCCGGGTGGCGCAGTGCCCTGCTTTTCTGTGTGTCGTCTTATTTAGTGACCAGTTTCAGGTCTACCGGGATTTTAGCGTCGACTTTTTCGCCTTTCAGCACTTTATCTGCTGTTTCCACGCCAATCACACCGATCTGATCGGCCATCTGAGCAACAGTTGCGCCCAGTTTGCCACCTTCTACCGCTTTCACGCCGTCCGCGGTGCCGTCGAAGCCAACGACCAGCACGTCAGTTTTACCTGCCGTTTGCAGCGCACGCAGTGCGCCCAGCGCCATTTCGTCGTTCTGTGCGAATACAGCCTGCACGTCAGGATGCGCGGTCAGCAGGTTTTGCATCACGTTCAGGCCTTTAGTACGGTCGAAATCGGCAGGCTGGCTCGCCAGCACGGTAAATTTGTGTGCCGCAGTAGCCTGTTTGAAACCTTCGCCACGTTCACGGGCAGCGGAAGCGCCGGCAATCCCCTGCAGTTCGATAACTTTTGCGCCTTCACCCACCTTCTTAGCGATAAAATCACCCGCCATTTTCCCGCCCGCCACGTTATCGGAAGCTATGTGGCTGACCACGGTGCCCTGGTTCGCCATACGGTCCAGTGTGATCACCGGGATTTTCGCCTGGTTTGCCATTTTCACCGCATTGCCCACCGCATCGGAGTCGGTTGGGTTAATCAGCATCAGTTTAGTCCCGCGCACGGTCAGGTCCTGAACGTTCGCCAGCTCTTTTGCCGGGTTGTTCTGCGAATCCAGCACGACCAGGTTATAACCCAGCTTATCAGCTTCTTTCTGCGCGCCGTCTTTCAGGGAAACGAAGAACGGGTTGTTGAGCGTGGAAACAACCAGCGCGATGGTGTCTTTCGCCATCGCGTTTGCGCTAACGGTGGCGCTTAGTGCAACAGCGGAAACCAGGGTAGCCAGCTTTTTCATATTCATAGTCAGATGTCCTGTAGGGTTATGATTTACTGCTTTTTGTTGTCCACCAGCACCGCCAGCAAAATAACCACTGCTTTGACGATCATCTGGTAATAAGAAGAAACACCTAATAAATTCAGCCCGTTGTTCAGGAAGCCTAAGATCAGTGCACCGATCAGCGTCCCGACAATGCGTCCTTTCCCGCCCGCCAGACTGGTCCCGCCCAGAACCACGGCGGCGATGGCATCCAGCTCATAGCCCGTCCCTGCCGTCGGCTGCGCGGAAGAAAGGCGCGCCACTTCGATGATCCCGGCCAGAGAGGCCAGCAAACCACAGAGTGAATAAACGATAATTTTCACTTTATTCACGCTGATGCCGGACAGGCGCGTTGCCGCTTCATTGCCGCCCAACGCGTAAATGTAACGGCCCAGACGAGTATGGTGCAGCATGTACCACGCGGCCAGGAAGACAATCCCCATGATCCACACCGGCGTCGGGATCCCCAGCGGGCGGCCGATACCAAACCAGCCAAACACGTCCGCGTTATCAGAGAAACCCGTGTTGACCGGGCTACCGTTGGTGTACACCATCGTCACGCCGCGCAGCAATAGCATCATCACCAGCGTGGCGATAAATGCCTGCACCCGCCCCCTGGCAACAATGACGCCAGTCACGGCCCCGATTGCGGCACCCAGCGCCAGTGCCCCGGCAACAGCCACCAGCGCATTCACTTCTAAGCCAACAATCGAGGCGGCCACCGCCCCGGTCAGCGCCAGTAATGAACCGACGGACAGGTCGATCCCGGAGGTCAGAATGACCAGCGTCATTCCCACCGCCATAATGGCGTTCACGGAGGTTTGCTGCAGGATGTTAAACAGATTATTGACGGTAAAAAAGTTCGGGCTAAGGCTTGAGACAATCGCAATCAGCACCAGCAGGGCGATAAGCGATTTTTGATCCAGCAGCCACGCTTTAGTGAACCAGCGACGAGAAGAAACAGACTGGGTGCTCATTTATACAGACTCCTGATTCACGCGATTAAGCTTTCCGACGGCCGCGGCCATCAGCGCCTCCTGGGTGGCCTCTTCACGAGTAAACTCGCCGCCGAGATGCCCTTCATGCATCACCATAATGCGGTCGCTCATGCCCAGCACTTCCGGCATTTCTGAGGACACGAGAATGATGCTTAACCCGTCAGCTTTAAACTGGTTAATTAACTGATAAATCTCTTTCTTGGCCCCGACGTCAACGCCGCGCGTTGGCTCATCAAGAATCAATACTTTCGGGCGCGTCATCAGCCCACGCGCAATCGCAACCTTTTGCTGGTTGCCACCGGAAAGCAGGCCAATTGGCTGTTCTATCGAGGGGGTTTTCACGTTGAACAGGCGCACGAAGTCCTGCACGGCCTGCTGCTCGTCTTTATGCCTAAGACTACCGACGTTGTGGCTGAAATAGCGCAGCGCGGTCAGCGACATGTTTTCTTTCACCGACATGCCAAGCACCAGCCCGTCGCGTTTGCGGTCTTCCGAAATATAAACAATGCCGTTTGCCAGGCCATCCTGCGGGGAACGCGCCACCACTTCACGGCCATCCAGCGCAACATAGCCGCCGGTACGCGGCAACGCGCCGTAAAGCACCTTCATTAACTCGGTACGACCCGCGCCCATCAGACCCGCCACGCCAAGTATTTCGCCTTTACGCAGGGTGAAGCTGACATCATGCACGCCAGGTCCTGACAGCTTATCGACCCGCAGACGAACCTCACCCGGTTCTTTCTTCAGGCGAGGATACTGATCTTCGAGCTTGCGCCCGACCATCATCTCAATCAGTGAATCTTCGGTGAGCGTCGCCACTTCGCGCTCGGCAATAAACTGCCCGTCGCGGAAAACTGTCACATCGTCGCAAATCTCGAAGATCTCTTTCATGCGGTGCGAGATATAGACGATGCCCCGCCCCTGCGCTTTTAGCTCGCGGATCACGCGGAACAGAGACTCGGTTTCGGTATCGGTGAGCGCATCGGTCGGTTCATCCATAATGATGACTTTCGATTCAAAGCTCAGCACCTTGGCAATCTCAACCATCTGCTGATCGCCAATCGACAGGTCGCCCACCAGCTTCTGGCTGTTAAAGCGCAGATTCAGCTTAGCGAGCAACTTGTCCGCCTCGGCGTACATCTTTTTCCAGTCGATCTTACCGAAACGGTTGACGAACTCGCGCCCGAGAAAGATGTTTTCCGCGATGCTGAGCTGCGGGATCAGATTCAGTTCCTGGTGAATGATGCCGATACCCGCTTCCTGGGATGATTTGGGGCCGTTAAAGGTGGTTTCTTTGCCCAACCAGAAAAGCGAACCGGCATCACGTTGATAAATACCGGTCAGCACTTTCATCATCGTAGATTTACCCGCGCCGTTTTCACCCACCAGCGCCATAACGCGCCCCGGATAGACGTTCAGCGCGGCGCCTGAAAGGGCTTTAACGCCCGGGAAGGACTTATCGATCCCTTTTAATTGCAGTAACGGTTCCATGCCGGCCTCAGAAGGTTACGCCAGCACAGAGAATGATATTCGCATACGGGGAACACTCCCCGCTGCGAATAACCGCGTGTGCCTCAGCGGTATGCTGCTTGAACTGCTCATGACTGATATAGCGAACAGAAATGGTATTTCCCTGGTGCTGTTGCAGTTGCTCGATATGGCCGAGCAACGTTTCGTGGAGCTGCGGATTATGTTGTTTGATTTCCTGAGCAAGGATCGCGGCTTCAACCTGCATCTCTTTTGTTACGACATCCACGACCTGCATAAAGCCCGGCACGCCGTGAGTCAAAGCCAAATCAATACGCTGCGTCGCGCGTGGAATGGGCAATCCTGCATCGGCGACCACCAGCGTATCAGTGTGGCCCGGACGGGAGATAACGGCCGAGATATCAGCGTTGAGAACGGTGCCTTTCTTCATTTTCTTACTCCACTAGCGAAACGTTTCGCTGATCCTGAGTGTAGAAAATGTCATGGCGACAAAACAATCACCTTGTTGTGGAAGTGTGATCGACATCGAAACGTTTCGCTACTCAGTTTCACAGGCACAGAAATGAGAGCGCGCACGATCAAAAAATGGGGGGAGAAGGGAGGAAGAAAAAAGCCAGAAAACGCTGTTTTGCTGGCTTTTCCCTAATGACGCCTCTTCGATTGCAGAGGCGTGCAAATTAAATCTCGACCTGAGTCCCCAGCTCGATAACCCTGTTAGGAGGGATCTCAAACTGGTCTGGCGCCCGCAGAGCATTGCGCTGAAGAGCCAGGAAGAGCTTGCCGCGCAGGCGTAAATACCACGGCCGTTTACCGATAATCAGCGACTCGTGCGACATAAAGAACGACGTTTCCATCATCCGGCAGCTCAGCCCTTCCAGGCCGCAGCGGTGGAAGATTTCCTCAACGTTTGGCGTTTCCCGCCAGCCGTAGCTTGCCACCACACGCCAGAACGTCGGCGACAGCTGCTCAATTGAAACACGTCGCACGTTGTGCACGTACGGCGCATCTTCCGTGCGCAGCGTCAGCAGAACAACTCGCTCATGCAGCACTTTGTTGTGCTTGAGATTATGAAGCATGGCAAAAGGAATGACGTTTAACGCTCGAGACATATAAACAGCTGTCCCCGGAACACGCACCGGCGGTGATTTCTCCAGCGAGGCGATCATCGCTTCCAGAGAGTTGCCATGCTCGTGCATACGGCGCAGCAGACGGAACCTCTCGCTTTTCCAGGTCGTCATGATGACAAACATCACCAGCGCCAGGCACAGCGGCAGCCACCCACCGGAGTAAATTTTAACGACGTTGGCCGAGAACAACGGAATATCAATGCACAGGAAGCCCACGCCCATCAGCAGGACGGCAATTTTGTTCCAGTGCCAGTTCTTACGCGCCACGGTGCAAGAAAGGATAGAGGTCAGCACCATGGTGCCAGTAACCGCAATCCCGTAGGCCGCCGCCAGGTTGCTGGAGTGTTCAAAGCTGACAATCACAATCACCACGGAGATGTAGAGGATCCAGTTAATCGCCGGAACATAAATCTGCCCGGATTCCATTTCCGAGGTGTGGATGATACGCATAGGCGACAGATAACCCAGACGTACGGCCTGGCGAGTCAGAGAGAAGACGCCGGAGATAACAGCCTGGGAGGCAATAACCGTGGCAAGCGTGGCCAGGATCATCAGCGGAATGAGCGCCCAGTCGGGGGCCAGCAGAAAGAACGGGTTTTTAATGGCCTCCGGCGTTTTCAGCAGCAGCGCGCCCTGACCAAAATAGTTCAGCACCAGTGAAGGCAGCACCACGATAAACCACGCCAGGCGAATCGGGAATTTCCCGAAGTGCCCCATATCCGCATACAGCGCTTCAACCCCTGTGATAGACAGCACCACTGCGCCGAGCGCAAAGAAGGATACCGACTTATATTCGAGGAAGAACTGCACCGCCCACGCCGGGTTCAGCGCCTGAAGCACTTCCGGGTTTGCGATAATACTGCGTCCCCCCAGCACGGCAAGCACAAGGAACCACAACAGCATTACCGGGGCGAACAGTTTGCCCACCATGCCCGTGCCGTGCTTCTGGATCATAAACAGCAGCGTCAGGACAATAATCGACAGCGGGACGATATACCCGTCGAGCGAAGGCGCGGCTATCTCCAGCCCTTCGATGGCCGACATAACAGAGATGGCGGGCGTTATGACGACCTCGCCATAGAAGAAGCTGCCGCCGATAAGCCCCATGATCACCAGCACAGAGGTCATCTTCGCCGAGGTATTGCGCCCGGCCAGAGACATCAGCGTTAAAATACCGCCTTCACCTGCGTTATCCGCCCGCATAACGAAGGTCAGATATTTCACGGAAACCACTAAAACCAGCAGCCAGAAAATCAGCGACAAAAAGCCAAATACGGCTTCACGTTCTACGCCAAATCCAAACTGGCCAGACAGACATTCACGAAGGGTATAGAGCGGGCTGGTCCCGATATCCCCGTAAACCACCCCAATTGCAGCCAGCGTAATGGCAGGCAATGATTGTTTATTATCAGCGCTCATAGACTAATCTTTTGTTGGAATCACGAAAGCGTGTGCTTAGTCCCTTGGCCCACAAAAAGGCGCACAGTATGCACGATAATGAAGGAAATCGTACCCCTAAATACCAACGGCTTATCTTAAATGAGAGAAAAACGGCCAGCTCATCAACTCATTAACGAGACTCCGTATTGCGATATACTCGCCTTCCCGCACAGCGATAACCGCGTAAGGATGCAAAGCTAATTATGGCTCAATCACATTTATTGGCTGAAAGAATTTCACGGCTCAGTCAGGCGCTGGAAAAAGGGCTTTTTGAACGCCAGCACGCCATTCGCCTGTGCCTGCTGGCAGCCCTGAGTGGGGAGAGCGTTTTTTTATTAGGCCCGCCGGGAATAGCCAAGAGTCTGATAGCTCGCCGGCTGAAGTTTGCCTTCAGGCACGCCCGGGCTTTTGAATATCTGATGACGCGCTTTTCCACGCCGGAAGAAGTTTTCGGGCCGCTGTCTATTCAGGCGTTAAAAGATGAAGGTCGCTACGAGCGCCTTACCGCAGGCTATTTACCGGAAGCCGAGATTGTGTTTCTCGATGAGATCTGGAAAGCAGGCCCGGCCATCCTCAATACTTTGCTGACCGCCATAAACGAACGTCGCTTCCGTAACGGGGCCTGTGAAGAAAAAATCCCGATGCGCCTGCTGGTGGCCGCCTCCAACGAACTCCCGGAAGCAGACAGCAGCCTTGAGGCGTTGTATGACCGAATGCTCATTCGCCTGTGGCTCGACAAGGTGCAGGAGAAAGGTAATTTCCGCTCCATGCTTATCAGCCAGCACGATGAAAACGGCAATCCCGTGGCGGAAAGCTTGCAGGTGACTGATGAAGAGTATTTCGCCTGGCAAAAAGAGATTGGCACCGTGCTTCTTCCCGATCACGTCTTTGAGCTGATCTTTAACCTTCGCCAGCAGCTAAGCGAGATTAACGGCGCGCCTTATGTTTCGGACCGGCGCTGGAAAAAAGCGATTCGTTTACTGCAGGCCAGCGCCTTCTTCAGCGGCAGAAACGCCGTTGCACCCATCGATCTTATTCTCTTAAAAGACTGCCTGTGGCACGACACAGCGGCCATGCATCTGATGCAGCAGCAGCTGGAAATATTGATGACCGGGCAGGCGTGGCAGCAGCATGCGATGCTCAGCAAACTGGGCGCCATTGTGCAGCGACGTATTCAGCTCCAGCAGCAGCACAGCGACCGGGAAGCTATCACCGTCAGCAAACAGGGAGGGATGTTCACCCGTCGCCCTCAGTATCTGCTGCCTGACTTTCTGACGGGCGAATCCCTGACGCTACTGCTCCAGCAGCCGCTGAAGCTGCATGATATTGAGGTTATCCACATCGCCATAAGCCGCGAAGCCCTGGCCCAGTGGCTGCTTAAAGGCGGCGACATTCGCGGGAAGCTCAACGGCATTGGCTTTGCACAGTCTCTGAATATGGAAGTGGATGCCAGGCAGCATCTGGTTATCAGAGACGTGAGTCTGCAAGGAACCCGGCTGGTGATGCCCGGTAAGCAACAGCAGAACATGCCGGATGAAATCAAACAGCAGCTCGACGAGCTCGAAACCGCCCTCCGCCTGCAGCACGAGCTTTTTAACGATCAGCAGAAATGCCTGTTTATTCACAGCGACTGGCTGGGCCGCATTGAAGCCAGCCTTCAGGACGTGGCCGAGCAGATCAAACAGGCCCGGCAATAATGCTCAGTCTGGAAACGCTGGATCTGATTCTGGCTATCAGTGAAGGTGAATTGATAGAAGAAATCATCATTACCCTGCTGGCCTCTCCCCAGCTCGCCCTATTTTTTGAAAAGCATCCCCGCCTGAAAAACGCGATTGTTCAGGATATTCCCCGCTGGCGAGAGCTTCTTAAAGCGAGGATCCACGATACCAGCGTACCGCAGGAGCTGGCGCGTGAAGTCCTTTGCTATCAGGAATGCCAGCTTTTGAGCACCAGCCAGCTGATTGTTAAGCTGCCCGGCACGCTGGCGCTGCTCAAGGAGGTAGACTCCCCTTTTTATGAGCAGGCGCAAAAACTGGTGACGAGCCACCCTCACTTCACGCCCGCGCAGCAAACGCTGTTTCTTCAGCGCTGGCGTCTTAGTCTGGTCGTGCAGGCCACCTCTTTAAACCAGCAGTTGCTGGAAGATGAACGCGATCTGCTGCTGGCAGAAGTGCAGCAGCGCCTGGCGTTAAGCGGCCAGCTCGAACCCGTTCTTGCTGAGTCTGATAACGCAGCCGGAAAACTGTGGGACATGAGCGCCGGTACGCTCAGGAACGGCGATTATCAGCTTATTGTTCAGTACGGTGAGTTCCTGGCAAGCCAGCCAGAACTCCTTAAGCTGGCCGAGCAGCTGGGCCGCTCTAAAGAGGCAAAAGCCGTTCCGAAAAAAGATGCCCCGCCCGAAATCTGGCACACGATGGTGCGGGAGCCTGCCACTGTGCCTGAACAGGTAGACGGCCTGCAACGCAGCGACGATATTCTCCGTCTGCTGCCGCCGGAGCTGGCCACGCTGGGTATCACCGAACTTGAGTTTGAGTTTTACCGGAGGCTGGTTGAAAAGCAGCTGCTGACCTATCGCTTACACGGAGACGCCTGGCGGGAGAAAAAAACAGAACGTCCCGTCGTCCATCAGGACTTCGACGAACAGCCTCGCGGGCCGTTTATTGTCTGCGTGGATACCTCCGGTTCGATGGGCGGTTTTAACGAACAGTGCGCAAAAGCCTTTTGCCTGGCTTTGATGCGCGTCGCCCTCGCAGATAACCGCCGCTGTTTCATTATGCTGTTCTCCGACGAAGTAGTGCGCTACGAAGTTTGCGGCAAAGACGGCATCGAGCAGATCATCCGTTTTCTTAGCCAGCGTTTTCGCGGCGGCACGGATATGGCGAGCTGCTTTCGTGCCATCATAGAGAAAATGCAGGGTAACGAGTGGTTTGATGCAGACGCGGTGGTGATTTCAGACTTTATCGCCCAGCGGCTGCCCGACGATGTGGTGAACAAAGTGAAAGGGCTGCAGAAGGCTCACCAGCAGCGTTTCCACGCGGTGGCCATGTCAGGGCACGGCAAACCCGGCATTATGCGCATTTTCGACCATATCTGGCGCTTTGATACCGGGATGCGCAGCCGCCTGCTGCGTCGCTGGCGGCGTTAAATATTACAGCAGGGAAGCAACCTTCGCCTGCACTTCAGCAGGCCATACGCCGCACTGAACCTGCCCGATATGCGGCTGTTGCAGCAGAAGCATGGTCAGGCGTGACTGGCCAATCCCCCCGCCGATGGTTTGCGGCATTTCGCCCTTCAGCAAGGACTGGTGCCATTCGAGCTGCAAACGATCCTCATCCCCCGTGGTGGCCAGCTGGCGTTTCAGGGTTTGCGGATCGACACGGATGCCCATAGAAGAAAGCTCAAAGGCATCTTCCAGTACCGGGTTCCACACCAGAATGTCACCGTTCAGACCGGAAAAACCGCCTTCACTGCGTGTTGACCAGTCATCATAATCCGGGGCGCGAACGTCATGACGCTTGCCGTCAGCCAGCTTGCCCCCTATTCCTATCAGGAATACCGCGCCCAGCTCTTTAGCGATAGCGCGCTCACGCTCTTTTGCGTCCAGCTCAGGGAAACGCTGTAACAGCTCTTCACTGTGCACAAAATGGATTTTCTCCGGCAGGAAAGCACGCAGACCATATTGTTCGGCGACAGCGGCTTCCGTGGCCTTAATGGCGGCCCAGATGCTTTCGACTGTCTGCTTCAGCGTACCCAGATGGCGCTCGCCGTCCCCCATCACACGTTCCCAGTCCCACTGATCCACGTAGACCGAGTGGATCGGCGTCAAACGATCTTCATCGGGGCGCAGGGCTTTCATGTGCGTGTAAAGCCCTTCGCCCGCGCTGAAGTCATGCTGGCCAAGCGTTTTTCTTTTCCATTTGGCCAGGGAATGCACCACTTCAAACTGCGCCTCAGGCAGGGTCTTCACCCTGACCTGTACCGCTTTTTCGCAGCCGGAAAGGTTGTCCTGTGTCCCATCCCCCACGCGGCTGAGAATCGGTGCCTGCACTTCAATCAGGCCCAATTTTTCTTCAAGCTGACGGGAGAAAAAGGATTTAACAAAACTAATCTGGCGTTGTTTGGCGATCCAGGCGGTTTTCATGGCTCTTCTCTTTTTGTTGTGTTGTTTCAGTGCCATTGATTAAGCAACAGAATGGGCACCATATTCAATAATCAACAATAAAAAAGCCCTTCCTCTTTTTAAATGACTAATTTCAGGCTATAAAAAATGGATATTCGTGATTAATCATAGGAAAAAGTGATGGATAATTATCAAATCGACAATCTGGATCGCGGCATTCTTGACGCACTGATGGCCAATGCGCGTACCGCCTATGCCGAACTGGCCAAACAATTTGGCGTAAGCCCGGGCACCATTCACGTACGTGTCGAGAAGATGAAGCAGGCCGGCATTATTACCGGCGCACGAATCGACGTCAGCCCTAAACAGCTGGGTTACGACGTTTGCTGCTTTATCGGCATTATATTAAAGAGCGCGAAAGACTACCCCTCCGCGCTGGCAAGACTTGAGAGCCTCGAAGAAGTCACCGAGGCCTACTACACCACCGGCCACTACAGCATCTTTATTAAAGTGATGTGCCGATCCATTGACGCACTGCAACAGGTACTTATCAACAAGATCCAAACAATAGATGAAATTCAGTCCACCGAGACGCTGATCTCCCTGCAAAACCCGATTATGCGGACGATCAAGCCCTGAGAGCTAAATATAATACCCATATTATCCACAGGTAGATCGCAGGCCTTACACAGCGTACAATACGCAACGACTTAAGTTGCGCTGGTAGAAAAAAGTAAGGCGGGATCGCAATGGCAGATATCACACTGATTAGTGGCAGCACCCTCGGTAGCGCTGAATACGTAGCTGAACATCTGGCTGAGAAGCTGGAAGAAGCCGGATTCTCCACCGAAACCTTGCACGGTCCCCTGCTTGAAGATCTGCAAACCAGCGGGATCTGGCTGATTGTTTCTTCCACGCACGGAGCAGGCGATCTGCCGGATAATCTGCAACCACTTTACGATGCAATAAAGGAAGAAAATCCGGATCTGAGCAACGTTCACTATGGCGCAGTGGGTATAGGCAGTCGTGAATACGACACTTTTTGCGGTGCCATAGAGAAAATAGATGCCTTGCTGAGCGCCGGTGGGGCAAAAAGAGTGGGATCTTTATTGAAAGTGAACATCCTCGATCATGACATTCCTGAAGATCCAGCTGAAGTTTGGGTCGGATCCTGGAAAGAATTACTCCAGGATTTGTAAAGATCGTACTTTTTTTTGTGTATAACTATGCTTAAAAGCTCGTAGTAAGCGGTAGTTATCCAAAGAACAACCGCTGTTCACTTTTTGAGTTGTGCATAACCCTCGCTTTTGATCCCAGCTTATACGGCGTGGGATCACCGATCATTCACAGCAAAGGATCCACCCCAATCGTTTGATCTCTTTATCTAAAAAAGGCTTATCCACAGAACAGGTCGATCCTAATAAGAGATCATAATAAAGAGATCTTTAAATAAAAAAGATCTTCTTTTAATTAGCGAGGATCCCGGTACTTTCTCCATCGACTAAAGTTGAGTAGAATCGCCACCCCGGGAATCAGTCACCCTCCCGTTTAACCACGAGGCAGTCACCATGTTTTATCCAGATCCTTTTGACGTCATCATCATTGGCGGGGGTCATGCAGGCACCGAGGCCGCGATGGCCGCAGCCCGTATGGGTCAGCAGACCCTTCTTCTGACACACAATATCGACACGCTGGGACAGATGTCCTGTAACCCGGCGATCGGCGGTATTGGCAAGGGACATCTGGTTAAGGAAGTGGATGCACTGGGCGGGCTGATGGCGAAAGCGATCGATCAGGCTGGTATTCAGTTTAGAATACTAAACGCCAGCAAAGGCCCTGCGGTCAGGGCAACCCGCGCCCAGGCCGACCGCGTGCTATATCGTCAGGCTGTGCGTACTGCGCTTGAGAATCAACCTAACCTGATGATCTTCCAGCAGGCTGTAGAAGATCTGATTGTGGAAAACGATCGCGTTGTCGGCGCCGTGACCCAAATGGGGCTGAAGTTCCGTGCGAAAGCCGTTGTGCTGACGGTAGGGACTTTCCTGGATGGAAAAATTCATATTGGACTGGATAACTACAGCGGTGGTCGTGCAGGCGATCCGCCGTCCATTCCACTTTCTCGTCGTCTGCGAGAACTGCCGCTGCGCGTCAGCCGCCTGAAAACGGGGACACCACCGCGTATCGACGCTCGGACTATCGACTTTAGCGTGCTTGCGCAACAAAACGGCGACACCCCGATGCCGGTGTTCTCGTTTATGGGCAATGTAAGTCAACACCCCGCGCAGGTACCGTGCTACATCACGTACACCAACGAAAAAACCCACGACGTTATTCGCAATAACCTCGATCGCAGCCCAATGTATGCAGGCGTTATCGAAGGTATCGGTCCACGCTACTGCCCGTCCATCGAAGACAAGGTGATGCGTTTTGCCGATCGCAATCAGCATCAGATCTTCCTTGAGCCGGAAGGGCTGACAAGCAACGAAATCTACCCAAACGGGATCTCCACCAGCCTGCCGTTTGATGTTCAGATGCAGATCGTACGCTCGATGCAGGGTATGGAGAACGCGAAGATCGTTCGTCCAGGCTACGCCATTGAGTACGATTTCTTCGATCCTCGCGATCTGAAACCGACGCTGGAAAGCAAATTTATCCAGGGCCTGTTCTTTGCCGGACAGATCAACGGCACGACAGGTTACGAAGAAGCGGCGGCACAGGGCCTGCTGGCAGGTCTTAACGCCGGGCGTTACTCCGCCGAGAAAGAAGGCTGGGCGCCGCGTCGCGATCAGGCCTATCTCGGCGTGCTGGTGGACGATCTTTGCACCCTCGGCACCAAAGAACCGTACCGCATGTTTACCTCCCGCGCTGAGTACCGACTGATGCTCCGCGAAGACAACGCGGATCTGCGCTTAACCGCAGCCGGACGGGAAATGGGTCTGGTTGATGACGAACGCTGGGCGCGCTTTAACGAAAAACTGGAAAGCATTGAGCGTGAACGCCAGCGTCTGAAAGACATTTGGCTTCACCCACACGCCGAACAGGTTGAAGAGGTGAACGCTAAGCTCAGTGCTCCGCTGTCCCGTGAAGCCAACGGCGAAGATCTGCTGCGTCGCCCGGAAATGACCTATGCGGAGATGATGCAGCTTTCCGTCTTTGCCCCCGGTCTTGCCGATCCGCAATCTGCTGAGCAGGTTGAAATCCAGATTAAGTACGAAGGCTATATCGCCCGTCAGCAGGACGAAATTGATAAGCAACAGCGCAACGAGAATACCGTATTGCCTGCAACACTTGATTATCGGCAGGTAAGCGGGCTGTCTAACGAAGTGATCGCCAAACTCAACGATCACAAACCTGTTTCGATTGGGCAAGCCTCGCGCATTTCGGGGATCACCCCGGCAGCCATCTCCATTCTGCTTGTCTGGCTCAAAAAACAAGGGCTGCTGCGCCGCAGCGCCTGAAAATACATAGATTAAGGCCAGGTTATCCTGGCCAATTTTTTTAATGGGTACTGACACCGTGTTGAATAAACTGACTCGTCTGCTGGATAACGCAGGCATCACGCTTCCTGAAAAACAAAAACAGCAGCTGGTGGGCTACGTTGAGCTGCTTCACAAGTGGAACAAGGCGTACAACCTGACCTCGGTGCGTGATCCTGACGAAATGCTGGTACGCCATATTCTCGACAGCATCGTTGTTGAGCCTCATCTGCAGGGATCGCGTTTTATCGACGTCGGCACCGGTCCTGGGCTGCCGGGCATTCCTCTGGCGATTGTCAGACCTGATGCTCACTTTACGCTGCTGGATAGTCTGGGTAAGCGTGTGCGTTTCCTGCGTCAGGTTCAGCATGAGCTGGGGCTGGAAAACATCACGCCGGTGCAAAGTCGCGTGGAAGCGTTTCCGGCCGAGCCTCCTTTTGATGGGGTGATTAGCCGGGCTTTTGCCTCGCTGACGGACATGGTGAGCTGGTGTCACCACCTTCCCGCGCAGAACGGACGCTTCTATGCGCTCAAAGGCCTGCGCCCTGACGATGAAATCGCGGCGCTGCCGGGCGAGTTTAGCGTCGAAGAGATTGTGCGTTTACAGGTGCCGGAGCTGGATGGCGAACGTCACCTGGTGGTTATTAAGCCAAACAAAAATTAATATTTATCAAAAAAAGCTTAGAAAGGGATGTTTCAACGAGGTTAAAAAATCAGGGGGGAAAAGCCTGCACCTCTGGTTACATTTAACGCAGTGGACACAAAGAATTCTCTGATTGTTAACCTCGGGGCTTCTGAAGCAGGAAAAATAGTAAACAGCGAAAATATAACCAGGCTATAAATCTACCGGCGTACTGAATGATGAAGTTGTTAAAACATTAACCGGAATGTCAATAAAAGGTTTTTGCCTTGTTGCAGGGTGTTTTAAATAGAGTGCGTCTTAATCAGCCTATTAATCAGTCAGATGGGAATAGCACTTAAAGAGACAGCATTTTTGACGATAGCGGTAAGATGTTGAAAATGTGATCTGCTGCACGCTTTGTTGCACGGTATTTCGGCTTATTTGCACTTTTTACTGAAGTCGCCTGGATTCTTCAAAAGTTGAAAAATAACCGTGCGGAAAATTATTTAATCATTTGTTCACCTTTTTGCTACTTAATGTTTGAAATCACGGGGCCGCACCGTATAATTTGCTCGCTTTTTGAGGCTTGACTCTTGGACTCAAAGACAGTTTTATACGACACGCGACATACCTCTTAGGTAGCAGGAGAAGAATATTTCATGTCAGTGTCGCTCTACGGTGAAAACGTAGCTCGTAAGCTTCTGTTTATTCAGTTTCTGGCGGTGACAGCAATTGCATTGCTGTTTTGCCTAAAAGACCCCCGATGGGGCGCTTCTGCCTTTGGTGGAGGTCTGGCAGCCTGGTTGCCAAACGTGTTTTTTATGATTTTTGCCTGGCGTCATCAGGCGCATACACCTTCTAAAGGCCGTGTGGCCTGGACATTCGCCCTCGGTGAAGTGCTCAAGGTGGTTGCGAGTTTTGTCATTCTGGTGGTGGCGCTGGCGGGTTTTAAGGCGGTGGTTTTGCCGCTGATAGTGACCTGGTTATCGGTGCTGGTTGTGCAGATACTCGCACCAGCTGTAATTAACAACAAAGGGTAAGAGGCATCATGTCTGCAGGAGAAATCTCTACACCGCAGGAGTATATAGGCCACCACCTGAATAACCTTCAGTTGGACCTGCGTACTTTCTCGCTGGTGGATCCGCATAACCCCCCGGCCACCTTCTGGACGCTCAACATTGACTCCATGTTCTTCTCAGTGGTGCTGGGTCTCTTGTTCCTGGTTATCTTCCGCAAAGTCGCGAAGACCGCTACCAGCGGCGTACCGGGTAAATTCCAGACAGCAGTTGAGCTGATTATTGGCTTTGTGCATGGCAGCGTGAAAGACATGTACCATGGCAAAAGCAAAGTTATCGCTCCACTGGCCCTGACGATTTTCGTCTGGGTATTCCTGATGAACTTGATGGACCTGCTGCCTATCGATCTGCTGCCGTACATCGGCGAGCACATCTTCGGCCTGCCAGCTTTGCGCGTGGTACCGTCTGCGGACGTTAACATCACTCTGTCCATGGCGCTTGGCGTGTTTATCCTGATTCTTTTCTACAGCATCAAAATGAAAGGCATTGGCGGCTTCACGAAAGAGCTGACGCTGCAGCCGTTCAATCACTGGGCATTTATTCCTGTCAACTTAATCCTTGAAGGGGTAAGCCTGCTGTCAAAACCTGTATCACTGGGTCTGCGACTGTTCGGCAACATGTATGCCGGTGAGCTGATTTTCATTCTGATTGCTGGTCTGTTGCCGTGGTGGTCACAGTGGATTCTGAATGTGCCATGGGCCATTTTCCACATCCTGATCATTACGCTGCAAGCCTTCATCTTCATGGTTCTGACGATTGTCTATCTGTCGATGGCATCCGAAGAGCATTGATTTTACTTACCACTACTGCGTTTTAACTGAAACAAACTGGAGACTGTCATGGAAAACCTGAATATGGATCTGCTGTACATGGCTGCCGCTATTATGATGGGTCTTGCGGCAATCGGTGCTGCGATCGGTATCGGCATCCTCGGGGGCAAATTCCTGGAAGGCGCAGCGCGTCAACCGGATCTGATTCCTCTGCTGCGTACTCAGTTCTTTATCGTAATGGGTCTGGTGGATGCTATCCCAATGATCGCTGTTGGTCTGGGTCTGTACGTGATGTTCGCCGTCGCGTAATGAGCGTTGCTTAAGATACCAAGCAATATCAGAACGTTAACTAACAAAGAGGCATTGTGCTGTGAATCTTAACGCAACAATCCTCGGCCAGGCCATCGCGTTTGTCCTGTTTGTTCTGTTCTGTATGAAGTATGTATGGCCGCCGTTAATGGCAGCCATCGAGAAACGTCAAAAAGAGATTGCTGACGGCCTCGCTTCTGCAGAACGTGCACATAAGGACCTTGACCTTGCAAAGGCCAGCGCGACCGACCAGCTGAAAAAAGCCAAAGCGGAAGCTCAGGTGATTATCGAGCAGGCTAACAAACGCCGTTCGCAGATCCTTGAAGAAGCTAAAACCGAGGCAGAGCAGGAACGTAATAAAATCGTCGCCCAGGCTCAGGCAGAGATCGACGCAGAGCGTAAACGCGCTCGCGAAGAGCTGCGTAAGCAGGTCGCTCTGCTGGCAATTGCCGGTGCCGAGAAGATTATTGAACGTTCCGTAGATGAAGCTGCTAACAGCGACATCGTTGATAAACTGGTCGCTGAACTGTAAGGAGGGAGGGGCTGATGTCTGAATTTGTCACCGTAGCTCGCCCCTACGCCAAAGCAGCTTTTGACTTTGCCGTCGAACACCAGAGCGTTGATAACTGGCAGACTATGCTGGGATTCGCCGCCGAGGTGTCTAAAAACGAAGAAATGGCAGAGCTTCTCGCGGGTGCTTTAGCCCCGGAAACGCTCTCTCAGTCGTTTATCGCCATCTGTGGTGACCAGCTAGACGCTAACGGCCAGAACCTGATTAAGGTTATGGCCGAAAACGGGCGTCTGAAGGTTCTTCCTGATGTTCTGGAGCAATTCGTGCAACTGCGTGCAGCCCAGGAGGCCACGGTTGAAGTCGAAGTGACTTCTGCCAGCGCGCTGAGCGAAGCACAGCTCTCGAAAATCAGCGCCGCGATGGAAAAACGTCTGTCACGCAAAGTGAAGCTGAATTGCAATATTGATAAGTCTGTAATGGCAGGTGTCGTCATCCGTGCGGGTGATATGGTCATTGATGGTAGCGTACGCGGCCGTCTTGATCGCCTGGCAGACGTCTTGCAGTCTTAAGGGGACTGGAGCATATGCAACTGAATTCCACCGAAATCAGCGAACTGATCAAGCAGCGCATTGCTCAGTTCAATGTGGTGAGCGAAGCTCACAACGAAGGTACTATTGTTTCTGTAAGTGACGGTATCATCCGCGTACACGGCCTGGCCGATGTTATGCAGGGTGAGATGATTTCCCTGCCGGGTAACCGTTACGCCATTGCACTGAACCTCGAGCGCGACTCTGTAGGTGCGGTAGTAATGGGTCCGTATGCTGACCTTGCCGAAGGCATGAAGGTTAAGTGTACTGGCCGTATTCTTGAAGTTCCTGTCGGTCGTGGCCTGCTGGGCCGCGTGGTGAACACCCTGGGTGCACCAATCGACGGTAAAGGTCCGCTTGAGCATGACGGTTTTTCTGCCGTTGAAGCGATTGCACCGGGCGTTATCGAGCGTCAGTCCGTCGATGAGCCTGTGCAGACCGGCTATAAGTCTGTTGATGCCATGATTCCAATCGGCCGTGGTCAGCGTGAGCTGGTCATCGGTGACCGTCAGACCGGTAAAACCGCGCTGGCGATCGATGCCATCATCAACCAGCGTGATTCCGGCATCAAATGTATCTATGTTGCTATCGGCCAGAAAGCGTCAACCATCGCTAACGTGGTTCGTAAACTGGAAGAGCACGGCGCACTGGCTAACACCATTGTGGTGGTGGCTACGGCTTCTGAATCCGCTGCACTGCAATACCTGGCGCCGTATGCCGGTTGCGCAATGGGCGAATACTTCCGTGACCGCGGTGAAGATGCACTGATCGTATACGATGACCTGTCCAAACAGGCTGTTGCATACCGCCAGATCTCCCTGCTGCTTCGTCGTCCACCGGGTCGTGAAGCTTTCCCAGGCGACGTATTCTACCTCCACTCTCGTCTGCTGGAGCGTGCTGCGCGTGTTAACGCCGAATACGTTGAAGCCTTCACCAAAGGTGAAGTGAAAGGTAAAACCGGTTCTCTGACCGCGCTGCCTATTATCGAAACGCAAGCTGGTGACGTTTCCGCGTTCGTTCCGACCAACGTAATTTCCATTACCGATGGTCAGATCTTCCTGGAATCCAACCTGTTTAACGCCGGTATTCGTCCAGCGGTTAACCCGGGGATCTCCGTATCCCGTGTTGGTGGTGCTGCTCAGACCAAGATCATGAAAAAACTGTCCGGTGGTATTCGTACCGCGCTGGCTCAGTATCGTGAACTTGCTGCGTTCTCTCAGTTTGCCTCTGACCTTGACGATGCGACCCGTAAGCAGTTGAGCCACGGTCAGAAAGTGACCGAGCTTCTGAAACAGAAACAGTATGCGCCGATGTCCGTTGCGCAGCAGTCTCTGGTTCTGTTTGCTGCTGAACGCGGTTACCTCGAAGATGTGGAACTGGCAAAAATCGGTAGCTTCGAAGCCGCTCTGATGGCTTACGTTGACCGTGACCATGCTCCGCTGATGCAAGAAATCAACCAATCTGGTGGCTATAACGACGAAATCGAAGGCAAGCTGAAAGGCATCCTCGATTCCTTCAAAGCAACTCAGTCCTGGTAAAGTCTGGCGGCTTGTCTTAGGGCAAGCCGCAAGGCATTGAGGAGAAGCTCATGGCCGGCGCAAAAGAGATACGTAGTAAGATCGCAAGCGTCCAGAACACGCAGAAGATCACCAAAGCAATGGAAATGGTCGCCGCGTCCAAAATGCGTAAATCGCAGGAACGTATGGCAGCCAGCCGTCCTTACGCAGACACCATGCGTAAAGTGATTGGCCACCTTGCTCTGGGTAATCTTGAATACAAACACCCCTACCTGGATGAACGCGAAGTTAAACGCGTGGGCTACCTGGTGGTGTCCACTGACCGTGGTCTGTGCGGTGGCTTGAACATTAACCTGTTCAAAAAGCTGCTGGCTGACATGAAAGGGTGGTCCGATAAGGGCGTTCAGTGCGAAATCGCAATGATCGGCTCCAAAGGCGTCTCTTTCTTCAACTCCGTGGGCGGCAATGTTGTTGCTCAGGTGACCGGTATGGGTGATAACCCTTCCCTGTCCGAGTTGATTGGCCCGGTGAAAGTGATGTTGCAGGCCTACGATGAAGGCCGTCTGGACAAGCTGTATGTTGTCAGCAACAAATTTATAAACACTATGTCTCAGGTTCCAACTATCACCCAGCTGCTGCCGTTACCGCCAGCAGAAGACGGTGAGTTGAAAAAGAAATCCTGGGATTATCTGTATGAACCTGATCCTAAAGCGCTGCTGGATACCCTGCTGCGTCGTTATGTGGAATCTCAGGTTTATCAGGGCGTCGTAGAAAACCTGGCCAGCGAGCAGGCCGCACGTATGGTGGCGATGAAAGCCGCTACCGACAATGGCGGCAGCCTGATTAAAGAGCTGCAGTTGGTTTACAACAAAGCTCGTCAGGCCAGCATTACTCAGGAACTCACCGAAATCGTCGGTGGCGCGTCCGCGGTATAACCAGGTTTACGAATTACGTAGAGGATTCAACAAGATGGCTACTGGAAAGATTATCCAGGTAATCGGCGCCGTGGTGGACGTCGAGTTCCCTCAGGATGCCGTACCAAAAGTGTACGACGCCCTCGAGGTTACAAACGGTAATGACCGTCTGGTGCTGGAAGTTCAGCAGCAGCTCGGTGGTGGCGTGGTTCGTACCATCGCCATGGGGACTTCTGACGGCCTGCGTCGCGGTCTGGTTGTCACCAACCTCGATCACCCAATTGAAGTACCAGTAGGTAAAGCCACGCTGGGTCGTATCATGAACGTATTGGGCGATCCAATCGACATGAAAGGCGAGATCGGCGAAGAAGAGCGTTGGGCTATTCACCGCGCGGCACCAAGCTACGAAGAGCTGGCGAGTTCCCAGGATCTGCTGGAAACCGGCATCAAAGTTATCGACCTGATGTGTCCGTTCGCTAAGGGCGGTAAAGTTGGTCTGTTTGGTGGTGCGGGCGTAGGTAAAACGGTAAACATGATGGAGTTGATCCGTAACATCGCGATCGAGCACTCCGGTTACTCCGTATTTGCAGGCGTGGGTGAACGTACTCGTGAGGGTAACGACTTCTACCACGAAATGACCGACTCCAACGTTCTGGACAAAGTATCTCTGGTCTACGGCCAGATGAACGAGCCGCCGGGTAACCGTCTGCGTGTTGCTCTGACCGGTCTGACCATGGCGGAGAAATTCCGTGATGAAGGCCGTGACGTTCTGCTGTTTGTCGATAACATCTACCGTTATACCCTGGCCGGTACCGAAGTGTCCGCACTGCTGGGTCGTATGCCATCTGCGGTAGGTTATCAGCCAACGCTTGCTGAAGAGATGGGCGTTTTACAGGAGCGTATTACCTCCACCAAAACCGGCTCTATCACTTCTGTTCAGGCTGTATACGTTCCTGCGGATGACTTGACTGACCCATCACCAGCCACCACTTTTGCTCACTTAGATGCAACCGTGGTACTGAGCCGTCAGATCGCTTCTCTGGGTATCTACCCGGCAGTAGACCCGCTGGATTCCACCAGCCGTCAGCTGGATCCACTGGTTGTGGGTCAGGAACACTACGACACAGCGCGTGGCGTGCAGTCTATTCTGCAGCGTTACCAGGAGCTGAAAGACATCATCGCCATCCTTGGTATGGACGAACTGTCTGAAGAAGATAAATTGGTTGTAGCGCGTGCGCGTAAGATCCAGCGCTTCCTGTCTCAGCCATTCTTCGTAGCAGAAGTCTTTACCGGTTCTCCAGGCAAATATGTGTCGCTGAAAGACACCATCCGTGGCTTTAAAGGCATCATGGACGGCGAATACGACCATCTGCCAGAGCAGGCGTTCTACATGGTTGGCTCTATCGACGAAGCCGTTGAGAAAGCTAAAAAACTTTAACGCCTTAATCGGAGGGTGATATGGCTTTGACTTACCACCTGGACGTCGTCAGCGCGGAGAGCCAAATGTTCTCCGGTCTGGTCGAAAAAATCCAGGTAACGGGTAGCGAGGGTGAGCTGGGTATTTTCCCGGGCCACGCCCCGCTGCTCACCGCCATTAAGCCTGGTATGATCCGCATCGTGAAACAGCACGGACAAGAAGAGTATATCTACCTGTCCGGTGGTGTGTTGGAAGTGCAGCCTGGCACGGTTACCGTGCTGGCTGATACCGCAATTCGCGGCCAGGATCTCGACGAAGCGCGAGCCCTGGAAGCGAAACGTAAAGCGGAAGAGCACATCCACAGCTCCCACGGTGATGTGGACTACGCTCAGGCTTCCGCAGAACTGGCTAAAGCGATCGCAAAACTGCGCGTTATCGAGTTGACCAGAAAAGCGATGTAACACCGGCTTGTAAGCACAAAAGCCAGCCTGATCCTCAGGCTGGCTTTTTTAACGGCTTGAGAGCCAATGTTTCTGACTACTGTAGGCCGTCAAGGGGCGCTATATTTTTGTGCAATCTTTGCTAGTGCATCGCTGTGGGATAAATCGATGCACTTCATGATGGTAAGTTTACGATTACCCTCTTTACTCACATACTTCTTATCGAGAAAGTTTTTTGCCAGCGCGCTTGCTTCTTCATAGGCTTCTGCTGGATAGCTGCTAAGCTCCACGTAGGCACCAGCAGCGGAAAATGCCTCATTTTTTACCTCATCATCGGAAAAACCCTGCGCCAGGCAGGTACTTAGTGCGAAGCTTTCAAGGTTGTACTGTTTATTGTTAAGAGCCTCTTTGGCTAAAACAGGGGCAGTTAAAAACAATGATGTTATTAGAATTATTTTAATATCCATAATTGTGAACCACTTGATTGAGTAAAATAGCATTTATCCGAGCAAGTATTACCATCCCAGAGAGTGACATGGCCTGTTGCATCGCTCCAGCCAGCTACGTTGAACAGTAATATACCTTTTTTATTTGCAAATCCACTTGTAATATCGGCTTTACCAAAGCGATCGTTTAAAAACTTTATCATATCGCTCACCCTATAAATATACCATTTTTTATCCCCTCCTGAGGAAGTTTTCCATTTATGTTCATCTCTTGGTATTATAATTCCTTAATTATTCAGGGAGTAGCTCATTCTAATTGCACATGCATTTTCAAAAATATGGCTTTGTATATTAGAACCAACCTTTCCACCTATTAACTTCCCTACATCAGATACACTGCCATTAACTTCTGAAAATTTATTCCACATATTCATGAAACTTGGTCTTATTGCCACTTTACAGTCCTTTCGTAAAAGATAGGAATAATTTAAGTTGATGATGTTACTATTTTTAGTATTGAGGTTTCTCTGATTGGATATACAAAATAGTAATTTTAAGAAAGGTGCTCAACTCCCTAATTTTACTTGTAAAAATAACAATAAAATCAATAATGTGTGTGTTTTTTGGTAGGGTGGGCTCTGCATGTTAACGTTTTTTATGCATAAATAGCGTTTATCTTTAGCAAATAGACTATAAAATCATAAGGGTTGCGTGTTTTTTCAGCGTTATGTTTTTCTCCACAAAATATGTAGAATTTTCAACGTAAAATCGTTTTACTTCATTCTCAAATTAAAGTCAGGACGCGTATGTCAAACAGTGCGATGAGCGTGGTTATCCTTGCCGCTGGCAAAGGGACCCGTATGTATTCCGACCTGCCGAAGGTATTGCATACCCTTGCAGGCAAACCCATGGTGCAGCATGTTATTGATGCGGCTAATCATTTAGGCGCAAAACGCGTGCATCTGGTCTACGGCCACGGCGGCGATCTGCTTAAAAAGACGCTCAGCGATGATGCCCTGAACTGGGTCTTACAGGCCGAGCAGTTGGGTACAGGTCATGCCATGCAGCAGGCCGCACCGTACTTTGCGGATGACGAAGATATTCTGATGCTGTACGGCGACGTGCCGCTCATCTCTGTGGACACGCTGAAGCGCCTGAGCGCAGCCAAACCGCAGGGCGGTATTGGCCTGCTGACGGTCAAACTCGACGATCCAACCGGCTACGGCCGTATTGCCCGTGAAAATGGCACTGTTGTTGGCATTGTTGAACACAAAGATGCCACGGACGAGCAGCGTAAAATCAACGAGATCAATACCGGCATTTTGATCGCTAACGGAGCGGATCTGAAACGCTGGCTCGGCAAGCTGGACAACAACAACGCGCAGGGCGAGTTCTATATCACCGACATCATCGCTCTGGCGCACCAGGAAGGGCGAGAGATCACCGCGGTCCATCCTGACAGGTTAAGCGAAGTGGAAGGCGTCAACAACCGCCTGCAGCTCTCCCGTCTGGAACGCGTCTATCAGAGCGAGCAGGCAGATAAGCTGCTGCTGGCGGGCGTCATGCTGCGCGACCCACAACGTTTCGACCTGCGTGGCGTACTTCACCACGGACGTGATGTCGAAATTGATACGAACGTGATTATTGAAGGCAACGTTACGGTGGGCCATCGCGTTAAGATTGCTACCGGCTGCGTGCTTAAAAACTGCGTTATCGGCGACGACTGCGAAATCAGCCCCTATTCCGTTGTGGAAGATGCCACGCTTGCGGCAGCCTGCACCATCGGCCCGTTTGCTCGCCTGCGTCCCGGCGCTGAGCTTGCTGAAGGCGCCCACGTCGGCAACTTTGTTGAGATGAAAAAGGCGCGCCTGGGTAAAGGATCGAAAGCAGGTCACCTCAGCTATCTGGGCGATGCAGAAATTGGCGACAACGTGAATATCGGTGCGGGCACGATCACCTGTAACTATGATGGTGCAAACAAACACAAAACCATCATTGGCAACGATGTGTTTGTCGGTTCCGACACTCAGCTGGTGGCCCCGGTTACCGTTGCTGATGGCGTAACTATTGGAGCAGGTACCACGGTCACGCGCGATGTGGCGCAGAACGAGCTGGTTATCAGCCGTGTGGCGCAGACCCATATCCAGGGCTGGCAGCGTCCAGTGAAGAAAAAGTAACAAACATTTTTCCCTTCTCTCCTGGTTGGGGGGAAGGCCGGGATGAGGGGAAAACATATTCCCCCACCCATCAGCAGTAGCAAAACTATAACCCCACTCTCTACAAGGCTCGGGGCCCCGGAAAACCGGGAATACAGGTCAGCGACAACCTATGGCTTATAAGCCATTATCAGGAATTAACTACTATGTGTGGAATTGTTGGCGCGGTCGCGCAACGTGATATTGCTGAGATCCTTCTTGAAGGGTTACGTCGTCTGGAATACCGCGGTTATGACTCTGCGGGTCTGGCTGTTGTTGATGAGCAGGGGAAGATGACCCGTCTGCGTCGCCTGGGCAAAGTTCAGAAGCTCGCGGAAGCGGCACAAGAAACGGCACTGCATGGTGGCACCGGGATCGCTCACACTCGCTGGGCGACTCACGGTGAACCTTCAGAAGTTAACGCTCACCCACATGTGTCCGACCATATTGTGGTGGTGCACAACGGCATTATCGAAAACCACGAACCGCTGCGCGAGGCCTTACAGGCCCGCGGCTATAAGTTTGTCTCCCAGACCGATACCGAAGTCATTGCTCACCTGGTTCACTGGGAACTGGAGCAGGGCGGTACACTGCGTGAAGCGGTGCTCCGCGCTATCCCTCAGCTGCGCGGCGCCTACGGCACCGTGATCATGGATACCCGCAACCCGGACGTTCTGCTGGCTGCGCGTTCCGGCAGCCCGATGGTTATCGGTCTGGGCATGGGTGAAAACTTTATCGCTTCTGACCAGCTGGCGCTGTTGCCGGTAACCCGTCGCTTTATCTTCCTGGAAGAAGGCGATATTGCTGAAGTGACCCGCCGGGCCGTCACCGTCTTTGACACTAAAGGCGAACAGGTTAAGCGGCCTGATATCGAATCTAACCTGCAATATGACGCAGGTGATAAAGGTATCTACCGTCACTATATGCAAAAAGAGATTTACGAGCAGCCGAACGCCATCAAAAACACCCTTGCCGGGCGCATCAGCCACGGTGAAGTGGATTTGACCGAACTTGGTCCGAAAGCGAATGACATGCTCGCGCAGGTTGAGCATATTCAGATCGTAGCCTGCGGCACCTCCTATAACTCCGGTATGGTTTCTCGCTACTGGTTTGAAGCCCTGGCGGGCGTGCCTTGCGATGTCGAGATCGCTTCTGAATTCCGTTATCGCAAATCGGCCGTACGCCGTAACAGCCTGATGATCACCCTGTCTCAGTCTGGCGAAACGGCGGATACGCTGGCCGCCCTGCGCCTGTCTAAAGAGCTGGGTTATCTGGGCTCGCTGGCGATTTGTAACGTTGCCGGGTCTTCTCTGGTGCGTGAATCTGACCTGGCGCTGATGACCAATGCCGGAACAGAAATCGGCGTGGCTTCCACCAAAGCTTTTACCACTCAGCTGACCGTACTGCTGATGCTGGTGGCGAAACTGAGCCGTCTGAAAGGGGCTGATGCGCAAATTGAGCACGATATTGTGCAGGGTTTGCAGGCGCTGCCTAGCCGTATAGAGCAGATGCTGTCCCAGGATAAGCGCATTGAAGCCCTGGCGGAAGATTTCTCTGACAAGCACCATGCGCTGTTCTTAGGCCGTGGCGATCAGTACCCAATCGCTATGGAAGGCGCGTTGAAGCTCAAAGAGATCTCCTACATCCACGCGGAAGCCTATGCGGCAGGCGAGCTGAAACATGGCCCGCTGGCGCTGATTGATGCGGATATGCCGGTGATCGTCGTGGCTCCGAACAACGAACTGCTGGAAAAACTGAAATCCAACATTGAAGAAGTACGTGCCCGTGGCGGTCAGCTTTACGTCTTCGCCGATCGGGATGCAGGGTTTACCAGCAGCGACAACATGCACATCATTGAGATGCCGCATGTGGAAGAAGTCATTGCCCCTATCTTCTACACTGTGCCGCTCCAGCTGCTGTCCTACCATGTCGCGCTGATTAAAGGTACCGATGTGGATCAGCCGCGTAACCTCGCCAAATCGGTTACGGTTGAGTAAAAAGTTAAACGTACACCCCGCTAGCAGATAGCGGGGTGTATCCTGTCATTTAACTTTGTTCGCCAGATCTTTCACCAGGCTTGAGAGACTGTCGTTACTGCGCTTCAAATCATCAATACTTCTTTGCAACTGCTCTATTTTGCTGCTCTGTGCGGCATTTTGCTTTCAAGTTGTGAAACAGTTTTAGCTAACTCACTAATTTTACTATCGTTATCTTTGTTAACCGACTCCTGCTTCTTCACGCTTTGCAGCATTTCAGACAGCGCTCTGCCTGTAATATCCGAGCCTTCAATGGAATCACTGCCAGTGAATACAGCAATTCTACCGTCCGTATTGTTAAACGCTTGCGTGTCGGTCGTGATCGGTAGCGTCTGGGCAAAGCTCATAGCACAGACTGCTACCAGAGACGCATAGAAGGGGGATGGGGAGTAACGGAATAGTAAAAGCTGTTAAGCGGTCATTTTAAATAGCCACAAACAATTAAATAAGTAGTACTAATGCCGTTCCTCATACCTGATAATGTCTTTCTTCGGTAGTCGACAGATATTAAAATAAGGTAAAAGGCTTATTGTTATTATGTTGTTTAAGTAATACTGTTTTTTCTATTTGCCAGGGGGTAGGGTATGGGTATTTCTGTTGGAGATTCGTATTTAACTGCAACTATCAGTAACGATAGAATAAATGAAATGCTCATTACTCATACCCCCCCTCATATGACTATATGGGGAAAAATAAAAGACTTTTTTTTTGCTACAGGAGAAAAAGAGGCTTTAGATTGTTTATTTAAATTATGTAATCCCACGCCGGATTTGACGAGCAGCGAAATTGAAGATACTTTCTTCAGGCTAAAAGCGCTGTGTTCATCTGGATACAAAGAAAGATTTTGTCATAACCATATTGATAGTTCATCTACAGGCAAATTGCATATTAAAGATGAGAGTGGCGACGATCTTATATATATAGAAATAAATGGAGAAGTGTGCAACTATAATATTCTGGGTGTAATGTTTATTTTTGATAATAATATAATGCCTTGGTTTACACAAGAACTTGAAACAAACATTTGTGGGTTATCCATAACCCACAAAAAAATAAACTCGCAACCCCTGATTGATAATATTGTGTGGATGAGGAATGATTTCTATCACGTATCATATGAAAATGATAATTTTCAATTAAATTCCAGAGTTTTTTATGATAATGTGATCGGCTATATCACTTCAGTAAATAAAGGTGATTATTTTCATTTGTGGCGTGAGGAAGAAAAAGAAACATATATTTCATCAATTCTTAATAAAGAGATAGATACTCAAGTCAGCAATAAGCAGATTAATCTATCAAGAAAAGATAAAGATGGTATTTTTGAGCGCTTACACAGGGAGTTAGGTGTTTATAATTTAAGGTTGAATAGTAAGTGCGCACAAAGTTCAATAAAACATATCGTGTTAACATTAATTAATAAAAATGGGTCATTTCACAATTTTATCAATAAAGCCGCCACTGACAGGAATATCAAAAATGCCATCACCACAGACATGGTTAATGCGATATCAAATCACATTTTTGAGAACATGTTCATGGATGAAATGAGTTTGCCTCATGACTGGATTCACATTATACGTAAATCAGTTAGTGATTCATTAGATGACGAGCCAGCCAGGAGTGTTTGACACAGTACTCCGAAAAGAAGAAGTCATTGCCCCTATCTTCTACACTGTGCCGCTCCAGCTGCTGTCCTACCATGTCGCGCTGATTAAAGGTACCGATGTGGATCAGCCGCGTAACCTCGCCAAATCGGTTACGGTTGAGTAAAAAGTTAAACGTACACCCCGCTAGCAGATAGCGGGGTGTATCCTGTCATTTAACTTTGTTCGCCAGATCTTTCACCAGGCTTGAGAGACTGTCGTTACTGCGCTTCAAATCATCAATACTTCTTTGCAACTGCTCTATTTTGCTGCTCTGTGCGGCATTTTGCTTTCAAGTTGTGAAACAGTTTTAGCTAACTCACTAATTTTACTATCGTTATCTTTGTTAACCGACTCCTGCTTCTTCACGCTTTGCAGCATTTCAGACAGCGCTCTGCCTGTAATATCCGAGCCTTCAATGGAATCACTGCCAGTGAATACGGCAATTCTACCGTCCATATTGTTAAACGCAATCGACCTGGTCGTGAGCGGAATCGTCTGCGCAAAGCTCGTAGCACAGAAAGCTAACAGAGAAGCAGAAAAGAAAAGTGGCAGATATTTTTTCATTATGCGGTCCATTTTTTAAGTAAGGGTAACGGAATATTTATACTAATAAACAATGAATTAAATAGGGAGGTAATGAAAAGATTTGTCTGTCATAAAACTGTCATAATTCGGACATTTAACTGTCACCAAACTGTCCTATTTTCTATCCTGCATCCACTAAACAATGCATTACGAACACCACCTCTGCAGGAGACATTATGAAAGTTATGCGTACCACCGTCGCAACTGTTGTCGCCGCGACCTTATCCCTGAGCGCTTTCGGCGTTAACGCAGCCGCAAGCCTGACCGGTGCCGGTGCAACCTTCCCTGCGCCGGTGTATGCCAAATGGGCAGATACCTACCAAAAATCAACTGGTAACAAAGTGAACTACCAGGGTATCGGCTCCTCCGGTGGCGTGAAACAAATTATTGCTAACACCGTGGATTTCGGCGCCTCTGATGCCCCTCTGGCCGATGACAAGCTGGCTCAGGAAGGCCTGTTCCAGTTCCCGACCGTGATTGGCGGTGTTGTTCTGGCGGTTAACCTGCCGGGTGTGAAATCCGGCGAGCTGGTGCTTGACGGCAAAACCCTGGGTGATATCTACCTGGGCAAAATCAAAAAATGGGATGACGAGGCTATCGCTAAGCTCAACCCGGGCCTGAAGCTGCCGCAGCAGAATATCGCCGTTGTGCGTCGCGCCGATGGCTCAGGCACTTCCTTCGTCTTCACCAGCTATCTTGCGAAAGTGAACGAAGAGTGGAAATCCAAAATCGGCGCTGGCTCAACCGTTAACTGGCCAACCGGTCTGGGCGGTAAAGGCAACGACGGTATCGCAGCCTTCGTACAGCGTCTGCCTGGCTCCATTGGCTACGTGGAATACGCTTACGCCAAGCAAAACAACCTGGCTTACACCAAACTGGTTTCAGCTGACGGCAAACCGGTTGCTCCTTCTGAAGAAAACTTCGCTAATGCAGCGAAAGGCGCAGACTGGAGCAAAAGCTTTGCTCAGGACCTGACGAACCAGAAAGGTGCAGAAGCGTGGCCTATTACCTCTACCACCTTTATCCTGGTGCACAAAGAGCAGAAAAACCCGGCGCAGGGCGCTGAGGTGCTGAAGTTCTTCGACTGGGCCTATAAAGAAGGGGCAAAAGAGGCGAATGCGCTTGATTACGCCACTCTGCCAGATGCCGTGGTTGAGCAGGTTCGTGCCGCCTGGAAGACCAATGTGAAAGACAGCTCCGGTAAGGCGCTGTACTAACGATAATTTTTTGACGAAGATGGCGGATAGCAGCCCATGCTTATCCGCCCTACAGCTGGCCTGTAGGCCCGGTAAGCGTGAGCCGTTATCGGGCATTTCGTAAAAAACGCATTTAACTAAAAGAGTAATTTATGGCTGTGAGTAAGCCGACGTTTAAAGCCCCTGGTAAGCAAGGCGATGTCATTTTCAGTGCGCTGGTAAAACTGGCTGCGCTGATTGTGCTATTTCTGCTGGGCGGCATCATCATCTCCCTGATCATCTCCTCCTGGCCGAGCATTCAGAAGTTTGGCTTCTCGTTCCTGTGGACCAAAGAGTGGGATGCGCCTAACGATATTTATGGTGCGCTGGTGCCGATTTACGGCACGCTGGTCACCTCGTTTATCGCCCTGCTGATTGCCGTTCCGGTGAGTTTCGGTATTGCCCTGTTCCTTACCGAACTGGCGCCCGGCTGGCTGCGCCGTCCGCTGGGTATTGCGATTGAACTGTTAGCCGCTATCCCGAGTATCGTTTACGGCATGTGGGGCCTGTTTATCTTTGCGCCGCTGTTTGCGACTTACTTCCAGGAACCGGTGGGCAATATCCTCTCTTCCGTCCCTATTGTTGGCGCACTGTTCTCCGGTCCGGCATTTGGTATCGGTATCCTGGCCGCGGGTGTGATACTGGCCATTATGATCATTCCCTACATCGCCTCCGTTATGCGCGATGTGTTTGAACAAACTCCGGTGATGATGAAAGAGTCGGCCTATGGTATCGGCTGCACCACCTGGGAAGTTATCTGGCGTATCGTTCTGCCGTTCACCAAAAATGGCGTGATTGGCGGCGTGATGCTCGGGCTTGGCCGCGCGCTCGGTGAAACCATGGCTGTGACCTTTATTATCGGTAACACCTACCAGCTCGACAGCGCCTCGCTTTATATGCCGGGTAACAGCATCACCTCTGCGCTGGCAAACGAGTTTGCCGAAGCCGAGTCAGGCCTGCATACCGCAGCCCTGATGGAGCTTGGCCTGATCCTGTTTGTTATCACCTTTATCGTACTGGCGATCTCTAAGTTTATGATCATGCGCCTGGCGAAGAACGAGGGGACGCGCTCATGACGACCATGGAAATGCAATCCAGTGCGCAGCTGGCGGAATCTCGTCGCAAAATGCAGGCCAGGCGGCGCATGAAAAACCGTATCGCCCTGACGCTCTCTATGGGGACGATGGCTTTCGGTCTGTTCTGGCTGATATGGATCCTGTTCTCTACCTTTACTCGCGGTATCGACGGCATGTCGATTGCGCTGTTCACCGAAATGACACCGCCGCCGAATACGGCGGGTGGTGGTCTGGCGAACGCCCTTGCGGGCAGCGGTCTGTTAATTCTGTGGGCGACGGTATTTGGTACGCCGCTTGGCATTATGGCCGGGATCTATCTGGCGGAGTACGGCCGTAAATCCTGGCTGGCGGAAGTCATTCGCTTTATCAACGACATTCTGCTTTCCGCACCTTCGATTGTGGTGGGGCTATTCGTCTACACCGTGGTGGTCGCGAAAATGCAGCACTTCTCCGGCTGGGCCGGGGTGATTGCGCTGGCGCTGCTGCAAATCCCGATTGTGATTCGTACCACGGAAAACATGATGAAGCTGGTGCCGGACAGCCTGCGTGAAGCGGCTTACGCGCTGGGCACGCCTAAGTGGAAAATGATTTCATCTATTACGCTCAAAGCCTCTGTATCCGGGATTATTACCGGGGTGCTGCTGGCGATTGCGCGTATCGCAGGCGAAACTGCCCCGCTGCTGTTCACCTCGCTCTCCAACCAGTTCTGGAGTACGGACATGATGCAGCCGCTGGCAAACCTGCCGGTAACCATTTTCAAATTTGCCATGAGCCCGTTTGCCGAATGGCAGCAGCTGGCCTGGGCCGGGGTGCTGATTATTACCCTTTGTGTGCTGCTGTTGAACATTCTGGCGCGCGTGATTTTCGCGAAGAGTAAACACGGTTAAATTTAACGGCGTGGCACAGGCGGCGCCGGATGGAGATTAAGAAACAGATGAGTATGGTTGATTCTGCCCCGGGCAAAATTCAGGTTCGCGATTTGAACTTCTTTTACGGCAAGTTCCACGCCCTGAAAAACATCAATCTGGATATCGCAAAGAACCAGGTTACCGCTTTTATCGGTCCGTCAGGCTGCGGTAAATCCACGCTGCTGCGCACCTTTAACAAAATGTACTCGCTCTATCCGGAGCAGCGTGCGGAAGGCGAGATCCTGCTGGACGGGGAAAATATTCTCACCCAAAACCAGGACATTGCCCTGCTGCGTGCCAAGGTGGGCATGGTCTTTCAGAAGCCAACCCCATTCCCGATGTCCATTTATGACAACATTGCGTTTGGCGTACGTCTGTTTGAGAAGCTCTCACGCAGCGATATGGACGAGCGCGTACAGTGGGCTTTGAGCAAGGCCGCACTGTGGAATGAAACCAAAGATAAATTGCACCAGAGCGGATACAGTTTGTCCGGCGGCCAGCAGCAGCGTCTGTGTATTGCGCGCGGCATTGCTATTCGCCCGGAAGTACTGCTGCTGGATGAGCCTTGCTCAGCCCTCGACCCGATCTCGACGGGACGCATCGAAGAGCTGATCACCGAGCTGAAGCAGGATTACACCGTGGTGATTGTGACCCACAATATGCAGCAGGCGGCGCGTTGCTCCGACCACACGGCGTTTATGTATCTCGGCGAGCTTATTGAGTTCAGCCAGACCGATACGCTGTTTACTACGCCTGCCAAAAAGCAGACGGAAGATTATATTACTGGCCGCTACGGTTGATTTGGAGAGCGCGATGGACAACCTCAATCTGAACAAACACATTTCCGGCCAGTTTAACGCCGAGCTGGAATACATTCGTACCCAGGTGATGACCATGGGAGGGCTGGTGGAACAGCAGCTGTCCGATGCGATCACCGCGATGCACAATCAGGACAGCGAGCTTGCAAAGCGCGTTATCGAAGGCGACCAAAAGGTCAACATGATGGAAGTGGCGATCGACGAAGCCTGCGTGCGCATCATCGCCAAGCGCCAGCCTACCGCCAGCGACCTTCGTCTGGTGATGGCCATTATCAAGACCATTTCCGAGCTGGAACGTATCGGTGACGTGGCGGATAAAATCTGCCGTACGGCGCTGGAAAAGTTTTCCCAGCAGCATCAGCCGCTGCTGGTCAGCCTTGAGTCGCTGGGCCGTCATACGGTGCAAATGCTGCATGACGTGCTGGACGCTTTCGCGCGTATGGATCTTGACGAAGCTGTGAGGATTTACCGCGAAGATAAGAAAGTTGACCAGGAATATGAGGGCATCGTGCGCCAGCTGATGACCTACATGATGGAAGATACGCGCACTATTCCAAGCGTGCTCACCGCGCTGTTCTGCGCCCGTTCAATCGAGCGTATCGGCGACCGCTGCCAGAACATCTGCGAATTTATCTTCTATTTCGTGAAGGGACAGGATTTCCGCCATGTCGGCGGAGATGAGCTTGATAAGCTGCTGGCCGGCAAAGATCCGAAAGAGTGATAAAAAAACGCCAGCGCTGCGCTGGCGTTCAGATTAAGCGGTGATATCCCATCCTCGTGCCCGCCACAGCTCGGGCAACTGAGATAAGTCGGTGAAGGTCGTGACTTTTGGGTGGTCGATGGGTTTATTGTGCGGATCGGCACAGAAATAGAAGACTTCCATGCCCGCCGCAATGCCGGACTGTGCGCCCGCCATCGAATCATCCACCAGCACGCAGTGGTTTACTTCGAGACCCATTTCTTCGGCGGCATGAAACATCAGCGCCGGATCGGGTTTCCAGCACTGAATATCGTAGCCGCTGAAGAGCTTGTCCGTGAAAGGGGTAAGCATGCCGGTTTTACCCAGTGAATGCTGCATTTTGCTGACCGGTCCGTTGGAGACGATACACATCGGCACTTTTATCTGCGCAACTAATGCCGCGGCTCCCGTAATCTCCTGAAGTTCGCTGTCGAACAGCTTTGCAACTTCTGCGCGATAAACGGGTTCCAGCTCGGTTTTGGAAAGTTTCACGTCATAGCGCTGGCTGACAGTATCAATAATTTCGTAGAGCTTGATGCCCTTGAAGGTTTTGTGCACCTCCTCGAGCGCAAGGTCGATGCCATATTGCGCAAACATATGTACGTAGGCTTTGGAGCAAAGTACTTCACTGTCGACCAGCGTGCCATCGCAGTCGAAAAACACCGCATCAATCCGGGACATGCCGCTTCCTTCTCTAAAAGTGAATGACCATCTTAACCAATTTGCGCAATTTTTGCGGTACGCAATCGTTGCCGTATAAGCAAATGCAATGAAAAAAAGTCCACTTCAACCCTTAACATCAGGGGTTTTTGGTATAGGATAACGACGGATTTTCCCTCTTATGTTCGGAAACAAGACTAATGAGCCAACCACAATCACCTCCGGCTGCAAATCCGGGGCTGCTCGAGCGCGTGTTTAAACTGCGCGAACACGGCACCACGGCACGTACCGAAGTTATCGCCGGTCTGACGACCTTCCTGACGATGGTCTATATCGTCTTCGTTAACCCGCAGATCCTTGGCGCCGCTGGTATGGATACCCAGGCCGTGTTTGTCACGACCTGCCTGATTGCCGCCCTGGGCAGCATCCTGATGGGGATTTTTGCCAATCTGCCCGTGGCGCTGGCACCGGCAATGGGGCTGAACGCCTTCTTTGCTTTCGTTGTCGTGGGCGCGATGGGGCTGTCCTGGCAGGTGGGGATGGGCGCAATCTTCTGGGGTGCGGTTGGGCTGCTGCTACTGACCATCTTCCGGGTGCGCTACTGGATGATCGCTAATATTCCGCTAAGCCTGCGCGTGGGTATCACCAGCGGTATCGGGCTGTTTATCGGCATGATGGGCCTGAAAAACGCGGGCATTATCGTGGCGAATAAAGACACGCTGGTCAGCATCGGCAATCTCACTTCCCACAGTGTACTTTTGGGTGCGCTGGGCTTCTTTATTATCGCCATCCTGGCCTCCCGTAACATTCATGCAGCGGTGCTGGTTTCTATCGTTGTGACCACGCTGCTGGGCTGGTTGATGGGCGATGTGCAGTATCACGGCATCGTTTCCGCACCGCCGAGCGTGCTGTCCGTTGTGGGACAGGTTGACCTGGCCGGTTCGCTAAATATTGGCCTGGCGGGCGTGATCTTCTCCTTCATGCTGGTAAACCTGTTCGACTCCTCCGGTACGCTGATTGGCGTCACGGATAAAGCCGGGTTGACGGATGCGAAAGGCAAATTCCCACGCATGAAGCAGGCTCTGTACGTAGACAGCATTTCTTCCGTGGCGGGGTCTTTTATCGGGACTTCTTCTGTCACCGCCTACATCGAAAGCTCTTCGGGCGTTTCCGTTGGCGGCCGTACCGGCCTGACCGCGGTGATCGTTGGCCTGCTGTTCCTGCTGGTCATCTTCCTGTCGCCGCTTGCTGGCATGGTGCCTGCTTATGCAGCCGCTGGGGCGCTGATTTACGTTGGCGTGCTGATGACATCAAGCCTGTCGCGCGTGAAATGGGATGACCTGACTGAAGCGGTTCCGGCGTTTGTGACCGCGGTGATGATGCCGTTTAGTTTCTCCATCACCGAAGGCATTGCCCTTGGCTTTATCTCTTACTGCGTAATGAAACTGGGTACCGGCCGCTGGCGCGAACTTAGCCCGTGCGTCATCGTCGTGGCGCTGCTGTTTGTCCTGAAGATTGCGTTTATTGATAGCTAAACGTGATGAAATGAAAAAGCCGGCCACGAGAGCCGGCTTTTTTATGTCGCGAAATCAGGCCTTAACGCGCTTAACATAGTCGCCAAATGCCGTTAACTGCCCGGTAAGATGATCGAGTGTGCTTTGATCGACAACTTCACCCGTTTGCGTATCCACCTTGTTCTGAATTACTCCACCCATAAACTCCGGCTTGTTCATCACCATGGCATCAAGGAACACCAGAATCTGGCGCAGATGATACTGGCAGCGAGCGCCGCCAATAGCGCCCATGGAGCTGGTCTGAATCAGCACCGGTTTGCCCGCTAAAGGCTGCTCAGGCAAGCGGGAAAGCCAGTCGATGGCATTTTTCAGACCGCCAGGAACGGAATAGTTGTACTCAGGAGTGACGATAACCACGCCGTCTGCCTCGCGGATTTGTTCGGCAATGGACTCTACTGTCTGTGGGAATCCGTCTTCCTGCTGTACATCGGCATCGTACAGTGGAATATCCGCTATGGATGGCAGGGCGGTAATACTCATACCGGCGGGGGCTATTTTGGGCAGCGTGCGGGCCACCATGGCGTTGAAAGAACCTTTGCGCAGGCTACCCAGTAAGGTGACAATCTTTAACGTGTCGGACATGACGACTCCTTTTTGTCAGGACATGCAGGAAAACTCAGTTTAGATACAGATCTTTTCATAGGGCTGGCTGGTAAAGCGTATGATACGCCCGTCAGGATCGCTACGGCGAGCCTGAACATCTTTCAGGCTGTGCCAGCCCGATCGTGCATCAAACTCCCAAAGCGAGAGCTTCTCAATAGCCGGTGAAACGGTGCATGCCCAGACCAGAATGTCTTCCACATCGCTGATCGCTTCGATCTGCGTTTGATTCGCTACGCGCATACGCCCTGCTCCAGGAATAAGCTGTAGTGCTTCGTCGCTGCCGGTGAGCTTAAACACGCTTTGACGCAGCGCGCGCAGCTGGGCCCGGGCTTCATTGGGATCGCTTTGGTTGGTAATCCAGGCGGATTCGTTGTTGCTGAAGTCAGAGGCGGGAAACTGGGTGGGGAGTGAACCATACGAGCGCGGTAATTCAATATCCAGCCCGCATCGCCCCTCGGTGGTCAGGAGCACGCCTGCGCTATTTCCGGCACAGGCAATGCTGAAATCCGGCAGCGTTCGGTCGGCAAAATAAGGCCGCCCTGCCACGGTAGTGATGATTTTGGGCAGCTGTTGAATGCCGTAAAGCATAAAGAGGAGTTCGGCCAGCAGCGTTCGTGAGGCAAGAAACCTGACACGACGGCGCTCAGACAGGCTTTGCGCGTGGCTAAGGTATTCATCATCAAGGCGTGATGAAGGTGGATTAGCTGAGTTGATTGTCCATCGTGCAAAATGCGTTGCCATCTTTTGCTCCATGCTAATGGTCAAAGGGACACCAGCAACGATTGTAGAATTTTTCCCCAGCAAACGCACGATCTGCGGCTGTAAAAGTCCGTCAAGAAAGAGGCAAAAAAATCCCGCAGCGTTCACATACTGCGGGATGATTGAAAAGTGAGCACGTGCTTACTTTTAGCCGCTATTTCCCGATGCAGAAGCTGGAGAAGATGCGGCCCAGCAAATCATCAGAGGTAAATTCACCGGTGATTTCACTCAGGCTCAGCTGGGCGAGACGCAGCTCTTCGGCCAGCAGCTCTCCGGCCCACGCGCCCAGCAGCTGCGCCTTGCCCTGCTGGAGATGGGTTGCCGCCTGCTCCAGTGCCTGCAGGTGACGACGACGCGCCAGGAAGCCGCCTTCCATGTTGGTTTCAAAGCCCATGCTCTGTTTCAGATGGTCGCGCAGTACTTCCACGCCTTCGCCAGTGCGCGCGGAGAGGCGCACAAGTGAGTGACCATTTACATCGCTCAGACCCAGCGTTTCGCCGGTAACATCCGCCTTATTGCGCACGACGGTAATCGGCAGATTTTTGGGCAAACGGGCGATAAAATCAGGCCAGATAGCCGCCGGATCGGTGTCCTCGGTAGTGGTGCCGTCAACCATGAACAGCACGCGATCTGCCTGTTCGATTTCGTTCCACGCACGTTCGATACCAATGCGCTCAACTTCGTCGCTTGCCTCGCGCAGACCCGCCGTGTCGATAATATGCAGCGGCATGCCGTCGATATGAATGTGTTCGCGCAGAACGTCGCGGGTTGTCCCGGCGATATCCGTGACGATGGCGGCCTCTCGTCCTGCCAGCGCGTTAAGCAGGCTGGATTTACCGGCGTTTGGACGCCCGGCAATCACCACCTTCATGCCTTCACGCAGCAGGCTGCCCTGGCGAGCTTCGGCGCGCACCGCATCGAGATCGGTCATCACCTGGTTGAGTTGTGCTTCGATCTTTCCGTCAGAGAGGAAGTCGATTTCCTCGTCAGGGAAATCAATCGCGGCTTCAACGTAGATCCGCAGATGTGTCAGCGCTTCGACCAGATGATTCACACGGGCAGAAAACGCGCCCTGTAGCGAATTCAGGGCCGAACGAGCGGCCTGCTCAGAGCTGGCGTCAATCAAATCCGCGATGGCTTCGGCCTGCGCCAGATCCAGCTTATCGTTGAGGAAGGCTCGCTCGGAGAACTCGCCCGGACGCGCGATACGGACGCCAGGAATGGCCAGAATGCGTTTCAGAAGCAGATCGAGAATGACCGGGCCACCGTGGCCCTGTAGCTCAAGTACGTCTTCGCCGGTAAAAGAATTAGGCCCCGGGAACCACAGCGCAATGCCTTGATCGAGCGTTGCCCCCTCGCTGTCGCGAAACGGCAGGTAATCGGCGTAGCGTGGTTTGGGGAGTTTACCCAGAATCGCCTGTGCCACATCGCGTGCATGCAGGCCAGAAACGCGCAGGATGCCGACCCCTCCACGTCCCGGCGGCGTCGCCTGGGCAACGATTGTCTCGTTATGGCTCATAGTTTCTCTCTAAAAAAAGAAGGCGGTCAATTGACCGCCTTCCGTGTGCATTAACTTAATTTAATCGCTATCAGGTCTTTTTCTTGTCGCGGCTGTGCAGGCCACGTTTTTCCAGACCGCGATAAATCAGCTGCTGCTGAATGATGGTCACCAGGTTACTGACGATATAGTACAGCACCAGACCTGAAGGGAACCACAGGAAGAACACCGTGAAGATGACCGGCATGAAGGTCATGATCTTCTGCTGCATCGGGTCGGTCACGGTGGTCGGCGACATCTTCTGAATGAAGAACATCGTCACGCCCATCAGGATCGGCAGGATGTAGTACGGGTCCTGGGCAGACAGGTCATGGATCCACAGAGCGAACGGCGCATGGCGCAGTTCAACGGAGCCCATCAGCATGTAGTACAAGGCCAGGAAGATTGGCATCTGGATAATCAGCGGCAGACAGCCACCCAGCGGGTTAACCTTCTCTGCTTTATACAGCGCCATCATTTCCTGACTCTGGCGCTGTTTATCGTCACCGATACGCTCACGCATGGCGGCCAGTTTCGGCTGCAGCATACGCATTTTCGCCATGGAGGTGTACTGCGCTTTAGTCAGCGGGTACATGATGCCACGAACGATAAAGGTGATAACGATAATGGAGAAGCCCCAGTTACCGATAAAGCTGTGGATGAACTTCAACAGCTTGAACAGCGGCTGAGAGATAAACCACAGCCAGCCGTAATCTACCGTCAGGTCAAGGTGCGGCGCGACGGCCGCCATTTTGTCCTGAATTTCCGGGCCGACCCACAGGGTACTGCCCAGCTGAACGGTCTGGCCTGGCTGAACCAGCTGCGGTGCGGATTTATAACCAATCGCCGCCACGTCGTTGTTCAGCTTGGTGGTATAGAAGTTATTGGTACCCGGGTTACGCGGAACCCACGCTGTTGCAAAATACTGTTGCAGCATCGCTACCCAGCCGTTGCTGGCGTTCACGCTCAGGTTTTCACCGTCAGCGATGGTATCGAATTTATATTTTTCGTATTTCGCATCTGGCGTGGAGTACGCCGCACCGCGGAAGGTATGCAGCGCGAAGTTGCTGCTGCCGGTATCACGGTGGGACGGTAAATTGATGGACTGCTTCAGCTGACCAAAGGTTGCCAGCTCCAGCGGTTTCTCACCGACGTTTTTCACGTCGTAGTCCACGCTCACCGCGAACTCGCCGCGCTTGAGTTTAAAGGACTTGGTGAAAACGTTACCCGCAGCATCGGTCCAGGTCATCGGGATAACCAGTTCGTTCTGGCCTTCGGCCATCACAAAGGTATCGCTGTCGACGTTATACAATGGACGCGCACCGTTAGCCGGGTTATCCGGACCATCACGACCTGTCAGACCACTTTGCGCCTGATAAATAAATTCTGGCGTCGTTTCCAGTAACTGGAAAGGCTCAGTGGATTTGAGTTCTTTCGGGTAGGTCAACAGCAGCGCCTGCTCAACATCACCCCCGCGGGTATTGATGGAAAGTTCAAGGACGTCAGTTTTAACCGTGATGATTTTTCCCTGGCCACTGGCCGGCACGCCCTGGCTTGCGGCATTACCCGCTGCGGTGGTCGTAGTCTGCGTGGTCTGTTGCACCTGAGGTTGCGGAGCGTGGTCCTGCTCCCAGGCTTGCCAGATCATGAAAGACACGAACAACAAAGCGATGAGAAAGAGATTGCGTTGCGAATCCATCGTTAGTGTTCTCTGGTATCAATTGGTCCAGGTGGGACGGGATCGTCTCCACCGGGGTTTAAAGGGTGGCATTTTAATACGCGTTTCACTGTCAACCAACTGCCTTTTAACACCCCAAACCTGCGCAATGCCTCAATTCCGTAGTGAGAACAGGTTGGCGTGAAACGGCAGTGCGGCCCAAGAAGCGGGCTGATCAGGCGTTGATAGACCCTAATCAGGCCTATCAGGAGCCGTGAGACAGGCGACAGTGACGGCGCCATAATTTTTCCAATGCTTCCGATAAAGCCCGGTTGTCCAGGTCACCCACACCTTTCTTAGCCACTACCACGAAGTCCATTGCAGGCAATTCGTGCTGACGCAGACGAAAGCTTTCACGCGTCAGACGTTTAATCCGATTGCGTTCATGCGCGCGTTTGACGTTTTTCTTAGCGACAGTAAGACCGATGCGGGGATGCCCCAGCGAATTCAGGCGGCCGAGGATGGTGATTTGCGGCGTGCCAGCTCTTTGCGGCTGCTGGAAGACGAATGTGAAATGATTGGGAGTTAACAAGCGTAACTCCCTGGGAAAAGCTAGCTTAACCACTCAGGGGTTAGCTTTTATTACTTAGAAACGGTCAGACGAGAACGGCCTTTAGCACGACGACGTGCCAGAACCTGACGACCATTTTTAGTTGCCATACGAGCACGGAAGCCGTGAGAACGGTTGCGCTTCAGTACGGACGGTTGAAAAGTGCGTTTCATGGCGATTTCTACCTAAACTTGGATAAATTTCACTGGGTTAGCATAACGTCCCGCAGAAACTGCGGATGACTTACGCCTCAGTGTGGCTGATTAAAGAGGCCGGATTGTAATAATTGTACACTCCGGAGTCAATTCTCTTTCCTTAATTCCCGCGCCTGACTCCCTCTTCTGACCTTAAAAATGCTTAGGATCTGACCAGAAAACACAGTGACGATACGCGACGGGTGGGGAATTATACGGCGTCTCCATTAAAGCGCAAGGATCCTCGGGGATCTTCGTTAGATCTCTTAAGTCAGTTTTGTGCGTTAGTCAGTAAATTTTTCAATATGAGAGCGTAAACCGGGGCACACCTGCCAGGATCGTTTACACTTAAGCGGCTTTAAACTGCCCTGTGGATAAATCGGGAAGAAACTGTGAGAAACAGAAGATCTCTGCCGCGCTTTAGGCTATGATCCGCGGTCCCGATCGTGATCCAGGCTTGTTCACTTTGGGGGTAAACCGCAGATAGCGGTTCGCACGCTTCCCGTACCGGGATCCCTGCGGGGAGAGTCGGCGTGCGTCAACAATCATGATTGTAAAACTTTCAGTCTTCGTCTTTTTATCGACTTTGTTCGAGTGGAGTCCGCCGTGTCACTTTCGCTTTGGCAGCAGTGTCTTGCCCGATTGCAGGATGAGTTACCAGCCACAGAATTCAGTATGTGGATACGCCCCCTACAGGCGGAACTGAGTGATAACACGCTGGCCCTTTATGCGCCAAACCGTTTTGTGCTCGACTGGGTAAGGGATAAGTACCTTAATAATATCAATGGATTGCTCAATGATTTCTGCGGCAACGACGCCCCTTTACTGCACTTTGAAGTGGGCAGTAAACCTGTCAGTCAGACCCTGAACCAGCAGGCTGTTGCCACCGCGGCTCCCGCGCAAACGGCACGTGCGGCGGCCCCTATGCGCCCAAGCTGGGACAACCTCCCGGCGCCCGCTGAGCAGTCTTACCGCTCTAACGTTAACCTGAAGCACACGTTTGATAACTTCGTTGAAGGTAAATCGAACCAGCTGGCACGCGCGGCGGCACGCCAGGTGGCCGATAACCCGGGCGGTGCGTACAACCCTCTCTTCCTTTATGGCGGAACCGGCCTGGGTAAAACTCACCTGCTGCATGCGGTGGGGAACGGCATTATTGCCCGCAAACCTAATGCCAAAGTGGTGTATATGCACTCGGAACGTTTTGTTCAGGATATGGTAAAAGCCCTGCAAAACAACGCGATCGAAGAGTTTAAACGCTACTACCGTTCGGTGGATGCGCTGCTGATCGATGACATTCAGTTTTTTGCCAATAAAGAGCGCTCACAGGAAGAGTTCTTCCATACCTTCAACGCTCTGCTGGAAGGTAACCAACAGATCATTCTCACCTCGGATCGTTATCCAAAAGAGATCAACGGCGTTGAGGATCGTCTTAAATCCCGCTTCGGCTGGGGGCTGACCGTTGCGATCGAACCACCTGAGTTAGAAACACGCGTGGCGATCCTGATGAAAAAAGCCGATGAGAATGATATTCGCCTGCCGGGCGAAGTGGCCTTCTTTATTGCCAAGCGCCTTCGCTCCAATGTCCGTGAGCTGGAAGGGGCACTGAACCGGGTCATCGCCAACGCCAATTTTACCGGGCGCGCGATTACCATCGACTTCGTACGTGAAGCGCTGCGCGATTTGCTGGCGCTTCAGGAGAAGCTCGTCACCATCGACAATATTCAAAAAACGGTGGCCGAGTATTATAAAATTAAGGTCGCCGACCTGCTGTCCAAACGACGTTCCCGCTCCGTTGCCCGCCCGCGCCAGATGGCGATGGCGCTGGCAAAAGAGCTGACGAACCATAGCCTGCCGGAAATCGGCGATGCGTTTGGCGGCCGTGACCATACCACCGTGCTGCACGCCTGCCGCAAGATTGAGCAGCTGCGTGAAGAAAGCCACGACATCAAAGAAGATTTCTCCAACTTAATCAGAACATTATCTTCGTGACGCTATGAAATTTACCGTTGAACGTGAAACTTTATTAAAACCGCTGCAACAGGTGAGTGGCCCATTAGGCGGCCGTCCGACGTTACCGATTCTTGGCAACCTGCTGTTGCAAGTGGCGGAAGGTGCGCTCTCTTTAACCGGGACCGATCTGGAAATGGAGATGGTGGCTCGCGTCGCGCTGGTGCAGCCGCATGAGCCGGGCGCCACCACGGTGCCAGCCCGCAAATTCTTCGACATTTGTCGTGGCCTGCCGGAAGGGGCAGAAATAGCCGTGCAGCTTGAGGGCGATCGCATGCTGGTTCGCTCCGGGCGCAGCCGTTTCTCGCTGTCCACGCTGCCTGCGGCAGACTTCCCGAATCTGGACGACTGGCAGAGTGAGGTGGAATTCACCCTTCCCCAGGCCACCATGAAACGGCTGATTGAAGCCACGCAGTTCTCGATGGCGCATCAGGATGTGCGTTACTACCTCAACGGCATGCTGTTTGAAACCGAAGGGGAAGAGCTGCGCACCGTGGCGACCGACGGGCACCGTCTTGCGGTTTGCTCCATGCCCATTGGCCAGCAGCTGCCAAACCATTCGGTGATCGTGCCGCGTAAAGGCGTGATTGAGCTAATGCGTATGCTGGACGGCGGCGATACGCCTCTGCGCGTGCAAATCGGCAGCAATAATATTCGTGCGCACGTCGGTGACTTTATCTTCACTTCCAAGCTGGTTGACGGTCGTTTCCCGGATTATCGCCGTGTATTGCCGAAGAATCCTGATAAGCATCTGGACGCCGGTTGTGACCTTCTGAAGCAGGCCTTTGCCCGCGCGGCCATTCTCTCTAACGAGAAATTCCGTGGCGTGCGCCTGTATGTCAGCCAGAACCAGATAAAAATCACCGCCAACAACCCGGAGCAGGAAGAAGCAGAAGAGATTCTGGATGTCTCCTATGACGGGGCGGACCTGGAGATCGGGTTTAACGTCAGCTACGTGCTGGATGTGCTGAACGCGCTGAAGTGCGAGAACGTACGCATTCTGCTGACCGACTCCGTTTCCAGCGTGCAGATTGAAGATGCCGCTTCTCAGGCTGCGGCCTATGTTGTGATGCCAATGAGACTGTAGATGTCGCTCACCCGGCTGTTGATTAAAGATTTTCGCAACATCGAAAACGCGGATCTGGCTCTCTCTCCTGGCTTTAACTTCCTGGTTGGCGCCAACGGTAGCGGTAAAACCAGCGTGCTTGAGGCGATTTATACCCTCGGGCACGGGCGCGCTTTTCGCAGTCTGAAAATTGAGCGCGTTATTCGCCATGAACAGGCTGCTTTTGTATTGCACGGGCGGTTGCAGAATGGCGAGAGGGAAACCTCCGTCGGCCTGACGAAAGACCGCGCGGGTGACAGCAAAGTGCGAATTGACGGCAGCGACGGTCATAAGGTGGCCGAACTGGCCCTGATGATGCCGATGCAGTTGATTACCCCGGAAGGCTTTACCCTGCTTAACGGTGGCCCGAAATTCCGCAGAGCTTTTATCGACTGGGGCTGTTTTCATAATGAACCGGGCTTTTTTGTCGCCTGGAGCAACCTTAAACGCCTGCTAAAGCAGCGCAACGCCGCGCTGCGACAGGTGACAAACTATGGGCAGTTGCGTGCGTGGGATAAGGAACTGATCCCGCTTGCGGAACAAATCAGCCGCTGGCGCGCGCAGTACAGTGCGGCCATTGCGGACGATATGGCCGATACCTGCGCGCAGTTTTTGCCGGAGTTTTCACTGAGCTTCTCCTTCCAGCGTGGCTGGGAAAAAGAGAGTGATTACGGTGAGGTACTGGAACGCAGCTTCGAACGCGATCGTATGCTGACCTATACCGCTCACGGTCCTCACAAAGCCGATTTTCGTATTCGTGCCGATGGCGCACCCGTTGAGGATACCTTGTCCCGCGGGCAGCTTAAGTTATTGATGTGCGCCCTAAGACTGGCGCAGGGTGAGTTTCTCACCCGACAGAACGGGCAGCGCTGCCTGTATCTGATAGATGATTTTGCCTCTGAACTGGATGACGCACGCCGCGGCCTGTTAGCCAGCCGGTTAAAGGCCACGGAGTCACAGGTTTTCGTCAGCGCGATAAGCGCCGAGCATGTGATGGATATGGCGGACAAAAATTCAAAGATGTTCGCCGTGGATCAGGGTAAAATAGCGGATTAACCCAAGAATAAATGAGCGAGAAACGTTGATGTCGAATTCTTATGACTCCTCCAGTATCAAAGTCCTTAAGGGGCTGGATGCGGTACGTAAGCGCCCGGGCATGTATATCGGCGATACGGACGACGGCACCGGTCTGCACCACATGGTATTTGAGGTCGTGGATAACGCTATCGATGAAGCGCTCGCTGGCCACTGTAAAGACATCGTGGTCACCATCCACGCCGATAATTCCGTCTCCGTAACGGATGATGGTCGTGGTATCCCTACCGGTATTCACCCGGAAGAGGGCGTATCCGCTGCGGAAGTCATCATGACCGTCCTGCACGCAGGCGGTAAATTCGATGATAACTCCTATAAAGTTTCCGGCGGCCTGCACGGCGTGGGCGTCTCTGTTGTTAACGCCCTGTCTCAGAAGCTGGAGCTGTTAATTCGCCGCGAAGGCAAAACCCACCAGCAAACCTACGTGCACGGCGTGCCGCAGGCACCGCTGGCCGTTACCGGTGACACCGAGCTGACCGGGACTCAGGTGCGTTTCTGGCCAAGCCATGAAACCTTCACCAACGTGGTGGAATTTGAATACGACATTCTGGCCAAGCGCCTGCGTGAGCTGTCGTTCCTGAACTCCGGCGTCTCTATCCGTCTTATCGACAAGCGCGACGGCAAAGAAGACCACTTCCATTACGAAGGCGGTATCAAAGCCTTTGTTGAGTACCTGAACAAAAACAAAACGCCTATTCACCCAACCGTGTTCTATTTCAGCACTGAAAAAGACGGCATTGGCGTGGAAGTGGCGCTGCAGTGGAACGATGGTTTCCAGGAAAACATCTACTGCTTTACCAACAACATCCCACAGCGCGACGGCGGTACTCACCTGGCCGGTTTCCGCGCGGCGATGACGCGTACTTTGAACGCATATATGGATAAAGAAGGCTACAGCAAAAAAGCGAAGGTCAGCGCCACCGGCGACGACGCCCGTGAAGGTCTGATTGCCGTAGTATCCGTGAAGGTGCCGGATCCTAAGTTCTCCTCACAGACCAAAGACAAACTGGTTTCTTCAGAGGTGAAATCCGCGGTTGAGCAGCAGATGAATGAACTGCTGGCCGAATACCTGCTGGAAAACCCGTCTGACGCGAAAATCGTCGTCGGCAAAATTATTGATGCGGCTCGTGCCCGTGAAGCGGCGCGTCGCGCTCGTGAAATGACCCGCCGTAAAGGCGCGCTGGATCTGGCTGGCCTGCCGGGCAAACTGGCGGACTGTCAGGAACGCGACCCGGCCCACTCCGAACTGTACCTGGTGGAAGGGGACTCTGCGGGCGGCTCTGCAAAACAGGGGCGTAACCGTAAGAACCAGGCGATCCTGCCGCTGAAGGGTAAAATTCTTAACGTAGAGAAAGCGCGCTTCGACAAGATGCTCGCTTCTCAGGAAGTGGCAACGCTTATCACCGCCCTGGGCTGCGGCATTGGCCGCGACGAATACAACCCGGATAAGCTGCGCTACCACAGCATTATCATCATGACGGATGCGGACGTCGATGGTTCTCACATCCGTACTCTGCTGCTGACCTTCTTCTACCGTCAGATGCCGGAAATCGTTGAGCGTGGCCACGTGTATATCGCTCAGCCGCCGCTCTACAAAGTGAAGAAAGGCAAGCAGGAGCAGTACATCAAGGATGATGAAGCGATGGATCAGTACCAGATCGCCATCGCGCTGGACGGCGCTACGCTGCACGCCAATGCCCACGCTCCTGCTCTGGCAGGCGAGCGGCTTGAAAAACTGGTGTCTGAATTTAACGCAGCTCAGAAAATGATTGCTCGCATGGAGCGCCGCTACCCGCGCAATCTGCTGAACAACCTGGTTTATCACCCGACGCTTACCGAAGCCGACCTGGCCGACGAAGGCAAAGTGGGCGAGTGGCTTTCCGCCCTGGTTAAGCAGCTGAACGAAAAAGAGCAGCATGGCAGCACCTGGAACTCCATCGTGCGTGAAAACCGCGAGCTGAACATTTTCGAGCCGGTGATCCGCGTGCGTACTCATGGCGTTGATACCGACTACCCGCTGGAGCACGAGTTTGTCGTAGGTGGCGAATATCGTCGTCTGTGCACGCTTGGCGAGAAACTGCGTGGCCTTATCGAAGAAGATGCCTTTATTGAACGTGGCGAACGTCGCCAGCCGATTGCCAGCTTTGAACAGGCGCTGGAGTGGCTGGTGAAAGAGTCCCGTCGTGGCCTCTCCATTCAGCGTTATAAAGGACTGGGCGAAATGAACCCGGATCAGCTGTGGGAAACCACCATGGATCCGGAAAGCCGCCGCATGCTGCGCGTTACCGTGAAGGATGCGATTGCTGCGGATCAACTGTTCACCACGTTAATGGGTGATGCCGTTGAACCTCGTCGTGCCTTTATCGAAGAGAATGCCCTGAAAGCTGCCAATATTGATATCTGACCCGCGGTCAGGGCTGCTATCGGCGCAGTAATTAGATGGCCGCGCTTTTTTAGCGCGGCTTTTTTGTGGGCGCAATCATTGCGCACCGTGATTTTAAAATCACATAAGGAGGAATCATGGGACTTTTTGATCAGGTTGCGGGCATGCTGCTTAACGGCGATGCCAAAAAATATCAGGCAATTTTAAGCTGGGTAAATCAGCAGGGCGGCATTCAGGCACTGCTGGATAAGCTGCGTCAGGGCGGGTTGAGCGACATCGTTGCCTCCTGGATCAGCAGCAGCATGGCAAACCATCAGCTTAGCGCCGAACAGGTTACCGCGGCATTAGGCTCCCCGGCCGTGGCGGATCTGGGCGCTAAGCTCGGTATCGACACCGGCGCAGCCTCCACTCTGCTCGCCGAATATCTGCCAAAAGTCATTGATGCGCTCTCTCCGCAGGGCGAAGTGGAGCCTGCGGCTAACAACGATCTGATGACCGCAGGTCTTAGCCTGCTTAAAGGCAAGCTGTTTAGCTAAAGCTAAATGCCATCTGTTGGTTATGGTTTGCCGCAGGTGGCTTTTTTTGCCTAAAAGGGGCTTTTTAGCGGTGAAACCTGGCTCTATTTTTGTGGGCGGAATCGCGTTAGCATGAAATAAACTCATTACCTCAGAAAACCTCATGCCTATAAAACTTATTGCGATAGATATGGACGGCACCCTGCTGCTGCCCGACCACACCATCTCCCCCGCCGTTAAAAATGCCATTGCCGCTGCGCGCGATCGCGGGGTCAACGTAGTGCTGTGCACCGGCCGTCCTTTTGCTGGCGTTGAGAACTACCTCAAAGAGCTGCACATGGACAAGCCAAACGACTACTGCATTACTTATAACGGCGCGCTGGTGCAGAAAGCTCACGACGGCAGTACCGTTGCGCAAACTGCCCTGAACTACGATGACTATCGCTATCTGGAGCAGCTTTCCCGCGAAGTCGGTTCCCATTTTCACGCGCTGGACCGCCATACGCTCTATACTGCGAACCGCGATATCAGCTACTACACCGTGCATGAATCCTTTATTGCCAATATCCCGCTGGTGTTCTGCGAGGCGGAAAACATGGCTAAAAACGGTGAATTCCTGAAGGTGATGATGATTGACGATCCGGTGGTGCTGGATAAGGCCATCGCGAAGATCCCTGCTGAGGTGCACGAACGCTACACGCTGCTGAAAAGCTCGCCGTACTTCCTGGAAATCCTCGACAAGCGTGTGAACAAAGGTACGGGCGTTAAAGCGCTGGCCGAAACGCTGGGCATCAAACGCGAAGAAATCATGACGCTTGGCGATCAGGAAAACGATATTGCGATGCTGGAATACGCGGGCATGGGGGTGGCGATGGACAACGCTATCGACAAAGTGAAGGCTGTCAGCAATTTCGTCACCAAATCCAATCTGGAAGACGGCGTGGCCTACGCTATCGAGAAATTTGTGCTGAACTGAGTTGAATCAGGTTTGCAGGGGGGGAGATAACACCGCCCTGCGCCGCCAGCTCGGGTGGCGTTTACGCTTACCCGGCTGATTAAATAAAGCCTGGTGTTCACAAGACCTGATCCTGATAAGCAAGGGGCACATCGGCAAATCCGCTTTTCATGACCAGCTTCCTCGACCAGGCCGAAGTTAAAATTTTCGCTTTAATAACCTTCCCGAAAAGTTTTCTTCTCAGTTTTGCTGTTCGCTTCTGATAGGCAACGTTGGGCGCTAAATGTTGCTCGTTAAAGATCGTAGCCAGAATTTCTGCGCTGTCTAACGCATAGCTTATCCCTTCCAGCGAGCTGGCGCTGATAAACCCGGCGGCTTCCCCAATCAGAAAAGCATTGTCCCTGCCGCAGACAAAATCACGCCATCGGGAGGGGCAAAGAACAATGCATTTCTCCTCTTTCACCGGTTCGTCGAAGACAAAAGTGCGGCTGGCCATCTTCTCTTTCAGGGCGACGTACTTTTTTTTGCCGTCCTTCATCGGAAAGGCGCCGCCAAAAATAAAATAGCCATCTTTGGACATGCTCCACGCGTAGCAGTCGGTGACGTCATTATCAAAAATGCAGGAGTAGAACGGTCGCACATGTTTGTCCGTAAACCACTGCTGGATGGCCTGATATTTACGAATGTTGTGCTGAGGATAAACCTTACGCCGAACCAGGGAGTTTGCACCGTCTGCGCCAACGAGATAGCGGGCGGTGACCTCGTGCGTCCTTCCTTTGTCGACAAACTGAATGCGGTAGCCCTCACGGTCTTTCTCTATGCGCTTGCAAAGCGCATCATGACGAACGTCAACCGCATCAGGAATCAACGTTTTTAACCATAAATCAAAGGCATGGCGATTAATATTGATGTACGTTCGCTGGTAGTTGCACTGGAGTTCCGACTGAAGATCAAAGGTTTTTACGCTGAATATCTGCGGGTCAGCCAGCACATGCACGGGCAGGTTTATCCCCGATCGAATAAATGAGCGCTGAGCGTCCGGGGCCAGCAATCCCCCGCAAGGTTTCTGAAAACCCTGCTCGCCTTCGCGCTGTTTTTTATCAAGAGCGATGACTGTTAAGTGTGGGGCCAGAGTGCGTGCCAGCGTCGCCCCTGCCGGGCCAAGCCCGATAATCGCGATATCGTAATGTTCCACAGGATTTTTACCGTTGCCTGAATCAATAAACGGAAAATAGTGGGCTTTTGTGAAGTTGTGATGAAGTGTACTCTGAGGCGTCTAACGCTTCAGGGTAAAAACGTGTCTAAACAACTCACCTTCGCACCGCGCCATCACCAGCTCACCAACGTTAACGTCTGGACGCCGGACAGCCAGTGGATCGCCTTCGACGTCCGCCCTTCAGGCGCTTCTTTTACCAGCCAGACCATTGAGCGCGTCAACGTTGCGACCGGCCAGGTCGACGTCGTTTATCAGGCACCGGAAGGGGCTCATGTTGGCGTGGTCACGGTGAATCCTGCCTCCCCCGAGCGTTATGTCTTTATTCACGGTCCCGAAAATCCGGATGAAAACTGGCAGTACGATTTCCATCATCGTCGTGGCGTGGTGGTGGAAAACGGCAGGGCAGAGAATCTGGATGCGATGGATATTACCGCGCCCTTTACGCCTGGCGCGCTGCGCGGCGGCAGCCATGTTCATGTCTGGAGCCCGGATGGATCGCGGCTTAGCTTCACCTATAACGACCATGTGATGCACGAAGCCGATCCGGCGCTGGATTTACGCAACGTCGGCGTCGCGCTGCCTTTCGGGCCAGTTTGCCCGCTTAAACAGCATCCCCGCGAATACGACGGCAGCCATTATTGCGTGCTGATCAGCCGCACAACCGTTTCGCCGGAGCCTGGCAGCGACGAGATCAATCGTGCCTATGAAGAAGGTTGGGTGGGTGAGAAAGGCTATCGCAAGCCGGATGGCAGCCTGCAACGTTGGGCGCTGGCCTTTATTGGCGACACGCTTTCTGCCAGCGGAGAGAAAGTACCGGAGCTGTTTATCGCCGATCTGCCCGATAGCGAGGCGGCGTGGCGAACAGCAGGGGCCGAGCCTCTGGAAGGCACCGAAATCACTCTGCCCGCGCCGCCCGCGAGCGTGCAGCAGCGTCGTCTGACGTTTACCCATCAGCGCCGTTTCCCGGGCCTGGTCAGTCAGCCGCGGCACTGGGTACGCAGTAACCCTGAGGGCAGCAGACTTGCTTTCCTGATGAAAGATGAGAAGGGGATCGTGCAATTGTGGCTGATGTCGCCCAACGGCGGGGAGCCGCAACAGCTTACTCATGTGGGGACGGACATCCAGTCTGCCTTCAACTGGCATCCTTCCGGCAGGGCTTTAGGGTTTGTGCAGGGCAACACCGTGGCGCTGTGCGACGCGAGAACCGGCGAAATTACCCCGCTGACCCAGCAGGGGATCGCTGTGCCATCCGGCGAGGCGATAGTCTTTTCCCCCGACGGGAAATACATCGCCTGGATGCAGGAAGTGAACGGCTTCCGTCAGATCTTCATCACGCTGACGGGGCTGTAATCACTCGGCCGGCGGAATAACGGAGTTGGTGGCCAGATTTTTGCTCTCGCTGGCCTCTACCCGTGATTTAACCGACTTGTCGGTGCGGAACATGTCCCAGGGGAGCAGCACGGTATCCATTACCGCAGTGAAAGGCATATCAAGCGCGACAAAAGGTTTATATCCCCAGCTTGTCTCGTCGTCCGTCAGCATACTGTAGCTGGCTCGCGTGCCGGGATAGTAGCCTTCCTGGCCGCCAGTATGGGTCATTACGCTTGAACAGCCGCTTATCATAAGCAGTCCGCTGCTCAGAATCATTTTTGGAAGAGAGCTTTTCATCATCACTGTTATTCATTTAAACGACCGTTTACCGGTCAGGCTGCACGCTGGTTATAGCATCCGCGCAGATAAAAAAGATGTAGATATCGCCGCTCTGTGGCGGCTGTCGCAGATTATTCCGGTTTACTTCCTGCTTCAGTCTATGTACAGACCACGAAAGCCGCAAAAAAATTCCTTCAGATAGCCTTGAAAAGTATGACTTAGGGGCCATTTTAGGAATGTAGCTAACGAAGAGTACGCCGGAAGGGTGCTCTGCAATCCCGGCCTGTCCATGGTGGAAGGCCAGATTAAACCTCGCTGATTTCAGGAGCTTTTAACTATGCGTAATTTCGACCTGTCCCCGCTTTATCGTTCTGCCATTGGGTTCGATCGTCTGTTCAACCTGCTCGAAAACAATCAAAGCCAAAGCAACGGTGGCTATCCTCCGTATAACGTTGAATTAGTAGACGAAAACAACTATCGCATTGCGATTGCCGTCGCCGGTTTCGCAGAAAGCGAGCTGGACATTACCGCGCAGGACAATCTGCTGGTGGTAAAAGGCGCACACGCCAGCGAGCAGCCAGAACGCACCTATCTCTATCAGGGCATCGCCGAGCGCAACTTTGAGCGCAAATTCCAGCTGGCTGAAAACATTCACATTCGCGGTGCAAATCTGGTGAACGGCCTGCTGTATATCGATCTTGAACGCGTCATTCCTGAATCAATGAAACCGCGTCGTATCGCCATTAACTGATTCCCCGGGTAGCCACGGCTGCCCGTCTAAAACTGGCTTGCCGATAGGGAGCCAATGGCAATCCGCATATTGCCAGGTATCAACTCGCTTCAAAGAAGGAGAAAACTTATGCGTAACTACGATTTATCCCCCCTGCTGCGTCAATGGATCGGTTTTGACAAACTGGCAAATGCCCTGCAAACCGCTAATGAAGGTCAGGGGTTCCCGCCTTATAACATCGAAAAAGGCGACGATAACCATTACCGCATCACCCTTGCGCTGGCGGGGTTCCGCCAGGAAGACCTGGAGATTGAGCTGGAAGGCACCCGCCTGAGCGTAAAAGGCACGCCGGTCAAACCTGAAAAAGAGCCAACCTGGCTGCATCAGGGGCTGGTTGTCCAGCCGTTTAGCCTGAGCTTTACGCTGGCTGAGCATATGCATGTTTCCGGCGCGAGCTTCACCCACGGCCTGCTGCACATTGATTTAGTGCGTGAAATACCGGAAGAAATCGCCCCGCAGCGCATCGCGATTAACGCGCAGCGTCCTGCAATCGAAGGGTAAACCGGCTCTGCTGTATCAGCCCCCATTTTGGGGGCTTTTTTGTGCTCTGCGCCCCATTAACAAGCCCGCCGCTCTGAGAGAATCCCTGTAGAACATAATGTTATTCACAAGGAATCAGCCATGAGTGGAATAGCGTTAACCGTCAGTATGCTGGCGTTGGTGGCGGTCGTAGGGTTATGGATTGGCAACATCAGGATCCGCGGCGTGGGCTTTGGCATTGGCGGTGTGCTGTTCGGCGGCATCATTGTCGGTCATTTCGTTAATCAGGCGGGGATTAGCCTGAACAGCGATATGCTGCACTTTATTCAGGAGTTCGGCCTGATCCTCTTCGTCTACACCATAGGTATTCAGGTGGGGCCGGGTTTCTTCTCCTCCCTGCGCGTATCCGGGCTGCGCCTGAACCTGTTCGCTATCTTAATTGTGGTGCTCGGTGCTCTTGTAACCGCAGTAGTCTATAAGGTTTTCGACGTGCCGCTTCCGGTGGTGCTGGGGATTTTCTCCGGTGCCGTCACCAACACGCCTGCGCTTGGGGCCGGGCAGCAAATCCTCACCGATTTGGGTACGCCAGTGGCCCAGGTCAATCAAATGGGCATGAGCTATGCGATGGCCTATCCGTTCGGGATCTGCGGGATTTTGCTCAGCATGTGGCTGGTGCGGATGATTTTCCGTATCAACGTCGAGCGCGAAGCGCAGCAGTTTGATGCCAGCAACGGGCACAGCCGCGCCAGGCTTCATACAATGAATATCTGCGTGGCTAACCCCAATCTCAACGGGCTGCCGATTCAGGATGTTCCCGTTCTCAATAGCGATGAGATCATCTGCTCACGTCTGAAGCGGGGCGACCTGCTGATGGTGCCTTCACCCGGCACCATTATCCAGTCCGGAGATCTGCTGCACCTGGTCGGTATGGAGCAGGATCTCCATAAAGCGCTGCTGGTCATCGGCCAGGAAGTGGAGACCTCGCTTTCCACACGCGGCACCGCTCTGCGGGTTGAACGTGTGGTAGTAACTAACGAGAAGGTACTTGGTAAAAAAATCCGCGACCTGCACCTCAAGCAAAAATATGACGTGGTCATTTCACGCCTCAATCGTGCCGGGGTCGAACTGGTCGCCAGCAGCAATGCCAGCCTGCAGTTTGGCGATATCCTTAACCTGGTGGGCCGCCCCGAATCTATAGAGGCCGTGGCCAATGAAGTGGGGAACGCACAGCAAAAACTTCAGCAGGTTCAGATGCTGCCCGTCTTTATTGGTATCGGGCTTGGCGTGCTGTTGGGATCGATTCCGATATTTATACCGGGTTTCCCGGTGGCCTTGCGTCTTGGCCTGGCTGGCGGGCCGCTGATCATGGCCATCATCCTTGGGCGGATCGGCAGCATCGGTAAGCTCTACTGGTTTATGCCGCCGAGCGCAAACCTTGCGCTGCGCGAGCTGGGCATAGTGCTGTTCCTGGCCGTGGTTGGCCTGAAATCCGGCGGGGATTTTATCGGCACGCTGGTGCACGGCGACGGCGTAAGCTGGATTGGCTACGGGATCTTAATTACCGCCGTCCCGCTTATTACCGCCGGTCTGCTGGCGAGAATATTCGCCGGAATGAACTACCTGACGCTGTGCGGTGTGCTGGCAGGTTCAATGACCGATCCCCCGGCGCTGGCTTTCGCGAATGGCTTGCATGCTACCAGCGGCGCGGCGGCGCTCTCTTATGCCACGGTTTATCCGCTGGTGATGTTCCTGAGGATCATCACGCCACAGCTGCTGGCGGTCATTTTTTGGGGGGTGATGTAAGGCCCGAGACGAAGAGCATTGTTCCAGTGGTGGAGTGAAGCGTGCTTTCTCTACGGTTGCCTGTTCTCGCGGAATATAGGGCTAAATACGGATATAAAGGATTCATTCTCTTGCTATCATCATTCGTAATACTTCAATTAAAAATATCACAAAGTTGATTTTTTAATGCCGGGTATTTGTCCTTATGTGATTTTCGCGTTGCTTTCTGATTTAAAAGGTCCGCCTTTTAAAAGTAAATCGACCAGGAGTAATCTTCTCTGGTTAATAAATTAATAGTATGGAGATTATTATGAATGATTTAATCAAGACAATTGCAAATAACGCTAACTGGAACAAGTGGGTAGAACTTAACTCTGCGGGTCACAAAAGTGGATGCGTTGTCTGGCCACCTTATGATTGACTGCTGCCATCTTTTCTAAACGCTGTTGCATCAGCGAATTAACCTAACTGAATCAGGCATCTTTGTATGGGTATGCAAAGTTGCCTGTTTAATCAATCCCAGTCAAGGCGATCTGATGAGTAACGACAAGCACTTCGCAAAGAATAAAAATAGCATTATCCCTACTCACGTTATTAAATCTCTCCTTAGCCAGGATATGTTTGATGAAGTCGTACTGTACACTTCGCGACAAAACAGTCTCAGCCTGATTGACGCTGAACACCTGTTAATTGAATGCCTGAAATACCTTTATCTGACATCCGCATTTCCGGATAAATTAGGTGGCCTTTTTTTACCCGTTGAACAACATGTTGATGATGTGTGGCACTATCTTATTTTACAGACAAGAGAATACCGCTCACTTTGTGAAAAGCGACTCCCCGGGCATTATTTCATTGAACACAGAGCTATGCCTTACGAAAAGTATGGGCGGGACCGGGAGCCTGAGCGGGAGAAGATGATCGAGGAGTCCTTACGCTGGCTGGCATTGTACCAAAAGACCTTCGGCGGTTTTGCCAGAGAATCTGCACGTCACTGGACGATGGTCAGGTATCTTCATGAGCAGCTGGGGATGAGCCTGGATGATATTAATGCGCTTGAGAGCCAGCATTCATAATTGTTTCCCGGGATCCCGCTCTGTGCATGGCACAGTATGCAACAGCAGCAACTGACGACGTCTGAGCGTGAAGGCGAACTGGCCGTCGAAAATGCCCGTCTTAAGCGGCAGCATAAGCGCCAAAAGTAACGGCGACGATAATGCCTCCATGGAAAGCTACTTCCACTCGCTGAATGTGGCTTTCAGCGTTGCGCCTGTATCGAAGCATTACTTAATGAGTGCGTTAAACAAGGCGAACACCTTATAAACATTTTTTTTCTGAATGTTAATATTTGTTTTTGTTTATTTAAATAGGGGGGAGGTATGCAAGGAGTATCACCAGGCAATTTATTAGTTGTTTCATCCGCTGCCGGTACGGGAATAAATAGTGTCATAACAAAGGCAATATCACCAAAAAGCATACTTGAATATTTAATAAATTTTTTTACCTTTGGCGGGGTTAGACGCGCTAATGAAAAAATGTTCAACGATATAGTTGAATCAATGATAAATTCCTTACATTCACTAGATGAAGATTTTGAGAGTGTCAAGGATTTACGTTTATACCTCGACGATATTAATGGCTGCAAAGTCTCCTTCACCTCTGACGAACAAAATGAAGATTACATCACTGTCGAAGTACAAAAGAACAATTACGCAGAAAGATGTAGCATTGATTCACAGATGTTTTTTGATGTGTGTCGCACATTAATGCTGCGAAATGAATTTGATATTCCACAAGATCCCGTAATCTTAACCGACAGTGGCAAACTCAACCTGCGCGGTGCCGACCTGTCCAATAAAAACCTGGCATATAAAAACTTGAGAAATGCAGACCTCTCTGATGCTATTCTATTCAGAGCCAATCTGGCAGGAACAGATCTGTCCGATGCGAAACTTTATAATACAGATTTATCTAACGCTAACCTAAGCGGCGCTGACTTATCTAATTCAGACCTGACTGGTTCAGTCTTATATAATGCAAACCTGTCATATTCTGACCTATCCTATGCTGACTTGTCATGTGCGAATTTATCCAATGCGACATTGTTAAGTGCGGATTTATCTAATGCAGACTTGTCGTGTGCAAACTTATTCAATGCAAATTTACTCGGTGTAGACTCAAGCAACGCTAACCTAACCTGCGCTAAACTAGTAAATGCAAAAGCAGAGGAAGATTTTCTAATTGATGCTGGTCAATGCCCGGGAGCGGACATAGATAAGATCATTTTTTTAAATTTACCTGAAGCATCTCAGGAACACTAAGGGGGTGCCGGCAGCAAGGGGATAAAGTACCATGCAACTTCCCCGAAAAAGCGCCTGATTAATATTAGCGCTGACAGGCAATAAATTGTCTTGAAGAGCAGCAGTTGTCTGTCCAGACACTGAATTTGTTGCTGATTTACCCAATCTATATGAATACGCTGCTGATTCAGCTGGGGTCAGGACACTGACTCAGCAGATTTATGCCCATGTGAATCCCTGCGGAATATTTGAATTTGATATGGAGACAAGGTTGCCGATCGGCGTGGTTGTCTGAACGTGGGCAGTTATCGTAGCTACCCGGCCACTGATGTTAACGAAAAGAGTAAACAGAACTATCGCTTTCGTTACTTTCTCTATCTGCATTAAAAATGTACTTATCGTTCAGCTTTGTTCCCAGGGATTCAAACTCCTTATAAAAGGAAATGACAGATGGAAATTACGCTGAATACTATAGACTTAAAGCCCGTATCTGATTTAATTGAATCCAGCAGGCGTGAACAGATGTCTCCTGTTGCACGACTACTCGATTTAATTCTCTCCTGTATAGGGTTGTGCTCCACCGCCTCAGAAAATTCAGAATCCCTTGCCAAAGAACTGGCAATGCCCCTGTATCAGATAATGACTGATTGTAGTAAAGGCAGTATCGCTTTGACGGGGGGAATAACACTGACCGTTGATCCCTGTCAAAGGACAGCGGTATTGAGCTCACCTTATGGAAAGGAGGTCTGCATTCCCTATCATATGCTCATCACTGTCTGCCTGAATGCGCATCCTCTGAATATTCAGACCGAGGAATTTATCTCTCCTGCTGCCATAGCTTATCAAAAAGCACCACCCGAAGAAGAGATTGAGCAATTTTTGATAGATCAGCTCCGGGGATTAAACAACAGAACAACTGTAGACTACTGTGCTGAAAATAGCCGGGAACCCCATTATCTGACCAGCCACAGTTTGTCTCTCCTTGCGGATGCTTTAGCTGAGCGTAAAGAAAAAAAGGGAATATTATTTACTGAAAGTAACGTCAGTCCATTACTATTTCAGGATCGGCATGAAGCATGCCATCTTAACGACACCGACATCTATCGTATTGCATCGGTCTGCAACCAGGGATTTCTCTCCTCGGTAACAAATAATGTCGTCATCGGGATCCGCGACATCGAGGGTAGCGTTCGCGTAGTGAATAATATTACCGCGCTGAATATTCTGAAGGATGCAAACGTACCGGATGAGTTAGCTATGCAATTAATGTCTCGCTCCTCGTTGCCACTGGAGTCCCCGGTAAACCACACACTGAGAGGTGACGAGATCACGTCAACATGGTCTGACGTTGGGCTACCTGTCTATGACCTGGAGCGGCATGAATGGGAATACACGAAGTGTGATGTCACATTGTCTCACTTCAGGGGCGGGGAGGCTTGTCTGAGTGTGAACTTTAACACCCCGTCAGGAGAACCGTTGAAGCATGTTTCAGCACATCGCGAACCATCGTCTTTGATCAATGATAAAACCTCTTTCAGGCTTGCTACAGAAATAAATAAATTATATCCGCGCATAACAGGTGTCTCTTTAGATAATATAAACAGATTCGTTGTTTTTGGTGACAGTCTTTCTGATTCCAAAGGTCGAATGCTAAAAAAATCTCACCACCTGTTACCCTCCTATAATCAATATTATCAAGGTCGTTTTACCAATGGGTTTGTCTGGAGCGAGTTTCTGTCTTCACCTGGTTTTTTAAATAAGAAAACACTTAATTTTGCTGAAGGGGGAAGCACTTCAGCGAGTTATTCAATATTTAATGTTATCGGCGACTGTTTGTCGAATCTGGATAAGCAACTCAAATCATACTCACCTTCGGACAGGGATCTAAATATTTTTTTATTGGGTGCTAACGACTATTTGACATTACATAAAAGCAATATACCGAAAGTGGTTGAAAAACAAATCACCGATATAAAAAAGATTCTGTCGCATGCCGCCGTAAATATTCTTGTGATGGGTCTTCCTGATTTGTCAGCTTCACCTTATGGCAGTCAGGATGATAATAAAGAAATAATGAAAGACTTTACAATCGGCCATAATGCACTTTTAAAAGAGAAGGTGGAAGAATTGCAGAAGCTGTACCCGAAACAAAAAATTAATTATTTCGATACGTACGCGGCATTTGACAAAATCAAAGAGATCGCTGAAAAGGTTGGTTATGATACAACGAATCCGTTTAATCACCATGGGTATGTTCATATTCCCGGCGAACACGATCCGGCATTAAATATTGCTCCAGAGTATATTTACAATGATATTGTTCATCCTACTCAGGAAGTCCATCATTGTTTTGCAACAATATTGAGCAATTTCATCACTAACAACTATGGCCGCTTTGAAGACAGCATGCCCTCAACGCGCCCTGTCTGATGGGAGCCGCTGCCTGGCCTCTGCTGCTGTGCAGAGGCCAGGCAGCGGTATGGGTTATTGGCCGGTCGCTGAGCAATGTTCACCACACGCGTCCTGACAGAGTAAAAACCCGAAAGACACAGGGCTGTGCCATTCGGTTTTTTATCTGACTCTGGTCTATCGGGGTTTTTTGCGCAGACCTGGATGTGATCTTTTAATCGCCGGCACAAATCAGCAGATCACGAGATTCTCTTTCTGTCTCTTATTTATCCGCCTATGACAGGGGAGCTTTCAGGATCTGCCGGAATGCTTGATACGGAGCGCTACTGCCCTGTTTTCCAGCGATTTCGCAGATACCTCACTGCCTCATTAGTCTGCGGCTGATTAAGATAACTTTGCCTGAAAAGTATTGTTCCGCCGACTTCCGGCAGGGCATCATTCAGATCCAGCTGTTTTTTCAGTTCAGGTACACCTCCGTCAATGCTCCAGTCTGGCTCCGTGGTTGAAGGTATACCCACTTTGTACAATGCCACGCCTATATAGAGCCGGACAGGCGTGTTTCTCACGACATCCGACCACCATCCGGCCAGGACATTATACCTGGCTACTTTACGTTCAAAAGGCCAATACAGTTGCGGTGCTATATAGTCCAGCAGGCCCTGTTTAACCCACTGACGGGTATCGGCATAAGCGGTATCGTAGGATGGCAGGCCGCCCTGTGTATCAGACCCTTCCGGATCCGCTGACTTGTTGCGCCATATACCCGCAGGGCTGACGCCAAATTCTGTATCCGGCTTCAGTGCTCTGATAGCAGAAGAGACCTGGGTAATCAGTTGTAGGGTGTTCCCTCTTCTCCAGCTGGCCTTATCTGCATATTCTTTACCATATGCGCGGTAAGTGCTTTCGTCATCCAGCGGGGACTGCGCCGATTCATAATAGAAATAATCGTCAAACTGAATCCCATCAACGTCATAGTTTTGCACGATTTCTGTCACCACGCTGGTGATCCAGTTGCGAACAGCGGGCAGCCCAGGGTCGAGAACAAAACGCCCGCTGGCAGTACGGATCCAGTCTGGATACAGGGCGTAGACGCTGGCAGGCGAGGCGTGCAGCGTATTCTGGAGCGAGGTAACGGTTTCTGGCCGGTTGTTCAGCGATACCCGGTAAGGATTCAGCCAGGCATGGACCCTGATCCCCCTTTTGTGAGCCTCAGCCAGCACAAAAGCCAGCGGATCGTAACCAGGATCCTTGCCCACAACGCCTGTCAGCACATCGGACCATGGCAAAATAGCTGAATGCCACAGGGCCGTGCCGTCCGGTTTCACCTGGAAAAATACCGTGTTAATGCCCGTTTTTACCATCTCATCCAGCATATCGGTGAGTGCCTGCTGCTGCATACGGATTCTGTCCGCCGGCGTCTGCGATTTCAGGGTGGCATGCGGTGGCCAGTCAAGACCACTGACCGTGGTCAGCCATATTCCCCGCATTGGCTTTGCCGTAGCTGCATGTTGCGGGTTTTTATTTGTCCCTGATTTGTTTGCACACCCGGTCATTGCCAGCAAGGCGACTATTAACAGCCCCCAGTAGAATCCTTTTTTTTCAGACAGCATTGGCTTTTCCTTTAGCCAGTACCGGCATGGTGATTCCGCGATATTTTTCGACCAGCGCGCGGGCAATGGCTTCGGTTTCAGCATCGGCATTGCCGCTGATATCATCCGGGCGGAAGTGCATCTGGAAAGCGCTAATGGTTTTTTGCGTAGCCTGATCCAGCACGCCATTTTGCGGGATCTGATCGTATCCATACTGCTTCAGCAATGCCTGGACGACACCGACCTCAGCAGGCGCTGAAGGGGAACGACTGGCAAGATACCGGCTTACTGTCGGACTGTCAGGCCAGGCCCCGATACCCATTGCGGCCAGACGCGCCCAGGGGAACAGCTTCCCCGGGTCCTGTTTGCGCAAAGGCGCAATGTCGCTGTGTCCGATCAGATTATCTGGCGCTATCTGATAGCGGTGCATGATGTCTTTTGCGAGCGCGGCAATGGCGGCTATCTGTTTTTCACCGAAGGGATACCAGGTTCGATGGCCCAGCATATTGTCCGTATATCCGGGGTTGACGATTTCGATACCGATAGAACTGTCATTGAGGTTAGTTCTGCCGTTCCAGCTGCTGACTCCTGCGTGCCATGCCCGTTTATTTTCATCAACCAGTTGCAAAACGACGGGTTTATCTTGTCTGAGCTCTGGATCTTTCGGAATCAGATAATGGGCGCTGACCTGTTGCTGGGTCAGCGTTTTCAACGACTCTTTGTCATCGAGCGCCGTATAGTGCATGACGAGAAACCGGACTCTTTCATTCTGAGCGCTGGCTTTAAATGCATGGCTGGCAAAATATCCGTCACGCTCTTCGGTTTCTGCCTGGCGCGTTGCGCAGCCTGACAGCGTCAAAGCCAGCATGGCCGCTGCGAACACTTTTAGTTTTTGTTTAGTATCCATAGTTATTTTTTTCTGCATAAAGAGTGAATGGTTGGATGCGGAATATTCAACAGACGCTGTACAATCTGTTATTTTTTGTACCCCTGCTATCATAAAACGCGCATTGGTGATTTTTTAAATGAAGGGTAAACAATAAATAGAAAGCAGCAGATAAATACCACCCGGTTAACTTTTTATTTCATTACCCGGGTGGCTTACTATTGCTGGCATTCTTGTTAATATTTTCCTGTTAAAAATAGCGCTGGCAATAAGGTCTTTTACTTATTTATAAATCATTCCCTGTCTTTTAAGATAGGTTTAGTCGCTGCTGAACAGGGGGCACTAATGGCAATGTTTATATTCTCAGGGGTTGGGTGAGCCATTTAAAAAAGACATTATCAGCGTTGGCTGACGAAAGAAAATAGGGTGTTACGCTGACTTAGCGTTAGAAAGGCTGGACGGAAGGGATTATTCGGTTATTAAAAAGGGGGCGGACCTGCCGTCCTCACCCCGTGAGTCCTGGCTGCTGCGCTATTTTGCTTTTGCCAGATACCGCGCCATCTCTTCTTCCGGCACCATGCCGCCGCCCGTCGCCCAGACGACATGAGTGGCGTTCTGTAGCTGCTGAGCGGTGAAACCGTGGAGTGTGTGATAGTCCTCGCTGGTGCTGACCCGCAGCGGCCCCGGCATACCCGCGAGTGCGGAAGGCTCCAGCAGAATGTTCTCTTCCCGGGCAAGCCAGCCAAGCTGGGTGTACATCGTCTGGTCGTCGAGGGTATAGAAGCCGTCCAGCAGGCGCTGCATGGCTCGGCCAACAAATCCGGATGCGCGCCCCACGGCCAGGCCGTCTGCAGCGGTCAGGTTATCGATCCCTAAATCCTGCACGGAAATCTTATCGTGCAGACCGGTATACACACCCAGCAGCATACACGGCGAATGGGTCGGCTCGGCAAAGAGACAGTGCACGTTATCGCCGAACGCTATTTTCAGGCCAAAGGCAACTCCGCCAGGCCCGCCGCCTACCCCGCAGGGCAGATAAACAAACAGAGGATGCTGCTCATCCACCACGCGTCCCTGGCGGGTAAACTGCTCTTTTAGCCGCTGTCCGGCGACCGAGTAACCCAGGAAAAGCGTACGCGAGTTTTCATCGTCGATAAAAAAGCATCGTGGGTCGGCCTGTGCAGCTTTGCGTCCTTCTTCGACGGCGACGCCGTAATCTTCTGCATACTCAACAACGTTCACGCCGTGGCTGCGTAGCCTGGCTTTTTTCCATTCACGGGCATCGGCAGACATATGCACGGTGACGTTGAAGCCTATGCGCGCGCTCATAATGCCGATAGACAAACCCAGATTGCCGGTTGATCCGACCGCAATGCTGTACTGGCTAAAAAAAGCTTTATATTCAGGGGCCAGCAGCTTGCTGTAGTCGTCTTCGGTGGTCAGCAAACCGGCCTCCAGCGCGAGTTTTTCCGCGTGCGCCAGCACTTCATAGACCCCACCGCGCGCTTTAATGGAACCGGAAACGGGCAGGTGACTGTCTTTTTTCAGCAGCAGCTGGCCGCAGATTTTGTGTCCGGCTTCTTCTTCCAGACGCTTTTGCATAGCCGGGATAGCCACCAGCTCCGACTCAATAATACCCTGAGTAATCGCCGTCTCCGGGAAAGCCTTCTCCAGTAAGGGAGCAAAGCGTGCAAGGCGCGCGTGGGCATCCAGCACGTCAGCTTCCGTCAGCCCCACATGCGGCAGTCCTTCGCCCAGAGTGGTCGTTTGCGGGTTAAACCAGCAGGTTTCCCGCAGGGCAATCATGTCGCTTATCAGTGGAAACTGTTGAATAAGTTTGTTTATTTCAGCATTTTTCATCAGAACATCTCTTTTGCGCTTAGAGGATATAAGAAAGCCGGAAAGTTGCGCCCAGCGCCAGCGAAGAAGCGATAAACGTCGCCGTTGTATAGTATTTAAAGGTTTCGTTGAGCAGGAGCTGTCCGACCCGCTGACCGTTTATTCGCGCCCTTCATCACCCAATGCTGGCTGGTGCCGGTGCCAGGAGACTTTACCGGACGCTATCCTTCTATTTCCCTGATCCTTCTTACCGGCAAGAACGTGAACCTGCAACGCGCGGGTGTCAATCTGGCAATTTATTTTGACGATGCGCCCTCGTCCCAGCGGACACACTGCCGTTGTGCAGCCCGGAATACGCGCGGCGGTTAGCTGTGCCTCAGCTCCACAATTGGGCGCGTTGGTTACGTTTTATTTCAATCCGCATTCTCCTCCTTTGGAGAAAGCATGCTAAATATTACGTTTTCCCCTTCATCATAAAACTATAGGCCCATGCGCAAGCTAATCCTCGTTGTGGCAGCCCTGTTTCTGAGCGCTAACGCTGTGGCGGCAATCCCGCCTGCGTTCAGCCCGCAAACGTACTCCAGCCAGCTTGGCGTGGGGATGATCGTGGACTGGGCTATCACCGAGCGCGGCATTCGTGAGTTCGATCCGCTGGCTGTAAGAGATTTCCAGCAGCGCGGCATCGGTCACGTTCGTATTCGCGTGGCGGGGGAGGCTACGCACCAGCGGCTGGTCCATCTGCAAAAAATCGTTGAGGCCTGCCAGCAGTATCATGTTGTGCCGATTATCAGCTACCAGGCCGGAACGGCGAGCGAAGGTAAAATAGTCGCCTGGTGGGCAACCGTGGCGCGCTATTTTGCGCAAAGCTATCCGCAGCTCGGTTTCGATATTCTTTATGAGCCCTCCGAAAAATTGACTCATGCACAGCTTAACGGCGTTTATGAGAAAGCCGCAAAGGCCATCCATAAAATCAGTCCGCAGCGCGTGATATTTATTGCGCCGCATGCGCATACCCAGCCCGACAGCCTAAAATGGCCGGAGCAGAGCCGCGCGCCGGTGCTGGTCGACTGGCATCTGTTCCCTTACGGACCGGTGGCGGCGAGCGGGAAACGAGGCTGGACGACAGGCTCGGCCGCAGAAAAAGCGGCCATACGCACCCGAATCAACAGCGTGCTGCGCTGGCAGCAGAAAACGGGCCACGGCAGTTGGGTGGGCGGCTGGTCCTTAGGCGACAGTGCAAAAAGCATGACCAACGAACAGCAGATTGCGTTTGCCACCTTTGTCGCCTGCGAATTACAAAGAAATCATCTTCCTTATGCCGTGAACGGCGATCAGAAATTTTATGATGGCGAAGAAGGCGCGTGGCGCCCGGAAATGCAGCCTTTGCTGGAGGCGATTCTGAAACCGCAGTGCGAAAACTGAAAGTCGTACCAAGTTTCAGTTGAAGCGCCACGGTAAATTATGTATTTTTATGCAAATTAAATGCATAAATACATGATATATCGGAGCGCGACATGATCAGGAAGTTTGCCCAATCAGTTCTTTTTGCCGGCTGCGTGGTTTCCGCCGTTTTCTCAACTGCATACGCCGCGCAGCAGACCTACGTGGTCGGCTCCGGGGGTACCTATCGCCCATTCGAGTTTGAAAACAGCCAGAAGCAGCTGGAAGGGTTCGATATCGACATCATCAAAGCCATCGCCAAAGCGGAAGGCTTTGAGATCAAACTGGTTAATACCCCGTGGGAAGGCATTTTCGCCACGCTGAACTCCGGCGATCGCGACATTATTATTTCCGGCATTACCATTACCGATAAACGTAAAGCGATGGTCGATTTCTCCGCCCCTTACTTCCCGGCTGAGCAGTCCATTGTCGTGCCGGGCGATTCCCAGGTGAATTCCGTTAACGCCCTGAAAGGCCTGAAGGTCGGCGTGGTGAACTCCAGCGCGGGCGATACGGTTGTTTCTGAGACGCTGGGTAAAAACAGCACCGACATCAAACGCTTTGATAACACTCCGCTGATGCTACAGGAGCTGGCTGAAGACGGTATCGACGCGGCGGTAGGCGACGTTGGCGTGGTGAAGTACTACATCAAATCTCACCCGGAAAAGGCGCTTAAAGCGGTGAAAGACGATAAGTTTGAACGCCAGTATTTCGGCATCGCGGTCGCTAAAGACAACCAGGAACTGCTGGGCAAAATCAACGCGGGCCTGAAGAAAATTGTCGCCGACGGCACCTACGCGAAGATTTATGCCACCTGGTTTGACAGCAACATTCCCACGCTCCCCGCTGAATAATTTTGCATGATTCGGGGCCGGTCTGGCCCCAACAAGGACAGGTATGACCGGATTTCGCTGGGAGATAATCTCCGAATACGCGCCGCTCTTTATGCAGGGCGCGCTCATGACCATCAAATGCACCATCATTTGTGTGATTTTAGGCACCACCTGGGGTCTGCTGCTCGGCCTGGGCCGTATGGCGCACGCCGATGACGGCCCTTGGAAACACATTTTGCGCTTCGCCGTGCAGTGGCCGGTGCGTATCTACGTCAGCGCCTTCCGCGGTACGCCGCTGTTCGTGCAAATCATGGTGGTGCATTTTGCGCTGGTGCCGTTGTTCATTAATCCACGCGACGGCATGCTGGTGACCAGCGGCCTGATGTCGGTCGATTTTGCCCGCGAATTGCGTTCTGAATATGGCGCCTTCCTGTCGTGCGTGGTGGCTATTACGCTTAACGCCGGGGCATATGTGTCCGAGATTTTCCGCGCGGGGATACAGTCTATCGACAAAGGTCAGATGGAAGCTTCACGCGCGCTGGGCATGGGCTGGGGCAAAACGATGCGCAAAGTGATTTTGCCGCAGGCGTTCCGCCGCATCCTGCCGCCGCTGGGCAATAACGCTATCGCCATCGTCAAAGATTCCTCGCTGGCCTCCGCGATTGGTCTGGCCGACCTGGCCTATGCCGCGCGTACGGTTTCAGGCGCGTATGCCACCTACTGGGAACCCTACCTGACCATCTCACTGGTCTACTGGGTACTGACGTTTATGCTCTCGCTGCTGGTGCAACACATGGAAAAGAGGTTTGGCAAAAGTGATTCACGTTAATGATTTACAGAAGCAGTTTGGCAAAACTCATGTGCTGCGTGGGATCTCCTGCGACATTGCACCGCAGGAAGTGGTTTGCGTTATCGGCCCGTCCGGTTCAGGTAAAAGCACCTTTCTGCGTTGCCTGAACGCGCTGGAGAAGCCCGACGGCGGTGAGGTGATGGTCAATGGTTTTGCGGTGCAGGATCCGAAAACCAACCTGAACTCGCTGCGTGAAAGCATTGGCATGGTCTTCCAGCGTTTTAACCTCTTCCCGCATATGACCGTGCTGGAAAACCTGATCATGGCGCCGATGTCCCTTAAAGGGTTGTCGAAGGCCGAAGCCGTATCGCGAGCCGAAAAGCTGCTGCAAAAAGTCGGGCTTATCGACAAAATCGACGCCTGGCCGTCAAGCCTCTCAGGCGGGCAGCAGCAGCGTGTGGCGATAGCTCGGGCGCTGGCCATGGAGCCGTCGATTATTCTCTTTGACGAACCGACTTCCGCGCTCGACCCGGAGCTGGTGGGCGAAGTGCTGGCGGTGATGAAACAGCTGGCGCAGGAAGGCATGACGATGGTAATTGTGACCCATGAAATGGGCTTTGCCCGGGAAGTGGCAGACCGTGTGGTGTTTATCGACCAGGGCGTGATTCAGGAACAGGGTCCGCCGTCACAGCTTTTCACCGCGCCGACAAACCCGCGTACCAGAGAATTTTTAAGCAAAGTGCTCTAAGCCTTATGACGCGCTTTCGTCGCGTCATTTTCTCGTCATAAAGTGACATTACTCTCAAAAACCGTTCACTTATTTGATCTGTCTACGCGCGTAGATAGACTTTGTGTCAGACAATAAGCGGCGGTATCTACGCGGGTAGATCGCCACACACTGCAACTTACCGATCTACCTCAGAGAGTACTCAATGACGACAGAGACCGTTTCTTATGTGCCGGCAGCCACAGAACAACATGCTGCCGAGGAGCGCCTGGCAACGCCGGAAGGCCGGCGTGATTTTACCCGTGCCGCCTTTTCCTGCTGGCTCGGTACGACGATGGAATATGCCGACTTTGCGTTATACGGGCTGGCGGCTGGCATAATCTTTGGCGACGTGTTCTTTCCCGATGCCACGCCGGTTATGGCCCTGTTATCAAGTTTTGCGGCCTACTCGGTAGGTTTTGTGGCTCGTCCCATCGGCGCCCTGCTGTTTGGCTGGCTGGGCGATCGCTACGGCAGAAAGCTGGTTATGGTCATTACCATCGCTCTTATGGGCGGCTCAACGACCCTTATCGGCCTGATCCCCGGCTACGCGCAGATTGGCTTCTGGGCGCCGGTTTGCCTGGTTATTCTGCGCTTTTCACAGGGGCTGGGTGCGGGTGCTGAGCTTTCCGGCGGCACCGTTATGCTGGGAGAGTATGCCCCCGTTAAGCGTCGCGGCCTGGTTTCGTCGATTATCGGACTGGGATCTAACAGCGGCACGTTGCTTGCTTCTCTTACCTGGCTGCTGGTGTTGCAGATGGACAAAGAGGCCCTGCTCGCCTGGGGATGGCGTATTCCGTTCTTATGTAGCATCCTGATTGCCGTCGTGGCTTTGTATATTCGCCATAATCTGCGTGAGACGCCGGTTTTTGAACGCCAGAAAGCCCTGCTGGAAAAACAGCGTCAGCAAAGCCTTGCGCAAGGTCTGGCGCTGCACAAGCAGGATAACCGCAGTTTCTGGCGGCGGACGCGAGCTTTCTGGACCATGGTCGGCTTACGCGTGGGGGAAAACGGGCCTTCATATCTGGCACAGGGCTTTATCATCGGCTATGTGGCTAAGGTGCTGATGGTTGATAAGTCCGTGCCCACCCTTGCCGTGCTGATAGCGTCGCTGCTCGGTTTTGCCATCATTCCTTTTGCCGGCTGGCTCTCCGACCGCTTCGGCCGACGTATCGTCTATCGCTGGTTTTGCTTCCTGCTTATCCTTTACGCTTTCCCGGCGTTTATGCTGCTGGAATCACGGGAACCTATGCTGGTGATCCCGACGATTGTCGTCGGAATGGGACTGGCATCGCTGGGGATTTTTGGCGTACAGGCAGCGTGGGGCGTGGAATTGTTCGGCGTAACCAACCGCTATACGAAAATGGCATTTGCTAAAGAGTTAGGGTCTATTTTGTCGGGCGGCACGGCACCGTTAGTAGCTGCGGCCCTGCTTTCATGGACCGGGCACTGGTGGCCGATTGCGACCTACTTTGCCCTTATGGCGGGTATCGGTCTCGTCACCACCTTCTTCGCCCCGGAAACCCGGGGGCGCGACCTGAACTTACCTGAAGATGCAATTTGATTTCCCGCAGGCCAGCGGCAGGCAGACCTGCCGTTTTCGAAAGGGATTTTTTTGCCATAACCCTTTATTCTGTCGGTCTGTTATGCGCCAGGTAAGATAACGCAGGTATGCAGTGACAAAGCCCTCAATCCAACGTGTGACGCGCACCGAAGTGGCCAGAGAAGCCGGTACTTCGGTGGCGGTAGTCAGCTACGTCATTAACAACGGGCCGCGACCGGTGGCCCCGGAAACGCGCGAGCGCGTGCTGGCCGCAATTAAAAAAACGGGCTACCGGCCGAACGGCGTGGCACGGGCCTTAGCCTGCGGCACGACGCAGACTTACGGGTTAATTGTGCCGAATATCGCCAACCCGTTTATTTCGTCGATGGCTCATGCTTTGCAGCAAGAGGCGTTTGCCGACGGCAAAGTGCTGCTGCTGGCAGACTCCGGAGATGACAAAGCGCGCGAGCGTGAACTCATTAATAATCTTCTGCATCGTCAGGTTGATGGCCTGATTTACACCAGCGTCGATCGCCATCCCTGCATTGAGCTGATTCAGGCGAGCGGCACGCCCTGTGTGATGCTGGACAGGGTCGAGTCGGCGCTGAACGTCAGCGCCATTCAGGTTAACGAGCAGCAGGCGGCCTGCCAGGCCACTCATCACCTGATCGAACATGGCTACCGCGACATCGCCATTATCAGCGGGCCGCTGGAGATGCTTAATACTCAGGATCGTCTCAGCGGCTGGCAGCAGGCGCAGGTGGAAGCGGGGCTTGAGGTCCATTCGGAGTGGATTTTTCCTGCCGATTACACCCGGGCTGGCGGCTACAGGGCGACGAAGCTGATGCTGGCTGGCGCTTTGCCGCGGGCGATCTTTGCCTCCAACGAGCAGCAGGCTTTTGGCTGTTTACGCGCTCTGGCCGAGCAGGGTCTGAAGGTGCCTGACGATATTGCTCTGGTGTGCTTTAACGGGACGCTCGAATCCACTTACAGCGTACCTTCCCTGACCGCCGTGCGGCAACCCGTCGCCCGGATGGCTAAAGAAGCCATCCTTATGCTGAAAACATGGGACGGACAGCCTCGCAACCGCGAATTTGCTTTCGAGCTGCAAATTGGCGAGTCCTGCGGCTGTCGGCCCCTGAACAAAAGTGAAAATGAATGAAGCGTTTAATTATTGACTGCGACCCAGGGAACGGCATTGCTGGCGCAAACGTGGACGACGGCCTGGCGCTGGCGCTGGCGCTGGCAGCCCCGGAAATTTCTCTGGAGCTGATAACAACGGTTTCCGGCAACACCCCCAGCGAGACAGGTTACGCCGTAGCCTGTGATCTTGTCTCTCGTCTTGGTGCTGACGTTGAAGTGGCTCGCGGCGCGTCTCGTGCGCTGATTGAACCCGCGGCCCCCTGGCGAGAAGCGCTCGATAATAATGTCGATAAATTCGGCTTGCGCCATCTGTGGCAGGGTGTCGCGGCACCAGCCTTAAAAGCTGAAGTACCCCCGCTCGCCGTGCAAAAAATGGGCGAGCTGATCTGCGCTAACCCCGGAGAAATTACCCTTGTTGCCATCGGGCCGTTGACCAATGTTGCCCTGGCGCTGCAGCTTTATCCGCAGATGGCATCTGCGGTGAAAGAGATCGTTATTATGGGGGGTGTTTTCCACGTTGAAGGGTATCTGAAAGACACTAATTTTGGCCTGGATCCGGAAGCGGCCCACGCCGTGTTGACGAGCGGGGCGGAGCTGGTTCTTGTTCCGATGGACGTAACGACGCAAACGCAGATGACTCACAAAGATCTGGATGTGCTTGAGGCCTGCAACAGCAAGCTCAGTCGCTACCTGGTTGACACTATGCGGCCGTGGATGAATTACTCCATGCAAACCCGCCGTTTAGCGGGCTGCTGGATCCATGACGTATTGACCGTAGCCTGGCTGCTGAAGCCCGGTATCACAACGTGGGTAAGCGATTATGTGGATGTTTCGCTTGGTGGACTGACGCGCGGGATGACCTGCCGTTACGGTCCTGACGGCCTGAAGCTGGCCGTCAACGTTGAGCCGCCGCAGGGGAAGCCCGTTACCATTCTGCAATCCGTTGATAACGACGCGCTGCTCGCCCTTATCCGGCATTACGTTGGTCAGTGCTCAAGCGGATAAGCGTTATCGCCGCCTATCCTATACCGCTTCGCCGTGCCGCTGAAACTTATGCGCCAGCGGCAGCCAGCAGAACAGAATTAGCACGCCCATCGCCGTCATCAGCATACCGAGGCTGAACTGCCCGGTCTGCGGCAGCAGGGCTGAAAACCATGCTATCGCGCCGGATCCGATGTTTTGCAGACCGCCAACCAGCGCCCCGGCCGTGCCGGCAAGATAGGGGAACGGCTCCATTGCGCCGCTGGTTGCCAGCGGGAACAGCATCCCTGCGCCGAAGAAGAACAGCGCGGCAGGCACCAGCAGTGTCCAGATATTCATTACCCCAAACCAGCCCGGCAGCCACATCAGAAGCCCGGCAAAGAGGCAGCTCAAAACGGCCTGCCACATCAGCGAGGAGAACCGTGCGTTTTGACGGCCAGCGTACCAGGAGCCGAAGAACGCCGCCGGGATCGGCAGAATAAACAGAATACTGACAACCACGCCATTCAGGCCGAGAACGCCGCCCATCAGTACGCCAGAACAGGCTTCAAACACCGCCACGCCAGCCAGCCCGCCTACCAGCATCAGCAGATAGCAGTTAAACGAAGCGTTGCCGAGCAACGTTTTATAGCTGGCCGCTAAACGTTGAGGCGTGGCCTGAACCGGGCGTGTTTCCGGCAGCCAGCGCAGCATGCAGAAGGCAACGATGGTGCACAGTACCAGCAGAAATCCATAGCAGGCCCGCCAGCCCCAGACGGAGTCCAGCATACCGCCAATCACCGGAGCAAGAAGCGGGCTTACCAGAATGCCCATATTCAGCAGGCTGTTGGCCTGGCGCAGGTCGCGACCTTCATAGAGATCGCGCGGCATAGTGCGAGCCATCACGCCCGCCACGCCTGTTCCCATCCCTTGTAGCGCGCTGGCTGTCACCAGCGATGCCAGACTTGGGGTGAACAGCGCCCAGAGGGTGGCAAGAATAAAAATGCCCATGCCCGCCAGGATCACCGGACGGCGCCCGATCCGGTCAGAAATCGGGCCGTAAAAAAGCTGAGACACACCGTAGGTCAGCAAATAGGCCGCCATCACCTGCTGGATGGCCCCGCCGCGCACGCCAAACGTCTGCGCCATATCGGGGATCGACGGAATATAAATGGTTTGGGTCATTTGCCCGACGGCAACCAGCAGAATTAACATCATCAGCAGATGGATATTGGCTAGCTTTTTCATATTCTCAGGTTTGTTGTAGGGGTTTTTGCGCCGCGTGATAGCTGATGTCACTATCACAGTCAAAAATTTGAGAGGAATCTACCATATACAGGAAATATGACCATATGGTGTCTGGCTTTTTAATCGCGCGGGAAATGGCAGGTTGTAAAGCCGGGACGGCAATTTTTGTTGCCAGTTTACGGGGGCGCCAGGGGTTAGACGGAGACGGTTGCTCGCTTCCCTATGGTGCGAGCCGAACATGAACGAATTTACTTTATAGTGGCCTCAGGCGATGAAGAGCAAATCGGTTAGTGAGTATCAAGGCCAAGGGAGAGAGAACAGGAAGCGTATCAGGCTGGCTTTGATGTACCATGGCGGCTGTTTAAATATGATTTTTTAAGGTCTAAACATACCCGTTTGCTTGCACTTTAAATTCACATTCCTTTTTGTTACTTATGCTTAAAAGTTTTTGGATGAGAGCACTTGGGGAAACAGGTAACGACAATGACTTACCATCCTCTAAAATATTAGGGGTACCGAGAAGAAAGACGGTACTGCCCTGAGGGGCATAATCGTGGTTTATGCGATCCTGCAGCCCTTTATTATAACCTTCGATATCAGAAGATAACGCATTCTGTGGAATATGAAGGTTATCCAGGACAACACATTGTGAAGCATTATTTGGCTTAAAAGCTTCTGTTGGGACATTTTTAACTGAGGATAAATATGGGATGAGCGTGGGTTTGTCACCTTCCGTAACAGGATTAAAATAAGCATCAGCCGTGTAGGATGTTATAGCCATAGTGTTAGGTATGTTAAACATTTTTTTCCTCAAAAATCCGCAGATGTCATTGATGTTAGCGATCCTTTAGATCGCTAAAAACTCACTATATGCATGGCTATCAAAACGATATGGTAGCCATAACAGCATTATTGTTATATGTGAAGGTGTCGCTCGCTTAAAAACCTGATACCGGCAGGCCGAAGCCGTCGCCGCTGTCGGTGCTGTTATCCCTGCGTCCGCGGGCTTCTAATCTGTTGGCACGCAGCTGCTCGCTTATCGCGCGACGCTGATCCTGGCTCAGGCGCTCTTTATTGTAATAAGGATCGGGATAAGGCGAGCGGATAAAAGTATCGTCCACTTCCGTTGCGCGATGGGGGCGATGCCCGTCATAGCCGGAGGAGTCCTGCGAGGTACAGCCGGCCATCACCAGCGGGACGAGTAATGCGAGAGCATATTTGTAAGCCATAATTCTTCCTGAGGTGTCACAAAAAATATCAGGTGCGGTGCCGCTATTATCACCCGGTAACCGATGGATACGCTTCAGCGATAGCTGAGAATGCGTAGCGTATCACGGATATTTCATTTATTTCTTCATACCGCAGGCAACTTATTTCTCGTTCAAATAAGCAGCCGGGCTTTGCGCCACCTGAAGATCCATTGTATAGATAACGACTATCTTCAGGGCCGGGCGACCCGCCCCTGTCCCCACTAATCAATGAGGGAGCTATGGCGATCAGACTGGCGGTGCCCGAAGAAGCTGAAAGGCTCTGGGAAATAAGAAACCTTGCTATCCGCCACGGCTGCAAAGGCGTTTACGAGGATAAAGTCATCACCGCATGGACGCCGGACATTATGCAGCCAGGCTACCGAAGCGCGGTGGAGAACAACCCTTTTTTCGTTGTCGACGGCCCCGGCGGTATCCCCGTCGCAACGGGCTATCTTGATCTGGCCTCCGGCAGCGTTGAGGCTATCTTCACCCATCCGGACTTCACCGGTCACGGGTATGCAACGCAGATCCTCGATGCTATCCGCCATGAAGCCCTGAGAAGAGGTTTTGCCGTACTGACGCTTTCCTCAACGCCTAACGCCGCGGATTTTTATCAGCGCAATGGGTTCACGGCGCTCAAAGAAAGTCTTTATCCGTCAAAGCTCGCCGGGGCCAGCCTGCGCTGCGTGGAAATGAGCAGCATTCTCCAGAAGAAGATATAAACGCTACAACCCGCGTATTAGCCAGCCTTCAGGCTGCGTGAGTTGTTCGGGGCCTGTATACCATATGCTTCCACGAGCCTTCCGGGCCATTGACCGTCACGCTGTGATAGAACACGGAGAAAATATTCTTCTCACTCTTATCTTTAATCTCGTAACGGTAATTTTCTTCCTCGCTGTTTTCCGTGATAAAAAAGTTACTTTTATAGCCCGGAGCGGCCAGCTCTCGTAGCTCCGAAAATAAGCGCCCTATTTTTTCTTTACTGGGCTCCGGGCCGGGATGGCAAAGCTTATAAAGAAGATCAAGTGCCTTATCATGTTGATTTCGGCAAAAAAACTCTTTGATTCTCTCCCATATTGTCATTTCCGGTGGTGTATCTCGCATACGGATGGCGTCAATTTTTTCACTGCTTATGCAAGTTGTAGGGAGCCAGCTGTTGCCGATGCTGAACGACGACATAAATTAACCTTATTAACAGATATATTAAGAGTCAAAGTAGCGTATTGTTTGCCCCATATTTATGGGGCAAAACACGGATTTTATTGGTGCTGAGAAGCTCTGCTGATTACGCTATTCCTGATCCCATTTTTTTACTGAAAATGTCTCCCTTTGTTACACTTGAGGGCTGACATTCCGATGAGCGCCAATATGCTTAATACTTTCTCACCCTGGCTCAAAAAATGGGCATTGTTGCCGGAGGGGGAGCCTATAGTCACCCCTGGCAGCCAGCTGTTAGCGGTGCGGCAAGGCGATGGCGTGCCGCTAATGCTGAAAGTGACCCTGGACGCAGATGAGCAGCGTGGCGCTGAACAAATGGCGTGGTGGAAGGGAAAGGGGGCTGCGCCGGTCATCCTGCATGAGCGCGGGGCTTTGCTGATGGAGCGTGCCTGCGGCAAGCAATCCTTACTGCATATGGCAGAAAACGGTGAAGATGATGAAGCCAGCCGGATCGTCTGTAACGTGATAGCTCAGCTTCATGCCACCCCGGAAGTGCCTCCGGCAATGCTGCTGCCCTTACCGCGCTGGTTCGCTTCTTTGCTCAATAACCGCCAAACCGATCCGTTATTTTCCCGGTGCCGTGAAGTTGCCTGCCAGCTTCTGGCTGCTCCGCAGGAGCAGGTAGTTTTGCATGGCGATATGCATCATGGCAACGTGCTCGACTTTGGTGAGCGTGGCTGGCTGGCCATCGACCCCAAAGGGCTTATGGGTGAACGCGGTTTTGATTACGCCAACTTATTCTGTAACCCTGAACTTTCAACTGCGACAAATCCGGCAAGGTTTTTACGTCAGCTGGAGGAGGTTGTACTGGAGACGGGGATGGACAGAACACGGTTGTTACAGTGGATTCTGGCCTATGCGGGCTTATCCGCGGCCTGGTTTCTGGAAGACAACGAGGTGGCATTGGCTGCAAAAGTCCTTAAGGTTGCCCGTTTAGCCGCTGACAGCCTGGAAAGCGTAACTTTATAAAGGTGCCTCTATGAACGGTCCTGACCCGCAAAACAAGCACCCGATGGCGGGTTTCCCGCAGGTGTGTTTTATCAAAAATACAATAACGAATCCGAATATCATCGTCGGGGAGTACACCTACTATGACGATCCTCAGGATGCAGAGAATTTTGAGCGCAACGTGCTCTATCACTACCCGTTTATCGGCGACAGGCTGATTATCGGTAAGTTTTGCGCCATCGCCAGAGGCGTGCAGTTCATTATGAACGGCGCTAACCATAAGCTTTCCGGCATTTCGACCTACCCGTTCCAGATATTTGGCGGCGGCTGGGAAAAGGTGATGCCGGGTGAGGGGGATCTGCCCTACAAGGGCGATACCGTGATTGGCAATGACGTATGGATTGGTTATGACGTGCTGATTATGCCCGGCGTGACTATTGGCAACGGGGCGATTATCTCTTCGCGCTCGGTTGTGACATCGGACGTGCCCGCCTATACCGTAATGGGCGGCAACCCGGCGAAGCCGCTTAAAACACGCTTTGCCCCGGAGGTTATCGCCCGGCTGGAAGCCCTTGCCTGGTGGGACTGGCCCGTTGAAGCCATCACGCAGCATCTGGAGAAGATTGTTGCGGGTGATGTGGAAGCGCTGCTGGCGTGCTGTCCGTCAAAATAGTTGACTACCGGGCCCGCCGCCCTGCGCGCCCGGTCATTACGAGCACATATAATTAAACGGCCCGCGCTCGCACGGGCGCATCCAGATATGGATGTTGTTTTCTTTAAACGTATACCTGCCGCCAAAGAACGGATCGACGATCAGCCAGCCCGGCACGCCGAAGAAAATGATATTGCCGAAGGTGTACCAGGGGCTAAAGCGATACTCAAGCGGCACACTCGCCGAGTAAAAGCCTTCCTGCTTCAGCGTCAGCGTGTAGGCCATCTTTCCGAAATAGCTGCCGTCCGCTTTCTTTAGCGTAACGGACTGCGGCGTCGTCCCCATCAGGGTTATCTGGCCTTTGTTATCGCTAATGACAAAAGGCACCCCTGCGGGCGTACTGTCGATATACACCTTCTCCTCGTTGTTGCCCATTACGGCGGCACAGCCCGTCAGCAAAAACGGCAGCAAAAGCAGACAAATCAATTTTTTCATCCTGGACACCTGGTGTTCCTTGTTTGTAGCTATTAGGGGCGACACAGGAGCGGGGGAACTTTAGGGAGAGGGAATGCTTCTGTTCTGGTTCAAAGCGTGCTGTTTGGCTGTTGTGATTTAGTGTGGGACTTAAATATTTACATAGTTCCTAAATGGGACTGCCCTATTAGTATGAAAATAATCTCGGTAAATTTTAAAAGCGTGGTGATTGCGGCTCAATACCTGGTTGAGTGCACTGGATTGCAGACTGGGTGATTGCGGTACTATTTGTGTTAGCCATGGCGTTAACTCCTTTAACATTTATGGTTAGATGACTTGGTATGTTTTGCCGCACTGCCGGCGCGTTGCTTGAGATTAAATATCGCCGTGTTGTACATACGATATGGTTTATATCTGAGGAGTGCATATCTGCATGCCAACAATCAAACATGATAAAAATACTAAGGGAAATGGACTCTCTCCGACATTTCAGATCCGGATCTCATCAGAACTGAAAGCTCAGTTTGAAGTTGCAGCGAAGGATGCAGGTATGAGCCTGGGGAATTGGTTGAAGACGCCAGGCAGGAAGGAGTTGGAGCGTTTGGGAGTATGTGCTAAATAATTGCTTGCACTCCATGAACACTGGCAGCTTATTTAAATAGATTCTTTTTGGTTTGATTTCCTGAAATTGCCAGTACCGCTTTATCTTCTGGTAAGATAAGTGGCTTTTTTTCGTAGAGGCTTATTAATAATTTATCCGAATCTATCTTTAAATTTCTGCGCGCTTATCCTACGATTCATCCTACTATTACAGTTAGGGCATAGATGCTGCGTTTTTCCTTCAAGTTGCCATGTGTGGTATTTTTTCTTAAAACTGAGATCGCAGATATCACATCTTCGTGGTTTGAAGATGGCGCCAATAATTGCCAATAAAATAAAACCACCGATCAACCATTCCATGAGACCACCTGATTACTTATCTTTGAATTATTAAATATATCAAATATTCTTGATCATATAAACATCCTTTATTATTTAGAAAGGATAAGTATTAGTCACGATAAGAGCGTAACAGGAGGGCGGTATATTGGGGGGTTATATAAAAACTGGCGGAAGATCACAGGAGTCGAACCTGCCCGGCACCGCTGGCGGCACCAACTGGAGTTGAAGTCCAGCCGCCTCACCGGAGACGACGATCTTCCCAGCCTTCATTGCTACATGGAGGCGGGGCGGATTATACCGGGTTTTAGGATTACGCCAAACAATGCTTTGTCCTTTCCCCAATCATTCTGCTGTAACTATTCGCTGAATCAATTAATACGCTCAAAAAACAGGCGCCCCCCCTTCATTATGGCCCTTCTCTTAGCTGAGAGGGGCCATTGCCCTTTACCTTCAGGTTGTTGATGCCTTCGGTTTTGGATTGTAATCCAGCGAGTTTCTCAGATAGCTCAGCAGTACTTCTTTAGTGAAGCGTGGTTCCTCAATGCCACTGCCCGCCAGAAAAGCCTTAACGTTGCTGCAATCCCACCGATAGGTGTTCTGGTAGAGCTGCACCGTGGACTGGCCGTCCAGGATATTGTCCTTAAACAGGCTCAGCAGGGGGTAAAGCGGGGCCTGGGTGTCCTGTTCCCATTGGGCAAGCCAGGTGTGGAAAGGCAGGGGAGTAAACTGCAGATCAAAATGGTTTTCCAGCTGCCGGAAGAAGTCTTTCAGCGTCAGATTGTTGGCATCCTCGTGGATCAGGTTGAACTTCTTCCCCAGCGCCTGCGGATTACGGCTGATAAAGGCGATGGTCCGCGTCATATAATCCACGGTGGTCAGCCCCTCGCGCAGCTCCTGTAAATCGGGTACCGTGCCGGTGCTGATGCAGGTTTGCACCAGCCGTCCCCACCACTGGTAGCTGGCGCTAACGCCTGTCTGGCTGTGGCTTGTGGCATAGCCCAGCCTGAAGGTGATCAGCGGCAGCCCTTTGCTGGCGGCAAGATCGGCAATTTTCTCCATCACCCACTTGCTGCGCACGTAGCCAATATCGGCGCTCACGGCAGAAAGGTTCTGATCGATATCGTCGCTTTCCAGCATGGTGGTTTTACCCGTGTGCAGGTGGCCCCAGCTGTACACTGAAATGGTCGACAACAGAATCAAAGGCTTAGTACGCAGTCGGGTTGCAAAACGAATCATCTCCTGCAGGCCCTGGACGTTATCGCGCTTCATCCACGAGTAGGGCTGAATAAAGTTAACCGAACTGGCGGAGTGGTAGATGATGTCGGTTTCCTGGCACAGTAAGCGGTAGGCTTCGGGTTGCAGGCCAAAGTCCGGCTCCGCCAGGTCTCCCCGTATCGCATGCACCCGTCTGCTTTGTTCTGGTGTGAGGGTCAACCGGTAGCGGTTTAAAACGCCGTTTATCCGCAGCTGCGCCTGCTCCTGGGCGGGGCTGCGTACCAGACAGTAAATCGTGGCTTTCGTGGTGGCGAGGAGCTCGGCCAGCAGGTGAGATCCCACAAAACCGGTGGCCCCGGTCAGCAAAATCGTCTGCGGGTGAGTGAGCTGACGGCTGTCAAATTGCGGGCTGATGTGGACATCATCGGCAAGCCGTACGTCGTTTTGCAGCTGGCGAACTGGCTCGCTGTCCACGCCTGGTGCGTTATGCCCGGCACGTTCTGCCAGGGCCTTTTCCAGAGCCGCCACGGTGGGGTAGTCATAAATATCGCGAACATAGGCCCGAATATCCAGCTTCTGGCTCAGCCTGGTCGCCAGCGTGGCGGCCAGCAGGGAGTGGCCGCCGATATCAAAGAAATTATCGTTGGCTCCTACGTAATCTGCGCCGAGCAGCTCCCGCCAGATGGAGGCGATAGCGTCCTGCCGCGCACGTAACCGCGGCCTGTCAGGGGCGATGGTTGGCCTGTATTCAGCCAACAGTGCAGCTTTATCCGTTTTGCCGTTAACGTTAAGCGGCAGCGTGTCCCGCCACTGAAAATCAGCAGGGATAAACCAGGGTGGCATAAATGTCTTAAGATGCGCCTTAATGTCTGCGAGGGGCACTTCTGTGCCCTGAATGGGGATCAGAAAAGCGATGATTTTTTTCTCTGCCGGGTTTTCCGGCTGGGTCGCCACCGCCACGGCCTTTTTTATCCCCGGCACCTGCATTATGACGTTCTCAATTTCTCCCAGCTCAACGCGGTTGCCGCGAATTTTGACCTGATCGTCCGTGCGTCCCAGATACTGAATGCGGCCGTCCGGCAGCCAGCGGGCCAGATCGCCGCTGCGGTAGAGCCGTTTACCGCCCAGGTGGGTAAGGGTAATGAATTTCTCTGCGGTCAGCTCCGGCCGGTTCAGATAGCCCCTGGCGAGGCAGCTCCCGCTGATAAACAGCTCACCCGGCCTTTCACCCTGCACGGGTTGCAGCTGTTCATCCAGGATCAAGATTTCCGTATCCGTGACGGGATAGCCGATGCTTGAGAGGGTCTGTGGGCTGGCGCTTTGTACCTCATTCCAGGTGGCAAAAATAGTGGCTTCGGTGGGACCGTAGTAATCGATCAGCCGGTACTTAACGCCGCTCAGATCGACGGGGTTAAGCTTTTCCCCGGCGGTAAAGAGGTAACGCAGCGTCAGTCCTGCGGGCTGCGGCAGGCTGACCACATCCGGCACCAGCACCGTGGGCACGAAGGCATGGGTGAGCCGCTGGGCGGCAATAAACTCCAGCAGCGCCTCTGGCTGTAGTCGGGTCTCTTCCTGCGGCAGGCAGATCGTTGCGCCCGCAACCAGGGCAGACCATATTTCCCACTGCGCCACGTCGAAGCCTATGCCGGCCAGCAAAGTGGAGCGGCACTGGTTATCCATGGCGAACTTTTCGTTGTGCCACAGGATCAGCTTCAGCAGCGCTGCGTGCTCAACGATCACGCCCTTAGGCTGGCCGGTGGTGCCGGAGGTGAAGATGGTGTAGGCCTCCGGATTGCCGGTTATTTTGGGGGTTAAGCCTTCTGCCAGTCGGCCGTCGCTGACCGAATCTATGGCAATAATTTCTGCCCTGGCGGAACCAAGGTGGCCGTTAATTTCGCTGTTGCTGGTCAGGATAAGCCCGGCATCGCTCTGCCGGACGATATCCAGAATCCTTTTTTCCGGATAACGGGCATCCAGCGGAATGTAGCTGGCACCGGCCTTACAGATAGCAAGGATACCGATGATATATTCCGGGGTACGCAGGGCAACCAGAGGGATACTTTCCCCGGTCCTGACACCTTTTTGCTGGAGTAAGGCGCAAAGATGGCTGCTGGCCTCATCGAGCTGTTGATACGTCACGATTTGATCCTGATATATCAGGGCGGGTTTATCTTTATTCAGTGCAACCTGTTGGAGAAAATAATCCATTACGCTATTTGGCATGGTGTTATCCTCGACAAACTGAGCATGAAATATAATAAAGTGATGGACGGGACCGTCTAAGAGTAGCCTGTTTTTGGCGTATTGAATGATATATCTTCCATATCTGTGGTGTTTGGGTGATAACAATTAATGGGTGGGTTTTTTATTTTTAAAACAATTGGTTGCATGTTGAGCTTGGTCGGCGTGATGTTTTTATTCGGGTTTTTTAATAGCGCATCTTGTTTTATATATCCTTGCTTTTTGTCCTGGTGAATTTTATCAAATATATTCAGGGTAAAGAGAGGCTTAACAATTCGGATGAATTTAATTTATCCGTTCAGCGCTCTGAAAATCATTGCAATAACATTGCAATAAAAAGGGGGACTGCCTGTAAGATACCGGGCAGCAAATGCTGACCGGTATCCGCTATTCCTCCCGGCGACTAATCTGCCTGGCAATACACTGCATAACATCGCGTGCAGACTGGCTGATGCCGCCCAACTGAAAGAAGCCGTGAATAACGCCGGGATACCTCTGGCAGGTTCCACTCACGCCCTGTTCGGTTAAACGAGAGAAAAGTGCCTCACCTTCGTCTCTGAGCGGATCAAATTCAGCGGTGACGATGTGCACGGGTGGCAGACCGGCAAAGTCCTGTCTGAAGAGCGGGCTGGCTTCGGCGTGGCCGGGGTCTAGCCCCTGAAAATACGCTTCATAGCCGGAAAGCAGCGTATCACGGGTGATAATGTAATCGTCACCGTTAACTTCATAACTGGGGCTTTGCGCCGTGGCGTCCAGCATGGGATAGATCAGTATGAGCTGGGCTGGAAGCCAGTCACTGCTTGCCTTCAGCCGCAGAGCGGTGATGAGAGCGATATGTGCCCCGGCGCTGTCGCCTGCCAGGGTGATGCGCTGGCGTATCACTCCAGTCAATTCTGCATGTTGCCAGATAAGGTTTGCTGCGCGTTCTGCATCATCATGCGCGGCGGGATAAGGGTGCTCCGGCGCCAGGCGATACTGCACGGCGATCACCCGGCATCCGCTGTAAAAGGCGAGCTGGCGAAGCTGATTATCATGCGTGGCAAACCCGCCGCTGACAAAACATCCCCCGTGAAAATAAATGACCGTCGGCAGGGGACCATCGGCATTTAACGGCGAGACGACCCGCAGCGTTAAACCTTCCAGCTCAAGATCCTCAGTGCTGACACGCCATTCTGTCTCACCGGCAAGGACTGCGCTGGCGATATATCCGGCACGACGCTCCTCTATGGACTGCAAGCGTGAAGAAGGACGCCCTGCGTCGATAAATTCTTTCACCAGCCTGGCAATTTCGGGTTCTAACGCCATTTCCTGCCCCTTTTACTGTATGGATAGACAGTTATAACCTGAATGCTAAGGTTGAGTGAAGCTGGTTGTCAGTTTTTTTGCCACTGTGGAATGCAACTCGAAAAATTCAACTTTAGTTAAATCAGATCATTCAGACCCCCCTCACCGCAGGCAGGCAAAAACTTTTACTTTTCTGACAATATTTTCGTTCCTCATTCGTCTACCTCATCAGAAGTAATAATCAAGTAATCTGTTGAGGAGTAAAAATGATGAGAGATTTTAATATGCGTAGACAGGGGCACGGTGCGAGATTTGGCGCGCAAAGCATGGCCAGGCCGTTGGTGATTGGTGTTGTTGTGCTGGCGGGACTGGGCCTGGTGGTGATGTCCCTGTGGAATGCGCTGCTGCCTGCCATCCTCGGGGTCAAAAGCATTGGCTTCTGGCAGGCGCTGGGGCTGCTGGTGTTGTGCCGTATTTTGTTTGGCGGGCTGGGGGTTCGCCCGGGCATGTTTGGCCGGGGCCGCCGCCGTATGCATGAGCGCTGGATGCAGATGACGCCGGAGGAGCGTGAGCAGTTCGCCCGACGGCACCGCGAAGGATTCAGGGTGCATGGCCATCATCGCGGAGAGCGTCGCGGGCATTGTCATCACCACGATGAGCATTATGGCGGACGCCGTGAGCGCAATGATGACAGCGAGCGTAGCCGCCAGCAGCCGGAAGAAAATACTCAGAAATAGTCAGAAGCTGAGTGACGGCGATGAAGGCCGGGAACACGGGAAATTCTCTGCTGATGTCGGCGCTCACTGCCTGCCGGGTGAGACTGAAGGCCTTTATCGTCGGCCGCACGGCGGTGCGCGAAGATGCCGACGATATTTTGCAGGAAGTGACCTGGCAGTTAATGAAGGTGGAGCAGCCGGTGGAGAATGTCGCCGCCTGGCTGTTCCGCGCCGCGCGTAACGAATTAACCGACAGGGCGCGTAAAAAGCGTGAGCTGCCGCTGGCCGATTATTATTCCGCCGATGATGAGGAGGGCTTTTTGCCGGAAGACGAGCTGGCGGAAACCCTGTTCGGCGTACCGCAGTCCCCGGAAGAAGAATACCTCAGAGAGTTGCTCTGGAATGAGCTGGAGGACGCGCTGGCGGAGTTACCGGTGGCGCAGCGTGAAGCGTTCGAAAAAACCGAGCTGCACGGCTACAGCTTTAAAGCGCTGGCGGAAGAGACCGGCGTCAGCGTGCAGGCGCTGCTGTCCCGTAAGCACAAGGCCGTGCTCTATCTGCGAACCCGTCTTCGTCATCTTTATGATGAGCTAGCGGAAGGCTGAAATGGACGAGTCTGGCAGGGCTGCTGTGCTGGGGTAAAAACTACCGGCCAGCAGAGTCCTGGCCGGTAGTTATCAGGTTTTATTCCCCTTCACCCGGGAACAGGAACGGGTTGATTGAGCTGCGGGCAAAACCTTCCTGTTCCATGTGCGCATCCAGCATCAACGAGGCTAAGTCGTCGGCTACCGCTTCCACTTTGGCATCTTTTTCCTGATAGAGGATCTTCAGGTAGGTGCCGCAGTCGCCGCAGCTTTCCGCTTTGATAGCCGACTGCTCGCTGTCCAGCGACCAGTAGTTCAGATCGCGGGTCTGCTCGCAATTGCTGCACTTCACGCGCACCACATGCCACTCTGTTTCACACAGGTTGCAGTGCAGGTAACGCAGGCCGCTGGTGCCGCCAATCTGCACGATGCTGGAAACCGGCATCGAGCCGCACACCGGGCAGAACTGGCGCTGCTCGCCGTATTCCGCTTTCGCTTTACCGGGGATCAGGCTGGCCATTTGCGCCCAGTAGAGCGACAGCGCGGCCCAGATAAACGGGGCTTTGTCGCTGGATACCTGCGCAAAATCGGCGTTAAACAGGGCGCTGGCCATTTCTTCCAGCTCCTGCGTGGAGGCCTTTTCCAGATTTTCGATAACCGCCAGCGCCTGGCCGCTCATTTCCGGCTTCAGCTCGGCAATCAGCGAATGCAGCAGGCGCTGCCAGTGCGGATCGCGCGGCAGAACGTGAATATCCAGCGGCGGCTTGCCCGTGTCGGCGGATTTCTGGATCAGCGCGGTTAAATCCATGTGCAGCGGGTGGTCATAGAGCACCACTTCCTGCGCATGGGCGATAAGCGCGGCAAAACGCAGGAAGTCGCCCAGCGGATTGTCAGTTGCCAGCTCGCGCAGGCGTTCTGCGCGGCGGTTGTAGAGGTTCTTCAGCCTTGGGAACAATAACGGCGGGATCGTTTCCGCCGTGCGTTTATCGCACTTAGCAAGCTGATCCTGCGGGATTATGCGAATACTCATTCCGATCGTTTTTCCTGTTTGCGGCGAACTTCACGATACCATTTCGGGTGGTGTTTCTTAGCCCAGGTCGTGGTGACCCAGCCTTCCACCATCGCGGTAATCGTGCCTTTCACCCAAAGTGCAGCGTAGATGTGGACCATAATAACCACAATTAACGCCACGGCGGCAAATGAATGCACCATTAGCGCTACGCGAATTACCGGGATTGAGAAAGCAGGCGCAAAGTAAGGGCGCCAGATCACCACGCCGCTGACCAGCAGCAGCACCAGGAAGATAATCGCCGCCCAGAACACGCATTTCTGGCCGAAGTTATACCGCCCGGTGTCACCCACTTCCTCGTTGACGACGATCTTACGAATATTCTTCGCCCAAAAGATATCATCCCGATTGATTAGATTATGGTGCCAGTAGCGGAAAAACATGATGATAAACGAGGCGAACATCACCACCCCCACGAACGGGTGCAGGATGCGCGCCAGCTGCGGCGTTCCCAGAATATGCATTAACCAGTTGAAGGACGGGAAGAAAAAGCCCAGCCCGCTCACCGCTGCCAGCACGAAGCAGAAGGCGGTGATCCAGTGGTTGATGCGTTCAGGCGCGCTGTAGCGCTGGATAGTCACTTGTTTTTTCATGGTTTGCGCACCTCGTCATCGTCATGGTGCAGGTTATCGTCATCAATTTCGGCACGGTTCGGGCCGACCCCCACATAGTGGAAAATACTGGCGGCGAAGGTTGCCGCAAAGCCGATGGCGGCCAGCGGTTTCCAGACGCCTTTCCAGAACTTCACGGTTGGGCTGATGGACGGGTTCTCCGGCAGGCCGTGATACAGCGTCGGCTTGTCCGCATGGTGCAGAACGTACATGACGTGAGTGCCGCCAACGCCCGCAGGGTCGTATAGCCCGGCGTTGTCGTAACCGCGCGTTTTCAGCTCCGCCACGCGTTCACCCGCAAGGGTTTTCATATCGTCTTTGGAGCCGAAATGAATCGCGCCGGTTGGGCAGGTTTTCACGCAGGCAGGCTCCTGACCGACGGTAACACGGTCCACGCACAGGGTGCATTTGTAGACGCGGTTATCCTCCGGGTTCATGCGCGGCACGTCAAACGGACAGCCCGCGATGCAGTAGCCGCAGCCAATGCACTGCTCAGACTGGAAGTCGACGATGCCGTTGGCGTACTGAATGATCGCACCTTCCGAAGGACAGGCCTTCAGGCAGCCCGGATCGGCACAGTGCATACAGCCGTCTTTGCGGATAAGCCATTCCAGCTTATCGTTCTGCTCCACTTCTGAGAAGCGCATCACGGTCCAGGATTTGGCGGTGAGATCCGCAGGGTTGTCGTAGACCCCGACGTTGTGCCCCACCTCATCGCGGATGTCGTTCCACTCGGAACACGCCACCTGACAGGCTTTGCAGCCGATGCAGGTGGTCACGTCGATAAGCTTGGCGACCTCTTGCTGATGATCCCGCGCCTGAGGCGTGGGGGTGAAGCCGTTAGTAGCGGAACGACGAATAATGTCCTGAGATTGATAAGCCATAAGTCGTCTCCGTTACACCTTTTCCACATTGACCAGGAACGCCTTGAACTCCGGCGTTTGCGTGTTGGCATCGCCGACAAACGGCGTCAGGGTGTTGGCGATAAAGCCTTTCTTCGCCACGCCCTCGTAGCCCCAGTGGATTGGTATCCCGATGGTATCCACTTTTTTGCCATCAACGTCCAGCTGGCGGATACGTTTGGTCACCACCGCCTTGGCTTTGATAAAGCCACGGTTAGAGGAGACTTTCACCGTATCACCGTGCGCGATACCCAGCGAGTTAGCGAGCTTCTCACCTATCTCAACAAACTGCTCTGGCTGCGCGATGGCGTTCAACAGCGCGTGCTTGGTCCAGTAGTGGAAGTGCTCCGTCAGACGATAGGTGGTGCCGACGTACGGGAACTTGTCATGCTTGCCCATCGCTTCCATATCGCCTTTAAACACGCGGGCTGCCGGGTTAGAAACCACGTTCGGGTGCAGCGGATTGGTGCCCAGCGGCGTTTCAAACGGCTCGTAGTGCTCCGGGAACGGCCCTTCTGCCATTTTGTCGATGGCAAACAGGCGGCCCAGGCCTTCCGGCTGCATGATAAACGGCCCGACATCGCTGCCTGGTGCAGCGGTGCTGTAGTCGGCAATATCCGCGCCGCTCCACTTAGCCCCGTCCCAGGAGATCAGGCGGCGTTTTTCATCCCACGGCTTACCCTGCGGGTCTGCGGAGGCGCGGTTATACAGAATACGTCGGTTAAGCGGCCACGCCCATGCCCAGCCCAGGGTGTTGCCCAGGCCTGACGGGTCGGCGTTGTCGCGGCGTGCCATCTGGTTGCCGTCCGGCGTCCAGCTGCCGGCAAAAATCCAGCAGCCGCTTGAGGTGCTGCCGTCGTCGCGCAGCTGGGCGAAGGAGCTGAGCTGCTGCCCTTTTTTCACCAGCACCGCGCCCGTTGCCGGGTCGATAACGTCCTGGAGCGCCTTGCCGTTGCTTTCCATGGCGACTTCTTCCGGCGCCGGATTATTCGGCGTCTGGTAGTTCCACGTCATGTTCAGCACCTGCTCAGGTGCTTTGCCGCCTTCGCGCTCATACATATGGCGCAGGCGGGTGAAGATGCCGGAGAGGATTTCGCCGTCGTTCAGCGCTTCCCCCGGAGCGTCCGCCCCTTTCCAGTGCCATTGCAGCCAGCGGCCGGAGTTGACGATGGAGCCGTTTTCTTCGGCAAAGCAGGTGGACGGCAGGCGGAAGACTTCGGTCTGGATGGTCGATGGATCGACATCGTTCATCTCGCCGTGGTTCTGCCAGAAGTTAGACGTTTCGGTGTTCAGCGGGTCGATGGTGACAAGGAACTTCAGCTTCGATAGCGAGGCAATAACCTTGTTTTTGTTCGGGAATGACGCCACCGGGTTAAAGCCCTGGCACAGATAGCCGTTGACCTTGCCCTGGCTCATCATCTCGAAGTATTGCAGCACGTCGTACGGCTTGTCCCACTTCGGCAGCCAGTCATAGCCCCAGTTGTTGTCCGCGGTGGCCTTGTCGCCGTAGAAAGCCTTCATCATCGAAATAAAGAATTTCGGGTAGTTGCCCCAGTAGTTGACCTGGCCTTCCAGCAGCGGTTTTGGCGTGTTGGCGGCAAGGTAGGTCTGGATGTCGGCCTGTTTTTCACTCGGCAGGTTCATATAGCCCGGCAGGCTGGTGGACAGCAGGCCGAGGTCGGTCAGACCCTGAATGTTGGAGTGGCCGCGCAGGGCGTTAACGCCGCCGCCTGCCATGCCCATATTGCCGAGCAGCAGCTGGATCATCGCCATGGTGCGAATGTTCTGCGCGCCCACGGAGTGCTGCGTCCAGCCCAACGCGTAGAGGAACGACGCCGTCTTGTCTTTTACGCTGGTTTCTGCGATGTATTCACAAACTTTCAGGAAATCATCCTGTGGCGTGCCGCAGATATTGGACACCACGTCCGGCGTATAGCGGGAGACGTGCTCTTTGAGGAGATTCCATACGCAGCGCGGATGCTGAAGCGTCAGGTCGCGTTTAGCGAAGCCTTTCTCATCCAGCTCGTAGTTCCAGCTGGTTTTATCGTATTTACGATTTGCCGCGTCGTAGCCAGAGAACAGGCCGTCGTCGAAGCGGTAATCCTCACGCACAATCAGGTTGGCGTTAGTGTAGGCCTCAACGTACTCGCGGTTGAATTTATTGTTGTTTATCAGATACAGCAGCACGCCTGACAGGAAAGCAATGTCAGTACCGGAACGGATCGGGGTGTAGAAATCCGCCACCGAAGCGGTTCGCGTAAAGCGGGGATCGATAACTATCAGCTTCGCGCCGTTGTGGATCTTGGCTTCCATCGCCCAGCGGAAGCCCACCGGATGCGCTTCAGCCGCATTCCCGCCCATCACAATGATGAGGTTGGCGTTCTTAATATCAACCCAGTGGTTGGTCATCGCACCGCGACCAAATGTTGGAGCAAGACTTGCTACCGTTGGTCCGTGTCAGACACGCGCCTGGTTATCCACGGCAAGCATGCCGAGGGCGCGGGAAAATTTCTGGGTTAAATAGCCGGTTTCGTTGCTGGATGCGGAGGCGCACAGCATGCCGGTCGAGAGCCAGCGGTTCACCGTGGTTCCCTGGTCGTTCTGGGCAATAAAGTTGGCGTCGCGGTCTTCTTTCATCAGCTTCGCGATACGGTCAAAAGCCGTTTCCCAGCTGATTTGTTCCCACTTGTCGGAACCGGGTGCGCGGTAAGACGGGTACTTCAGGCGGCTTTCGCTGTGGATAAAGTCCACCAGACCGGCCCCTTTAGGGCAGAGCGCGCCACGGTTAACCGGGTGATCCGGATCGCCTTCGATATGGAAGATAGATGCTTTGGCATTTTTTGCGCCGTCGCCGAGGCTATACATCAATAGCCCGCAGCCAACGGAACAGTATGTACAGGTGTTACGGGTTTCACGGGTGCGCAGCAGCTTATACTGCCGTGTTTCCGCAAGCGCTGCGCCTGGGGCAAAGCCCAGCGCCGCCGCCGTTGTTCCTGCCATACCGCCAGCACAGATCTTAAAGAACTGCCTTCTGCTGACCTGCATGGTTTGCTCCTTTCGACATTCTCACATGACTTATAGGTTTAATTTTTTGCGGTCATCGCCGCAAAGGTTCACAATCGAACCCTCTGAACTGGAAATATCCCTCTTTCCCGGAGGGTCAGTGTTTCCAGAATACCACATTGGTAGTAAGGCGTTCTTTTCTGGTTAATGCAAAGTGAATAAAACCGATCCCACTCACGAAAAAAATGTGACAGATGTCACGGGTCTGCGCTCTGTCGAGCTCTGGCAGCGCGGTGCTTTGACCACCGTCAGAACGGACTGGATTGCCGAAGAGGTGCCCGTGGCGCTGGTGTATAACGGCATTTCTCATGTCGTGATGATGGCTTCACCCAGGGATCTGGAGGTTTTTGCGCTCGGCTTTTCTCTTTCTGAGGGGATCATAGAATCGCCAGCGGATATTTACGGCATCGACGTGGTAAAAGCCTGTAACGGCATGGAAGTGCAAATAGAACTCTCCAGCCGCCGCTTTATGGGGCTTAAAGAACGCCGACGTTCGCTTGCGGGTCGCACGGGCTGTGGGGTATGCGGCGTTGAACAGTTAAATGACGTTGGCCGCCCGGTTTCACCGCTGCCGTTTACCCAGACCTTTGATCTGAGCGTGCTGGATGCCGCCCTGGGCCAGATGCGCCAGTATCAACCCATCGGTGAGCTGACCGGCTGTACGCACGTTGCGCTCTGGCTGAACGAACAGGGGATAATCATGGATGGCAAAGAAGATATTGGCCGCCATGTGGCGCTGGATAAGATGCTGGGTGCGCGTGCTCAACAAAACTGGCACAGCGGTGTAGCGCTTGTCTCCAGCCGCGCCAGCTATGAAATGGTGCAAAAATCCGCCCAGTGTGGGGTCGAGATCCTGTTTGCAGTTTCCGCCGCGACCACCCTTGCGGTGGAAGTTGCGCAGCGCTGCAACCTTACATTAGTCGGTTTTAGCCGCCCGGGACGTGCCACCGTATATACGCATCCGCAGCGGCTGGTATAGTCTTCTTATCATCACTCCACCAGACACGGACGCCTATGTCGCTTAAAGCCATCGCCAAACAGGGGCGCCGGGTTGATGCGCGGATCGTTGCCTATACGCAGGATAACGCTCCGCGCCTGCTACAGCTGCAGTCTGCTGGTTTTCCCTTCCTGAGGCTTGGCCACAGTCAGCTTGAACAGCCCTATGCCTGGTTTGATTTTGATAACTATGCGGGCACTTTTAATGCGATAAACTCCTTGGTTTCCCATGCCAGCAGCGTTTAACCAGCGGGTTAAACGACCGATCCCGACCTTTCAATGAAATTTTCTACTGGGGGCCGCATCTTGAGCACTTTTCGCCGCGGGATATAGAGGCTGTTTATCGGGTGGTTTGCTGTCTGTTTTACCCGACTTCCCCCCTGTCACGTTGAATCCGTACGGAGCGGTGCGACAACGGATGTTATGGTAAATTCGAGTGACTTACGGGGACAAAAAAAGCCCCGAAGGGCTTTCTTTAACTGTTCCCTAGTAATTTTGATTTAGCTTCAGATAACGCATTTTGAAACCACTCAAAATCGATTGATTTTAAGTCGGGGGAAAGCTCTATTTTGAGGTTTTCTTTGCCGTTATCTTGCTGCAAAAGGCCTATAAATTTGCCATCGCAATAAATCTCTGCGATGAGCTCCTCATAATCAACATCGCTAGCTACAACAATTTTTAATTGATTTTTATTCGTCATAATCAAGGCTCAAAAAAACCTCTAAAATTACCTTCTGAATCAAATCTAGAACCCTTTCCATCAGAGGAAATAACATCAAATCCACCAAATCGATTACCTTCTTTCACTGTGACATCTGGCGGTCTGATGATTGAGTCTAATATTTGTTGTCCTTGTTCGTTCATTTGAGCTGGATTCCCTTTCGCTGCAGGGAATGCGCTACCTTCCCGGCTTCCGTGCTTTTGTAGTGCCCTTCCAGCAACAGTGAATTTACCTGATTTTGCTGCTGGATCTATTCTGGTTCCAGATTGAGATAACTCATTGATAGAAAAAGCCTTTCCATTGGCTGACAAAGTCGTTCCTGGCTCTTTCAGTTCAGATACTGGCATTCTTCCCATCATTGCGCCAGCAGCAACAGACACACCCGCAATAATCAGGCCCTTGTTATCCATGACCTGATCGTAACCTGCTGGTGCATCACCGCCGAGTTGCTGTGCGGTTTCATGAAATCCCTCGATGTTGCCGTTATAAATACCGCCAGCCGCCAGCAGTCGCCCTGCTGCTTTACTGTTGATGGTTTTCGCTGCCTGTGCATGTTGCACCGGTGTATCGTCGTAGTACGCCATGGCAGGAAATTTTGTACGGGTAATGATAATGATCGCTACTGATTTCGTAGAATATTCGCGCCTGTCTGAAAGCATCACGCGGAGACAAAATGTACTGAAAATCCGCCGGAGAAAGCTCTCTTTCTGCATCCCATACCCTTAGTAATCTGAACATCCATCCTCTCTGTTCCCTTTTTTAAACTAAGGTTATTAAACTGGCAAATAAAGCTCCAGGCAAGACATGCCTTGTGTTCGTGGTGAAGACACTAGAAGACGAGGAGCAATGGGGGGCTTAAAACGATGTTTGGAGTATTGGGAGAATCAATGAGTGACGAATATTTATGCCCTTGTTGTGGGAAGCACTCGTTCTACGAAAGGGAAAGCTACGAGATTTGCCCTGTTTGTAATTGGGAGGATGATCCGGTTCAAGCAAGAAAACCTGATTTGGCTGGTGGGGCAAACCAAATGAGCCAGAACTTTGCGCCTTCATTTTCGGCCAGCTACATACCCAGCAGCTCTTTTTGGCCTTCGGTATTAATGCCCCGAGCGAGGAATACGGCTTTGTTAATCACGCTGCCGCTGTGAGGAACTTTAACCACGATACCATCAAGATAAACAATGGGATACAGTGCCATCCAGAGGGTGACTTTGCCACTCCGTAACCTGCTCTTTTCACTGTCACGTGGAGTGTTCAGCTCGATCTCGCCGTCATCAACGAGTAGCCATTTCGGGTATTTGAGCCTTTTTTGAGCGCGTTTTTCTCGTACCCGAGGTGGTCGATCAGTTCTGCATTGAGCGCTGTTTCGACGGTATGCTTCATGAGTATATGAGAGAACGCATTGAGATCCGCTTCGGTTTTAAGGCCTTCAGTCAGTTCAGCCGCAAGGGCTTTGAGTTTCTTTTCGTCCATAATTTGCCTGTCTCCGTTGTTGGAGTGGACATATCAAAAACAGCAATGACAAAATTTAAATTACAGTCTCTGGTTAATGCGTAGGTATCAGAGCCAGCAAAGCCCCTGAGATAGGGGCCTTATTTCTGTTTGTTTAATAAAGAAAATCTGTCGACACATTTCCAGAATTTAGATATTCACAAAAAGCAGCGATCACCAGGTCAAAATCATCAACTATCGACTGGGATGGGAATGGCTCTCCAAGTATATTTTCAAGTCCGGGTAATTTGTTTTTTCCATGCAGAGTCCTGATTTCTGGATCACCATCCTCGTCTGTGTCTGCGAGTAATAGCATGTACCTACCCGGCTCCATATAGAGAGTTAGCTTTTGAGGCCCATCTTCATCGCATGCGTTATTTTTCATAGCCAGAACACAAGTTTTATCACGTACAATCTCCAAAAATTGGAGTACATCTGTTTCATCAGGGGCCGTTATCGTTTTTAGCTGGTCCCTTTCACCTGACTCACTGATAAGATATCCGCCTAATTTCATATCTATTTTCATTTGATAACCTTCATCTTTTTCATTCCCTGCTCCCAGTAATATTGTATAGGGTCTCCGAATGAATCTACTGCATCAATCGTGATGGATTTTGCCCCAGCAGCTTGCGCTGCTGCGGGAACGTCGCCTTTGCAATAATCACAGAGATCTAATCCTTTTACAGTCATATTTAGGTCTGCGCCTTTAGCTATACCGGCTTCATGAGCCTGTTGAATAGCGCCAATTTCTGCATGTGCATCCCTCATATTCCCGTTGGGGAGAGGGTGAGGTTCAGGCTTTCCTTTGGCTATCGCTTTTTCTGCAGCCTTTATGTTTTTGGCTTCAATGCGCGCTGAGATTAACGTGGGCTTGTTAACATTTGCCAGTTCTGGAGGTCTTGCTGTTTGATTGGTATCAATAAATTTTCGACCATTAACTTCTAATTCAGCTGTAACTAATGGGCGTTTAGCTGCTCCAGAAATGGCTGATAACTCCTCTACCTCTTTTGCTGCCCCCATCCGACCAATTCCTAGACCCGCTGCCACAGAAACCGCTGCGATCGCTACGCCTTTGGTGGTCTTATTTAGCACCTGATCGTAACCTGCTGGTGCATCACCGCCAAGTTGTTCCGCTGTTTTACGAAACCCCTCAACATTGCCGTTATAGACTCCGCCTGCGGCAAGTAACCGACCGACGTTTTTACTGTTAAGGGTTTCTCTTACGCTGGCGTAGGTCTCTGGCTGACTGCCTCCGCCTCTGAGCTGCCTTGAGGAGGTTGGTGCCGGTTTTCCACCAAAGTTTCGGTAGTCACGCTTACTCACTGCAAGGTTAAATGTGCCGATTATTTTTGTTGCCCCACTGAACTTGAAGGCATTTTCATCGCGGCAAATTAACGCGCCGTTGTCGTCAATGTAAAACAGATCGGCGGGCAGGACGGAGACATCATTCAGGCATACCACATCACCACGCTCTATCATGTTTTTTAGTTGTGCTTTTGCCCGCACTCCGTGTTCGGCAAGCGTTGCGGTAAGTGGATGGTTGGATTTCGGTTCTATATTGATGATATAGCGCTGGTGATGCCACTGGTCATCAAACTGGTAGTCCTGTTCGGCGTGTTTCCATGCAGCCATAGGACTTATTATCCGTTCAAACGATTCCGGCGAAAGGTTATCCCGTGACAGGCAGATTAGACGGCTTCCCGGCAGACTCAATCCCATATAAACATCCTGTTTATTCCATTCTGGTTGAGGGGATATTCAGGCCGCAGGGAAAAAAAAGCAAATGCTTTGGCAATAAGACTCTAATGCCCCTGTGGTAGGTACACCACAAAACGGAGAGCGGAGCGACCATCGTCTCGCCAGGCAGTCAGCTGCCATTTTCCTCTCTGCCTTTACGCTTTCTGGCCGCAGAACAGCGGATAGAGACCTCCGTACCAGAGAAAGCGCCTCCTCGGGTGACTCATTTGTCGTTTAAGGCTCTACTTTTTTTTCTTTCTGCCGATAACTTATACAGGGCAGCTGGAAAACAGCGCGACAAAGACCCGCTGGGTTATCACTTGAGGTTAAAATGGACAGTTTTCAAAAAGACATTGATGAAAGGGCTAACCTGGCGTTATCCAATAAATTTGAGCTGCTGCTGTTCCGGTTAGGCAAAGGCCAGCACGCGGATAAATCAGAGCTGTACGGTATCAACGTTTTTAAACTGCGTGAAATTGTGCCGATGCCGAAAATTAATCGCGCGGCAGGAATGGAGTCGCCGCTGCTCGGTATGGCGAATATTCGCGACCAGATCATCCCGGTTATCGATCTGCCAGCCGTGACCGGCTGCACGCCGCAAACGGGCCTGAATCTGCTGCTGATCACCGAATATGCCCGCAGCACCCAGGCTTTCGCGGTGGAATCTGTGGAAAACATCATCCGCCTTGACTGGAGCCAGGTACACGCCGCCGAGGCGGGGGTGAGCAGCCGCAACATTACCAGCATCGCCTCGCTGGACAGCGACGAGTACAAGGATGAACTGGCGCTGGTGCTCGACGTGGAACAGATCCTCTATGACATTATCCCCGCCGGACGCGACGTGGATGTCAGCGCCATCGAAGAGAAAACCTATACTCTGAGGCCGGGCGCGGTGGCGATTGTGGCGGAAGATTCAAAGGTCGCCCGTTCGATGCTGGAACAGGGCCTCAAGGGCATGGGGATCCCGGCGATTATGCACTCCACGGGGCTGGAGGCCTGGGAAAAAATCAAAGCTATCGCCGAAGAGGCGAAAGCGGCAGGCCAGCCGATCACCGACCGCATTGGCATGGTGCTGACCGATATTGAAATGCCGGAAATGGATGGCTTTACGCTGACGCGTAACATTAAAACCGATGCGACGTTAAAGCAGATCCCCGTTGTCATCCACTCCTCCCTGTCAGGCAGCGCCAACGAAGATCACGTCCGTAAAGTGGGCGCCAACGGCTACGTGGCGAAGTTCGATGTTAAAGAGCTTTCAGCGGTGATCCACAAGGCGCTCGAGGATGCGGCGCTGAATTAATTTTAGTCCGGGGCGGGAGCATAATGTCTCCCGCCTGATAACCCTCGCCCGGCATTATGTTGCCATTTTTGCTCATCCCTTCCACACAACCGGTGGTGTCTCCTTTCATGTTCCGCGGGTTAAGCCAGCGCACTGGAGCGGAGTTACGTTATCCAGCTGACACGACAGGTTTTCTTCTTAGGGGTTAAGGTTATAACCTTATTAAAACTACGGCATTGATAAACATTTTCAATATCATTTAATTAACTATAATGAACCAACTGATTACGCGGCGTTAACAGCCAGTCAGTTATTCGCGCCGCCCGACAATAATGGAGATGAAACATGAGTTATACCCTGCCATCCCTGCCTTATGCTTACGACGCCCTGGAACCTCATTTCGACAAGCAAACGATGGAAATCCATCACACTAAACACCACCAGGCCTACGTGAATAACGCTAACGCAGCGCTGGAATCTCTGCCAGAGTTCGCGAACCTGTCTGCAGAAGAGCTGATCGCTAAACTGGATCAGCTGCCAGCGGACAAGAAAACCGTGCTGCGTAACAACGCGGGCGGCCACGCTAACCACAGCCTGTTCTGGAAAGGCCTGAAAACTGGCACCACCCTTACAGGTGACCTGAAAGCGGCTATCGAGCGTGATTTCGGCAGCGTTGACGCGTTCAAAGCTGAGTTTGAAAAAGCAGCGGCCACCCGTTTCGGCTCCGGCTGGGCGTGGCTGGTACTGAAAGGTGACAAACTGGCCGTGGTCTCTACCGCAAACCAGGACAGCCCGCTGATGGGCGAGGCGATTTCTGGCGCATCCGGCTTCCCGATTGTGGGTCTGGACGTGTGGGAGCACGCTTACTACCTGAAGTTCCAGAACCGTCGCCCTGACTACATCAAAGCCTTCTGGGATGTGGTGAACTGGGACGAAGCGGCTGCACGTTTCGCTGCAAAAAAATAAGTTGCAAAGCAGCTTATGAGAAGCGAGCCTAATGGCTCGCTTCAGATTAATGACAACCCTCATCCTTTAACAGGACGAGCAGAGAGCAGCAAATAAAAGGAAAATCAATTCATTGATTTTCGGCAGCTCACCACAAAGAAGGAAAAACCACGTTTTTTCCTTCTTTGTCAGCAATCTAAGGCGAGCCTGATGGCTCGCTTTTTTTATGTCTGTTGTACAAACAGGGAGGAGCAGATGCATCATCCACTACAGGTTTATATCGGCAAAATCCGTCAATATGACGGCAGCAGGCCGAGCGCCATCGCTAAAATCCAGGTTGACGGTGAGCTCAGGCTAACCGAGCTTGGCCTGGAAGGGGACGAACAGGCTGAGAAAGTCATTCATGGCGGGCCGGATCGCGCCCTGTGCCACTATCCACGGGAACATTACCTCCACTGGGCGCGAGAATTCCCGGAGCAGGCCGAGCAGTTCAGCGCTCCTGCGTTCGGCGAAAATCTCTCCACTGAGGGGCTGTTGGAAAAGGATGTGTATATCGGCGATATTTTCCGTTGGGGAAGCGCGCTTATCCAGGTCACGCAGCCGCGCTCGCCGTGCTTTAAACTCAATTATCATTTTGGCATCAGCGACATGGCGTCGTTAATGCAGCAGGCGGGTTATTGCGGCTGGTTATATCGCGTGGTGATGGCCGGGAACGTCCCTACGGAGTCACCGCTTGAGCTGGTCTCGCGAGTCAGCGATGTGAGCGTGGCGGAAGCGATAGCCATCGCCTGGCATATGCCCTTTGACGATGAGCAGTATCATCGGCTGTTATCTGCCGCAGGGCTTTCTGTAAGCTGGACGCGCACCATGCAAAAGCGTCGTCTTTCCGGGAAGATGGAGGATAACTCGCGGCGGCTGTCAGGGAAGTAAAGGGGTGACAGAAACGAAAAAACCCGCCAGAGGCGGGTTTTTAGAATTCTTGCTTTTCGGCTAGAACTTACAGGCTGGTTACGTTACCAGCTGCTGGGCCTTTAGCACCACTTTCGATGGTGAAAGACACTTTCTGGCCTTCGTCCAGGGACTTGTAGCCATCGTTCTGGATAGCAGAGAAGTGTACGAACACATCTTTAGAGCCATCGTCAGGAGTGATGAAGCCGAAGCCTTTGTCAGAGTTGAACCATTTTACCAGACCAGTCATTTTAGCAGACATAGATATTACCTTTTAATTTAAGTTTGCCTTTCGGCGTAGTGCAAAGGTGTGCTTACAGATTTTTTAAAGCGAGAAAGGATAAGCGCACGTCGAAGGGTATCTATGGATAACTCTTGGAGGACTGCTTTACTAGACTGCTTGAAAGGTCTGTATGTCAAACCGATGGAAGCATTAACGCATATTTAACCCAGCGTTGACAAGAACTATTTCAGCCGTCCACAGGGCTGGAGCTGTAGCCTCCTGAAAATCCCCGCCCTACAGCGGGGATGTTTGTCTTATTGCAGGGCTTTTTGCGCGGAGCCATAAGCCTGCATAAAGGCTTGATGCTGCGAGGCTAATGGCCCGATCAGCGAGTTATACTGGCTGGCCTGCTGTGACGTCGGGAACTGAATGCCGCCGGAGGTAAAGCTCACCTGGTCATTCTGCTGCTGGATGAAATCACCCACCTGCACAAGCTGCTGAGTGAGCGTTTGTGCGGCAGGGATCAGCGGAGCCATAGCGTTTGCCGGCGCGGTGACCACTTTCTGATAAACCTGGTCGTAGACGGTCTTCAGATCGTCCGGTTGTTTGAGCGTGGAGCGTGCGCTGTCTGCCTGCATTTTCGCATTCTGCACCTGCTGGCCGAGCACATTCAGCGAACCGTTCGCCTGACGAAGGGCGTCACGTTGAGTCAGATAATCCTGCGGTACGCGAATGCTGTTGACGCTGTCGACAACCGGTTTCATGCCGTCGTCCATCGCCTGGCTAACCTGTTGCGAGAAGCCGTACAGGATGGCGTAGTCAGACACCAGCGGGCCAAACTGTTTTTTCTGATCGGTGGTCAGCGTCGGCAGGCGTTCGCCGCTGCGCATGGCCGTATTTTGCAGGAAGTCGATAAACGCCTTACGCTGATCGCCTTCTTTATCAAAGCAACCGCTAAGGCTCACCACCATCAATAACGCCGCAAGCGACGCAAACCAGCGAGAGCAGGATTTACCTGTCGCCATCTTTTCTACTCCTTTCACCAAACAATGCCAATGCGCATATGCGTACCCGATAATGTAGCTAATGATAGTCCAGGCCGTCCGTGCAAGATACCCTTTCGCAACAATCTCTTTGCGGTAAATCAGCGTCGCGACAAGGCGTGATGACCCGCTTCCGGTCGCGCTTTGCGGCGGCTGACTTTTCGTCTGATGTGGCGTACTTGTTAGCCTTCTCACAAATTCGCGCTGTCGAATTTTTTCTGCTCAGCGGTTTAACCCATTAATACACAAAATATTATTTTATCCTCCGTGCGCGCATGGGTACCGCCAGGACGATAATCGCACACTTACACCCGCCGGATGATTGCCGAATAGCCTGGTCAATGGTTTGCTTTATCGGACGATTAACGAATTGTTGTTCGATAATCGAACACTTCAGGTTAACGCCAGCAAGTCCCGGCGCATCCGACCGTGGCGCCGCGGTTTGCTACTTTTCCAGGACTTGCCTTATGACAAATTCAACAATTGATATTCAGGCATTTATCAACGAGCACTGTTTCTCGGGATGCCAGTGGCTGATACTGGTTCTCTGCTTTGTGACCGTCGCCATGGATGGTTTTGATACCGCCATTATTGGCTTTATCGCCTCGGATCTGGTGCAGGAGTGGGGCGTACAAAAATCCGATCTCGGGCCGGTGATGAGCGCCGCGCTTGTTGGTTTAGCCGTGGGGGCGCTGGCCGCCGGGCCGATGGCGGACCATATCGGCCGCAAAAAAGTGCTGGTGCTATCGATCGTGATATTTGGCGGGTTCAGCCTGCTGACGGCTTTTGCCAGCAACCTGACCATGCTTGCGCTGCTGCGCTTTCTGACCGGCCTGGGGCTGGGGGCGGCGATGCCGAATGCGGCGACGCTGATGTCGGAATATGCTCCGGAGCGCAGGCGGGCGCTGCTGGTGAATCTGATGTTTGTCGGCTTCCCGATAGGCTCCTCTATGGGCGGGTTTGTTTCGGCGTGGATGATCCCGTACCTGGGCTGGCAGAGCGTGCTGATTCTGGGCGCCTTTAGCGGCGCGCTCCTGATGCAGGCTGAGCTGTCGTTCAGAACGATTTTTATGTTGCTTGCACTCCCGGCCGTGCTCTCTGCCGTGGCGCTGATGGTGAAATCCTGGGTGGGGGCCAGCACGCCTCGCAATGAGCTTCTGCCCGACGATAACGTGACGCAAAAAGCCTGAGGGCCAGAACAACACGCCGGTGGGCTTAGGCTCACCGTTAATGCCGGTTTTGCATAACCATTTACAAATTTATACTTAGTTGCCTTCTACGCCAGCTTTTCAATCTGTTACACCGCTTAACTTTGCGCAAAAAACGCATCAGGCCTCTACCTCATACCCTTAGCCCGCTAATAAATCATCACCCTGCTTTTTTTCAGGCTACTCTTAATAGGCTTCTTAACCTTCACGAGGTCAATGTGTGATTTATGAGGAGTTCTCAATGGAATATAAAGATCCAATGTTTGAACTGCTGAGCAGCCTTGAGCAGATTGTGTTTAAAGAGAATCAAACGGTAGCGCTGAAACAAAAAACCAATGCGTTTTCTGAGTTTGAGCAGCTGCGAAAGAGCACCGGGCTGAAGATTGATGATTTTGCCCGTGTGATGGGGGTCAGCGTTTCAGTGGTGCAGGAATGGGAGTCAAAACGAGTCAGACCCTCTGGCACAGAACTGCAGTTGATGCGCCTGATTCAGGCCAACCCCCTGCTAAGTAAGCAGCTGATGGAATAATTTTTACTTTTTGTATCCTGACTGGTTTTATGAAAACCCCGCTCTGTGAGGCGGGGTTTGTTGTTTCTGACGTTCAATATCAGAAGGTTTCCCAGTTAGCATCTGAAGCCACGCTGGCCGTCTGCGGTTTTAACGCCGCAGGGCGTGAAGTGGCTGCCGGTGCGGCCGCTGTGCTTCTGGCACCTTGTTTGATCCGGAAGGCCGAGACAGCTTCACGCAGCTGGCTGGCCTGATTTTCCAGCGCCGCCGACGCTGCGGCAGACTCTTCAACCAGCGCGGCGTTCTGTTGTGTGACGCTGTCCATTTCTGAAACGGCCAGTGCGACCTGCTCGATGCCTTTACTTTGTTCATCGGACGCCGAGGCGATCTCCCCCATGATGTCGGTCACGCGAGTAACGGCTGAGACAATTTCTTTCATGGTGTCGCCCGCTTCACGCACCTGGTTTGACCCGGTGCCGATACGCGTAACGGAGTTTTCAATCAGCACTTTAATCTCTTTTGCTGCCTGAGCGCTGCGGCTGGCCAGCGTACGCACCTCTCCGGCCACCACGGCAAAGCCGCGCCCTTGCTCACCCGCGCGAGCCGCTTCTACGGCTGCGTTGAGGGCCAGAATATTGGTCTGGAAGGCAATACCGTCGATCACGCTGGTAATATCGACAATTTTAGCGGAACTTTCGGCAATATCGCTCATCGTGCTGACAACGTTATCAACCACGCGGCCGCCCTTAAGCGCGGTCTCAGAGGCGTTTTTCGCCAGGTGCGTGGCCTGACGAGCGTTATCGGTGTTCTGTTTCACCGTCGCGGTGAGCTGCTCCATACTGGCCGCCGTTTCCTCCAGCGCCGCAGCCTGCTCTTCGGTACGGGAGGAGAGGTCGCTGCTGCCCGCAGAAATTTCACTTGCCCCGGTGTAGATGGAGTCGGAGTTGTCACGCACCGAACTGACGGTACGAATCAGCGACTGCTGCATGGTCTTCAGGCTGGCTGCGAGGCGGCTCATTTCGCTGCGGCCTTCGGCATCAATAGTGCGGGTTAAATCGCCTTCAGAGATAGCCTGGATATGATCCATAACAGCCTGCAGCGGGTGAAGCAGCACGCGTTGCAGACCCAGCCAGATGAGCACCAGCACGGCAATCACGATGATCAGGATTGTGCCCAGCGTCCACTGCATTCCGGTGAAGCTGCTTTGGTTTTGCTCGCTTGCCGCTTTTAGCAGGCGGGTGTTCTGGGTCAGCCATTGATCATAAACGGCTTTCATCTCATCCTGGGCCTGCTGGGCCTCAAGATTGCCATAGGCCTCATAGTTATCGGCTTTCAGGAACACGATAGACTGTTGCAGGATGTCATGCAGCTTCTTAAAGCTGGCCACGGCGCGGGTATCCAGGGTGAGATCCTGGCCTGTGACATCATCAGAATCCATATAATTTTTGAAGCTCTTTTCGGCTTCATTAAGCGTGGTGGTGGCGGTATCCAGCAGCTTGCTCATGGCTGCCAGCGAAGCCGGGTCCCGCTGGTTTTTCAGGATACAGATGGCGACGCGGTTAATGGTGACGCGGGTTTCAACCAGCGTCTGGAAGCTGCCTCCCAGCTCCTGCTGCTGGTAGTTAAGCAGGCCGGTATGCTGGAAATTAAGACGATCGCTGCTGACCGAGGAATAAAAGAGCGCCCCCGTTATCAGTAATAAAATGCTGAAAATGCCCAGGGTGGCAACAATCCCTGTGATGACTTTGATGTTTTTCATGGAACGCGATAAGCCTGTAACTGTGGGTGATAATTAATCTATCGGTGTTACGGGTCTGAACTTTAATCTGTGTCGGGCGGGTTTTTGGTTAATAATTGATAACGCAGGGTAATTAAATAATAAAAAACCCGCCGCAGCGGGTTTTTGTCAAAGGGGCGGGATTACTGTAGCAGGGAAATATCCGCTACCTGCAGGAACAGCTCGCGCAGTTTGGACAGCAGCGTCAGGCGATTGATACGCAGCTCTTTATCTTCTGCGTTGACCATCACCTTATCGAAGAACTCATCCACCGGCTCGCGCAGGTTAGCCAGCTCTTCCAGGGCTTCCTGATAGCGCCCATCCGCGAATAGCGGCTCCAGCTTATCGCGCAGCACAACCAGGTTGGTCGCCAGGCGAATTTCTTCGGCTTCTTTCAGAACCGAGGCGTGAACATGGTCGTTCAGCTGTTCGTCAGATTTCGCCAGAATATTAGACACGCGTTTGTTTGCCGCAGCCAGAGCTGCTGCCGCTTCCAGCGTGCGGAAGTGGGATACGGCCTTCATACGCGCATCGAAATCTGCCGGTTTGGTTGGACGACGAGCCAGCACCGCCTGGATGGTATCCACGCTGTGGCCTTCTTCCTGATACCAGGCGCGGAAACGGCCCAGCATAAAGTCGATCACGTCATCGACAACCTTCTGATTGGTCAACTTGCTGCCGTACAGGCGCACGGCCTCTTCGGTCAGGGTTTGCAGATCCAGCGGCAGGTTTTTCTCGACGATAATACGCAGCACGCCAAGGGCTGCACGACGCAGAGCAAACGGGTCTTTGTCGCCTTTCGGGTGCTGGCCGATGCCGAAGATACCCGCGAGGGTGTCCATCTTATCGGCAATAGCCACGGCGCAGGCCACGAGGTTAGACGGCAGCTCATCGCCTGCGAAACGCGGCTGATACTGCTCGTTCAGCGCAACGGCCACATCTTCTGCTTCGCCGTCATGGCGTGCATAGTGCATGCCCATTACACCCTGGGTGTCGGTGAACTCGAAGACCATGTTGGTCATCAGGTCGCACTTGGACAGCAGGCCTGCGCGGGTTGCGTGATTCACGTCTGCGCCGATCTGCCCGGCGATCCAGCCGGAAAGTGCTTCGATACGGTTGGTTTTGTCGCGCAACGTACCGAGTTCTTTCTGGAACAGCACGGTTTCCAGACGCGGCAGGTTATCTTCCAGACGCTTTTTGCGGTCGGTATTAAAGAAGAATTCGGCATCCGCCAGGCGGGGACGAACGACCTTTTCGTTACCTGAGATAATCTGCACCGGGTCTTTGGACTCAATATTCGCCACAAAGATAAAGTTTGGCAGCAGTTTGCCGTCGTTCGCGTACACCGGGAAGTACTTCTGATCGCCCTTCATGGTGTGCACCAGCGCTTCCGCAGGCACGGCGAGGAATTTCTCTTCAAACTTAGCGGTAAGCACTACCGGCCATTCAACCAGCGAGGTCACTTCTTCCAGCAGGCTTTCGCTCAGATCAGCGTTGCCACCGATTTTACGTGCCGCTTCTTCAGCGCCCTGTTTGATCGTGGCTTTGCGTTGTTCGTAGTCGGCGATAACTTTGCCGCGCTCCAGCAGAATCTGCGGATACTGGTCGGCGTGATCGATGGTGAACTCAGGCTCGCCCATAAAGCGGTGGCCGCGGATCACACGGTCAGACGCAATACCCAGGATGGTTGCCGGAATGACTTTGTCGCCCAGCAGCAGGGTCACGGTGTGAACCGGACGCACGAAGTGCGTGTCGTTGGCACCCCAGCGCATCAGTTTTGGAATCGGCAGCTTAGTCAGCGCGGTGGCAATCATCGCAGGCAGCAGGGCTTCCACGCTCTCGCCTTTAACGTGTGCGCGGTACATCAGCCATTCGCCTTTATCGGTCGCCAGACGCTCGGCCTGATCGACGGTAATGCCGCAGCCGCGAGCCCAGCCTTCGGCGGCCTTGCTCGGTTTGCCTTCTGCATCAAAGGCGGCAGAAATGGCCGGGCCGCGTTTTTCAACTTCGCGATCGGGTTGAGCGGCGGCAAGGTTGGCGATTTTCAGCGCCAGGCGGCGAGGCGCCGCAAACCATTTGACTTCGCCGTGGGCAACGTTCGCCGCATCCAGTTCCGCCGTTACGTTTGCAGCAAAGGATTCCGCCAGGCTGCGCAGGGCTTTTGGTGGCAGTTCTTCAGTGCCGATCTCCACCAGAAAAGTTTTTTCAGACATGGCAGCCTCTTATTTATTCTTATTGCACATCGGGAAGCCAAGCGCTTCACGGGAAGCGTAGTAGGCTTCGGCCACGGCTTTGGTCAGCGTACGAATACGCAGAATGTAGCGCTGGCGCTCGGTGACAGAGATGGCCTTACGCGCGTCCAGCAGGTTGAAACTGTGGGCTGCTTTCAGAATGCGCTCGTATGCAGGCAGCGGCAGCGGAGTTTCCAGCGCCAGTAGGTGCTGCGCTTCTTTCTCATACTGCTCGAAGCAGGAGAAGAGGAAATCCACATCCGCGTGTTCGAAGTTGTAGGTTGATTGCTCAACTTCGTTCTGATGGAACACGTCGCCGTAGGTCGTTTTACCCAGCGGACCGTCGCTCCAGACCAGGTCGTAAACGCTGTCCACGCCCTGGATGTACATCGCCAGACGCTCTAAACCGTAGGTGATTTCCCCGGTCACCGGTTTACATTCCAGGCCGCCAACCTGCTGGAAGTAGGTGAACTGCGTCACTTCCATGCCGTTGAGCCACACTTCCCAGCCCAGACCCCAGGCACCCAGCGTCGGGTTTTCCCAGTTGTCTTCTACGAAGCGAATATCATGGATCGTTGGGTCCATACCCAGCTCTTTAAGCGACCCGAGGTACAGCTCCTGAATATTGTCCGGGGACGGCTTAATCACCACCTGGAACTGATAATAATGCTGTAAGCGGTTCGGGTTCTCACCGTAGCGGCCATCGGTTGGACGGCGGGACGGCTGCACATAAGCGGTGGCCATAGGTTCTGGCCCTAAAGCCCGCAGGCAGGTCATTGGGTGAGAGGTGCCGGCGCCGACTTCCATGTCCAGAGGTTGAACAATGGTGCAGCCCTGGCGAGCCCAGTAATCCTGTAACGTCAGGATCAGGCCCTGAAAGGTCTTGGTATCAAACTTTTGCATGTTGATTTGGCACGCGTTCGAGTAGGTTTAAAGTGAAGCGGTCAGTATACCCGTTGACCGCAAGATATACAGCCTGAATCCGCGCGCAAAAGAGGGCTGTTTGGCTGCCGTTGCGGGTTTAAGAGGTCGAAAGGTGTAAAAATTGACCTTCCTGGTCAAAGGAGCAGGTAAATTCCTCGTGGCGCTCGGTGGCTCCTTTTATCTCAACACTCCCCTGATATTGCTCAATATCCATCAGGGTGATGCGCTGCTCACGCGTGTTGTAGCGATACGCCGCTTCCTGCTTGCAGATCTCGATCATCTGCGCGTTTTGCGCAGCCGGTGGGTGAGTATTTTGCGCGAACTGCTGGGGCTTTTGTTGGCTGCTGCAACCGCCCAGTAAGAAAAGGACGAGGGGGAGCGCGCGGACGCAATTTTTTTTCTCTGGCATCATCATAAGGTATCTGTAAGTTAAACTTATTATTGTTATTCACTATTTACTAGCCGCCCGCATTCTGCAAATCCAGAACGCCGCAGAGTGGGGGGCTGACAAAGAAGGAAGAAGCGTGGTTTTCCTTCTTTGTGGCGATCGGCTGAAAATCAATAAATTGATTTTCTTTGTTTTTTATCAGGTGACCTCTGCTTATCCTGCGAAAGGATGAGGTATGGCATCAGTCTGAGAGGGGTATTTTAAGGTGGTACAGAGGAACGAATGCAGCAAAAAATAAACTGGATCGATAATTTGCGCGGCATAGCGTGTCTGATGGTGGTGATGATTCACACCACCACCTGGTACATCACCAATGCGAACATTGTTACGCCCTTTAGCAGGGATTTGTCGAACGTGCTGAATTCGGCTTCCCGGGTCAGCGTGCCGCTGTTCTTTATGATCTCCGGCTATTTGTTCTTCGGCGAACGCAGCGCCCAACAGCGCCATTTTCTGCGCATCGCGCTCTGCCTGCTGTTTTACAGCGTTATTTCGCTTCTCTACATCAAAGCGTTAACGCCGATTAATACCGGGCTTTCACTGCGCTATATCCTGCAAAAGCCGGTGTTTTACCACCTGTGGTTTTTCTTCGCGATTATCGTGATTTACCTGCTTTCGCCGCTTATTCAGGTGAAAAAGGTCAACGCGACGGTGATTCTGGGGCTGATGGTTTTGCTCGGCGTTATCGCCAACCCCAATACCGTACCGCAAACCCTGGACGGCGTGAAATGGATGCCGATTAACCTCTATGTTCGGGGAGATACGTTTTACTACGTGCTGTATGGCCTGCTTGGTCGGGCGGTGGGAATGTTGGAAACTGAAAAGGGCTGGATCAGCGGCCTGGCGGGCGGGCTGTTTGCCCTGTGTGTTATCTCGATTTCATTGGGGACGCATAAACAGCTGGCAATTAACGGCAATTTTGCCGACACCTTCTATGTTTACTGCGGGCCACTGGTGTTTATCGCCGCCATTAGCCTGTTTGTGCTGGTGAAAAATGGCCTGAACTCGCGTCCGCTGCCGGGGCTGGCATTTATCTCAAGCCATTCGCTGGGGATCTACGGATTTCACGCGCTGATTATTCACTTCCTGCGCACGCACGGCTATCAGCTAACCAGCTCGCCGGTGCTGGATATTCTGTGGATCTTTGGCGCGACGCTCGCGGGCAGCCTGCTGCTGTCGATGGGGTTACAACGGATTGATAGGCGCAGGTTGGTGAGCTAAGCGTTACGGGCGCGGGCGCGGTGGAGCTGACGCGGGGAGGAAAAACCTGCCGCCAGCGCGGCCTGTTCCATACGCTGTCCCTGCAATAAACGCTGCTCGGCTACGGCCAGGCGCAGCTGTTCAAGGTAGTCCCGCACGGATATTCCCAGATGCTGTTGAAAAAGGCGCGACAGGTGCCGGGCGCTGACGTGCACTTTATCGGCAATCTCCTGCACTCCCCAGCCAAGCTCAGGTGATGCAGAGAGTAAATCCTGGGCTCGGTGCACGGCCGGATGAATATGGTTGCGATAGCGCAGCCACGGCGAAAGCTGCGGGTCATCGCCTGAGCGACGGAACCACACGACCATCTCGCGGGCCACGTCCAGCGCGGCTTTTGGCCCACAGTAACGGTTAATCAGATGCAGGGAAAGATCGATGCCGGAGGTGATCCCGGCGCTGCTCCAGATACCCCGGTCTTCAACAAAAATGCGGTTGTCCTTCACCTGCGCAGTTGGGGCGGCGGCGCGTAACCTCGCCAGAACATCATGGTGGGTGGTGCACTGCACGCCGTTCATCAGCCCGGCTTTTGCCGCCAGCAGGGACCCGGAGCAGATGCACATCAGATTAAGCCGCTGGCTGTGAATATGCGGCTGTAGCCGGGTTAGCCAGCGACGCACCTGCTCCGCCTGAGGGGTAGCAAAATAGCGGCTGGAATCACAAACGCCCGGCAGAACAAGCAGGCTGCCGGGAGGAAAACTCTCCGGCAGGGGGGCGATGCCGCCGAAGCTTAGCCCGATCGAGGTGGTGACCTGCGTGTCCGGGCCGATGAAATGCAGGTGAAAAGCGTCACCCGCCAGGGTCAGCGTTTCCGCAGGCCCCGTCAGATCGAGCGACAGCACACCAGGCAAGACCACGAACCAGACCCCAACACTCATGATAACGCCTCCAGGCACTCTGTGACGGTTTGCACTTCGGCGAAACGCCCTTGCAGCACCGTTTCCGTTCTGTGGCGCAGGGTCGCGGCATCCAGCGTAACGCCTTTCCACTGCAGCGGGAAGGTCAGCATGGCTTCGCTGACAAAAGAAACGCGGTAACCCAGGTCTGAAGCCACGCGGGTGGTGGTTTCGCAGCACTGCTCGGTACGCAGGCCGCAGATGATCAGATGGTTAATATCACGGGTTCGCAGCCAGTAATCCAGACCCGTATCGGTAAATGCGTTATGGACATGCTTTTCAAAGGTGGCCTCTGCCTTGTGGGTGAGAAAAGGCATCGGCTTTACAAAACCGGAAGCTCGCGAAAACGGGCCGTCCCCGTCCTCGTGAAAAATATCCACGACGGGAATAGCCAAATCCTGGCAGCCCGCAATCAGGCGGGTTATCGCCTGCTCAAACGCCGGGACATCGTCTTTCTGCCAGTAAGCGCGATGGAAAAAGGATTGCTGTGTGTCGATATTAATCAGGGCTGAACGGGACATTTTCGGACTCCTCATCGGTAGGTGTGAAACCATTGTGACAAGGGGGTTGGCGATTGCTAAGACCAGAAACGGACAGAGTGAGGGTGGTTTGGGACCTGTTCTAAAAAGGAGGTTAAATTGCAGGGGAGCATCCTCTAACCGCCGCTCCAGTATTTATATTCGGTTTTTAAAAATGAGCACTCCGCCACGTCGAAAGGGCATTGTAAACAGTACTGCGAGATTCAGGCGAAAAAAAACGCCTTCGAATTGAAGGCGCTTAAGATGTTTTATTTTAATAACTTTATTTTAACAACGCTGTTTTTATAATTCGGTACCAGCCATTAAACGCTGGTTGCTCTGATACATCGCGAACAGGTAATTGTTATAGCTATTACCCCTCGTCGAATAACCTTTCAGCTTATGAATCATATTGCTGGCGGTCACTGCCTGGTCTGCTTTACGCAGCTGCGCACGCGACTTACGGAAAGATTTATAGGCCGGATGCGTATTCAGATTGATGACGTAGGCATTCACCCCTTCCTTCACCGAAGTGTAGTGCTGGTAACCTTTTACCTTACCGGTTCCGCTGTTGCAGTGACGTGCGCCACACTTCATGCCGAACAGGTTATTGTTGCTACGGGCAAGCTTAGAGGTACCCCAGCCGCTTTCCGCCGCCGCCATCGTTGCCACCATGTTGGTTGGAATGATGTCGACCTTTTCCATCAGCTGATTCCACGGCACATGCCTGGTGTTGCCGTTCCACGCGATTTTATAACGTTGGGTAAGGGCTTTCAGACGAGTGCGTTCAGACGGCGACCAGCGCTTCTCGTACTGCTTGGAAACAAGCCAGTTACGATCTGCAGTGATAGCAGCATTTTGACTGGTAATATAAGGCATGACCGTCCGGAGAAACGCTTTTTTTCTTGGTGTTCCGGAAGGGTATTTTCGCAAATCAGGGAGAGATGCCAGTTCACTATTGCGAGAATACTCTTTCTTACTACTTGCCTGTTTTTTACCTGAAACTTTAGAGCTGTGTGGCTTACTTTTTGTTTTTACTGCATGGGCTGTATGCGATTTTGGCTCATGTTTACTGGCTAATACCCCAGCGGAAAAACTGAAGGTCAGTAACATAAGTATCGCCGCCCCAAATCGTCGGATTGGGGTTGATATCATAAGATCTCCTGGGCGGATCGTTGCGTCTCGTGTGCCTTAATAGTCAAAGGATTCGAAGAAATAAGGGCGAATACTACCAAAAATAACCTTCCAGGGCACCTAAAGAAATAATCCGATTCTGAAAGGATGTCACGTACGATCTTCTTATGGCCGACAAAAGTATCGTGATATGCGAGAGTTATCGCATATTTTAGCGAAATGAGACGGCGATCGCTCACCCTGCTCTCTCCTCCCTCCGGACGCCCCCTCAGGATGAATAACACCTGCAAAAACAATGTCACACTGGTGAAAAAACACCCGTGGGCAAAAAAATGAAAAAAATTCCTCTGCTGCTGCTCGTCTTTCCCGGTCTGGCTTTCGCAAACTGGTCGGCGCCTGGGCTGAATGCCTTTAAAGAATCCACCCCGGGGCTGTTTGTAAGTGATACGAAGCTTGCAAAAGGCGCGTTACCCTTAGCCCTGAAGCAGGAAGGCGCCTGCTGGCAACCTGCCGAAACCGTGAGGCTCAATCAGATGCTATCGCTAAAGCCCTGCGAGGGAGAGACGCCGCAGTGGAAACTGTTCCGTGAAGGTGATTATCAGGTGCAGATTGATACGCGTAGCGGCACGCCTACACTGATGCTGAGCGTGAGAAGTACTCCGACAACCGCCTCCGCAGATGTCACTCGCCAGTGTCCAAAATGGGATGGCAAACCCCTAACGGTGGACGTGAGCAAAACCTTTGCCGAAGGCAGCGGGGTGCGTGATTTTTACAGCGGGCAAACGGCCACCGTTCGGCAGGGGAAGATAACCCTGATGCCTGCGGCAAACAGCAACGGCCTGCTGCTGCTGGAAAGCGCTGCCACGGAGAAAACAGCCCCGTTTAGCTGGCAGAACGCGACAGTTTATTTTGTGCTTACCGATCGTTTTGCGAACGGCAATCCGGGCAACGACAACAGCTATGGGCGTCATAAAGACGGTATGCAGGAGATCGGCACCTTCCACGGCGGCGATCTGGCGGGCTTAATCGACAAGCTGGATTATCTGCAAAATCTCGGCGTTAACGCCCTGTGGATCAGCTCGCCGCTGGAACAAATCCACGGCTGGGTGGGCGGAGGCACAAAAGGAGACTTCCCTCACTACGCCTATCACGGCTACTACACTCTGGATTGGACGAAGCTTGATGCAAACATGGGCAGCGAAGACGACCTGCGCAGGCTGGTGGACGAGGCCCACAAACGAGGCATACGCATCCTGTTTGATATTGTGATGAACCACACCGGCTACGCCACGCTTGCGGATATGCAGGAATATCAATTCGGCTCGCTCTATCTCAAAGGCGACGAGCTGACGAAGACCCTGGGTAAACGCTGGACAGACTGGCAGCCCGGCCCCGGCCAGAGCTGGCATACGTTTAACGACTATATTAACTTCAGCGATAAAACGGCCTGGCAAAGCTGGTGGGGTAAAAACTGGATACGTACTGACATTGGCGACTATGACAACCCGGGCTTTGACGATCTCTCCATGTCACTCGCTTTCCTGCCGGACCTGAAAACGGAATCCAGGCAGGCGGCTGGCCTGCCGGTGTTTTACCGCCATAAGCCGGATACGCACGCCAAAGAAATTGCGGGCTATACCGTGCGGGACTACATGACCCACTGGCTCAGTAAGTGGGTGCGTGATTACGGTATTGACGGCTTCCGGGTTGATACGGCTAAACACGTTGAAAAAGATGCATGGAAACAGTTGAAGGACCGGTCGGTTGAAGCTCTGGCCGCGTGGAAGCAGGCCAACCCCGACAAGAAGCTGGACGATTCGCCGTTCTGGATGACGGGCGAGTCATGGGGCCACGGCGTAATGAAAAGCGACTATTACAGCAGCGGGTTTGACGCGATGATCAATTTTGATTATCAGGAGCAGGCCGCGAAGGCAACGGCGTGCCTGGCAAATATCGACATGACCTGGCAGCAGATGGCTGAGAAATTGCAGACGTTCAACGTACTTAGCTACCTTTCTTCGCACGATACCCGTCTGTTCCGCGAAGGAGGCCAGCGTGCCGCCGAGCTGCTGTTGCTCGCCCCAGGCGCGGTGCAGATTTTCTACGGCGACGAAACTGAACGCCCGTTTGGCCCGACAGGCTCAGATCCGCTTCAGGGCACCCGCTCCGGGATGAACTGGGGGCAGAACGCCGCCACGCTCGCGCACTGGGAGAAGATAAGCCAGTTCCGTGCCCGGCACCCGGCAATAGGGGCGGGCAGGCAGACCACGTTGAGTATGAAAGAAGGTTATGGGTTTAACCGCCAGAGCGGCGATGACAAGGTGATGGTGGTGTGGGCGGGGAACCTTTAGCGTTAACAGCCCGCCCCGGACGCCCTCATCCTGCTTTTCTCCCCCGGAGAGGGCCGGGGTGAGGGCGATTTTTTTCTGGAGCAGAAAACAATATTCTGTGCTGTCCTTGCCGAAATATGAAGCATATTACCATTGGCGGGCCATCTTTAAGGCATTTGCACCACGACTTCTGCGGCGCTATGGTTAACCTCTTTTGGACAGTAAGCGACAGATCTTCGTTATGACGTTTTCAGTTTTCGGCGACAAATTTACCCGCCATGCAGGCATCACACGCCTGATGGAGGACCTCAACGACGGCTTACGCACGCCGGGCGCTATTATGCTTGGCGGCGGTAATCCCGCGCAGATCCCCGCGATGAATGACTATTTCCAGAACCTGCTGACCGATATGCTGGCGAACGGAAAAATGGCCGACGCGCTGTGCAATTACGATGGCCCGCAGGGGAAAGGTGAGTTGCTGGCTGCGCTTGCTACGCTGTTGCGCAGCGAACTCGGTTGGGATATTGAGCCGCAGAATATTGCACTGACAAACGGCAGCCAGAGCGCATTTTTCTACTTGTTTAACCTGTTCGCCGGACGTCACGCGGATGGCAGTACCAAAAAGGTGCTCTTCCCGCTGGCCCCGGAGTACATCGGCTATGCCGATTCAGGCCTTGAAGAAGACCTGTTTGTCTCCACTCGTCCGAATATTGAGCTGCTGCCGGAAGGCCAGTTTAAATACCACGTAGATTTTGAGCATCTGCACATCGGTGAAGATACCGGGATGATCTGCGTTTCGCGCCCGACTAACCCCACGGGCAATGTCATCACCGACGAAGAGCTGATCAAACTCGATGCGCTGGCGCACCAGCACGGTATTCCTCTGGTGATTGATAACGCCTACGGCGTGCCGTTCCCGGGGATTATTTTTAGCGAGGCGCGCCCGCTGTGGAACCCGAACATCGTGCTGTGCATGAGCCTGTCGAAGCTCGGCCTGCCGGGCAGCCGCTGCGGCATTATTGTCGCCAACGAAAAAATCATCTCGGCCATCAGCAATATGAACGGCATTATCAGCCTGGCCCCCGGCGGCATCGGGCCTGCGATGGCCACGGAGATGATCAAGCGCAACGACCTGCTGCGCCTGTCTGAAGAGGTGATCAAACCCTTCTATTACCAGCGGGTTCAGCAGACGATTGCCGTCATTCGCCGCTATTTATCGCCGGAACGCTGCTTAATCCATAAACCGGAAGGGGCGATTTTCCTCTGGCTGTGGTTTAAGGATCTGCCGATCACCACCGAGCTGCTTTACCAGCGCCTGAAAAAGCGCGGCGTGCTGATGGTGCCGGGGGACTACTTCTTCCCTGGGCTGGATAAACCCTGGCCGCACACGCACCAGTGCATGCGCATGAACTATGTGCCGGAGCCGGAAAAAATCGAGGCGGGCGTGAAGATACTTGCCGAAGAGATCGAGCGGGCCTGGGCGGAAGCGGAATAACAGGCGGCGCTGACCATAGCCTGGCCGAAGGAGAGGGCGCCGTCTCCCGCAGGCAGCCTTGTCGGGAAGAGTAAGGTAAAATCTGCCAGATGATGCGCGAAACGCTCGCGCATCAGGCGGTTATGCAGCACGCCGCCGCTGAAGGCAATAGTTTTGATGCCCAGCCTGCTGGCATGAAAGCGCGCCAAATCGGCAAAACCTTTGGCCAGCGCGTCATGGAAAGCCCAGGCGCGTGCGGGTGCCGGTGCTTGCCAGTCGAGCCATTGCTGCCAGAAGGCTGCCATAGCAAACTGCCCCTCCTGGAGTGCGAGCGTAACGGGAGGGCGGCACTCCCCGCTTTGCCTCGCCAGCGCCTCCAGCAGGCAGGCGGCTTCTCCCTCATAGCTTTGGTTTAACGGCGTGCAGCCCAGCGCGCAGGCTGCCGCGTCGAACAGGCGGCCGGTGGAGGAGGCAAGCGGTGCGTTAAGCCGCCGCTGCACCGCGGTAGCCAGCGGCTGCCAGTTCTGCTGGCGAACGGCGGCGGTTTCCGGACGGCTCTGCCAGTCCGGCACAAAGGCCAGGCAGTGGGCGAGAAGATTGCGCCACGGCTGGCGCGCGGCAAGATCGCCTCCAGGCAAGGCCACCGCAGGCAGGCCACCCAGATGGGTGCACTGCTGATAGCTCACCAGCAAACATTCCCCGCCCCATAGCGCGTCATGTTCACCAAGACCAATACCGTCAAGCGTAAGGGCAATCACTTCGCCGCCGTCCAGCGGCCAGCCGTGTTCCGCCATGCAGGCCGCTGCGTGAGCGTGATGGTGCAGAACTTCACTGACCGGCTGGTCCATTTCGCGCCCAAGCTGTGCGCTGTGATAGCCCGGATGCGCATCGACGACGACGCGTTCGGGCATAAAGTCCCAGGTCTGGCATATCAGCGCCAGAGCACGCTGCCATTGCTGCTCTACGCCTTCTTCCGCGAGATCGCCAAGGTGCTGACTGAGAACAGCCTGATCGCCGCGCAGCAGGCAGAACGTATTTTTGAGATCTGCGCCGAGGGCGAGAATCGGCGGTAGATCGCGAAAGCCGGGCGGCAGCGGTAGCGCATCGGGGACAAAACCCCGGGCGCGGCGCAGCATTTCCCCGTCGGCGCGTATAACGGAATCATCCGTGCGCTGCACGATGTCGCGGTTATGCATCAGCCAGCCGTCGGCAATCATTGCCAGATCGGCCAGCGCCTGCTCATTGGTGAGGGCTGGAGGTTTGCCGTTCAGGTTGCCGGAGGTCATCACCAGCGGAGCACCGAAGTCCTGCATCAGCAGATGTTGCAGCGGGTTAGCGGGCAGCATCACGCCAACTTCAGTGAGGCCCGGCGCAATAGCGCGGCTTAATCCCGGCAGAGCCGATTTAGCCATCAGTACGATGGGCGCGGCAGGGCTGGATAACCGGGCCGCGATCGGCGAGGGCAAATCGCGGCTGTCCGGTAGCATTACCGCCAGCGGTTTAGACGGGCGCTGTTTGCGGGCGCGAAGCCGTTCGACGGCGGCATCGCTGCGGGCATCCACGGCCAGATGGAAGCCGCCGAGGCCTTTTATCGCCACGATTTTTCCCGCTTTTAACGCCGAAACCGCCGCCTGTAAGGCCTGCTCGCGCGACAGATATTGCTTGTCGCTTTGCCAGAACAGCTGCGGCCCGCAGTCGGGACAGGCTACGGGCTGCGCGTGAAACCGCCGGTCCATTGGGTTGCGGTATTCAGCCTCGCAGGCAGGGCAAAGGGGGAAGGCGGCCATCACCGTATTAGGGCGATCGTAGGGCATACTGTGGATGAGGGTGAAACGCGGTCCACAGTGCGTGCAGTTGATAAAAGGATAACGGTAGCGACGGTCGGCGGGATCGTTCAATTCGCGCAGGCAGGCCGGACAGGTGGCGGCATCCGGGACGATTTGCGTATCCATTGTCCCGGCATCGCTATGCCGGATAGTAAATTCGGCGGGAAGCTTTTCCCAGCGCATAGCCGCGCGTTCAATCTTATCAATACGTGCCAGCGGCGGGCATTCGGCGTGCAGCAGGACGAGAAACTCATCGGCATCGGAAGTCAGGCGCACAACCACGCCTGCGCCATCGTTGCAGACATCCCCAGCAAGCCCAAGCCGTTGAGCCAGCTGCCAGACAAAGGGCCGAAAGCCAACGCCCTGCACTTTGCCACGAATACGCAGCAATACGCCGTTAAAATTCACAATTTTCCTCTCAGCTAGATCCTCTCCCCGGCGGGAAGAGGATCAGACGCGACATTTAAGCCTCAACGGCCTGACGCAGGCGCGCCTTCATATCGCTATAGGTTGTCTGCGCATAGTTCTCGGCCCACTGCTGGTCGGCAATACTGCTGACGTTAACCGCACAGTATTTCGTTTCCGGCGTTTTGGAAATCGGGTCGAGGTTATCCTGGGTCAGTTCATTGCAGGCGCCGATCCACCACTGGTAGGTCATATAAACCGAGCCTTTGTTGGTGCGCTCGTTGACATCCGCGCGGCTGATCACTTTGCCGCGACGCGAGCTGACCCACACCAGCTGGCGATCTTTAATGCCGAGGCGTGCCGCATCTTCCGGATGCATCTGCACAAAACCCGGCTCATCGGCCAGCGTCTGCAAGGCCGCACAGTTGCCGGTCATTGAACGGCAGGAGTAGTGGCCCACTTCGCGCACGGTACAGAGCACCAGCGGATAATCCGCATCCGGCACTTCGGCAGGTGCGCGCCACTCGGCGGCAAAGAGCTGGCCTTTGCCGGTCGGCGTATCGAATTTGCTGTCTTTGTAGAGATACGGGGTACCCGGGTGATCGAGCGTCGGGCAGGGCCATTGCACATGGCCCATATCGCCCATTTTTTCGTAGGTGACGCCGTAGAACAGCGGGCAGAGTTCGCGCAGCTCATCCCAGATCTGCTGGTTGTTGTCGTAGTGCATCGGGTAGCCCATCTCGCGGGCGATCAGGCTGATGATTTCCCAGTCACGTTTGACGTTGTACTTAGGCTCAATCGCCTTTTCGAAACGCTGGAAACCGCGGTCTGCGCAGGTGAAGACGCCGCCGTGTTCGCCCCAGGAGGTCGCAGGCAGCAGCACGTCGGCCACCTCGGCGGTTTTGGTCATAAAGATGTCCTGCACCACCACGAAATCAAGCGCTTCGAACCCGCTGCGCACAAGGCCAAGATCCGCTTCGGTCTGTAGCGGGTCTTCACCCATGATGTAGTAGGCTTTAATTTTGCCTTCCAGCGCCAGGTGTGGCACCTCGGTGATACGCACGCCCACCTGGTCATCCATGTCCTCGACGTTAATGCCCCAGGCTTTGGCGAATTTGGCCCGAACGTCGGCATCAACCACGTCCTGATAGCCGGGGAACTGGTTGGGCAGCACGCCCATATCGCAGGCACCCTGCACGTTATTCTGCCCGCGCACAGGGCCAACGCCGACGTTTTCGCGCCCCAGGTTACCGGTCAGCAGCGCAAGGCTTGAAAGCCCTTTCACCACGTCAACCGCCTGACCGAACTGCGTGACGCCCATGCCCCACATAATGGTGGCGGAAGGGGCGGCGGCAAAGGTGCGCATCGCCTGGCGAATCATTTGCGCCGGTACGCCCGTCAGATGCTCAATGCCTTCAGGCGCATAACCCTTAACGATTTCACGGTAGGCATCCAGGCCTTCGGTATGTTTTGCCACGTACTCTTTATCATAGAGATTCTCTTCAAGCAGCACGTAAGCAAAGGCGTTGACCAGCGCCATATTACAGCCGTTTTTCAACTGTAAATGCTGATCGGCAATACGGGCGGTTTCGATGCGGCGCGGGTCGCAAACGATGATCTTCGCCCCTTTCTCCTTCGCTTTAATCACCCGCCGGGCGACGATGGGGTGGGAGTCGGCGCAGTTGTAGCCAAACACCAGCAGGCATTTTGAGTTTTCAATATCGCCAATGGAGTTGCTCACCGCCCCGTTGCCCAGCGTCACCTGCAAACCGGCGACGGATGGCCCGTGACAAACGCGCGCGCAGCAGTCGACGTTATTGGTGTTCAGCACGCCGCGCGCAAACTTCTGCATCACATAGTTGGTTTCATTGCCCGTACCGCGCGATGAACCCGTGGTCATGATGGCGCGTGGGCCAAAACGATCTTTAATGGCTTTTAGCCGCTTCGCGGTGTAGCTAATCGCCTCTTCCCAGCTAACAGGTTGCAGTTTGCCGCCTTTTTCGTAGCGGATCATCGGCTGGGTCAGGCGCGGGGTGAGCAGTTTGGTGTCGTTTAAGAAATCCCACCCGTAGTAGCCTTTCAGGCACAGCTCGTTCTGGTTGGTGACGCCGTCAGCCGCTTCGGCACGAATAATTTTGTTGTTATCAACAACCAGTTTCAGTTTGCAGCCCGCACCGCAGTAAGGGCAGACGCTGGTAATTTTTTTCATCAGTAACAGACCTGTTAAAAGTTGAAAGACAAAGGCTTAGAAAATCAGTGAGGAGGTGGCATCAAACGCGGCACGGCGGCGCTTTTCGGCGCTCATCTGCTCAAGTTTGTTACGGTCAACGCACACAATGGCGTTGGTCGGGCAGGCTTCCATGCACGCCGGGCCGGTTTCGCGGTGGTGGCAAAGATCGCATTTATTGGCCTCGGCCTTTTCAGCCATTACGTTCAGACCTGCGCCGCTGTTGCGAACGACCGGGCGTACCACGACTTCCATTGCGCCATAAGGGCAGGCGACAACGCAGGTTTTGCAGCCGATGCAGCGCTCCTGCACCACATTCACAAAACCGTGTTCACGGCTAATGGCGCCGTTCGGGCAGACGTTAGCGCAGGGGGCATCTTCGCACTGGCGGCACATCATGGCGGTTGAGATATTTACGCCCTTAATGACGTGGATGCGCGGCAGGAAAACCTGCGGGGTAAGCCGGGAGCAATCCTGTTCTTCCTGATGGGACACGACACAGGCTACTTCGCAGGTGCGGCAGCCAATACATTTGCTCGAATCAGCAATGATGAAGCGGTTCATCATAAACTCCTGGATGAGTTTGTTATTGTGCGCTTTGCTATTCATAAAGCGTGCCAGGTTTAAATTTACATAAATTCAATGAATTATGTTTTTACGGCGCAGACATGACGGTGACATCGACAGATATGACGATGTCATTCGGGCAAATGACACAGGAGCAGGAGTGCCTCAGGTGCAGCTAACGGTGAGGATTGTTCGTAGAAAGGGGGAGCGGCGAACATCATACGGCGGGAGCGGCAAGGCTCCCGCCCATTATCAGTCTGGGATCAGGACCTTACCATCAGCTGAACCAGGCGGCTTTTAATGCGGAAGCACAGTTCGCGGGTCTGGAATTCGCTCTGCGGCATCACCACGTCATTGATATCCGCGCCGATAGTTTCTTTAACGCGCAGATATTTATTGGTGGCAGCGGTTAACTTCTGGAGTTCCGCCTGGTATTTTTTCCAGGACGCTTTGCTGTAGACCTGCATGGCATCCAGCTCTTTCCGGCATTCCTGCATACGCTGTTCCTGCGATTTCGCCGGGATAACCTGAGGTGCGTTCTGAGGTTCAGCGACCTGGACTACGGCCTGAGGCGGCTCCACAGGCGCGGGGGTGACAACGCTCTCGGGGGTCTTCTTTGCACAACCAGTTAATAAGAAGAGGCTCAATCCAGTAATAAATGCTAACTTTTTCATGCTTTTCCTTTTAAAGATCTCAGGCAAAGGAGATTAATTTTCTCACACCGAAATACGCGTCAGCATGTTTATGTTTTATGCAGGCGCAATGCGTAATGGCAGATGTTTTCGGGGCGGGAATATCTCATTAACTATAATTACGATCAATATCAGCATTCTATAATTTGAAGCAAAGTTATTATTATGTTGATCGTAAAGCCTATTTTTATCAGCCGGGTGGCTTTGCGTAAGGCGATTTACGCGAGAGTGGCGGGGTAAGGGAAGTATTTTTTTCAAGGTGAGGAAGAATATCTTCCTTATTAGAAAAGAGTTAAATTAAAGAATAGCTTAATATTCTAGTGCTAATTTTCGTAATAGCTTATGAGAATAGACCTTGCGGATTTCAGCGCAGGGAAATAATGCGCATTTTTGCGCCTGGAAGAGGGGCGTCCCTGCCCCGCCGTATTTAATTTGTAAACTCAGGCGCTTCCAGCTCGGCAAATCCGCCTTTGTCTTCCCAACAGGCCAGCCGCTGGTAGACCGTTTCTACCGCCGTTTTAACCGCGTCGGTCATCGGATAATAGAAGCCAACAATATCTGGCTGAATGCCCAGGAAAATCACTTCGCCAACGTCCTCTTTCAGCTGATCGACCAGGTAGTTAAGCGGCATATTGTGGGTTGTCATCATAAACATTTCGGCGATGTCGTCCGGATCGATAAGGCGGATCTCCCCGGGGGGCAGGCCCATGTCCGTGGCATCGACCAGCAGTAAACGTGCCGGTTGCAGCTCGCGGATCGCCACCACGTCGTTTTCCGGCGTGGTGCCGCCGTCGATGACAATCCAGTCGCCCTGCGGGGCGGTCTGGCACATTTGTGCAAGCAGCGGGCCTGCGCCGTCATCGCCCATCATGCTGTTGCCGACACAAAGTAAAACGTTAGTCATAGCGCCTCCGAACCATCAGATAGATGGCGGGTTCCAGTTGAATAGCCTGCAACATATCGAGCAGTGCCTGGCTCCAGCGCTGCTGCGCCGATGTTTGCATCGGTTTTGCCGTATCGAAGGCTTTAGCCAGCAGCACGACATGGCTCTGGTCGATCACAATCTCGCCATAGCGCGGCACGCCTTCCATCTTTCGCCGTGCTTCGCTGCCTTCTTCTAACGTGGCAATCCATGCCCGATAGTCGGCAAACGGACAAACCAGGTTCTCTTTCAGGCAGTCGATGACGCCCAGATGGTGGCCGATGGCCAGGCTGTAATACACCACCTGCTGTGCTTCATCCGGCGTGTTGTCGTTTTCATCGACAAACTTGCGGCTGAGCTGGCAGAACACCACCGATTCACTCATAGCACGCGCTCCTGCTGCACCAGGCTTTCGAGACTGGCGACAATCTCATTCAGACGCGGATCGTTCTCGGCGGCGAGCCACTGCTGCACGCTGTCAGCGCCAGCGGTGAGGTGATTCATATAGGTGTCGGCAATCTGGCGGCCATACCGGTAGCCCGCAAGGCGGCGAGCGGCACGGTCAATGCGCACGCGCAGGGGCTGAACCATATCCGGGTGCAGAATTTGTGCGGGCTGGGCGTCCTGCTCGCTGGGATCCCGGGCGTGGATTTTTTGCTCAAGCAGGCCCAGCGCCATCGCAAAGCCGTACAGGGTGGCGGCGGGCGTCGGCGGGCAGCCGGGAATATAGACATCCACCGGCACGATTTTGTCGGTGCCGCCCCACACGCAGTAAAGATCGTGGAAGATGCCGCCGCTGTTGCCGCAGGCGCCGTAGGAAATACAGATTTTCGGATCGGGGGCGGATTCCCATGCGCGTAGCGCAGGTGAACGCATGGCGCGCGTCACCGCCCCGGTAAACAGCAAAATATCCGCATGGCGAGGAGAAGGAACAACTTTGATACCGAAACGTTCTGCATCGAAAAGTGGCGAAAGCGTGGCGAAAATTTCTATTTCACAGCCGTTGCAGCTGCCGCAGTCCACGCGGTAGACATAGGCGGAACGTTTGATTTTCTTGAGCAGCGACGCTTTCATGCTGGCAATGGATTCCTCCACCGTCATCGGTACCGGCAGGCCTTTATCGTCGCGTGGACCCAGTAACTGACTCATTAGCTGGCCTCTCTCATCTGACGGCTAAAGTTAATCCTGTCGGACGACACCAGGCCTTGCTGGCGTTTGCAGTCCGGGCAGGTTTCAAACGAGGCGCGGTGCGATTCGGCACGTTTGTCCCCGTTGTGTTGCAGGAGCGCGATGGCGTAGTCGATCTCTTTTTGCACGGCATAGGGCCTGCCGCATTCCCGGCAGTTGCACAGGTCAAAACGGGCCTGTTGCAGGAAATCCGCTTTGTTCCATACCGCCAGCTCATACTGCTGAGAAAGCGTAATCGCCGCGGTAGGGCAGACTTCTTCGCAGCGTGCGCAGAAAATACAGCGCCCGAGGTTGAAGGCCCAGGCCAGCTGCCCGTTGACCAGATCGGTTTCCACGCTGAGCGCATTGGAGGGGCAGGCGTTCACGCAGGCCGCGCAGCCGATGCACTGTTGCGGATTGTGCTCCGGCTTGCCGCGAAAGTTCGGGTCCACGGCGATCGGCCGCAGTGGATAGGACTCGGTTGCCACGCCGCCTTTGAGGGCTTTTTTGATAAAGTTAAACATGGTGACTCCAGGCTATTTCAGCGGCGAATGGGTGCGCTCGATGCTGTAGCGTTCAAGCTCTTTGTACGGCACCACTTTCGTCTGGCGTTTGCGTACATCCACCACCGTCATGCGGTCGGTACAGGAGTAGCAAGGATCGAGGCTGCCGATAATCAGCGGCGCGTCAGAAACGGTGTTGCCACGCAGCATATAGCGCAGCGTTGGCCAGTTGGCGTAGGTCGCCGCGCGGCAGCGCCAGCGGTAGAGTTTCTGGTTGTCGCCGGTCATGCTCCAGTGAATATCATCCCCGCGTGGTGCCTCAGAAAAGCCCAGCGCAAAGCGGTTTGGTATATAGGTGAAGCCTTCCACCGCCAGCGGGCCGCCCGGCAGGTTGTCCAGCCCGAAATCGATCATATTCAGTGCGGTAAACACTTCATTGATGCGCACTTTCAGGCGTGAGAGCACATCGCAGCCGTCCAGGCTGTGGACTTCCATCGGCAGCAGGCCGTAACCCACAAACGGGTGATCGGCGCGGGTATCACGGGCGTGGCCGCTGGCGCGCACCATCGGACCCACGTTGCTGAAATCACGGGCGATCTGCGGGTCGAGGCGACCAATCCCCACGGTGCGCTGTTCAATGTTTGGCGTGCTCAGCAGAATATCCACCAGGTCCTTCACCTCGCGGCGCATCTGCTGGGCGAGCTGACGGGTCTGGATCATGTCGTCCTTGAGCAGATCGCGACGAATCCCGCCGATCAGATTCAGACCGTAGGTTTTACGCGCTCCGGTGAGGATTTCCGCCATCTTCATCGACATTTCACGCACGCGGAAGAACTGCATAAAGCCGGAGTCAAAGCCGACGAAGTGACAGGCCAGGCCAAGGTTGAGCAGATGGCTGTGCAGGCGCTCTACCTCCAGCAGAATGGCGCGGATCATCTGAGCGCGCTCCGGCACCACGATGCCCATCGCGTTTTCAACGGAGGTGGTGTACGCCGTGCTGTGGGCGAAGCCGCAGATGCCGCACACGCGGTCGGACAGGAAGGTGACTTCGTTGTAGCCCATGCGGGTTTCCGCCAGTTTTTCCATGCCACGGTGGACGTAGAACAGGCGGTAATCGGCGTCGATAATGTTTTCGCCGTCGACGAACAGGCGGAAGTGGCCCGGTTCATCGGAGGTGACGTGCAGCGGGCCGATCGGCACCACGTTGTTCTTTTTGCTGCCCAGCTCGTTGATAAACTCGTAGGTTTCCTGGTCGCCGGTGGGCGCCGGGCGCTGACGATAGTCCATGCTGTCTTTGCGCAGCGGATACAGATCGTCCGGCCAGTCGTCCGGCAGTACCAGGCGGCGCTCGTCCGGCAGGCCCACGGGTTGCAGGCCATACATATCGCGCACCTCGCGCTCACCCCATACGGCGGCGGGTACGCGTGGCGTAACGGACGGAAACTCTGGCTTATCGGCATCCACTTCCACGCGCACGGTGATCCAGCACTTCACGCCGCTTTCCATCGACAGCACGTAGTAAACCGCGTAGTTGCCGCACAGCTGGCGCTCATCGTTACCGAACAGCACGGAGAGCCAGCCGCCCTGCTGGTAGTAAAGCCATTCCACCACTTCCGGTAGCATATTGAGCTTCACGGTGACGGTGATTTGATCTTTGGTTTGCCAGGCTTCGTCGATCACCGCGTGCGGGAACTGCTTGTGCAGCGCGCTGAGGTAATGTTGACCTATTTTTTCTTCAGACATTGTTAAATTCTCTTAAATCACGCCGCCAGCAAGGAGACGAAGGCTAAAAAGGCAAAGCCAAAACCGGCCCAGGTAATACGTGAGGTTTCCAGCATCCGCAGACGCGCCATGCTGTTTTCGAACAGCGCAATAATCAGGATGCCCGCCACCAGCTTCACCGCCGCCAGCAGCAGCGCAATAGCCAGGCCGCCCCAGCTAAACTCGCTCATCTGGCCCCACGGCAGGAACACGCCAACGAACATTTGCAGCACAACGAGCTGTTTGAGGGCGATGCCCCACTTCAGCACCGCAAAACCCGCCCCGCTGTATTCGGTAAGCGGGCCTTCCTGCAGCTCCTGCTCCGCTTCGGCAAGGTCAAACGGCAGCTTGCCCATTTCGATAAAGGTCGCGAACGCGCAGGCGGCAAAGGCCAGCAGCAGCGTTAAGGACTGCCCGACCGGCCAGTGGTAAATCGTGTCGGTGATATTGCTGATATGCGTGCTGCCCGCGACCTGAGCGGCCACCCACAGCCCGAGCAGCAGGATCGGCTCGACCAGCACGCCGAGCATGGCTTCACGGCTGGCACCGATCGCGGTAAACGGGCTGCCGGTATCCAGCCCTGCAATGGCGAAAAAGAAGCGGGCGATGGCGAACAGGTAAATCAGCGTGATGAGATCGCCAAGGGAAGGCAGCGGCGAGGCGAGCGTGACCACAGGCAGCGCGGTAGCGATGGTCAGCATGACGCCCACCATCACAAAAGGCATCAGGCGGAACACCCAGCCGGAGGCCGCCGGCGCGACGCTCTGACGGCCCAGCAGTTTGCACAGATCCCGGTATTCCTGCATGACGCCTGGCCCGCGACGATTATGCAGGCGGGCGCGGGTCACGCGGGTGAGGCCGGACAACAGCGGCGCGAGGGCAAACAGCACCAGCGCCTGAATGAGTGAAAAGTAAAAGGTATTCATATCTGGCTCCTTAAGCGATAACCGCAACCAGCAGCACGGCCAGTTCGATGATGGCCAGGTGGCGGAAGGCATCAGCCAGGCAGTTACCCTGCCAGCCAGGGAAGCCCTTCACCGGGTTCAGGGTTTTGCGCAGCTTAAGCAGCGGCGCAAAGGCGGCTTTGACCGGCTGAGCGAAGCCGCTGGCGGTAATGACCATTGCCTGCTCGTGGTCGTAGCCACAGACCCATGCCGCCCCGCGAGTGCGGTTTGGCAGGCGGTCGCCGCGGAAAATCACCATCAGCAGGAAAGGCAGCAGCGGGCAGGCGATCAGCAGCAGGGTGATCATCGGCTGCGAAACGGCGGTGTTGGCCGTTTGCAACGGCAGCGGAATAGCGTGTTGTAGCAGCGGCAGCAGCCAGGGAGCCGCGACACCGGCCACCACACAGCACAGCGCCAGCGCGGCAACGCTGAGGGTCATCAGCCACGGCGCGGATGTGGCCTTTTCAGCTTCCGGCGTGCGCGGTGCGCCAAGGAAGGTAACGCCATAGACTTTCGCCATGCACATCACCGCCAGCGCGCCGGTAATCGCCAGCCCCGTGGCCAGCAGCGGCCCCAGGAAGCGCCCGACAAATACCGGCAGGCTGCCCAGCTGGAAGAATGACTGGTAAATCACCCACTCCCCCGCAAAGCCGTTCAGCGGTGGCAGAGCGGCCATCGCCATTAATCCCACCAGCATGGCGAGTGAAATTAGCGGCATACGCTTGCCAATCCCGCCCAGCTTTTCGATATCGCGATGGCCGGTACGGAACCACACCGCGCCCGCGCCTAAAAACAGCGTGGTTTTAAACAGGCTGTGGTTAAACAGGTGGTAAAGGCCGCCAACCATGCCCAGCACCGTCAGCGTGGGTTCGTTAAGGGCAAGGCCCATCAGGCCGCAGCCCAGGCCGAGCAGAATAATGCCAATGTTTTCAAGAGAGTGGTAAGCCAGCAGGCGATTGATGTTGTGCTCCATCAGCGCGTACAGCCCGCCGATAAAAGCAGTGATCATCCCGAGCACGACCACCAGCACGCCCCACCACAGCGGTAGGGTGTTGCTGACTAAAGAGAAGCTCATGATGCCGTACAGGCCGATTTTCAGGATCACCGCTGAGAACAGCGCCGCCGCAGGCGCTGAAGCGTTGGCGTGAGCCTGCGGCACCCAGCCGTGCAGCGGAATAATCCCGGACAGGAAGCCGAAACCGGCCAGGCCAGACAGCCAGATAAGGGAGCTGACCGGCGTGCCGTTCAGCAGCTGATGCAGCTCGCCGTAGTTCAGGGTGCCGTACTGCCTCCACAGCAGCCAGCACGCGATGGCCAACAGCAAGGTGCCGAGGCGGCCCAGAGCAAACCAGAGCTGGCCGGACTGGCGACAGCCGGTGAGGAAGTACCCCGCAAGGGAGAGGATTTCAGCCATGGCGACCAGCATGGCGAAGTTATCCGCCACCAGCGCCGCTACGGCCGCGGCCAGCGCCAGGTTCACCAGCAGGCCGTTAGCCGTAACCGAGTGATGGCGATGCCAGTCGATGTTAAACAGCGAGATAAACAGGCCGGACAGCCCAACGGTTATCAGCCAGAGGCCGTTGAAGGCGCTGAGCTGGAGCGGCCAGTGCCAGATTAACGCTTCACCGCTAAAGCCGGTCAGCGCTTGATAACCGGCTATCAGCACCAGCAAGGAGCCTGCCGCGCCGCCAATCCCGGCAATAAAACCGCTCAGCGGCTTATGGAAGGAGGTCGCAGCGGCAAGAATGGCGCTTGCCACAAAGCCGAGCAGCGCCCAATGAATCAGAAGAAATGCACTCATTTTTTGGCCTCGGACTGGGTAAATGAAGTCAGATCCCCAAGGGAAGCCCCAAGGGTCAGCTGGCGCTTACGCTTGTTGGCGGCGGTGAGGTCTTTGTTATCCACCACGCGCAGGGCTTTGGTGGGACAGGTGCGAACGCAGGCCGGGCCATCCTCATCAAAGCTGCACAGGTCGCATTTCACGGCGATGGCGCGTACCCCCGGTACCCAGTCAAGCAGGGTACTGACGCGGGCGGGCGCAGGGGGAGCCGGAGGCGCTTTGGGACTGTTGGCATTGGCGGGAATATGGATCGGACGGCTACCGGAAAACTCAATGGCGCCGAACGGGCAGGCGATGCCGCAAAGTTTGCAGCTTACGCACAGGCTTTCATTAAGCTGCACGGCGCCGTCCACGCGGGTAATGGCGTTAACCGGGCATACCCCGGCGCAGGGGGCATCTTCGCAGTGATGGCACATCTGCGGGGCCGATTCAGCGGCGTTGCGCATGACTTTCAGGCGCGGCATGGACTGTAATCCGTGCAGGCGGTGCGTTTCTGCGCAGGCGGCCTCACAGGTATGACAGCCCATGCAAAGTTTGGAATCAGCAATTACAAATCGGTTCACCAGCTCTTCCTCAGGTGACAATCGTCATTTTTGACGAAACTGTGCCGAAGGCTGTCCTGTCGACAGTTTTCGACACCCGGCAGGGGGTCAGGCCAGAGCCTTGTGCTGAAGCGGCAGCAGTGAGACTGGCGCATCGTCGTGTACGGCGCGATACAGGCTGTCGTACACCGGGCGGATTTTTTCCAGATAGTGCTCCAGCACCTGGTCACGATGGCGGTTGCTGATGCCGCCGTCCAGGCGCCCTTCGTTATCCATTTCAGCCATAGCAATCAATACCTTGTCTGTACCATCACGCTTCTCAACGTAGTATTCGATGGTGTGGCTGTTGAAGCCTTCAGCCAGCCGGATATGGATAACGAAGTGGTCGAAGAGAAAGAAGCGCAGCGAGTCGTCCGGGTTGCAGCCGACGGCATGATGCAGTTTGGCTTTCGAGAGGGTGATCCCCTGAATCAGGGTATTGCAGTAATGTTGCCACTGCGCGAGCAGGCGCTGGTGCTTGTCGGCAATGTATTCGGCTTTTTCGCTCAGTTCCCAAATGTCCATTCTAAAATCACTCTGTTTGTGCTGATTCCCCCATAGAGCATGTTTCGTGCCAGTTTTTTAATATATTGTTATTTATAGATTTATTGGTGATTGTGTCTTTTTGTACGCCGAGGGTGACATGTCATTTCGACATCTTTGACAGAGAGTGACACGCGCCTTTTTACGCGAGTGTTAAAGCTAAGGCCTCCCCCCACGCTGCTATCCTGGCACCCTCTTTGCATTACCTGCCGCAGATACCCCGGAGGTCCTATGCACGAAATCACCCTCTGCCAGCGGGCGCTGGAACTTATTGAAGCTCAGGCCAGACAACATGGCGCAGGCCGCGTCACCGCCGTCTGGCTTGAAGTAGGCGCTTTCTCCTGCGTGGAGCGAAGCGCGCTGGAGTTCTGTTTCGAACTGGTTTGCCGCGACACGCTCGCGGAAGGCTGCCAGCTCCATATTCATGAACAGAAAGCGGAATGCTGGTGCCACGACTGCCAGCAGCACATTACTTTGCTGACCCAGCTTGTGCGGCGCTGCCCGCTGTGCGAAGGCAGCAATTTGCGGGTCGTGGCCGATGATGGCGTGCAGATCAAGCGTCTGGAAGTGGAGGAGACAAACCATGTGTAGCACCTGCGGTTGCGCTGAAGGCAACCTGTATATTGAAGGCGATGAACGAAACCCACACTCCGGCTTTCGCAGCGCGCCTTTTGCGCCGGTATCCCGGCCTGTCATGCCCATCACCGGGGTGAAGTTTGCACCTGCGGCCGATGAGCAGGGCGATCTGCATTACGGCCACGGCGCGGCGGGCACGCATGCGCCGGGCATGACCCAGCGCCGTATGCTGGAAATCGAGCTGAACGTACTGGACAAAAATAACCAGCTTGCCGTCTATAACCGTGAACAGTTCGCTAAACAGCAGCAGCTGGTGCTGAACCTGGTTTCCAGCCCCGGCTCGGGTAAAACGACGTTGCTAACCGAGACGCTGAAGCGCCTGCGGGGCCAGGTTCCCTGCGCAGTTATCGAAGGGGACCAGCAAACCGTCAACGACGCGGCGCGTATTCGTGCCACCGGTACGCCAGCGATACAGGTGAACACCGGTAAAGGCTGCCACCTCGATGCGCAGATGATCCGCGACGCCATGCAGCGGCTACCGCTTGAGCGACAGGGCATCCTGTTTATCGAAAACGTCGGCAACCTGGTCTGCCCGGCGAGTTTTGATTTGGGCGAGCGTCATAAAGTGGCGGTGCTTTCCGTCACCGAAGGCGAAGATAAACCGCTGAAGTATCCGCATATGTTTGCCGCCGCCTCGCTGATGCTGCTCAATAAAATCGACCTGCTGCCATATTTACAGTTCGACGTGGATCGGTGCCTCGAATATGCCCGGCAGGTTAATCCGAACATTGAAATTCTGCTGGTTTCCGCCACCGGCGGCGAGGGTATGGAGAAGTGGCTCGGCTGGCTGGAGGCGCAGCGATGTGCATAGGCATTCCCGGACAAATCGTTGAACGCCTGCCGGACGGCAGCGCGAAGGTGGACGTGTGCGGCATCAGGCGCGACGTCAATCTGGCCCTGGTGGGTGATGCGCAGCCCGGGCAGTGGGTGCTGGTGCACGTTGGTTTTGCCATGAGCATTATTGATGAGGCCGAGGCGCGCGATACCCTTGATGCGCTGCAAAATATGTTCGAAGTTGAGCCGGACGTGGGTGCACTGCTGTTCGGTGAGGAGCGTGGCTGATGCGTTTCGTCGATGAATATCGCGCTCCGGAAAAGGTCATGCAGCTTATTGAGATGCTGCGCGAACGCGCCCGGCTTCTGCACTACACCGCCGAACGCCCGCTGCGTATCATGGAGGTCTGCGGCGGCCACACCCACGCCATCTTTAAGTTCGGCCTGGACCAGCTGCTGCCGGATAACATCGAGTTTATTCACGGGCCGGGCTGCCCGGTTTGCGTGCTGCCGATGGGGCGCATCGACACCTGCGTGGAAATCGCCAGCCGCCCCGACGTGATTTTTTGCACCTTTGGGGATGCGATGCGCGTGCCGGGCAAAAGTGGCTCGCTGATGCAGGCGAAAGCGCGCGGTGCGGATGTGCGCGTGGTTTACTCTCCCCTTGATGCGCTGGCGCTGGCGAAAGAAAATCCGGCCCGCCAGGTCGTCTTCTTTGGGCTGGGGTTTGAAACCACCATGCCCGCCACCGCAATTTTGCTCCAGCAGGCGAAGACGCAGGGCATCAACAACTTTTACTTCTTCTGCCAGCACATCACGCTGATCCCTACCCTGCGCAGTCTGCTTGAACAGCCCGATAACGGCATCGACGCTTTCCTGGCACCGGGCCACGTCAGCATGGTGATTGGCACGGCAGCCTATAACTTTATCGCCTCGCAGCATCAGCGTCCGCTGGTGGTGGCAGGCTTTGAACCGCTGGATTTGCTGCAAGGCGTGGTGATGCTCGTTGAGCAGAAAATCACGCAGCACAGCGCGGTGGAAAACCAGTACAAACGCGTGGTGCCCGATGAAGGTAATCTGCTGGCGCAGCAGGCGATGGCGGAAGTCTTTACCGTGCGCGGTGATGCCGAATGGCGCGGCCTTGGCACCATCAGCGAGTCCGGCGTGCGCCTGACCGAAGGCTACCGTCAGTTTGATGCGGAAGAACACTTCAACCCGGCGCCGCAGCAGGTTTACGACGACCCGCGCGCACGCTGCGGTGATGTGCTCACCGGGCGCTGCAAGCCGCACCAGTGCCCGATGTTTGGCAAAGCCTGTAATCCACAAAACGCCTTTGGCGCGCTGATGGTTTCCTCCGAGGGGGCCTGTGCGGCCTGGTATCAGTATCGTTCTCAGGAATGTGAAGCATGAAAACTATTGAATTAGCTCACGGCAGCGGCGGCCAGGCAATGCAAAAGCTGATTGCCGATCTTTTTATGCAGGCCTTTGATAACCCGTGGCTTGCGGAGCAGGAGGACCAGGCGCGCCTGCCGCTGGCCGAACTTACCGCCAGCGGCGACAGGCTGGCCTTTTCCACCGACGGTTACGTTATCGACCCGCTGTTCTTTCCCGGCGGCGATATAGGCAAAATTGCCGTTTGCGGGACGGCTAACGATATTGCGGTCAGCGGTGCCACGCCTCGCTGGCTGTCGTGTGGGTTTATCCTCGAAGAAGGGCTGCCGCTTGCAACGCTGGAGCGAGTGGTGAACAGCATGGCCGCCACGGCAAAATCCGCAGGCGTGGCCATCGTTACCGGGGATACTAAGGTGGTGCAGCGCGGCGCGGCGGACAAGATTTTTATTAATACGGCCGGTATCGGGGCCATTCCTGCGGGCCTGAACTGGGGGGCGAGCCAGACGGGTATTGGGGACGTGCTGCTTGTCAGCGGCACGCTGGGCGATCACGGGGCGACTATCCTTAACCTGCGCGAGTCGCTGGGGATGGAAGGTGAGCTGGTCAGCGATTGCGCGGTGCTGGCTCCGCTGATTGCCCCGCTGGTGGCTATTCCCGGAGTTAAAGCGCTGCGTGATGCGACGCGTGGCGGCGTAAACGCCGTGCTGCATGAGTTTGCGGCAGCCAGCGGCTGCGGGATGGAAATCACCGAAAGCCAGCTGCCGCTTAATCCGGCGGTACGGGGCGTGTGTGAGCTGCTTGGGTTAGACGCGCTAAACTTTGCCAACGAAGGCAAGCTGGTGCTTGCGGTGCAGCGTGAGTCAGCTGATGCGGTGCTTGCTGCCCTGCGTGCACATCCACTAGGGCAGAATGCGGCCGTGATTGGTGAGGTCGTCGAGCGAAAAGGGGTGCGGGTGGCCGGACTTTACGGCGTTAAACGCACCCTCGATTTGCCACATTCTGAGCCGCTACCGCGCATTTGTTGACCTGAGCCAGGAACAGCGAGTGTCCCCCCGGTTACACTTAAGCGTCATTTATATGACAAATAGCCGGGGGCGTTCAGGGCTTCCTCACCCCGGCCCTCTCCTTCGAAAGAGGGGGGCAGCGGGGAGTTTCGTTTTCATTTTTTCTGGATAAGCAAAATGCCATACACACCGATGAGCGATCTCGGGCAGCAAGGATTATTCGACATCACGCGTACCCTGTTACAACAGCCGGATCTTCCGGCGCTGGCGTTTACTCTGACGCAGCTTGTGAAGCAGGGGGCGCTGGCAGATCGGGTAAACGTGCTGCTCTATCATCCGCTGCATCAGCGCGTAGGTTTTTATGGCATGGATAAGCACGGCCTGGCGCTGCATTACGAAGATGAAATGGTGCTGGCTAACGGCCCGGTGCGTCGCGTACTTTCTCGCCCTGAGGCGCTTATCTGTACCCAGCAGGAGTTTAACGAGACCTGGCCGCAGGTTCGGGATCTGGAACTTTACGCGCCCTTTGGCCGTTACTGCCTGCTGCCGCTGGCGGCGGAGGGCAAAATCTTCGGCGGCTGCGAGTTTATCCGCAACGCTGATGCCCCCTGGACGGATAAGGAGCTGGACCGGCTGCACACCCTGGCACAGGTTGTCGGGCTGGTGGCAGAACAAATTCAGACCCGGCTCAGCTCGAACCAGGACTACAATCTGTTGTGCCGCGAACGCGATGATTTCCGTATTCTGGTGGCGGTGACCAACGCCGTGCTCTCCAAGCTCGACCTGGACGAACTGATAAGCGAGATCGCCCGGGAAATTCACTACTACTTTTCTATTGATTCCATCAGCATCGTGCTGCGCAGTGACCGTAAAGACAGGCTGACCATCTACTCCACCCATTATGTCGACGAGAAGTCGCCGATTCACGATCAGAGCGACGTGGCGGAGCCGGGCACGCTTTCAGAGCGCGTGTTTAAAAGCGGGGAAATGCTGCTGTTAAACCTTCATCAGGGCGACCAGCTCGCACCTTATGAGCGCATGTTGTTTGAAATGTGGGGCAACCAGATCCAGACCCTTTGTCTGCTGCCGCTGAATTTTGGTAATAACATGCTGGGCGTACTGAAGCTGGCGCAGTGCGAGGCGGGGGTGTTTACACCTGCAAACCTCAAGCTGCTGCGCCAGATTGCCGAGCGTATCGCCATCGCGGTGGACAACGCACTGGCCTATCAGGAAATCAATCGGTTAAAAGAAAACCTGGTGGATGAGAACCTCTACCTCACCGAGCAGATCAATAACGTCGCCTGCGATTTTGGCGAGATAATCGGCCGCAGCGAAGTGATGTCAAACGTGCTCAAACAGGTCGAAATGGTGGCAAAAAGCGACAGTACGGTGCTGATCCTCGGTGAAACGGGAACCGGTAAAGAGCTGATTGCGCGGGCCATTCATAATCTGAGCGACCGTAACAGCCGTCGGATGGTCAAAATTAACTGTGCGGCGATGCCTGCAGGCCTGCTGGAGAGCGATCTCTTCGGCCATGAACGCGGCGCGTTTACCGGCGCAAACACCCAGCGTATCGGACGCTTTGAGCTGGCGGATAAAAGTTCGCTGTTTCTTGATGAAGTTGGCGATATGCCGCTGGAGCTACAGCCGAAGCTGCTGCGCGTATTACAGGAGCAGGAGTTTGAACGCCTGGGCAGCAATAAGATCCAGCAGGTGGACGTGCGGCTGATTGCCGCCACCAACCGCAACCTGAAGGAGATGGTGGCGGATCGCGAGTTCCGCAGCGACCTTTATTATCGTCTGAACGTTTTCCCCATCACCCTCCCGCCGCTGCGCGAGCGGCCGGAGGATATTCCGCTGCTGGTGAAATCGTTCACCTTCAAAATAGCCCATCGCATGAATCGCAATATCGACAGCATTCCGGCGGAAACGCTGCGGGCGCTGAGCCGCATGGAGTGGCCTGGCAACGTACGCGAGCTGGAGAACGTGGTCGAGCGAGCGGTGCTGCTCACGCGCGGCAACGTGCTGCATCTTTCTCTCCCGGAGATGGAATACCGGCTGCGCGAAGAGAAAACGGTGCCGCTGGCGACCAATGCAGAAGTGCGTGAAGGGGAAGATGAAAAACAACGGATTTTACGCGTTCTGAAGGAAACCAACGGCGTCGTGGCGGGTCCGCGCGGCGCGGCACAGCGTCTGGGCCTGAAACGAACGACGCTGTTATCGCGTATGAAGCGGCTGGGGATTGATAAAGAGTCGCTATAACCCAACAGGCTCAGGCATGCTGAAGCTGTCAAAGATAAGTGATGGCTTCATGCGTACTGATGCCGTTGGGGCCAGAGATACACAGGCGCTGCGAGGCAATAACCGCGCTGTGGATTCAGGAATACGCCGTTGTGCTACGCCCCAGATTTAAAATCCTGCGTCTGGAAGGCAGCAGTAACTGGCAAACCCTCTCTCTTGAGCCAGGAGAATGCTGGGGGGAGAAGCGGCAGCCAGCATCCTTAGCGACGGTTATCTCAGCCCGGAACAAATTCAGCTGCTTACGCCTGTTCCCCTCTCGTACCGTAGAGACAGTTTGCATCTTCGGCCACATCCGAAAGGGAACTTTCAACTCACCTCGGCTTCCTGGGGCGAAAACTTTACCCCGTCGAAGCGCGCTATTGTTTTACTGAGTATCGCTGAGTTAATGGCTTCTCAGGATGACAGAAACATTGAAACCGCAGGCTTATTGAATGACAGATATCTACAGCTTAAAGCAACCACTCTTTTCGGAAACTGAAGCCCTACTTAAACGCATTGCTCAGACCTGTGCTGAACCAAAAATTGATTTCTTCGTGGCCGGGGCAACGACCAGAGAAGTGATATTGACGCACCAGCATGGCAGAAAGAGCGGCCGTCATACGCGAGACATTGATATTGCTATTTTTATTAGGGGTCTGACGCTCAGTGGAACGAATACTCACCTTAAGGGACAGTTCGCCGGGCTGGAATATGTAGGAGTAATCCATAATGGAATGGCCTTCTGGCTAACGGGATTTGGCCGCGAGCGTTTTTAGAAAGACAAAAAAACATTGATATGTTTTCATCTTACCTTTGCCATATGGGATATATAAACATGAATATTTTTAGACTTTTCTCTTCTACACCAGTTCAAAACCTTGCTTCTAATGCCAGCCAGGAAATGACCCAATCAGCTCGGAAATTTATTTCTTCTCTGAATACCGTTAAAAATATGGTGGGTGACAAGGGGAATAAGGTTTCATCCCAGTATAAAAAAACAGAGAATGATGCTAAAGAGTTAGCAAAAAATGCCACGAAAGGGAATCTTAAAGGTATGCTGAAAAATGTAAAAAAATTAGAAGAACATTCAAGTTCTTTATTTTCCGCAATTGGTAATCCATTCAACAGACAGGAAATTGCTTACGCAAAACAGCAACGAGAAAATCTTATAGCTACAGCGTTCAGGCAAGTTTAAAATAACTGGGGCACTATTCTGCAAAGCTATTTAGTATCGTTACGGTGCTGATTGTAGTGAACCTCGATGGCTGATGTTAACCTTGCCTTATGTCGGCAAGGTTATTGAGCTAAATTGCGCTGTTTGAGACGAGTGTAAACGGTTCATCTTTCAAAATCTTGTATACAGTGGAACGTGCAATGCAGAGCTGTCGGGCTATTTTCGTTGCCCCAATGCCTTTCTGGTGGAGTGCCTGCACGACATTATGGTCGATGGTACGCCTGCGTCCAAATTTGATGCCTTTTGGCTTCGCTTCCTGCCGACCCTCATTCGTGCGCTCCAGGATCCTCATGCGTTCAGCCTGTGCCACGGCTGACAGGATGGTCACCACCATTTGCCCAATTTCACCGTCAGTGCTGATCCCGTCATCAATAAACCGGACAGCGATCCCCTGAATATCAAACCCTTTTATCAGCTGGATCATATCGGCAGTGTCGCGGCCATGACGGTCCAGTTTCTTCACCAGAATGACGTCGCCTTCCTCCACCTTCATACGCAGCAGATCCAGTCCTTCCCGATCGGTTGAACTACCGGATGCCTTGTCGGTAAAGATGCGGTTAGCTTTTACCCCCTGCATCTTTGAGCGCTCTGATCTGAATATCGAGGGACTGTTGACTGGTTGATACCCGTGCGTAACCAAAAAGTCGCATAAAAATGTACCTTAAATCGAATATCAGACGACGTGCGTCTATTATGGCAAAAAAACGATTTGAGACGCTGCTGGACCCCGCTGATTCTGGCCGTCTGTCTTTGCTGGAATCACTAAAAAAAGCCCGGTGACCATCAGTGGCCCGGCGTTTAATGAGGCAATTGATCGCTGGAAAACTCTAAACGATTTTGGCTTGCATGCTGATAACCTGAGTACACTCCCGGCTGTGCGCCTGAAAAATCTCGCGCGTTATGCAGGAATGACTTCGGTGTTCAATATCGCCAGGATGGCTCCGCAGAAAAGGACCGCGATACTGGTTGCCTTTACTGGACGTTCTGTACGCCATGCTGGCCGTTATCATCCGTGACGCCAGAAAGATTGGGCAGAAAAAACGGCTCCGTTCGCTGAAGGGTCTGGATAAATCGGCACTGGCGCTCGCCAGCGCGTGTTCGTACCTGCTTAAAGAAGAAACAGCAGACGAATCAATCCGGGCCGAAGTATTCAGCCACATCCCCAGGCAAAAACTGGCCGACATCATCGCGCTTGTCCGTGAAATTGCCCGGCCCTCAGACGATAACTTTCATGATGAAATGGTGGAGTAGTACGGACGGATTCGTCGTTTCCTGCTCCGTCTGCTGAATACCGTTAAATTTTCAGCAGCTCCCGCCGGGAGCACCACCCTGAACGCCTGCGATTATCTCAGCCGCGAGTTCAGCTCACGGCGGCAGTATTTTGACGATGCACCAACGGAAATCATCAGCCGGTCATGGAAACGGCTGGTGATTAACAAGGAAAACGTATCACCCGCAGGGGATACACTCTCTGCTTTCTCAGTAAACTGCAGGATAGTCTGAGACGGAGGGATGTCTACGTTACCGGAAGTAACCGGTGGGGAGATCCCCGTGCAAGATTACTACAGGGTGCTGACTGGCAGCAGTTCTCAGCGCTAAAACAGGCCATTCTCAGCCAGGGCGCAGAAGAGGTAAAAGGCAATGCCCACCGGCTTATATGGGAAAAAAATGAGCTGGATATTATTCCGTTCGGTGACATCGCCGAAGGGAATGCTATCGCCTGGCCGCCCGACAGGGACTTTGTGATGTCGGTAGATGGCTTTCAGGAAGCTTTTGAACATGCCATTTCCATTCAGCTAAGCGGCGGGGAAATCATCAGATTTTGCTCTCTGCCTGGCCTGCTGTTGCTAAAGCTGTTTGCCTGGCGCGACCGGGGAGACGCGGTTTCCAGAGATGCAGTCGACATTTTTAATATTCTTAAAGAGTACAGCGTGATCGAGGAGGCGCGCCTGTACGATAATATGCCGTGGGGGGAAGAGGTTGACTGGAATCCCGACAGATTAGGCGCCCGGCTTGCGGGAAATGATACGGCACTGATCTCATCACCTGAGATTCGGCAGGCGTTATCTGCCCTGGATAAAGAGCGCCTGAAAGATGCCATTATCCGCCACACCTCCGGCAGTATCGCAGAAGATATTGATATAATGATCGACGACTTTTGGGACGCGCTCTCATAAGTTTGACGACAGTAATTGATAAAAACGCGCGTAAGCCGGACACTTAGTCCAACCCGACATTTTTACCAGGTATTTATCATGGCTATTATCCCGAAAAACTACACGCGGCTGGAAAGCGGCTACCGCGAAAAAGCGCTGAAGCTTTTCCCGTGGGTCTGCGGGCGCTGCTCCCGCGAGTTCGTGTACTCGAATCTGCGCGAGCTGACCGTCCATCATATGGATCACGACCATACCAATAACCCGGAAGACGGCAGCAACTGGGAGCTGTTGTGCCTCTACTGCCACGACCACGAGCACTCAAAGTACACCGAAGCCGATCAATATGGCTCGACGGTGGTGGCGGGCGAAGATGCGCAAAAAGACGTAGGCGAAGCGACGTACAATCCTTTTGCTGATTTAAAGGCGATGCTGAATAAGAAATAAGTCTGCCTCCCCTCTTTTTCAGAAGAGGGGAATGACAGGATACAGGGTAGTGTAAATAATAAGCTTATCTATCAATTGTCCTCATCCGTTTACTGAGGGCGTTATATTGTCTGCATCTCTCTTTATGAGGCATTATGATGATGCCAGATAATATTTTCGTAAGTGACGTAAATCATTTCTTCCGGTTGTTTTCTTTTTTCCTGGGTGTGGGGATACAGGATAGATATTTTATCCAGTATGGCATTTTGTAGTTCAATGGAATAAATGTTTTTCAGGTTTCCGTAGCCGGCAGGCTGATGAAAATCAAACAGCATATTGAAGGCTTCACCGCTGACAATAGCCTTTCCAAGAAAGGGCGTAAAGTTGTCAATTGGCTTGCTAAAGCCAAAGCGATTACGGGATTCAACGTTGTCCTTACTGATATTATGATCGATAGAGGTGACGTTAATTTTTGGGCCGTTTTCTCTAAAGAGATTCGCTTCGGTTATGTCGTTTATTTCCTGCTGCATACGCCTAATGGTTAAAAAAACCGGGGTACTATAATTCCGATTATCCATCATCATGATTGCACCGAAGTGTGATTTCCCTGTCCCTGTATACCGTTTAGATTTAATTCAAGTCAATGGTTGCGCGACCGATAAGCATAATTTGGCCATAAAATGAGACTCTGGCTAAAGTCATTACGTCCCGCTGGCAACAGGACGGTGCTTTAACCTTCAATTAAAGACCTCGCCCTGGCGTTATGCAGATGCAGGGCGAGGCGGGCACTTAGAAAAGGCCTAACGGTTTATCGGAATAACTGACCAGCAGGCATTTGGTTTGCTGGTAATGTTCAAGCATCATTTTATGGTTTTCACGTCCGATGCCCGACTGTTTGTAACCGCCAAAGGCGGCGTGGGCCGGATAGACGTGGTAGCAGTTGGTCCACACGCGTCCCGCCTGAATGCCGCGGCCCATTTTATAAGCCACGTTGCCGTTACGGCTCCATACGCCTGCGCCGAGGCCGTACTCGGTGTCATTCGCCAGCTCCAGCGCTTCTTCCATGGTTTTGAAGGTGGTGACGGCCAGCACCGGGCCGAAGATTTCCTCCTGGAACACGCGCATGTTGTTTTTGCCAAACAGGATAGTGGGCTCCAGGTAGTAGCCCGCCTTCAAATCGCCGTCCAGCATTTTACGACGCCCGCCGGTCAGCACTTCGGCCCCTTCTTTCTTGCCGATATCAATATAATTGAGGATGGTTTCCAGCTGGCCCTGCGACACCTGCGCCCCCATCTGCGTCCTGGCGTCCAGCGGGTTGCCGCTGCGGATGGACTCCACGCGACGAATAGCGCGCTCCATAAAGCGTTCATAAATGGATTCCTGAATCAGCGCGCGGCTCGGGCAGGTACAGACTTCGCCCTGGTTGAAGGCAAACAGCGTAAAGCCCTCGAGCGCTTTATCAAAGAAGGCGTCTTCTTCATCCATCACGTCGGCAAAAAAGATGTTCGGGGACTTGCCGCCCAGCTCAAGCGTGACCGGAATGATGTTTTGCGTGGCGTATTGCATAATTTGCTGGCCGACCTCGGTCGACCCCGTAAAGGCGACTTTTGCGATGCGTTTGGAGGTGGAGAGGTACTCGCCGATTTCGCCGCCTGCGCCGTTAACGACGTTGATCGTCCCCGGTGGCAGCAAATCACCCACCAGCTCCATCAGCACCAGCACTGACAGCGGCGTGAGGCGTGCTGGTTTGAGCACGATACAGTTGCCCGCCGCGAGCGCGGGTGCCATTTTCCAGCTTGCCATCAGCAGCGGGAAGTTCCACGGGATAATCTGCGCGACGACGCCCAGCGGCTCGTGGAAGTGATAGGCGACGGTTTCACCGTCAACTTCGCTGATCCCCCCTTCCTGGGCGCGGATACAGGAGGCGAAATAGCGGAAGTGGTCGATCGCCAGGGGCACGTCTGCGCCCGTTGTTTCACGGATCGGCTTGCCGTTATCCCAGGTTTCGGCGGCGGCGAGCAGGTCGATATTCTGCTCCATACGATCGGCAATTTTCAGCAGAATATTGGCTCTGTCCTGAACGGACATGCCGCCCCAGCCCGCTTTGGCTGCGTGTGCGGCATCCAGAGCCAGATCGATATCGCCCTTGCCGGAGCTGGCGATTTCGCACAGCGGCTGGCCCGTTACCGGGGTGAGATTTTCGTAGTATTTCCCTTCCACAGGCGGCACCCACTGACCGCCGATGAAATTGTCGTATCGCGGTTTAAGCTTCAGCGGGAATCCATATTCGCCGGGAGCGACTCGGGTGTCGGGTTGATTATTTTTCATGATGTTCTCCTTGTGCAGTTGCATTCCTGAGGATATACGCCGCTGGCGATTTTTTCGTCAGATTCTTAACGCTTTACGATTCGGCTCACGGAAAATTTTGGGGATTCGGAGTAATCAACCGGCAGCCTGGACGATTTGCTTCATACTTAAAGATTCATTTTTTGCCGTTTCGCACAAGGATTGCTCATGCGCCTGTTTATTAGTTTTGATGTAGGCGGTACCCATGTAAAACATGGTTTATTCACCGAAGAGGGGGAGGTGCTGATAGCCGAAGAATACGATACGCACTACGACCGCCAGCTCTTTCTGGACGCCTGGCAAAGCGTGGTAGCAGGCTATCGGCAACATAATGAAATCGCAGGCATTGCCATCAGTTTTCCCGGCTATATCAATCCCCACACCGGCGAGGTGCCCAAGGCCGGGTCGCTGACGTTTCTGGACGGCTGCAACCTGCTGGAGATGTTTGGTGAACTCACTGATTTACCCGTTACCGTTGAAAATGATGCTAACTGCGCCGCGCTGGGCGAAATGTGGCTGGGTGCAGGCAATGAATATGATTCGCTGGTCTGTATCACTATCGGCACCGGCATCGGCGGGGGGATCATTGTCAACCGCGAACTGATGCGCGGCTCGCATTTTCGCGCCGGGGAGTTCGGCGTGTTGCCGGTGGGCAAATATGGCGAAGATATGCATGTCCTGGCTTCCGCAAAAGGGCTGATGGATGCCTTTCGCCGGGAGATGAATATCCCCGCCGATGAGAAGATCCACGGCCAGGAAATGTTTGCCCGCGCCGAGACGGATTTACACATTCAGGGCGTTATTGATAACTGGGTGAAATATCTGGCGCGCGGGATTTATAGCGTGGTTTCGCTGTTTGACCCGCAGGCCATTTTACTGGGCGGCGGCGTGAGCACTCAGCCGATGCTCTATCCGATGCTGGAACGTCATCTGGAAGGTTTTAAATTCTGGGACGTGCTGAAAGTGCCGATTCGCCCGTGCAAACTGGGGAATAAAGCGGGCATGCTGGGTGCGGTCTGGCTGGCGAAGCAGAAAGACTGAGCGGCCGGTAAATTTGCAGCTCCCTTCTTAACGGGTCGTGATAACCACAGGCGGTAGAACAAGGGGGGCGCAAGCGCCACCCACCGGTTTGTTAGTACTACTCCTGCTGAAATAGCGCCTTATCCCGCAGTAAATGGTCGTTGCCACGGCGGCGGGTGAAGCCGATGCGGTCGAAGTATTCGAGGATTTGCACTGCCAGTTTGCGGCCCACGCCTAATTTGTCGCGGAAATCTGCTGCACAGGTCGCGCCCTGGGTTTGATCCAGCTCGCGGATCAAACTGGCGAAGTCCTGAATCCGATCGTTGCGGTAATAACGATCTTTTAAGATCGCGGTGACCAGGCCCAGCTGGGCGGCGAAGCGCAGCAGCTGGCGCACGGTCTGCTCATCCTGCTTAATCTCGGCGGCCAGATCGCGTACCCACCATGGCTCATCCCCGAACAGGCTGGCGATTTGCTCCCAAATGGCCTGCTGCTGGTCGGAAAACCCGGGATTGTGGTCGGGGAGGTGCAGCCAGCCCTGGCGACTCACCAGCACCCCTTCGCGGCGCATTTTTTCAATCAACAGCAGGACCAGCGGCTCGTCCTCGCCAGGCAGCGCCATGCGACGTAAACGCTCGCGGCCAGGACCTGGCTGATCGTCATGCTGCTGATGGTAACGTGCCAGGGTGTCGAGCAGCTTTTGCTGCCAGCGCAGGGCCACTTCATTGCTCAGCAGGCTGTTACCCGCCTGGAGATAGTCTGGCTTAGCCAGCAGCGCCTGTAGACCGCCGGGAGTAAGCTGGCGCGCCCATGCCAGGGCGCTGAGTGAAACGGTTCCCCGCTGTAAAATGCAGTCCAGCGCCTGCCGATCATCCCCGGTTTGTTTGAGCTGATGAAGCCACTGAAGATAGGCCGGCTGGCGTTTGCCGCGGCGCGGTGCGTGGAGTTGAATCGCCCGGGCGCCCGCCAGCGTATGACGCGCGGAGATGTCGCGCAGCACAAGCCTGTCGTTTTCCGCCAGCCACAGCGGCGTATCCAGCACCAGCTCAGCCAGATCGTCCTCCAGCAGCGACACGCGCCCGGTGACGTGGCTTGCTGCGTGATGAATATGCAAAGGCTGCCACTGCTGCAAGGGCGCGTGAGCGTGGAGCTGTACGATGACTCGCTCAACCGGCAGTAACGGTTTTTCCGCAAGCAGCCAGTCGCCGCGACTGATATCCGCTTTTTCCGCATCGCCGCTGATATTCAGTGCTATACGCTGACCAGCAAACGCTGTTTCCGTCTGCTGGTTTTGCGCATGGAGGCCGCGAACGCGCATCGCTTTATCCGCGCCTGTTAGCCACAGGGTATCGCCAACCTTTACTTCTCCGCTGAGTGCGGTGCCGGTCACCACCAGCCCCGCACCTTTGACGGTGAAGGCCCGGTCAATCGCCAGGCGGAAACGGTGCTGGCGTGGATGTGGGCGTTCCGGCAGCGTCTGTAAATGTTTACGCAGGGCGGCAATGCCGGTGTCTGCGGTGGCGGCGGTGACGAAGATATTCGCCGCAGGCCAGCTCGCTTCGCTGAGCATCGCCAGCACTTCTTTGCGTACTTCTTCCACGCGGTCTTCGGTTACGCGGTCGGCCTTAGTCAGCGCCACGGTAAGCTCAGGCTTGCCGGTCAGCTCCAGAATGGCAAGGTGTTCGCGGGTTTGCGCCATCACGCCGTCATCGCAGGCGACGACCAGCAGCGCGTGATCAATGCCGCCCACGCCCGCCAGCATATTGGCGAGGAATTTTTCATGTCCCGGCACGTCAATAAAGCCAATGATTCTGCCGTCGGGCTGCGGCCAGTAGGCATAGCCCAGGTCGATGGTCATGCCGCGTTTTTTTTCTTCCGGCAGGCGGTCGGCATTCACGCCGGTCAGCGCCTGCAACAGGGTGGTTTTGCCGTGGTCGACGTGCCCGGCGGTAGCAATAATCATGGGGTAAACATCTCCATAAAGCCCGTTTCCTCTTCCAGACAGCGCAGGTCAAGCCACAGACGCCCTTCACTGATGCGGCCGACTACGGGTTTGGGCAGTCTGCGTAAGTCTTCCGTCAGGCTGGCAAGCGTGGCGCCGCGGCCGTCTTTTGGGGTGAAGGTGAGCGCCGCGCTGGGTAATCTGTCGACGGGTAAAGAGCCGCTGCCAATCTGGGATAAACATGCCTGCACGCGGACTTCAAAGCGTTCGCCAAAGCGCCTTTGCATGGCGGGCAGCAGGCGCTGGGCCAGCTGGTCAATTTCCGCCGTTTTGCGGGTCAACAGACGCAGCGTCGGCAGTCGTTCAACCAGCGTTTCGGGATGTTGATACAGGCGCAGCGTGGCTTCCAGCGCCGCCAGCGTCATTTTATCCGCCCGCAGAGCGCGTTTTAGCGGGTGGCTTTGCAGGCGGGCGATGAGCTCTTTTTTGCCGACGATAATGCCCGCCTGCGGCCCGCCAAGCAGCTTATCCCCGGAGAAGCTCACCAGGCTTACGCCTGCGTCAATCAGCTGTCGGGGCATCGGCTCAGGCGGCAGCCCCCACTGGCTGAGGTCGACCAGCGAACCGCTGCCCAGGTCGCTCACCACGGGAATAGCCAGCTCCTGGCCCAGCCCGGCCAGCTCGGATTCCGACACCGCTTTGGTAAAGCCTGCTATCTGATAATTACTGGTGTGAACTTTCATCAGCAGCGCGGTGTTTTCCCCGGCGGCCTGGCGATAGTCTTTTAAATGCGTGCGGTTAGTGGTGCCAACTTCGACAAGCGTACAGCCTGCCTGACGCATAACATCCGGGATACGGAACGCGCCGCCAATTTCCACCAGCTCGCCACGGGAGACAACGACTTCGCCGCCGTAGGCACAGGCTGCGAGCATCAGCAGTACCGCTGCCGCGTTGTTATTGACGATACAGGCGTCTTCTGCACCGGTCAGCTCACACAATAAATCTGCCAGCGCTCGATCCCGGTGCCCGCGTGCCGCACCGTCCAGGTCGTATTCCAGCGTGACGGGGGAGCGCATTACCTGGGAGACAGCCTCAATGGCGACTTCGGCCTGCAATGCGCGGCCCAGGTTGGTATGTAAGACGGTGCCGGTCAGGTTGTAGACTGGCAGCAGCGCGCTGCGCTTTTCTGCATCGAGAATTTGCTTCGCTTGCCTTGCCCAGTCATCGTTCCACGGCGGCAGCGTTTCCTGCGTGCGGATATGCTCACGTGCACCGTCCAGCATGTCCCGCAGCGTGTTCACCACGCGGGTATGGCCGAACTCGTTCAACAAGGCGCTGAAGGAGGCGTCACGCAGCAGGCGGTCTGTCGCCGGAAGCTGGCTATACAAATTACGAGGGGAGGTCATGGCAAGCCGTTAGTTGATGAGTTTTACGCCATTTTACAGGGGGAGTCTCCCCCTGTCATGGAGGGAGATCATGCCGTTGGCGGTTCGGTGCGGGCAAAACTTTCGCGCTGGAAGAGCTGTTCGACCAGTTTCACGAGGTGCGGGCGATCCACGCACCAGCCGGGCGAAACGCGGCGGAAGTTGAGATAGCCCACGGCGCAGGCGGTGGCAATGCTGGCAACGGAGAGCTGTTCGGCAGAAAGTGTTTTGTCGGCGGCCAGCTTTTCGAGCCTGTCCAGCCCACGGTTGATCTTTTCCCGCTGACGCAACAGTTCCTGAGCAGATTGCTGGGCGGCAGGACGCAATTGCTCGCGAACGGAAACCAGGGCTGCGTCCATCACCCCATCGGCAAGGGCTTCAATCTGACGCAGAGTCAGCGCTGCTTTCGGCTCGCGCGGAATAAGCGCAGGGGCTATGTCCGCAGTTCCAGGTATTCCGCAATGACCGGGGAATCGAACCAGTATTCGCCGTCATCGGTCACTAAAGCCGGGACTTTACCCAGCGGGTTGTACTGCGGCGTGTGGCTCTCCGCAACCCAGGGGTTATCGTTCACAAACTCAAAAGTGATGCCTTTCTCCAGCAGGATAACCGAGATTTTGCGCACATACGGGCTGGTGTAATTACCTATCAGTTTCATCACATCGTCCTTTTTCGCCAACAAACGCTAATTATGGCCCAGGATGGATAAAAAGTTAGCGCCAGACAATGCTGATCTTACCTAGAAAGCGGGCCTCACAACCCGCAATGTGGGCGCCGCTTCGCTGTAATTAACTTTCATGCCTCTTTCTAAGCCCGGGCTAACTTTTAGCCGGGACATGCGGGGATAATTCTGCTGGAAAATATTTTGTGATGTTAATCACAAATAAATAACAAAGACTCAAAGTGAAAGTGTGATTCATATCACAAATAAGTCCGTTAAGGGGTTAAAAAATTATCACTGTATTATTTTTACACGGATGTTTTGTGATGAAGATCACTCAGCAGGCCCCCTTGCCACCCGGTAATTGGTGATCTAAATCACACTAAAGGGTGCCTGCTGGACAGCTAAACGATTCAGTGCCAGATTCGCCTCACTTAGAGCATCAGGCCGGCGACCTCGCCGCTACGTTAACAATAAACCTCGGGCTGCTTGCCGGCACGTAAACACAATAAGAGGTGTGCGTATGTCATCCGATATCAAGATCAAAGTGCAAAGCTTTGGTCGTTTCCTCAGCAATATGGTTATGCCCAATATCGGCGCCTTTATCGCCTGGGGCATTATCACAGCGTTATTTATTCCCACCGGATGGTTGCCAAACGAGACGCTGGCAAAACTGGTAGGCCCAATGATCACCTATCTGCTGCCGCTGCTTATCGGTTATACCGGTGGGCGCTTAATCGGCGGCGATCGTGGTGGCGTCGTGGGGGCGATCACCACCATGGGTGTGATCGTCGGTGCTGATATGCCGATGTTCCTCGGCGCGATGATTGCCGGTCCTCTGGGCGGCTGGGCGATTAAACACTTTGATGCGTGGGTAGACGGCAAGATTAAATCCGGCTTTGAAATGCTGGTGAATAACTTCTCCGCGGGCATCATCGGGATGATTCTGGCAATTCTGGCGTTCCTGGGTATCGGCCCGGCGGTAGAAGTGCTGTCCAAAGTGCTGGCGGCGGGCGTTAACTTCATGGTTGTCCATGACATGCTGCCGCTGGCTTCTATCTTCGTTGAACCGGCGAAAATCCTGTTCCTCAATAACGCGATTAACCACGGTATCTTCTCCCCGCTGGGTATTCAGCAGTCCCACGAGCTGGGCAAATCAATCTTCTTCCTGATTGAAGCCAACCCGGGTCCGGGGATGGGCGTGCTGATGGCGTACATGTTCTTCGGCCGCGGTAACGCGAAGCAGTCTGCGGGCGGCGCGGCTATCATCCACTTCCTGGGCGGTATGACCGGCGTGTTTACCCTGACTATGCTCAACGGTGGTCTGGTGTCTCCGGCTTCCCCGGGTTCCATCCTGGCGGTGCTGGCGATGACGCCAAAAGGCGCTTACTTCGCGAACATCGCCGCTATCGTTGCGGCAACGGCGGTTTCCTTTGTGGTCTCGGCCATCCTGCTGAAAACCAGCAAAGTGAAAGAAGAAGACGATATCGAAGCTGCGGCTCGCCGTATGCAAGAGATGAAAGCGGAAGCTAAAGGTGGTGTTGCACCGCTGGCGGTGGGTGCGGGCCTGTCTAACGACCTGAGCCACGTGCGTAAAATCATCGTCGCCTGCGACGCCGGTATGGGGTCAAGCGCGATGGGAGCAGGCGTACTGCGTAAGAAAGTGAGCGACGCGGGCCTGAAAAATATCTCCGTGACCAACTGCGCGATCAACAGTCTGCCGGACGACGTTGACCTGGTGATTACGCACCGTGACCTGACCGAGCGAGCGATGCGCCAGGTGCCACAGGCGCAGCATATCTCCCTGACTAATTTCCTCGACAGCAGCCTGTACGCCAACCTGACCGAGCGTCTGGTGGCCTCCCAGAACCTCAGTGAGAAAGAGGTGAAGGTGATGAGCAGCCTGGAAGACAGCTTTGTGGCGAGTGAAGAAGGTTTGTTCCGCCTTGGCGCGGGCAACGTGTTCCTTGGTCTGACGGCAAACAGCAAAGAAGAAGCGATTCGCTTTGCCGGTGAGCAACTGGTCAACGGCGGCTACGTCCAGCCCGAATATGTCGACGCGATGTTTGAACGTGAAAAACTGACCCCAACCTATCTGGGCGAAGGTATTGCGGTTCCGCACGGTACCGTTGAAGCGAAAGATCGCGTGCTGAAAACCGGCGTTGTCTTCTGCCAGTATCCGGCGGGCGTTCACTTCGGTGAAGAAGCAGATGATATTGCTCGCCTGGTTATCGGTATTGCCGCACGCAACAATGAGCACATCCAGGTGATCACCAGCCTGACCAACGCGCTGGACGATGAGTCTGTGATAGAGCGCCTGGCGCACACCACCAGCGTTCAGGAAGTGCTCGACCTGCTGGCCGGTAAGAAATAAAACCTGTCCCTCTCCCTCCGGGAGAGGGTTAGGGTGAGCAGGGTCCAGATTATCAGACCCCTCACCCCAGCCCTCTCGGGTGATGCAAATTTAAGAAGGTGAACGACATGAAAGCATTACATTTTGGCGCAGGTAACATTGGTCGCGGCTTTATCGGCAAACTGCTGGCGGATGCGGGCATCCAGCTGACGTTTGCCGACGTAAACCAGGTCGTGCTGGACGCATTAAATGCGCGTCACAGCTACCAGGTTCATGTGGTCGGCGAGCAAGAGCAGGTCGATACCGTCTCCAATGTGAATGCCGTCAGCAGTATCGGCGATGAGGTGATTAGCCTGATTGCCGACGTTGACCTGGTGACCACCGCTGTAGGACCGGTAGTGCTTGAGCGTATCGCGCCTTCCGTCGCTAAGGGTCTGACCTTGCGTCGCACCAGCGGTAATACTCAGCCGCTGAATATTATCGCCTGCGAAAACATGGTTCGTGGGACTTCTCAGCTTAAAGCTCACGTCATGAAGGCGCTCTCTGCGGACGATCGGAGCTGGGTTGAACAGCATGTTGGCTTCGTGGACTCCGCTGTAGATCGTATTGTGCCGCCGTCAGAATCAGCCACCAACGACCCGTTAGAAGTGACCGTGGAGACTTTCAGCGAGTGGATTGTCGATAAAACCCAGTTTAAAGGTGAGCTGCCAGACATTCCTGGCATGGAACTTACTGATAATCTGATGGCGTTTGTCGAACGTAAACTCTTCACGCTGAATACCGGGCATGCTATAACCGCGTACCTCGGCCAGCTGGCCGGTCACCAGACTATTCGCGATGCGATTCTGGATGAAAAAGTTCGCGCCGTAGTGAAAGGGGCGATGGACGAAAGCGGGGCGGTATTAATCAAGCGCTACGGTTTTGATGCCGACAAGCACGCCGCCTACATCCAGAAGATCCTGGGGCGTTTCGAAAACCCGTATCTGAAAGACGATGTGGAGCGAGTGGGCCGTCAGCCGCTGCGCAAGCTCAGCGCGGGTGACCGTCTGATTAAGCCGCTGCTTGGCACGCTGGAATACGGTTTGCCGCACGCGAATCTGGTGGAAGGGATTGCGGCCGCCATGCACTACCGCAGCGAGCAGGACCCGCAGGCTCAGGAGCTGGTGGCGCTGCTTGAAGAGAAAGGGCCACAGGCCGCGCTGGCGCAGGTTTCTGGTCTTGAGGCGAACAGCGACGTTGTGGCTCAGGCGGTGCAAGCCTATAACGCCAGGGCGTAAGGGATAACGGGTGCGGTGGATGCTGCACCCAATACTAAATTTTAGTGATGCAGGCGAAGATGGAAGAACCACAGGCCTTTGAAAACCGAGTGCTTGAGCGTCTGAATGCCGGCAAAACCGTCAGAAGCCTGCTAATTGCCGCCGTCGAGCTGCTCACCGAAGCGGTGAATATTCTGGTGCTGCAGGTATTCCGCAAGGACGATTACGCGGTGAAATATGCCGTTGAGCCGTTGCTCGACGGCGATGGCCCGCTGGGCGACCTCTCCGTGCGTATGAAACTTATCTACGGGCTTGGGGTGCTAAACCGCGCCGAGTACGAAGACTGCGAGCTGCTGATGGCGCTGCGTGAAGAGCTTAACCACGACGGCAGCGAGTACAACTTTACCGACGACGAAATTCTCGGCCCCTTTGGGGAACTGCACTGTGTGGCCGCTTTTCCGCCCTCGCCGACCCTGGTCGACGGTGGCGACCCTGAGCTACAGGCTATGCAGCGCCAGCGCTACCAGCAAATTGTTCGCTCAACTATGGTGCTTTCCCTGACCGAGCTGATCTCAAAGATCAGCTTAAAAAAAGCCTTCCAGAAGTAATTCCGGCCGCAGTCCATTTTCGCCCTCTTAGCGTGAATGGTGTATCCTTGCCGCAAAGTAATTTATTCACGGTTAAGTAAAATGAAAGAAATCGAAAAAGCAGAAATTAAACGCCTGAGCGATCGTCTGGACGCCATTCGCCACGAAATGCCCGAGCTGCACCTGATCAACGAAGCGGAAAAATACGCCGAGCTGGAAAAAGAGAAGGCGAAGCTTGAGATTGAAATCGTTCGCCTGCAGGCGGTACGCAACCAGAAGCTAAGCAAAGAAGCGCAGAAGCTGATGGCCCTGCCGTACAAACGCCCGATTACCAAAAAAGAGCAGGCGGATATGGGCAAGCTGAAAAAAGCCGTACGCGGCCTGGTTATCGTGCATCCAATGACGGCGTTAGGCCGTGAAATGGATCTTGAAGAGATGACAGGTTTTTCTAAGACTGAGTTTTAATTTTTTTCTGTGTTCTGCAAAAGGGATGATGTCTTTTGACATCATCCCTTTATTTTTACTGGTTTTATGATCTTTAATTCAAACTTGCGAAGCTTCCCCGGCTTTGCGCCACCCGGTGTTCGCGGTACTTTCTTTGCAGTGACTGATAAGCTCATTCGCCTGCATCGCTAAAGGCTATGAAAGCCGTGGGGCGGATAAGCGTGAACGCCATCCGCCGCAACAGGTTACTTCAGTACCTGCGGATTCACGCAGTTCTCCTGCACCTCACCTTTCAGGGCGGCAATCAGGTTATCCACCGCGCAGGCGGCCATGTTGTAGCGCGTTTCATGCGTTGCGGAGCCGATATGCGGCAGCGCCACGACGTTTGGCATCTTAAGCAGCGGTGAATCTGTCGGCAGGGGCTCCTGTTCGAACACGTCCAGCCCGGCGGCGTGGATCTTGCCATCTTGCAGCGCCTGAATCAGGGCTTTTTCATCCACAACCGGGCCGCGCCCGGCGTTGATCAGAATGGCCGACGGCTTCATTCTGGCCAGCTGTTCAGCGCCGATCAGGTGGTGCGTCTCCTCGGTTAGCGGCAGGGAAATACAGACGAAATCAGCGTTCGCCAGCAGAGTGTCGAGATCGCAATAGCGTGCGTCAAAGCGTTCTTCCGCTTCTTTGTGGTGACGGCGTGCGTTATACAAAATCGGCATGCTGAAACCGAAGTGCGCACGCTGCGCCAGCGCAAGACCGATGCGTCCCATGCCCAGGATACCCAGCGTTTTGTGGTGCACGTCGATACCAAACCAGTCCGGCCCGATGCTGCCCTGCCATTCACCTGCTTTAACGCGTTCTGCCACTTCTGTCGCGCGGCGGGCCGTGGCCAGCACTAAGGTCATCATGGTGTCGGCAACGGTTTCGGTCAGCACCGTGGGGGTGTGCATCAGTGCAATCTGACGTTCGGTCAGGGCGTCGATGTCAAAATTGTCATAGCCGACGGAGACGGTGGAGGCCGCACGCAGCTTTGGTACGCTTGCCAGAAACGCTTTATCGACTTTCTCGCTGGAGCCCAGAATGCCTTCCGCTTTTGCAAAAGCGTCCGCGTGAAGCTTGACGGTTTGCGGACTTAAATCATTGACCCGGGTGACGTTAAAATGACTTTCGAGGCGGGTAAGCAGGTCATCAGGGAGCTTTTTGTAGAGGATGACGGACGGCTTCATGGCGTTCTCCGTAATTGAGTAAAATACAGACCGGGCGGCGTCTGTCCCGCCCGGTAGGGCGCTAGGCGTGGCGGGCGCCGACCGGTAGCTGTTGGTTCGTTGCCGGTTTGACGATAAGAGTTAGCCACACGGAGGCGAGCAGTGCCACCCCCATAAAAATGTAGGAAGCAGACGGGCTGCCGGTTGCGCCGTTCAGGTAGCCGACAAACCAGGAGCCGACAAACGACCCCAGCGCGCCCATGCTGTTAATCAGTGCCATTGCCCCGCCCGCCACGTTTTTAGGCAGCATTTCCGGGATGATGGCAAAGAATGGGCCGTAAGGCGCGTACATTGCCGCTCCGGCAATCACCAGCAGGGTATAAGAAACCCAGAAGTGGTTAGCGCCCACCAGCCAGGAGCCGAGGAACGCCAGCGCGCCAATCAGCAGCAGCGGCCAGACGAACAGCTTACGGTTCTGCATTTTGTCCGACGCCCAGGATACGGCAATCATCGCTACCGTGGCGGCCAGATAAGGGACGGAAGAGAGCCAGCCCACTTCCACCATGCCCATGCCCGCGGTGCCTGCGCCACGGATAATTGACGGCAGCCACAGCACGAAGCCGTAAACGCCGATGCTCCAGCAAAAGTATTGCATACACAGCAGCACCACGTTGCGGGAGCGGAACGCTTCGCCGTAGTTACGGACGGCTTTGATGCCCTCCTGCTCTTTTTGCAGCTGGGCCTGCAAAGCCGCTTTCTCATCCTCGGACAGCCAGCCAACCTGCGCAGGTTTATCTTTTACCAGCACCCACCAGGCAAAGGCCCAGATCACCGCGGGAATGCCCTCGAAGATAAACATTTCGCGCCAGCCGAAGGCCTGAATCAGGTAGCCGGAGACGACCGACATCCACAGTACGGTGACCGGGTTGCCGAGGATCAGGAAGGTGTTGGCCCGCGAGCGCTCAGATTTGGTAAACCAGTTGCTGATGTAGATAAGCATCGCTGGCATCACGGCGGCTTCCACCACGCCCAGCACAAAACGAATGGCCGCCAGCGCCGGAATATTACTGACCATCCCCGTCAGCGAGGCGCAGCCGCCCCACAAAATCAGGCACACGAAGATCAGTTTGCGTACGCTGCGGCGTTCAGCGTACATCGCACCGGGGATCTGGAAGAAGAAATAGCCGAGGAAGAACAGCGCCCCCAGCAGGGAAGAGATCCCTTTAGTGATGCCGAGGTCATCGTTAATCCCCGCGGCGGATGCGAAGCTGAAATTGGCACGATCGAGGTAGGCCAGGCTGTACGTGATAAACACGATCGGCATGATATACCACCAACGTTTTGGAGCGATTGTCCTGGTTTTCATAAGGCTTGCCTCTGTGTTGAGGAGGGCGCATCGTGCCGGATGTAGGGTACAGCCGATGCTACCGCTGACTTTCATTAAAATGTTTATTCGCCCAGTGCGCTTCGGGTCGGTAGCCCTTCGCTGTCACCGATCACTTGTATCGCCAGCGAGCCGATTTTGTTGCCGCGGCTCACGGCATGGTGCAAAGATTTTCCTTCGAGCAGGGCGCTGATTACTCCGACGGCAAAGCCATCCCCTGCGCCTACGGTGTCGACAACGTTGTCCACTTTTACGGCGGCCACAGCACCTTTCTCTCCGGCTGCGGTTTTAAACCACGCGCCGTCGGCTCCGGTTTTCAGCACCACGGTTTTCACGCCTTTATCGAGATAGAAATCGGCAATCGCCTCCGGTGTTTTTTGCCCCGTAAGAATGACGCCTTCTTTCACGCCCGGCAGCACCCAGTCGGCCTGGAAAGCCAGTTTGTTGAGCTGCTTAACCATTTCGGCTTCGCTTTGCCACAGCACTGGACGCAGGTTCGGGTCAAAAGAGATCGTTTTCCCTTGCGCCTTCATGGCCTGCCCCGTATGGCTTAACAGTTCAAGAGACGTCTCCGAGAGCGCTGCCGCCACACCGCTTAAATGCAGGTGGCGCGCGCTGAAGAAGTACGCTTCGTTAAAGTCCTCTACGCTCAGATGGCTGGCCGCGGAGCCTTTGCGGAAATACTCCACAATGGGATCGGTTCCATCTTCAACTTTTGATTTCAGCTGAAAGCCCGTAGCGTAGCGCTTATCGGTGGTGACGCCGCGGCTGTCGATCTGCTCTTTTGCGAGCTGTTGCAGCACGTAGCGTCCAAAGGAATCGTTACCCACGCGGCTGACCCAGCCGACCTTCAGGCCAAGGCGTGCCAGGCCGGTGGCAACGTTCAGCTCCGCTCCGGCCACGCGCTTGATAAATTTTTCTGCGGCGGCTAAATCGCCGGTTTCGGTGGCGACAAACATCGCCATCGCTTCGCCGATGGTGATGACATCAAGTTCGTTGAGCATCGCTTACTTCTCCCGTAACAGGTTGACGTAATGACGGGTGACGGCGACCAGGTCGCGACCTTCCAGCGGGAATTCGATACCCCGTGGCGCATCGTTCGGCAGGGTTTCCAGCAGCGCCAGCCAGCGCGGCTCGGCGTCATCCAGCGCAATCGCGCGGTAGTGATAATGATGGGGAGTGGCAGCCTTGACGTGGATGTAGCTGACCGCTGGTGCCAGCGCGCGCGCGGCGGCCTCCGGGGACTCGTCCACCCACAGCCAGTTCGCCATATCAAAGGTTAGCGTGACAGGAAGGTTTAGCGCAGCGCAGGCGGCCTGGAAGCGCTGCATTGGGGCAAGCTTGCCGCAGGTGGTCTGATCGTTTTCGACGACCAGGGCGACGTTCGTTTCGCTCAGCCACCGTTGCAGCTGTGCAAACTGCTGGCTGCCGCGATACTCACCGAGCGAGAGTTTCAGCCAGCTGGCATTCAGCTGGTGGGCTTCGAGCAGCAAAGCAGGGATCAGCGGGTTAAGCTTACCTTCCGGTGTGAACAGCGGCTCCGGGGCGGAGTAGCAGGCCTTAAGTCCGTGGCTGGCAATCTGCTGCGCCAGTTCTGGCAGGGCATCCAGCTGGGGGTCATTGAGCAGTTCGCGGCGGATTTCTACGCCGTCTGCGCCCGCGCTGGCAATAATGGGTAACAGCGCCTGCTGCCCGCCCAGCGCGGCGATGCGGTCATGGCCGTAAGCGGCTGTGACGACAATGATCTTTCTTTCCATCAGCATCTCCGGCGTGATGACATCTGAGTAACATAATTATTACGCTAGATGGAACCGGTTCCAAAGAGAAGCCAGGCATGCTGAATTTATGATCGCTATCACGAAGATAGTTTTAGCGGGCGGTGGAGCCGCGCACGATAAGCTCGCCGGAAAACACACGTTCGTGGACGGTATCTGCCGTGCCTTCAATGCGCTTCACGACCTGTTCCAGCGCCGCGTAGCCGATTTGCCAGGTGGGTTGTTTCAGGGTGGTGATGCCCACCCCTGCCAGCTCTGCCCATTCAAGTTCGTCGAACCCGAGCAGGCCAATATCGCAGCCCCAGTGCAGGCCGATACGGCGCAGCGAGCGTGCTACCTGCAAAGTGAGCGCGCCGTTGGCTGAAATCACGGCTTTACGCATCCCGCGATGGCGGGTGTGGAACTGGCGAAGGGTGTTATCGAGCAGATCCGCTTCGTGCAGGGGGACTTCTGCGTTTTCTGCAACGATGCCGGGATAGCGGTCGATGGTGTGACGGAAGGCGCGCAGGCGCTCGCGGCGGGTGTTCACCATCCCCAGCGGCTCGCTGAGAAAGAGGATCGCCTCAAAGCCCTGCTCAACGAGATGTTCAGTGGCGGTTGTCGCGGCCTGGGTGTTATCCAGCCCAACCACGTCGCAGGCAAAATCCGGAATTTTGCGGTCGATCAGCACCATCGGCAGCGCAGACTGTTGCAGGCGATTCAGCCCTTCCTCACGCATGCCTACGGCGTTGACCACGATGCCCTCCACCTGATAGCTGCGCAGCAAATCGAGATAATGCAGCTCCTGGTCCACCTCGTTATTGGTGTTACAGACCAGCGGCGTAAAGCCTTTCTCGCGGCAGGCGGCCTCGATGCCGCTCAGCACGTCGACGGAATAGGGATTGGTGATATCGGCAATGATCAGGCCGATTAATCGCGTGCGGCCGCGCTTCAGGCCGCGGGCCATCTGGTTTGGGCGATAATCGAGATTGGCTATGGCCGTTTCAATGCGGGCGCGCAGGTCGTCGGAAAGAACGTTTTGCTCGCCGTTCAGATAGCGGGAAACGCTGGTTTTACCGGTTTTCGCCGCTTTCGCGACATCGCTTATCGTAGGGCGCGCAGCCTTGCCGTTCATGTCCGTCTCCAGGAAGGGTAACTTTCTGGAGAGTAACATAAATTCTTTGTGCGGGTGGGGGGCTATCACCTCTGCGCAGGAGAGGTGATAGCAAGCGATCAGGAAAGCGGGCTTAGCGTAATTTCTACGCGGCGGTTCTGCGCTTTGCCTTAGGCCGCCTTCTGACAATACGTAACCTGGGAGTGACATTACCAACAATTACACCGGTTTCGGATACCCGTATTGCAGCCCTGACACGCTGTGCTTCAACGGCCAAAACAACAGTACTTCAGCGCTTACCGTCTCTTATTCGCCCAGCCAAGGATGTTTACTTCAATGAACTTGATGCTAAGTTCAAAACAGTACGACGTTTTTACCTGACTTACTGTCGAAAAATTAGGTCTGGTGCTCAATATTATTGTTCTGTTGCTGACTCTGCTCTGTTAATGCGACAGAACCAAATTATCGTTTTGTAAAAGAGATAGTCATCACACCGGTTATAATGCTTGTTTTCATCGGAGATTATCATGAAACTGACAAAACACACCTCCCTGCTGATATCGGACATAGCTATCTATGAACTCAACCATCATCTACCATCAAAACTTAAGGGGGTTATCCCCCAAATATCCAGTGTGAGAAATAATCAGGTTACCTGTAGAATGTCTTCCCAAAAAAGTGATCATTCCGGCGATAATTCAATTATCAATTGTAAAAGGCTTGAGGCCGAACATCTATATAATAACCTTGAGCAAAGCGTGAAGAATGTTGATAAATTGACATTTGTTGTGAACGTGTTAAAAATAGCGCGTGCTGTTTTTAATGAAAATAAAAAATTCAAGGCCATTAATAAATGTTCTAAGAAAAGAACACCTGAAGAGCATCTGTATGCGCTAAAAAAATGGAGCGATCTCGATACTTACTTAGAGACTGGAAAGATAGAAGATCATCACATCCGACTAATGAAGCTTGTTAAGTTGTCACTGGGGAATTGTGGTGAACAAAGTTCCGTGGTTTATGCGCTACTCCATAAATATGGATTTAATCCTGAAATAGTCAATTATGAAACTCCAGACAGATTATTTGACCATCAGGTATGCAGGGTAAATATAGATGGTGAAGAATATATTGTCGACCCATGGTCTAATACAATAAGTTGTCAGGATAATTACATTTCACAATTGGAAAATAAATTACTGAAATGGGAACAAGGAAATAAGATGGTGGTTTTAGATGAGAAATACCTTCATGAATTCTATGAAGATAAACTATCAGATGATCACCGATTGAGATCAAGTGAGGTCCATAAATTAAAGATAGTTGACAGTGGGCACCCTAACGATGAAAAAAACATTGTTGAGCCAGACTTCTTTGATTTAATCAGTGAGGTGTTATCCAGGTAAGAGCTTCATGGTCAGGATTTTGGAAATGTGTTTTAAAAAGGTTCTGTTACAAAAATCTGGAGGTGATAATATCATCGTCATCTTTTGCTGACGGAACAGTACATGAACCCTTTCAAAGGCCGGTGTCCGTCTGATGTTGAACACCGGCAGATAAAATATTGGATCACTAAAACTAAAGGCAAGAAAAACCGTACCGATATCTCAGAATCTGTATGACGAACTCCCCAAAAACAGAGGGAAGCTATTTACGCCGTGCAATCCCCTTAGCTAATTTAAATTATACTCGGAGTGGTTAGGATGGATCTATAAAAGGGACAAAGTCTTTAATTCCAGAAAAGCGATTAGCGAGTTTTCGTACAACCTCTATAAAAACACAAACGACGAAAATTTTAAGCGAATTGCTGAAGAATACGGCATTTCAGCATTAACTAAAGACTCAAATTTGACTCTAGAACAGAGGAGAATACTTTTGCGATCTAAAGATCCAGTAAGAGATATTGATAATTACAGTAAGTGTCAAAAACTTTTGTATATTAGTAATAACTCAACAATATTTCAGTGGGCTAAAAAAACATATCGCTTTTGGATTTGGCGAAAAACCGTAGAAGTAGTTAGCCTCATCATTTATTTTATGAGTGGTTTTGTGGTTGCAATGCCGTTTATGTATAGCACTATGTTCAGCAGTAGTTTGGTTGAAAAAATAAACAAATCATCAGCTATGCTTAAATTTGGTTTGGCTGCTTACAGTGTGTTAATGGGAATCAGTACAGGGCTGTTTTTTTACATAAACTATCGACCATAAACATTGCAGAAAAGACTATCAAATCCAACAGATAAAGCGCCGTAATCTGCCAGAAAACTGGCGGCAGGGCTTTAAAGACGAGTAAAACGGACAAACACCAAATAACACTAATATACTGCTTTTAAGTTTAAAAGGCTGTTTTTATTACAGTAATAATGGTATGTAGAACATTCCCGGAGTCGTCTTAAATTTATTACCCATATCGAGTGGTCAGCAGGCCACCGCCTGCAAACACCGGAGCTCACCCTGGACAATTCAACGAAAACGAAACACGTTTTAACCGCCGCCCACTGGGGACCGATGCTGGTTGAGACTGACGGTGAGCGTGTGCTCGCTTCGCGCGGTGCGCTGGAGACAGGGCATGAAAACTCGCTTCAGCTCGCCGTACCCGACCAGGTACACAGCAAAGCACGCGTCCTGTTTCCGATGGCCCGTAAAGGCTTTTTGGCTTCGCCGGATGCGCCGCGGGGCGTGCGCGGGGAGGATGAATACGTCCGGATTAGCTGGGATGAGGCGCTAAGGCTGATCCATCAGCAGCATCAGCGTATCCGCGCTCAGTACGGGGCGTCGTCGATCTTTGCCGGGTCCTATGGCTGGCGTTCCAACGGCGTGCTTCATAAGGCGGCAACGCTGTTACAGCGCTACATGAGCCTTGCGGGAGGTTACACCGGGCATCTGGGCGATTATTCCACCGGTGCCGCACAGGTGATCATGCCGTATGTTGTCGGCGGCAATGAGGTTTATCAGCAGCAAACCAGCTGGCCTCTGGTGCTGGAGCACAGCGATGTTGTGGTGCTGTGGAGCGCCAACCCGCTTAATACGCTGAAGATTGCCTGGAACGCCAGCGACGAGCAGGGCGTGAAGTATTTCGAACAGCTTAAGAAAAGCAGTAAAACGGTGATCGCCATAGATCCGATGAGATCGGAAACGGTGGATTTCTTTGGCGACCGCGCGCAGTGGATTGCGCCGAATATGGGGACCGACGTAGCCCTGATGCTGGGCATCGCCCACACGCTGGTCAGGCACGGCTGGCATGATGCTGCGTTTCTGGAACGTTGCACCTACGGCTTTGATAAGTTTGCGGCGTACTTGCGCGGTGAAACGGACGGGCAGCCGAAAAACGCCGAATGGGCAGCCAGCATTTGCGGCATCCCGGTGCAGACTATCGAATATCTGGCGCAGCTGTTCAGCGCGAACCGTACCCTGCTGATGTCCGGCTGGGGTATGCAGCGTCAGCAGTACGGGGAGCAGAAGCACTGGATGCTGGTGACGCTTGCCGCGATGCTGGGGCAGATCGGTACGCCGGGCGGCGGCTTTGGGCTTTCCTACCATTTTGCGAATGGCGGAAATCCTACACGGCGTGCGGCCGTACCGGGTTTACTCCAGGGAACGGTCGCAGGCGGCACGGATGCGGTAGAGAAAATTCCCGTTGCGCGCATCGTTGAAGCGCTGGAGAACCCGGGGGCTGACTATCAGCACAACGGCATGCAAAAGACCTTCCCGGATATTCGTATGCTGTGGTGGGCGGGCGGCGCTAACTTTACCCATCATCAGGATACCAACCGCTTAATCAAAGCCTGGCAAAAGCCCGAGTTTATCGTCATCTCCGAATGTTTCTGGACGGCGGCGGCAAAGCACGCGGATATTGTGCTGCCTGCCACCACGTCGTTTGAGCGTAACGATCTGACGATGACCGGCGATTACAGCAACCAACATCTGGTGCCCATGAAACAGGTTGTTGCCCCGCAGGGGGAAGCGCGCCACGATTTCGATGTCTTTGCCGATCTGAGCGAGCTTTGGGAGGCGGGTGGGAAAGCCCGCTTTACCGAGGAGAAGTCAGAGCTGCAATGGCTGGAAAGCTTCTATGAGATTGCCCGCAGCCGTGGGGAGGCTCAGCAGGTTACGCTGCCCGATTTCGTTACTTTCTGGCGCGCTAACCAGCTAATAGAAATGCCGGAGAGCGAGAAAAATAACGATTTTGTCCGCTTCAGCGATTTCCGCGCCGATCCGCAGGCTTATCCGCTGAAAACGCCGAGCGGAAAAATTGAAATTTACTCTGAGCGTATTGCTGCCTATGGCTATGAGGATTGCCCCCCGCATCCCAGCTGGCTTGCGCCCGATGAGTGGCAGGGGAATGCCGCGGAGGGGCAGCTTCAGCTGCTGTCTGCCCACCCGGCGCACCGTTTGCACAGTCAGCTAAACTATGCCGCGCTGCGTGAAAAATACGCCATTGCCGGCCGCGAGCCGCTAACGCTTCATCCAGCCGATGCGGCCGCGCGAGGTATTGCAGACGGCGATGTGGTGCGTGTCTGGAATCATCGCGGCCAGGTGCTGGTGGGGGCGCAGGTGACTGAGGGCATTAAGCCGGGCGTGGTTTGCATTCACGAGGGCGCCTGGCCTGATTTAGATGCCGACAGGCTTTGTAAAAACGGCGCGGTCAATGTGCTGACGTTAGATATTCCCACTTCGCGTCTGGCAAACGGCTGCGCCGCTAACTCCTCGCTGGTATGGGCCGAAAAATACAACGGCCCGCTGCCGGAGGTTACGGCGTTTGATCCGCCTGCCAGTTCATAATCCAGGTGGGATGCTGCGTCTGGTCCTGCCAGGCGCTTTCCTCTATCTGAAAGCCGTGGCGGTGATAGAAATTAACCGCCCGCTGGTTTTTCTGGTAAACCTCAAGGCTGAGTTCACGAAACTCCTCTTTCACCCGCTCAATCAGCGCGCTACCCACCCCTTTGCTGGAAAAGCGTTCTGCGACAAACAGCGCACCGATAAAACGCTTATCCAGAATGCTAATAAACCCGGCCATTTTTTCGCCTTCCTGATAAACCCAGGTGCGCGACTGAGGGATATAAACGTTACGGACGATGGCTTCACTTTCTTCCCAGTAGCTCACCGGGATAAAGGGATGCCCCTGAATCGTGCTCTCAAGCCACAACGTTATTAGCGTATCCATTTCACCGGGCAGCAGAGGGCGGATCATTTATTATTGTCGGGGTGGCAGAAACAGGTCGTGACATGGTCGTTGACCAGGCCGCATGCCTGCATAAATGAATAGCAGATGGTCGAGCCGACAAATTTAAAGCCGCGCTTTTTTAGCGCCTTTGCCAGCGCGTCGGAAGCGGGCGTTGTGGTGGCTATCTCGCCCAGCGTTGCCGCCCGGGTGACCTGCGGCGTGTTATCCACAAACGACCAGACAAACGCCGGAAATTTTTCACCCTTTGCTTCCATTGCGAGAAACGCTTTGGCGTTATTGATGATCGCCTCGATTTTGCCGCGATGGCGAATGATACCCGCATCCTGCAGCAGCGCGTCGACGTCTTTCGGCTGGAAAAGCGCGACCGCCTGCGGATCAAAATTCTTAAAGCTGCGGCGATAGTTTTCGCGTTTTTTCAGCACGGTAATCCAGGAAAGGCCCGCCTGCTGACCTTCCAGACAGATCATTTCAAACAGTTTTTGCCCGTCGGTGACAGGCACGCCCCATTCCTTGTCGTGATAGTCGAGATAGAGCGGGTCCTGGGTGACCCATCCGCAACGCTGCATACTCTTTCCTCTGATGAAATAGTTAGGTGTCAGCTTGACGTGCCTGATAAAAAGACAATAGTTAATTCAGGGGTATCCGCAAGCTCCTCAAAATTACAAAAATATCGCCGGATTTGGCTCTTTCCTGGAGTCGTTGTGATGATAAAACATTCTTTACGCAGCGGTCGCCGTATCACGCTTATTGCGGCGCTGGCCTCATCTTGTCTGCTTTATACTGCCTGTTCCTTTGCGTGGCAGCAGGAATACAGTAGTGAAGAAGCTACGGGCGACGTACAGGATCGTTATACCTGGGACAGCGAACGAGCGCCAGGCTATAACGACATTCTTGCAGAGCGTATCCATTCTTCTCAGCTATTGCAAAGCCAGACCGGATTGGCTCTTGTTGCCGGAAATGATGCCGCCAGTGCCGATAACGCCCGGCTGAGCATCGTCTGGAATATCCCCGTGCTGGGGAATATCACCACCGGTCCAACGGCAGAATACAGCTGGGATGGCAGTTCAACCGGCATTTACAACGAATATGGCAACAGCGCTGGGGCCTCACAGTTTAATGATCCGCTCTGGCACGCCAGCGTGTCGACCGTCGGCTGGCGGCTGGAATCTCCCGCAGGTTATTTCCGCCCCTGGGCGCAGGTGAGCTATAACCACCAGTACGGCGATAACATCTGGAAAGCCCAGAACGGGTCGCGTAGCAACGCGGCGAGCGTCCAGGACAGCAGCTGGATGGATGTCACTGTGGGGGCAGATATGCCGATCGGTAAAAATGTCGCCGCCTTCGCTTCAATGTCGCAGGCCGAAGGCGTTTCGACGGGCGAAACTTACCTCTACAACCTTGGCGTTAGCGCCCGATTTTGATAGTGATTGCTTACAAACTTGCTGATAAATCCGCTCCACCTAATCCAGCGGTCAGGTAAGAACTGCCTTCTAATTCGGTACTGGCGTGGTGTGGTGCTGATAAGCCTGACGTTGTAATCAGGCGACATAAATCCCCATTCCGTTAACCTTGTCACAGTAAGATTTAACATTTTATCTACAGATTTGGCGGGGCTTACATGGATAGTGGTTACTCACATACATTGGTGATTCCTGCTGCGCCAGGCCATTCATTCCGCCTCAGCGGCATTTCATTCCGTTTCTCATGCACTTCATGCCTTTTTTTCCTGGAATAAAAGGCGCTTCGTTACCCTTAGCGGCAGATAACTTTCCTTAGCTTTGCAGGACATCTGCCATGAACACTGCTCAATATAACCGCACACGTTGGTTAACCCTTATCGGGACCATCATTACCCAATTTGCTCTGGGTTCCGTTTATACCTGGAGCCTGTTTAACAGCGCACTGTCAGAAAAGCTTAATGAGCCTATCAGCCAGGTGGCGTTCTCCTTTGGTTTGCTGAGCCTTGGGCTGGCGATATCTTCTTCCGTGGCCGGTAAATTGCAGGAGCGTTTCGGGGTTCGCAAAGTTACGATGGCGGCCGGTGTGCTGCTGGGTGTAGGTTTTTTCCTCACCGCACACGCCAGCAATCTGATGATGCTCTGGCTGAGCGCGGGCGTGCTGGTTGGCCTGGCGGACGGCGCGGGCTACCTGTTAACCCTGTCTAACTGCGTGAAATGGTTCCCGGAACGTAAGGGGCTGATTTCCGCGTTTGCCATCGGTTCTTATGGCCTTGGCAGCCTGGGCTTTAAATATATTGATACCCATTTGCTGGCAAACTACGGTCTGGAAAACACCTTTATGATCTGGGGTGCGCTGGCGATGGTGATGATCCTCTTCGGTGCGACGCTGATGAAGGATGCGCCAAAACACGAAGTGCAAACCATTAACGGCGTGACAGAGAAAGACTTCACCCTCGCGGAATCTATGCGTAAACCGCAGTACTGGATGCTGGCCGTGATGTTCCTGACCGCCTGTATGAGTGGCCTGTATGTGATTGGCGTGGCGAAAGATATTGCTCAGGGCATGGTGCATTTAAGCGCTGAGTCTGCGGCAAACGCGGTCACCATCATCGCGATTGCGAACCTGAGCGGCCGTCTGGTGCTGGGCATTCTTTCTGACAAAATTGCACGTATCCGGGTAATCACTATCGGCCAGGTTATTTCTTTGGTCGGCATGGCCGCGCTGCTGTTCGCCCCGCTCAATGAAGCGACCTTCTTTGCCGCCATCGCCTGCGTAGCCTTTAACTTTGGCGGCACCATTACCGTTTATCCTTCCCTGGTGAGCGAGTTCTTCGGCCTGAACAACCTGGCTAAAAACTACGGCGTGATTTATCTGGGCTTCGGTATCGGCAGCATCTGCGGCTCGATTATCGCCTCGCTGTTTGGCGGCTTCTACGTGACCTTCTGCGTTATCTTTGCCCTGCTTATTCTGTCCCTGGCGCTTTCCACCACTATCCGCCAGCCAGCCCGTGAAGCGATGCAGCACCAGCACGCTCACGCCTGATAGCGAGCTAAAGGTTTTGCAAACCCAGCCGCCGTGGTGTTATACCGCGGCGGCATCCTGGTCTTAGCCCGCCTGTACCTCTCTTTGTAAATATCATCTTTGCTCACTCTTTTTGTCGGTACTTTTCCGCGCCTCTGTGCTCTACTAGCCCCGCCGCCACGACTGTTGGCCTCAGAATCATCCCGATTCCCGTGCAACGCTTTCTTTCTCAGAACTACCTCAATCATTTATGGTCTGAGTAACGCTTTATACGTCTTCTTTTTGCGCCAGGACACCCTGAATGAATTACATTAAATCGATGACCCAGCAGAAACTATGCTTTCTGTTAGCGGTATACATCGGCCTGTTTTTGAACATTTCAGTTTTTTATCACCGCTTTGATGGATTAATGCATGACCTCAACGCATGGAAAGCGTTTGCCGCGGTGGCTGAAGTGTGTGCCACGGTATTAGTCACCTTCTTCTTACTGCGTGTGCTTTCACTGTTTGGACGTTTAGTCTGGCGGATCCTCACCACCTTTATCGTGCTGTGTTCCGTAGCCGCCAGCTATTACATGACATTCCTGAACGTCGTTATCGGCTACGGAATTATCGCCTCGGTAATGACCACGGACATCGACTTATCCAAAGAGATCGTCGGCTATCACTTTGTATTGTGGATGCTGTTGGTTAGCGCCATTCCGCTGGTGCTTATCTGGAGCAACACCTGCCGCTATACGCTGCTCAAACAGCTGCAAACGCGCGGCCATCGCGTGAAGAGCGTGGCGATTGTGCTGCTTGCCGGGCTGATGGTCTGGGCGCCGTTACGCTACCTTGATAAACAGCAAAACCGTATCGAAAAGCGTTCAACCGTGGATATGCCAAGCTATGGCGGCGTGGTGGCGAACTCTTACCTGCCGTCGAACTGGATCTCAGCTCTTGGCCTGTTTGCCTGGGCGCAGGTGGATGAATCAAACGATAACGGCTCGCTGATGAACCCGGTGAAAAAATTCACCTATGTTGCGCCAAAAGGCATCGACGACACTTATATGGTCTTTATCATCGGGGAAACCACCCGCTGGGATCATATGGGTATTCTGGGCTATGACCGTGATACCACGCCGAAGCTTGCGCAGGAGAAAAACCTGGTCGCCTTCCGGGGGGAATCCTGCGATACCGCCACTAAGCTTTCTTTGCGCTGTATGTTCGTGCGTGAAGGCGGGGCGGAGGATAATCCTCAGCGTACCCTGAAAGAGCAGAACATTTTTGCCGTGCTCAAGCAGCTGGGCTTCTCCTCGAACCTGTACGCGATGCAAAGTGAAGTCTGGTTCTACGGCAACACGATGGCGGATAACTTCTCCTATCGCGAGCAGATCGCTGCTGAACCGCGTAACAGCGGTAAGCAGGTCGACGACATGCTGCTGGTGGAGGAGATGAAACGTTCTCTCGACGAGCATCCGAAGGGTAAGCATCTGGTGATTCTGCACACCAAAGGATCGCACTTCTCCTACGTGCAGCGCTATCCGCGCAGCTTCGCGAAGTGGACGCCTGAGTGCGTGAGCATTGATAAAGAGTGCAGCAAAGAGCAGCTGATTAACGCCTTTGATAACTCGGTGCTTTATACCGATACGGTTATTTCTGATGTGATAAATCAGCTGCGCGATAAGCGCGCGATTATCTTCTATGCTTCGGACCACGGTGAATCCATCAGCGAGCATAAACATCTGCACGGTACGCCGCGCGGTATGGCTCCGCCGGAGCAGTTCCGCGTACCGCTGCTGGTCTGGGCCTCTGATAAGTACCTTGAAGATCCGGACCGTGCCCGTTCGTTTGAGCATATGAAAGAGCAGGCGGCGATGAAAGTGTCGCACCGCCATGTAGAACTGTATGACACCATTATGGGCTGCCTCGGTTATACCTCGCCAGACGGCGGGATTAACGAGAATAACAACTGGTGCCATGTGCCGCAGAAGGCCGCTCAGTAACATTTGCTCTACAAGCGCCTGCTTTTAAGCCAAACGGCAGGGATTTTTAAGTTAAGGGATTGACGACCCAAACGGTGCGCAGTAAGATGCGCTCCGCATTCGGCGAGTAGCGCAGCTTGGTAGCGCAACTGGTTTGGGACCAGTGGGTCGGAG